>NZ_JAFKEC010000014.1 GCF_017848315.1 Pseudomonas palmensis
AGAGTCTGTCAAGCGTTTATTTTGAAGTTTTTCGTTTCACTTCAAACACTTGACTCGCTTCGATCTCTCGTAGCGGGAGGCGAATTCTACAGCGTTACAACCTGCTGTCAACCACCTTTTTCACCGCTGCCGATCTTTCGATCGAAGCACCTCCAGCCTGACCTGAAACGTCCAACTCATTGATATTCAAGGAGTTTTTCGTTCCGACTGCGCCGGAAGTGGGGCGAATTATAGAGAGATTAAATCGTGCGTCAAGGGCTAATTTGAAACTTTCGCAAAACAAAGCAAACCAGCCCTTCTCTATATAGAAAGGGCGGCTTACGCCGCCCTCTCTTTATTCAGCCTTCAGACTGATACGTGCAAACGCCTTCTTGCCCGCCTGACACACATGGGTGGAGCCCAGCTCGAAGACGAAGCCACGATCAACGACCTCACCATCGACCTTCACGCTTCCTGCCGCCAGCAGATCACGGGCTGCCGCCGAGTTCTTGACCAGGCCCGCCTTGTTCAGCACAGCAGAAATCGGCATGGCCTCGGCAGCCAGCACGTCGATCTGCGGCAGGTCCTCCGGCAGCTCGCCATCCTTCATGCGATTACCCGCTGCGCGGTGGGCATTGGCCGCAGCTTCCTCACCATGGAAGCGGGCCACGATCTCTTCAGCCAGCTTGATCTTGATATCCCGCGGGTTGGCACCAGCAGCCACTTCAGCACGGAACCCATCAATCTCTTCCATGGAGCGAAAGCTCAGCAGCTCGAAGTAACGCCACATCAACGTATCAGGGATCGACACCAGCTTGCTGTACATCACCCCTGGTGCTTCCTGGATACCTACATAGTTACCCAGCGACTTGGACATCTTCTTCACGCCATCCAGCCCTTCGAGCAATGGCATGGTGACGATGTTCTGCGCCTCCTGGCCGTAGCCACGCTGCAGCTCGCGCCCCATCAGCAGGTTGAACTTCTGGTCGGTACCGCCCAGCTCGACATCGGCCTTCAGCGCCACCGAGTCATAGCCCTGCACAAGCGGGTAGAGGAACTCGTGAATCGCGATCGGCTGGTTGCTGGTATAGCGCTTGTCGAAGTCGTCGCGCTCGAGCATGCGCGCCACGGTGTACTGTGAAGCCAGGCGAATGAAGTCGGCCGGGGTCAGCGCGTCCATCCAGGTAGAGTTGAACGCAACCTCGGTCTTGGCCGGGTCAAGAATCTTGAACACCTGCTGCTTGTAGGTCTCGGCGTTCTCCAGCACCTGCTCGCGGGTCAGCGGCGGGCGTGTGGCGCTCTTGCCGCTCGGGTCACCGATCATGCCGGTGAAGTCGCCGATCAGGAAGATCACCTGATGCCCCAGTTCCTGGAACTGGCGCAGCTTGTTAATAAGGACGGTGTGCCCCAGGTGCAGATCCGGCGCAGTCGGGTCGAAACCCGCCTTGATCCGCAGCGGTTGCCCGCGCTTGAGCTTCTCGACCAGTTCGGCCTCGACCAGTACCTCTTCCGCACCACGCTTGATCAGCGCTAGCTGCTCTTCAACCGACTTCATAACAGACCCGCAAGGCTCAGATTCAAAGGGCCCCAACCATACAAGATCAGCCATCAAATACAAGTTTTTGCCCCGGATGTGACCGCACACCCGACTGATGACGTCTGCGCGCTTGCGCTGAAGGGGATTTGGTTATATTTTATACAGTTATTTCATCTTCATCATGTCATTCATCTTTTCCAATCCATCTTTTTCAAAGTCAATCTACCTATGACCAACGAACCGACTAAAGCGCCTCCGCTTTATCCGAAGAGCCACCTGTTGGCCGCCAGCGGTATCGCCGCCCTGCTCAGCCTGGCCTTGCTGGTGTTCCCCTCCAGCGAGGTCGAAGCCAAGAAAACCACCCTTAACCTCGAGCTGGAATCCCCTGCCGAGCAGCTGAAGCAACAGGAAACCACCCAGGCCGACGTCCGCGAAGAAACCACCGCCTCGCCGTTCGCCCAGATTGACACTGCCCCCGCGCCCACCGAAGAAACCGCCAAGACCGAACCCACCCCAACTGCCGAACCCGCCAAGGATCCAAGCCACCGCGAAGTCACCGTGGCCCGTGGCGACACCCTGTCGACACTGTTCGCCAAGGTCGGCCTGCCGGCCAATGTGGTGCACGAGGTGCTTGCCAGCAACAAGCAGGCCAAGCAATTCAGCCAGCTCAAGCATGGCCAGGTACTGGAAATCGAACTGGACAAGGACGGCCAACTGGCCAGCCTGCACAGCAAGGTCAGCGATCTCGAGACCATCCGCCTGACCAAGGGCGACAAGGGCTATGCCTTCAACCGTGAAATCACCAAGCCAGTGGTTCGCTCGGCCTACGTGCACGGCGTCATCAAGAGTTCGCTGTCGGCTTCCGCGCAGCGTGCCGGCCTGAACCATTCGCTGACCATGGACATGGCCCGCATCTTCGGCTACGACATCGACTTCGCCCAGGACATCCGCCAGGGTGACGAATTCGACGTGATCTACGAACAGAAAGTGGTCAATGGCAAGGTGGTCGGCAACGGCAACATCCTGTCGGCACGCTTCACCAACCGCGGCAAGAGCTTCACTGCGGTGCGCTATACCAACAAGCAGGGCAACACCAGCTACTACACCGCCGACGGCAATAGCATGCGCAAGGCGTTCATTCGTACCCCGGTGGACTTCGCCCGCATCAGCTCGCGCTTCTCGGCAGGTCGCAAGCACCCTATCCTGAACAAGATCCGCGCCCACAAGGGCGTCGACTATGCAGCGCCGCGCGGCACGCCGATCAAGGCCGCCGGTGACGGCAAGGTACTGCTGGCCGGTCGTCGTGGAGGCTACGGCAACACCGTGATCATCAAGCACGGCAATACCTACCAGACCCTGTACGGGCACATGCAGGGCTTTGCCAAGGGCATCAAGACCGGCGGCACGGTCAAGCAGGGCCAGGTGATCGGCTACATCGGCACCACGGGGCTGTCCACCGGGCCGCACCTGCACTACGAGTTCCAGGTCAATGGCGTGCACGTCGACCCGCTCGGACAGAAGCTGCCAATGGCCGATCCGATCGCCAAAGCTGAACGCCAGCGCTTCCTGCAGCAAAGCCAGCCGCTGATGGCGCGCATGGAACAAGAGAAGGCCACCATGCTGGCCTCGGCCAAGCGCTAAGCCATGGCTCTGTATCTGGGAGTGATGTCCGGCACCAGCCTCGATGGCCTGGACATCGCCTTGATCAGACAGGAGCAGCGTCTCACGCTGCTCGCCACCCATTACATTCCGATGCCCCAGGCGCTGCGCGACGACTTGCTCGCGCTGTGCGCCAGCGGCCCCGACGAAATTGCCCGCGCCGCCCTGGCCGAGGCTGCCTGGGTGAGACTGGCCGCCGAGGGCATTCAGCAATTGCTGGCCGAACAGCACCTGCAGCCTGCAGATATCCGCGCTATTGGCAGCCACGGACAGACCATTCGCCACGAGCCTGCCCAGGGCTTCACCGTGCAGATCGGAAACCCGGCGCTGCTGGCAGAGCTGACCGGGATTACAGTGGTCAGCGATTTTCGCCGCCGCGACGTGGCTGCCGGCGGCCAGGGGGCCCCCTTGGTGCCGGCCTTTCACGAAGCGCTGTTCGACAATCAGGGCGAGCGCCTGGCAGTACTCAACGTCGGCGGCTTCAGCAACCTGAGCCTGATCGAGACCGGCAAGCCGGTCAGCGGCTTCGACTGTGGCCCGGGCAACGTACTGCTGGATGCCTGGATCAACGAGAAACAAGGTCACGGCTATGATGCCGACGGCGCCTGGGCGGCCACAGGCCACGTCATCCCCGGGCTGCTCGCCAGCCTGCTCAGCGATCCGTTCTTTGCCGGCACCGGTCCCAAGAGTACCGGCCGCGAGGTGTTCAACCTGACATGGCTGCGCAAGCACC
This sequence comes from Pseudomonas palmensis, assembly GCF_017848315.1. Taxonomy (GTDB): domain Bacteria; phylum Pseudomonadota; class Gammaproteobacteria; order Pseudomonadales; family Pseudomonadaceae; genus Aquipseudomonas; species Aquipseudomonas palmensis. The sequence continues at coordinate 3,909 of NZ_JAFKEC010000014.1, forward strand.
TGGCCGGCCAGCCCCCCGGCAGCGATGCCGACGTGCAGGCCACCCTGCTCGAACTTACCGCCCACAGCATCGTCAGCTCGCTGCAGGCGGCGCAGACAGCCACCCAGGCGCTGCTGGTCTGTGGCGGCGGCGCCCACAACGGCACACTGATGAAGCGTCTGGCCTGCCTGCTGCCCAACGCCCGGGTCAGCAGCACTGCCATCAACGGCGTCGATCCAGACTGGGTGGAAGCCATGGCCTTCGCCTGGCTGGCACACTGCTGCCTGGAGGGCATCGCCGCCAACCGCCCCAGTGTCACTGGCGCCAAGGGCCTGCGCGTTCTGGGCGCGATCTACCCCGCCTGAACGCACACAGCAAAACGCCGCGCAGAGGCGCGGCGTCAGCAGTACTGCCTGTAACTCAGATCGAGAACGAAGAGCCGCAACCGCAGGTGGTGGTGGCGTTCGGGTTCTTGATGACGAAACGCGAACCTTCCAGACCTTCCTGGTAGTCCACTTCCGCGCCCGCCAGGTACTGGAAGCTCATCGGGTCGACCACCAGGGCAACACCCTCGCGCTCGACGATGGTGTCGTCTTCAGCCACATCTTCGTCGAAGGTGAAGCCGTACTGGAAGCCCGAGCAACCGCCACCGGTCACGAACACGCGCAATTTGAGGCGATCATTGCCCTCTTCATCGACCAGGGTCTTCACCTTGTGCGCGGCACCCTGCGTGAATTGCAAAATCGTGGGGGTGAAGGATTCGACGCTCATGCTGACTTTCTCCCGGCGCTGTTGCCGCCTTAATGCGTGATGACGCGCATTATCCGCTTCTCCGAGAAAATCGGTCAACAATAGAAGCAGCGGCAGGCCGCAAGCGACAAGCGGCAAATGCCGCCCTATGCCCGCTTGCAGTCTGCCGGTTGCGCCTTAAGGCAGCAGCCCGGCGTGGGACAGGCCCATACGCTCGTCCAGACCGAACAGAATGTTCAGGTTCTGTACCGCCTGGCCCGAGGCCCCCTTCACGAGGTTGTCGATTACCGACAACACCACCACCAGATCACCCCCTTGCGGGCGATGCACGGCAATGCGGCATACGTTGGCCCCGCGCACGCTGCGGGTTTCCGGGTGGCTGCCGGCTGGCATCACGTCGACGAACGGCTCATTGGCGTAGCGTTTTTCGAACAGCGCCTGCAGGTCGACCGAGGTGTCGGCGACGGTGGCATACAAGGTCGAATGAATACCGCGGATCATCGGCGTCAGGTGAGGCACGAACGTCAGGCCGACATCACCACCGGCTGCCCGGCGCAGGCCCTGACGGATCTCGGGCAGATGACGGTGGCCTTTCACCGCGTAGGCCTTCATGCTTTCACCGGCTTCACAGAACAGCGAGCCAACGCTGGCACCGCGGCCCGCACCACTGACCCCAGACTTGCAGTCGGCAATCAGGCGCGAGGCATCAGCAATGCCCGCTTCCAGCAACGGCAGGAACCCCAGCTGGGTCGCGGTGGGGTAGCAACCCGGCACGGCGATCAGGCGGGCGCTGCGGATCTGCTCGCGGTTCACCTCCGGCAGGCCATACACCGCATCCTTGAGCAGCTCTGGCGCGCCGTGGGGCTGGCCGTACCACTGCGCCCACTCATCGGCGTCCTGCAGTCGGAAGTCGGCCGACAGGTCGATGACCTTGGTGCCGGCTGCCAGCAACTCGCCGGCCAGTGCATGGGCCACGCCGTGCGGCGTGGCGAAGAACACCACGTCACAGGCCGCCAGGGTCTTGGTGTCCGGCACGCTGAAAGCCAGGTTGTCGTAGTGGCCACGCAGGTTCGGGTACATCTCGGCCACCGGCAGGCCCGCTTCGGAACGCGAGGTGATGACTGCCACTTCAGCCTGTGGATGCTGTGCCAACAGACGCAGCAGCTCGACACCGGTGTAACCCGTGCCGCCGACGATACCGACCTTGACCATATACCTGCCCCTTTCAACGAACCGACTGGAAAACCACGGATAATATGGGCCCACAGCCTTGGTAACAACCGTTCGGGTGACGCCTGCACACACAAGCCACTACTATCTGACGACCGTGAACCTGAAGGACTACCTAAAAATGCTGTTTCTCTGGATCAAAGCCCTGCACATCGTCAGTGTCGTCTGCTGGTTTGCCGGCCTGTTCTACCTCCCTCGCCTGTTCGTCTATCACGCCCAGAGCCAGGACACCATCAGCCAGGAACGCTTCGTCACCATGGAGCGCAAGCTGTACCGCGGCATCATGGGCCCGGCAATGATCGCGACTTTCGTGTTCGGCATCTGGCTGCTCAGCCTCAACCCCGACTTCCTCAAACAGGGCTGGATGCACGCCAAGCTGACCCTGATCATTCTGCTGACCGGCTACCATCACATGTGCGGCGCCAACGTGAAGCGCTTCGCGCGCGGCGAAAACACCCGCAGCCATGTGTACTTCCGCTGGTTCAATGAAGTGCCTGTGGTCATCCTGTTGCTCATCGTCATCCTGGTCGTGGTCAAACCGTTCTGATCCTCCACTCCGAGAGCCCGCCATGTCATTGCCCGCCCTGCTTGAACAACACCTGCGCCTGCCCGTAGTGGTAGCGCCGATGTTCCTGATTTCCAATCCACAGCTGGTCCTGGCCTGCTGCAGCAATGGCGTGGTGGGCAGCTTCCCGGCGCTCAACCAGCGTGACAGTGCCGGCTTCAGGGCCTGGCTGGAGCAGATAGAGGCGGGCCTGGCCGGGCTCGACAACCCCGCGCCCTATGCGGTGAACCTCATCGTGCACCCCAGCAACCCGCGCCTGCAGGCCGATCTTGCGATCTGCATCGAGCACCGCGTGCCCATCGTCATCACCAGCCTGGGTGCGGTAAAGGAAGTGGTCGATGCCGTCCACGGCTATGGCGGCCTGGTGTTCCATGACGTGACCACCCGGCGCCATGCCGAGAAAGCCGCCGAGGCCGGCGTAGACGGCCTGATCGCCGTGGCGGCGGGAGCCGGTGGTCACGCCGGTACGTGGAGTCCTTTTGCCCTGATTGCCGAAATTCGCCAGTTCTTCGACAAGACGCTGCTGCTGGCAGGCTGCCTGAACAGCGGTCACGAAGTTCTGGCCGCGCAACTGCTGGGCGCGGATCTCGCGTACATGGGCACCCACTTCATTGGCAGTACCGAAAGCCAGGCGCCTGACGCCTACAAACAAATGCTGCTGGATGCCAAGGCAGCCGATATCATCCACACCGCCGCAGTGTCCGGGGTGCCGGCCAGCTTCATGCGCCAGAGCCTGGAAAACGCCGGGTTCGACCTCAACGCTCTGGGCAAGTCGGGCGAAAGCCGGCTCAAGCCACTGGATGACGAGGCCAAGGCCTGGAAGACCGTATGGTCCGCCGGCCAGGGCGTCGGCGCCATCGACAGCCTGGGCACGGTTGATCAACTGATCGCTCGACTCGACCACGAATACCGCCAGGCCCAGGCCGCGGCGATCCAGCTGGGCCAGCACCGGCCTGGCTGAACCACTCTCAACGGCAAAGGAAGCCCGATGCGCGACACCTACATCAACCCCCTTCAACTGAACAACGAAAAGCTCAGGGTCATGAGCGTGCGCGGCCGCATTGGCAGGGTGCGGCTACTGGCCTGGAGCCTGGTGCTGATTGGCGCAGTGTTCGGGACAGTGCTGCTGGTTGCACTGATGTCCTCGCTCTCCAAAGACCTGGCCGCCGCCATCGTGCCGATGTTGCTGGCCGCCAAGATCTTCAGCCTGGTGTTCATCGCCCGGCGCATGAACGACCTGGGCTTCAATGGCTGGTACAGCCTGTTGACCCTGATCCCCTACTACATCGGCAACCTGGTTTTCCTGGCCCTGCTGTTGATTCCCGGCAACCCCGCCAGCAATCGTTACGGGCCGCCACCGCCCCCCAACACCAAGGCGGTTATCGTGGTGGCCTCGCTGTGGATACCGTTCATGGCGTGGGGTATCTACATGACTGCCCTCAACGGCTGACCGCAGCCTTTACCCGCTCCAGTCTGTAAACTAGGCGCCAGCCGCACCGCCCCCTGCCGATTGGAGAACTGCATGACCCGTTACGCCATGATCACCGGCGCCTCCAGTGGCCTGGGCCTGGCATTGGCCGAGGCCCTCGCGCGCCGGGGGCGCAACCTGATACTGGTGGCCCGGCAGCGCGACCTGCTGGAAAGCATCGCCCTGGAACTGACCCAGCGCTTCGGCGTGGAAGTGCTACTGCGCGCCTGCGACCTGGGCGAGCCATTGCGCCTGTCCGGCTTTCTGCTGGAGCTCGAGGAAGGCGACAGACAGATCGACCTGCTGGTCAACTGCGCCGGCATCCGCACCTACGGGCACTTCCTGGCCCAGGAATGGGGCGACGAGCAGGACATCATCGAGGTCAACATCCTCGCCCTCACCCGCCTGTGCCATGCGCTGGGCAACGCGATGGCGGTGCAGGGTGGCGGGCAGATCCTCAATGTCGCGTCGCTGGCCGCCTTCGCTCCCGGCCCCTGGATGACCACCTATGCGGCGAGCAAGGCTTATGTGCTGCATTTTTCCGAAGGCCTGCGCGAGGAACTCAAGCAGACCGGCATCAAGGTTTCGGTGTTATGCCCCGGCCCGGTTCGATCGCCGCTGCGGCGCATCCCCCGGCTGGACAACGGCAACCGCTGCATGAGCCCCGAGGAAGTGGCCCTGTACACCGTGCGCGCACTGGAAAAGAACCGCGCACTGATCATCCCCGGTCGGCGCAACCGCTGGCTGGCCGCCAGCCCGCGTTGGCTGTCGCGCTGGCTTGCGCGCAAGCTGGCCGGTGCAATCAACCGGGCCTACTGCCCACGCTGAAGCGAATCGGCACTGGGCGAGCAAGCGGCGCCTGAGTACACTCAAGCCCGAACCCCACCATGGAGCAAGCGTTGTGGAAACTCTGTTCACCAAGATCATCAACCGGGAGATTCCGGCCAGGATCATCTACGAGGACGACCAGGTTCTGGCCTTCCACGATATCGCCCCCCAGGCGCCGGTGCACTTTCTGGTCATCCCGAAAAAGCCGATCCGCACCCTCAACGACCTCACCGAAGAAGACAAAGGTCTGGCCGGTCATATCCTGTTCACCGCCCAGCGACTGGCCAAGGAACTGGGTTGCGAGGAAGGTTTCCGCGTGGTGATGAACTGCAACGAGCAGGGTGGACAGACCGTCTACCACATCCACATGCACGTGCTCGGCCAGCGCCAGATGACCTGGCCGCCGGGCTGATCCAACGCAAGCCCTGTCATCTGGATTGGGTTAGACTGTCGGGCACATTCTTGCGGAGGTGCCCGATGGCTACCGAACGTCACTATTCGCCGCTCGACCGCTTGTTGCTGCAGGCCGATACCGCCATGCGCACCTTGCTCCCCTTCAGCGGCCAACCGTCCCGCCCGTCGCCTGCGATCATCCAGCCAGACGCCGACCTGAGCGACGACCAGACCCGCCACGTCGCCGGCCTGATGCGCATCAACCACACCGGTGAAGTCTGTGCCCAGGCGCTGTACCAGGGCCAGGCCCTGACTGCCAAGCTGCCGCAGGTACGCAAGGCGATGGAACATGCCGCCGAGGAAGAAATCGACCACCTGGCCTGGTGCGAGCAACGCATCCGCCAACTGGGCAGCCACCCGAGCGTTCTCAACCCGCTGTTCTATGGCATGTCGTTCGGCATCGGCGCTGTCGCCGGCCTGATCAGCGACAAGGTCAGCCTCGGTTTCGTCGCGGCCACCGAGCACCAGGTGTGCAAGCACCTGGACGAGCACCTGGAACAGATCCCGGCCGAGGACGAAAAGTCCCGCGCAATCCTCGAACAGATGCGCGTTGATGAAGAGCAGCACGCCGAGTCGGCACTGGATGCCGGCGGCTTTCGCTTCCCCGCACCGGTCAAGTTCGGCATGAGTCTGATGGCCAAGGTCATGACCAAGAGCACCTATCGAATCTGATGGAACACTTCGATGCCAGGGACCTGGCCCGCGCCGTCGATGCCGGCGTACTGAACCCGGGCCAGGACAAGGCCCTGCTTGAATTCCTCAAGCGCCAGCCCGCACAACGGCCCAGTTTCCAGCTGGCCCATGTCGCGTTCTACTTCGGCGCCCTGCTGATCATGGGGGCCATGGGCTGGCTGCTGAGCGAGGCCTGGATGCGCATCGGCGACAGCGCACTGTTGCTGATCGCGTTGGCCTACATGGCCGTGTTGACTGGCGGTGGCCTGGCACTTCAGCGCCGCGGCCAGCGTATTCCTGCCGGTCTGCTGGCAGCGGTGGCGGTCAGCATCGTACCGCTGGCGGTGTTCGCCCTCGAGCGCCTTACCGGCTTCTGGCCCCTGGACGATACCCAGACTCACTACCACAGCTACTACACCTACGTGCAGGGCGGCTGGCTGCTGATGGAAGCGGCCACCGTGATCGCCGGCCTGCTGATGCTGCGCCTGATCCCCTTCCCGTTCATCGTGATGCCCATCGCCGTGGCGCTGTGGTTCATGTCGATGGACCTGACCGAGTGGATCTACGGCGAGCCGTTCAACTGGGCGCAACGCCAGAAGGTTTCGCTTTGGTTCGGCCTCGGCCTGTTGCTGGTGTTCCTCGGCATCGATGGCCGAACCCGCGAGGACTATGTGTTCTGGGGTTATCTGGCCGGGCTGCTGGCCTTCTGGGGCGGGCTGACCTCGATGGACAGTGACAGCGAGGTCGGCAAGGCGCTGTACTGCCTGATCAACCTGGGGCTGATGGCGGTCGCCGTGCTGCTGCGCCGGCCATTGTTCATGGTGTTCGGGGCCATGGGCGTTTCGGCCTACCTTGGCTACCTGTCGTATGACGTATTCGCCGACTCGCTGCTGTTCCCGGTAGTGCTGAGCATGATCGGCCTGGGGGTCATCGGCCTTGGCCTGCTCTACCAGAAGCATCGCGAACGCCTGAGTACAAACCTTCGCGCACTGCTGCCGAACGGCCTGCTCGACCTGTTGCCGGGGCTTCGTCGATGAGGGTGCGCCTGCTGCTGATTCGAGCGCTGCAAAGCATGGGGTTGGTGCTGGTGGGCTACCTGTTCATCTTGGCGATGACCGCAAGCCTGCGCGAAACGCCCTTCAGCATGTCGCTGCCCTATCTCGGCGATTCCGACAACAGCGCGCTGGATCTGGCGCTGTTCTGTGTACCCGGAATGCTGCTGTTCGTGTTGCTGGGCAGTATCATCCGCCGGCGCCGCGTATTGGGCGGCGTGTTTGCTGGCATTGCGGCCGTCAGTGCCTGGCTGCTGTGCGAGCTGTTCTCCACCGCGTTCGGCAATACCTGGAGCACAAGCGAAGTGCTCGGGCTGCTGGTGCTGAACCTGCACTGGTGGTTGCTGGCGCTGGTACCGGGGCTGATGCTGCTGTTTGCGCTGGAGCGCTTCGCCAGCAAGGCTGGCTCCTATAAGGGACGCGGCATCCGCCTGTAGGAGCCGGCGTTACCGGCGAATGGCCACGCAACGATCAACCCAGCTCGACAATCTCGTAGGCGTGGGTGATCTCGACCCCGGCGCGCCCCAGCATGATCGATGCCGAGCAGTACTTCTCGGCCGACAACTCCACCGCGCGCTTGACCTGGGCCTCCTTCAGGCCGCGGCCCTTGACCACAAAGCGCAGATGAATCTTTGTGAACACCTTGGGGTCCTCGTCGGCCCGCTCGGCCTCGAGAAACGCCTCGCAGCTCTCTACCGCCTGGCGCGATTTCTTCAGAATGCTCACCACGTCGAAATTGCTGCAGCCACCCAGGCCCAGCAGGAGCATCTCCATCGGCCGCACGCCCAGGTTGCGCCCACCACTCTCGGGTGGACCATCCATGACCACTACATGGCCACTGCCCGATTCGCCAAGAAACATGGCTTCGCCTGCCCACTGGATACGCGCCTTCATCACCCGGATTCCCTTGCTTTGAAAAAAGGCTGTCAGCTTAGACCTTGCGCGCACGTGCGAAAAGGCTAAGCGTTCGAGTAAATATGCCGATACACCTACAGGCGTCTGATAAGCTGGCGCCAAACTGCTGGCACCCGCGCCCAGCGGTCGACAAGAATGCCCACGCGTCGCGTCTTTCCAGGATTCAGCCATGGTTGCAACAACCCTTCCAGCCAAGATCAAGAACATCGACAAGTTGCTCGCCCACTGCCAGCGTCGCCGCTTTGCAGCCAAGAACAACATCATCTGCGCTGGTGATCGGGCCGATACCCTGTCGTTCATCGTCAAGGGCTCGGTGACCATCCTGATCGAGGACGAGGAAGGCCGCGAGATGATCATCGCCTACCTCAACAGTGGCGATTTTTTCGGTGAGCTGGGCCTGTTCGAACCCATCGGCAAGGAACACCAGCGCAGCGCCTGGGTACGCGCCAAGACCGAATGCGAAGTGGCTGAAATCAGCTACGAGAAATTCCGTGAACTGGCCCGCCAGGACCAGGACATCCTTTACGCCCTGGGCAGCCAGATGGCCCAGCGCCTGCGCAACACCACGCAGAAGGTGGGCGACCTGGCGTTTTTCGACGTGACCGGTCGGGTGGCCCGCTGCCTGCTGGAGCTGTGCAAGCAGCCCGATGCCATGACCCACCCCGACGGCATGCAGATCAAGATCACCCGCCAGGAAATCGGCCGCATCGTCGGCTGCTCGCGAGAGATGGTCGGCCGCGTGCTAAAGGACCTCGAAGAACGTAACCTGGTGCATGTCAAAGGCAAGACCATGGTGGTCTTCGGCACCCGTTAATCGCGCTCGATCGCCGCGATCACCTGCGAGTAGGCCTGTTCCAGGCGCGCCAGCAGCGGTGCCTGGGGCACCACTTCATGCAGGGCGATATGACTGTCGGCGCGGCAGCGCTGCTCAAGCTCGCAACATTCATTGAAGCGATTGACTGCCGCCACCATCGACTCGCGCTCGTTGTCCAGCAGCAAGGCGCCATGCACCAGCACCACCGGGCGCTTGCCGCCCAGGCCCTGACGCCAGCGCTGCGCCGTGCCGACCAGCTTGCGACCATTGAGGTTGACGTTGTAGCGCCCATCGCAGAACGCCCCCTCGATCTCCCCCACCGACGCCAGCCCGCCCCATTCGCGCAGCACCTCGCAAAGCGGCAGGCACAGCCGCTCGTAGGCCTTCTCGATACGACCGTGATCACCCTCGCTGCGCGGCGCCACATACACCAACGCGATATTGATTGTCGCAGCCGACTGCGGCACTGGCTCACCGCCGGTCTCGCGCAGCAGCACCGGCCAGCCGGCAACGGCCAATTCGGTGCAGGCGGCCTCGAAACCTTCCAGCCGGCTCATGCGCCGCGGCATCACCAGCGCGCGGTCCGTCGGCTGCCAGAACAGCAGGCCATGTTGCTTTTCGCCCTTGCACACAGCCGCCAGCAGGTCCTGCTCGGCCTGCAGGCCCGCCTCCACCGTCACCGCAACAGCTTGATCAGTCATCACACCCACCTTGTCGATACAAAAAAGCCGGCAATGCCGGCTTCAGTGTGGATCAGTCCAGGCCTTGCGCCGAGTTGTGCACCACGCGCTCGGGGAAGAACAGGCGCTGCAGTTCCAGCCCCGGGTGCTCGGCACGCATGAACGCTTCGCCCACCAGGAACGAGTAGACCTCGTTGATCTCCATCAGCTCGACGTCTGCCCGATTGAAAATGCCACTTTCGGTGATTGCCAGGCGATCACGCGGGATGCGCGGCAGCAGGTCGAGGGTGGTTTCCAGGCTCACCTCGAAGGTGTGCAGGTTGCGGTTGTTCACGCCCACCAGCGGTGTATCCAGGGTTTTCAGCGCACGCTCCAGCTCGTCGCCGTCGTGCACTTCGACCAATACATCCAGCCCTACGCTCTTCGCCGTGGCCGCCAGCTCGGCCATCTTCACGTCATCCAGCGCCGAGACGATCAGCAGCACGCAATCGGCACCCAGCGCACGGGCCTCGACGATCTGATAAGGATCGATCATGAAGTCCTTGCGGATCACCGGCAACGTGCACGCGGCGCGCGCCTGCTGCAGGTATGCATCGGCGCCCTGGAAGTAATCGATATCGGTAAGCACCGACAGGCAGGTGGCCCCGCCCTTTTCATAACTGACGGCAATGTCGGCCGGCACGAAGTCTTCGCGAATCACGCCCTTGCTCGGCGATGCCTTCTTGATCTCGGCGATCACTGCCGGCTGCTTGCGCTTTGCCTGCTCGATCAGCGCATTGGCGAACCCGCGCGGCGCATCGGCGACGGCCGCCAGACGCTCGAGTTCAGCCAGGCTGACGCGGGCACTGCGCTCGGCCACTTCCTGAACCTTGCGCGCCAGGATGTTTTCCAGAACCGTCGGTACGCTCACTCTTCATTCTCCTGCTTGAATACCGCAGTAAAGGCGCCCAGCTCTTCGAGCTTTTCTCGCGCCAGCCCGGTGTGCAGTGCATCGTGGGCCAGCTCGACGCCTTGCTTGAGGCTCATGGCATGGTCGGCGGCATACAGCGCAGCGCCGGCATTGAGCACGATCATTTCTGCCGCCTTCTGACCGTTTTCGGTCTTGCGGCGCCCCAGGGCATCGCGAATCAGCTCCAGCGACGCGGCCGGGCTGTCTACCGCCAGGCCGTGCAGGCTCTGGCTCTTCATGCCCAGGTCTTCGGGTTCTACCCAGTACTCGGTGATTTCGCCGTTCTTCAGTTCCGCAACGAAGGTCGGTGCGGCCAGGCTGAATTCGTCCAGGCCGTCCTTGGAGTGCACCACCAGCACATGCTTGCTGCCCAGGCGTTGCAGCACCTCGGCCAGCGGCCGGCACAATGCCTGGGTGAACACGCCGACCACCTGGTGCCTGACCCCGGCCGGATTCGTAAGCGGGCCGAGCATGTTGAACAGCGTGCGCAGCCCCAGGTCACGACGCGGGGCGGCGGCATATTTCATCGCCTTGTGGTGGGTCTGGGCGAACATGAAGCCGATACCGACACTGTCGATGCAACGCGCGACCTGCACCGGCGTCAGGTTCAGGTAGATACCGGCGGCCTCGAGCAGGTCGGCGCTGCCGCTCTTGCCCGATACCGCACGGTTGCCGTGCTTGGCCACGGTGCAGCCGGCAGCGGCCACGACAAATGCCGAGGCGGTGGAAACGTTGAAGATATTGGCGCCGTCGCCTCCGGTACCGACCACATCGACCACCTGGTCCAGGGTCTGCAGTTGTACCTGGTCGGCGAGCTCGCGCATCACCGATACCGCACCGACGATCTCGTCGATGCTTTCGCTCTTCATGCGCATGCCCATCATGAAAGCGCCGATCTGCGCCTCGCTGCACTGGCCAGTCATGATCTCGCGCATCACATCGCGCATTTCCTCGGTGCTCAGGTCCAGGTGACCGACGATGCGGCCCAGCGCGCTCTTGATATCCATGGTGTCAAATCCTTAGCGGCGGCCGCCGGTCTGCTTGAGGAAGTTGGCGAACAGCTCGTGGCCCTGCTCGGTGAGGATCGACTCGGGGTGGAACTGCACCCCTTCGATGTTCAGTGTCTTGTGACGCAGGCCCATGATCTCGTCGACCGAGCCGTCGTCCAGGGTGGTCCAGGCAGTCACTTCCAGGCACTCGGGCAGCGTTTCGCGCTTGACCACCAGGGAATGGTAGCGGGTCACCGTCAACGGGTTGTTCAAGCCTGCGAACACACCCTGGTCGATGTGCGACACGGGGCTGGTCTTGCCGTGCATCACCTGGCGCGCCCGTACCACATCACCGCCAAAGGCCTGGCCGATGGACTGGTGGCCCAGGCACACGCCCAGGATCGGCAGCTTGCCGGCAAAGTGCAGGATGGCTTGGAGCGATACACCGGCCTCGGTCGGGGTGCACGGGCCAGGGGACACCACAATGCGCTCGGGTTGCAGTGCCTCGATCTGGGCGATGGTCAGTTCGTCATTGCGAATGACCTTGACCTCTGCACCCAGCTCGCCGAAGTACTGCACGACGTTGTAGGTGAAGGAGTCGTAGTTGTCGATCATCAGTAACATCTGGGTCAACCTCTTGAGTCTGGCGACTCTGAATTCTGTGTTGCGCCGCAGCGGCGCCCTTCTCAGCTGAGCGGTGTCTGTTCAGCCAAGGCTACCGCGCGGAACATCGCCCGACGCTTGTTGATGGTTTCTTCCCACTCCAGCGCCGGCACCGAGTCGGCGACGATGCCGCCACCGGCCTGCACATGCAGCTCACCGTCCTTGATCACGGCGGTGCGGATGGCAATGGCGGTGTCCATGTTGCCGTTCCAGGCCAGGTAGCCGACGGCGCCGCCGTACACGCCACGCTTGACCGGCTCCAGCTCGTCGATGATTTCCATGGCGCGGATCTTCGGCGCCCCCGACAGGGTACCGGCGGGCAGAATGGCGCGCAGCGCGTCCATCGCGCTCAGGCCCTGCTTGAGCTGGCCGGTGACGTTGGACACGATGTGCATCACGTTGGAGTAACGCTCGATCACCATCTTCTCGGTGACCTTGACCGAACCGGTCTCGGAAACGCGACCGGTGTCGTTGCGGCCCAGGTCGATCAGCATCAGGTGCTCGGCGATCTCCTTGGCGTCCGACAGCAGGTCCTGCTCCAGCGCTCGGTCGGCCTCCTCGTTGGCACCACGCGGCCGGGTGCCGGCGATCGGGCGCACGGTGACCAGGTTGTCTTCGACCCGCACCAGCACTTCCGGCGAGCTGCCCACCACATGGAAGTCGCCGAAGTTGAAGAAGTACATGTACGGCGTGGGGTTGAAGCAGCGCAACGCGCGGTACAGGTCGATGGGCGCGGCCTTGAAGTTGATGGACATGCGCTGCGAGGGCACCACCTGCATGCAGTCGCCGGCCAGGATGTACTCCTTGACGGTATCGACGGCGCGTTCGTAGTCGGCCTGGGTGAAGCTTGAACGAAACTCCGGCTCAGCAGCCAGAGGGCCGCCCAGGGCCAGGCCGCGACGCGGGGCGATCGGCTGGCGCAGTTGTTCGAGCAGTTCTTCAAGACGCGCCAGGCCATTTTCGTAGGCGTTGTCCTGGGCGGGGTCGGCCAGCACGATGGCGTGCATCTTGCCGGCCAGGTTGTCGAACACCACCACGGCGTCCGACACCATCAGCAGGATGTCCGGCACGCCCAGCGGATCGGGATTAGGGCACTTGCCCAGGCGCTTCTCTACATAGCGCACGCAGTCGTAGCCGAAATACCCCACCAGGCCACCGTTGAAGCGCGGCAGGCCGTCGATGGTCGGTACGTTGTAGCGTTCCTTGAACGTCTCGACGAAGGCCAGCGGGTCTTCGACTTCATGCTGTTCGATCTCGACACCGTCATGGGTGATGCGCACCTGATGGTCATGTACGCGCAACACGGTGCGACATGGCAGGCCGATTATCGAATAACGCCCCCACTTCTCGCCGCCCTGCACCGATTCGAGCAGGTAGGAGTTGGGCTGGTCGGCCAGTTTCAGGTAGATCGACAGCGGCGTGTCGAAGTCGGCCAGGGTTTCGCAGGCCAGGGGAATGCGGTTGTAGCCGGCAGCGGCCAGGCGCAGGAATTCTTCGCGGGTCATGATAGCCTCGTGGCAATGGGGCAATAGGTCGTACAGGCAAACGCGCCGGATCAGGCCGGCCAGAAAAAAGTCAGGCGCGCCAACGCCAACGGGCCAGGGCCTTGATGACTTTCATCCAGAGTTTGCCGGGTGCCACCACGATGGAATCTCTATCAGGGGGGGATTGATCGTCCGACATTAGCTCAGTGGCCGAATCTAAGCAACCAGGCAGCAGCGCGCGCAGGTCATCGATCACCAGCGCGGGCGACTCCTCGCTGATCGGGCGGCCATGGTTGTAGCCGTAGCTGAGCGCCACGCATTGCACCCCTGCCGCCCGGGACGCCAGCACATCACTGCGCGAGTCGCCCACGAACAGCGCCTGGGCCGGCGCCACGTTGGCCATCTGCATCACGAACAGCAATGCGGCGGGGTCGGGTTTCTTCTGCGGCAGGGTGTCGCCGCCGATGATCCAGCGAAAGTATCGCCCGATCTTCATCTGGTCCAGCAAGGGGGCGACGAAGCGCTCCGGCTTGTTGGTGATCAGGGCCATTTCCACGCCCTGCTTGTGCAGCCACTTGAGGGTGTCACGCACGCCGGGGTAGACCACCGTCAATTCATGGTTGTCGGCATAGGCCTGCATGAACAGCTCGAGCCCGCGCGCGGCCTCATCGTCGTCCACCCCGGCATGCTCGATGCTGCCGGCCAGGGCGCGGCGCACCAGCACCTGCACGCCATTACCGACCCATTCGCGCACGGCGGCGACACCGGCGGGCTGGCGCCCCATTTCGAGCAGCATGTGATCCACGGCGGCCGCCAGGTCCGGCACCGAATCGATCAGGGTGCCATCCAGGTCGAACATCACCAGCTTGGGCAGGCCCCCGGGGAACAGCTGCTCGAAGCCGCTCATGGGCGGGCCAGGGCCAGTTCGGCGTGCATCCTGGCGATCACCTCTTTGTAGTCCGGGGCATTGAAGATCGCCGAGCCGGCCACGAAGGTGTCGGCGCCAGCAGCGGCGATTTCACGGATATTGTTGACGTTGACCCCACCGTCGATCTCCAGGCGGATATCACGCCCGCTGGCATCGATCAGCGCGCGGGCTTCGCGCAGCTTGTCGAGGGTGGCCGGAATGAACTTCTGGCCGCCAAAGCCCGGGTTGACGCTCATGAGCAGGATCATGTCGACCTTGTCCATCACGTACTTGAGCGCATCCAGCGAGGCAGCCGGGTTGAACACAAGGCCCGCCTTGCAGCCGCCGTCACGGATCAGCTGCAGCGAGCGATCGACGTGCAGGGTGGCGTCGGGGTGGAAGGTGATGTAGGTGGCGCCGGCTTCGATGAAGTCGCCGATGATGCGGTCCACCGGGGTGACCATCAGGTGTGCGTCGATCGGCGCGGTCACGCCGTACTTGCGCAGGGCGCTGCACACCATCGGACCGATGGTCAGGTTGGGAACGTAGTGGTTGTCCATCACGTCGAAGTGGACGATGTCGGCGCCGGCTTCGAGCACCTTGTCGACTTCTTCGCCCAGGCGGGCAAAGTCGGCTGAGAGGATGGAGGGGGCAATAGCGTAGGGCTGCATGGCGCACCTGTTGGGCAGAATCACGGTGGCGCGCATTGTACCTCAGGCAAACCGTCAGGGGCTGACTGGCATCAAGCCTGGATCAGGATCGGTGGTGCCCACTTCGCCGGCAAGGCCGGCTCCTACAGGAGCCAGCCCTGCCGGCGAAGGGTCGTCTGTTTCAGCCCGGCTGTTGGGTACGCAGCTTCTCGCCACGCCCGCGCAGCCATTCCAGGGTCAGCAACAGCACCACCGAGAACGCGATCAGCAAGGTCGCCGCTGCAGCAATGGTCGGGCTCAGGTTCTCGCGGATACCGCTGAACATCTGGCGTGGCAGCGTGGCCTGCTCCGGCCCGGCAAGGAACAGCGTCACCACCACCTCGTCGAACGATGTCGCGAAGGCGAACAGGGCCCCCGAGATCACACCCGGGGCGATCAGCGGCAGGGTCACCCGGCGGAACGTGGTGACCGGCGAGGCGCCCAGGCTGGCCGCAGCCCGTACCAGGTTGTGGTTGAAGCCCTGCAGGGTGGCCGACACCGTGATGATCACGAACGGTACACCCAGCACCGCATGCACCAGAATCAGCGAGGTGAAGCTGTTGCCCAGGCCCAGCGGGGCGAAGAACAGGTAGCTGGCCACACCGATGATCACCACCGGTACTACCATCGGCGAGATCACCAGGGCCATCACCAGCGATTTGCCGGGAAAGTCGCCACGGGTCAGGCCGATCGAGGCCAGGGTGCCGAACACCATCGCCAGCAGCGTCGCCGCCGGGGCCACGATGATGCTGTTCTTGAGGGCGCGCATCCACTCGGCCGAACCGAAGAAGTCTTGGTACCACTGCAGCGAGAAGCCTTGCAGCGGATACACCAGGAAGCTCCCCGAGTTGAACGACAACGGGATGATCACCAGTACCGGCAACACCAGGAACAGCAGCACCAGCCCGCAAAGGATGCGCAAACTGTAGTACCAGACCCGTTCGACGGGCGACATGTAAGGGCTCAGCATGACAACGCTCCTCAGCTCAGACGCAGGCGGCTTGCGCCAACCAGCCAGCTATAGATCAGGTACAACAGCACGGTGGCCAGCAACAGCAACCCGCCCAGTGCGGTGGCCATGCCCCAGTTGATGCTGGTGTTGGTGTAGAAGGCGACAAAGTAGCTGACCATCTGGTCGTTCGGGCTGCCCAGCAGTGCCGGGGTGATGTAGTAGCCGATCGCCAGGATGAACACCAGCAGGCACCCTGCGCCGACGCCGGCATAGGTCTGCGGCAGGTACACCCGCCAGAAGCTGGCGAACGGATGGCAACCCAGGGAGATCGCCGCACGCATGTAGGTCGGGGAAATGCCCTTCATCACGCTGTAGATCGGCAAAATCATGAACGGCAGCAGAATGTGGACCATCGAGATGTACACGCCGGTACGGTTGAACACCAGTTCCATCGGCTTGTCGATCAGCCCCAGCGCCATCAGGCCGCTGTTGATCAGCCCCCCGGACTGGAGCAGCACGATCCACGCCGCCACCCGCACCAGGATCGAGGTCCAGAACGGCAGCAACACCAGGATCATCAGCAGGTTGCTCTGCCGGGTCGGCAGGTTGGCCAGCAGGTAGGCCAGCGGGTACGCCAACGCCAGGCAGATGACGGTGATCACCAGGCCCATCCACAGGGTGCGGGCAAAGATGTCGAGGTAGATGGCCTGGTCCGGGGTGGTCGGCGCCAGCTCGCCCAGGTCATCGATACGGTGGTCCACCGAGGCCAGCAGGTAGAACGGCGTCACGCTGCTGGTGTTGCGGCGGATCGCCTGCCAGTAGGCCGGGTCGCCCCAACGCTCGTCCAGCTCCTGCAACGCATCCTTGTAGGATTGCGGCTCGGTCTTGAACGGCAGGGCCCTGGCAGTCTTGGCCAGCAGGCTGCGGTAGCCGGCCAGCTCCATGTTCAGACGCTTGGAAACATCGCCCAGGGTCTGGTTCTTGCGCGATTCGGCGAGGTCTTCGCTGAGGGCCTTGTACACGTCCTCGCCAGGCAGGCTCTTGCCGTCCCATTCAGCCACCGCGGCGACGGTGCGCGGCAAGCCGCCAACCACCTCGGGGTTGCCGACGCTCTTGTACAGCAGCGCGGCGATCGGCACGATGAAAACCAGCAGCAGAAACACTGCCAGCGGTGCGATCAATGCTTTTGCCTTCCAGCGGTTGACGCGTTCAGCACGCGCCAGGCGCTTCTTGAGGTTGGAACCTGCGCCTTCGTTCAGGGGCACTGCGATGGCCATAGCGAACTCCGAAAATCTTGGAAACAAGAGGCGTCAGCACGATGCCGACGCCCCATTGGCACGGCTTACTTGGCCGCCCAGGCGTTGAAGCGTTGTTCCAGCTGCTCGCTGTTGTCAGCCCAGAACACCACGTCGATCTGCACCTGATTGGCGATGTTCTCCGGCGTGGTCGGCATGTCCTTCTTGACCTCGTCCGTCAGCAACGCCACGGCCTTGCTGTTGGCCGGACCGTAGGCGATGTTCGAGGAGAACACCTTCTGCTGCTCGGGCTGGATCGAGAAGGCGATGAACTTCTTGGCGTCCTCGAGGTTTTTCGCGCCCTTCGGAATGGCCCAGGCATCGAAGTCGTAGATACCGCCGTTCCATACCACCTTCAGGTTGCTTTCCTTCTGCACCGCAGCGATGCGACCGTTGTAGGCCGAGCTCATCACCACGTCGCCCGAGGCCAGGTACTGCGGCGGCTGTGCACCTGCTTCCCACCACTGGATGTTTGGCTTGAGGGCGTCGAGCTTCTTGAAGGCGCGGTCCTGGCCTTCCTTGGTGCCCAGCACCTTGTAGACGTCTTTAGGTGCCACACCGTCGGCCATCAGCGCGAATTCCAGGGTGTACTTGGCACCCTTGCGCAGGCCGCGCTTGCCCGGGAATTTCTGGGTATCCCAGAAATCCGCCCAGCTGGTGGGCGCAGTCTTGAGTTTGTCGGCGTTGTAGGCCATGACGGTCGACCACACGAAGAAGCCCACGCCACACGGCTGGATGGCGCCGGCCACATAGTCGGACTCATCGCCGAACAGGGCCGGGTCGAGCTGCTCGAACATGCCTTCGTCACAACCGCGGGCCAGTTCCGGCGACTCCACCTCCACCAGGTTCCAGCTCACGCTCTTGGTGTCGACCATGGCCTTGACCTTGGCCATTTCACCGTTGTAGTCGGCGGGGATGATCTTGCCGTTGCCGGCCTTTTCCCACGGCTCGTAGAACGCCTTGACCTGGGCGGCCTTGTTGGCCCCCCCGAATGCGACCACGGTCAGGTCGGCGGCGATGGCCTGGCTTGCTGCGAACAGGCCCAGGGTCAGAGCGGTCAGCTTCAAGTGTTTGTTCATTATTGTTCTCTCCGCGTTGCTGGGATGGGTGAGGCGATCCTCACTGGGCTTCCAGAATAGGATCGAGTGCGCGACCGTGCTCGACCTCCCAGCCCAGTGGCACCACATCGCCCACGGCCAGGGCCGGGTCGAGTTCGGCGATGGGTTGCTTCACGAAGAAGTCCGCCTTGCCGCACACTTCCAGACGCACCCGCACGTGGTCGCCCAGGTAGATGAATTCGGCCACCCGCCCAGAGAAGCGGTTGACGCAGCTTTCGCTGTGACCGTTCAGGCGCACGCGCTCCGGACGGATCGACAGGGTGACCGGCTCGCCCGGCTGGCCGACGTTGACGGCCAGTGCCTCGACCTTCTCGCCACGGGGCAGCGCCACCAGGCAGCGATCGCCGGTCTGGCTGAGCAGGCGCCCGTTGATACGGTTGTTCTCGCCGATGAAGTTGGCCACGAAGGTATTCTTCGGCTCTTCATACAGGGTGCGCGGGTCGGCGATCTGCTGGATCTCGCCCTGGTGGAACACGGCCACGCGGTCGGACATGGTCAGCGCTTCGCCCTGGTCGTGGGTCACGTAGACCACGGTCACGCCCAGACGCTGGTGCAGGTGCTTGATTTCCATCTGCATGTGTTCGCGCAGCTGCTTGTCGAGGGCGCCGAGGGGTTCGTCCATCAGTACCAGTTGCGGTTCGAACACCAGGGCGCGAGCCAGCGCAACACGCTGCTGCTGGCCGCCGGAAAGCTGGCCGGGGTAGCGCTGGGCGAAGGTTTCGAGCTGCACCATGTTCAGCACGCGCTTGACCCGCTCGCTGATGTCGGTCTTGCTCAGGTTGCGCACGCTCAGCGGGAAGGCCAGGTTCTCGGCCACGGTCATGTGCGGGAACAACGCATAGTTCTGGAACACCATGCCGATGTCGCGCTTGTGCGGCGGCACGTTGTTGATCGAACGCCCGTCCAGCAGGATCTCGCCGGCGGTAGGGGTTTCGAACCCTGCCAGCATCATCAGGCTGGTGGTCTTGCCCGAGCCCGAGGGGCCGAGCAGGGTCAGGAACTCGCCTTTGCGAATATCCAGATTCAGGTCTTTGACGATCAGCGACTCGCCGTCGTAGCTCTTCTGCACACCACGGAAGCTGACCAGCACTTCGCCGGTTGCAGCGTTCGAATTCACCTCACTCATACCTGCACCTTCTTGTTGGATGACTGCTGTGACCCAAGACTAGAGAAGGCAGAAGGTGGCGCAAATCGGGGGTGCTGAGAGAATGCCATCAGCCGGATGGAAACTTGCGGGTAGGGATTGCCCTACAAGGGTGGCGTTTTCAGACACGTTGATAGCCGTGCTGCCCCCTTCGCTGGCAAGCCAGCCCCCACAAGGTTTGTCGGTACACGCCGAACCTGTGGCGGCTGGCTTGCCAGCGAAGGGATCAACCCGATGTCGTTTTTGGAACACTCACACCAGCTTGTGCTCCATCGCATACTTCACCAGCTCCGCCAGCGAAGTCACATTCAGCTTCTGCATCAGGCGCGCCTTGTGGGTGCTGATGGTCTTGTTGCTCAGCGCCAGCTGCTGGGCAATGTCGTTGACGTTCGCCCCCTGGGCCAACCGTTCGAACACCGAGAACTCGCGCTCCGACAGCATCGAGTGCAGGGGGCGCGAATCCGTCAGCCCCACCTCGAACACCATGCGGTCGGCCAGGTCCGGATCGATGTAGCGCCCGCCCCCCGCCACCCGGCGAATCGCGGTCAGCAGCAGCGCCGGATCACTGTCCTTGGTCGCGTACCCCGCCGCGCCGATCTTCAGCGCCCGCGCCGCCATCTGCGCTTCGTCATGCATCGACAGCACCAGGATCGCCGGCGGCGCGCTCAACGCGCGAATTCGCGGTATCGCCTCCAGCCCGTTCACCCCCGGCATCGAGATATCCAGCAACACCACCTCGCATTCGGTGTGGCGCAAGGCTTCGAGCAACTGCTCGCCATTGCCGGCCTCGCCCACCACCTGCATGTCCTTGGCCAGGCCGATCAACTGCTTGATGCCCTCACGCACGATGGTGTGGTCTTCGGCAACCAATACTCGAATCACTGTCAGCTCCTGTCGTTGTTCAGGGGGATGCGTACGCTCAACGTGGTGCCCTCGCCCGGTTCGCTGTCCAGGCGCATGCTGCCGCCCAGCATCAGCACGCGCTCGCGCATGCCCACCAGGCCGAACGAGGTCGGGCGCTGGTCACTCTGCACGAAACCCACGCCGTCGTCGCTGATGGTCAGGCACAGCATCGCACCGTCCAGGCCCAGGTTGATCTGCACAGTATGCGCGTGGGCGTGGCGCATGACGTTGGTCAGGGCCTCCTGCAGAATGCGGAACAGGCTGGTGGCCTTGGCGTCGCTGAGCGGCGGCAGGTTGTCCGGTACCTCGACCAGGCACGGGATCTGCGTGCGGGCCTCGAAACGCCGGGCCTGCCACTCGATGGCCGAGGCAATGCCGGCATCCAGAATCGGCGGGCGCAAGGCCGTGGCGACGTCGCGCACCAGCTGGAACAGCTGCGCGATCAGGCGCTTCATGCTGCCCAGGCGCTCGTTCAGGCCCGGGTCCAGCCCGGCATAGGCCAGCTCGCACATCGAGGTTTCCAGCTTGAGCACGGTCAGCATCTGCCCGAGCTCATCATGCACCTCGCGGGCGATCCGCGCTTTCTCTTCCTCGCGCACGCTCTCCAGGTGCGCCGACAGTTCGCGCAGTTGCTCCTGGGAGCGCGCCAGTTCCAGCTCGGCGCGCTTGCTCTGGCTGATGTCCCATACCACCCCGTCCCACACCACGCGGCCGTCGCGCAGATTGCGGGTACTGGCCTTGATGTCGGCCCAGCGCTGCTCACCCTGGCGCGTGACGATGCGGCCCTGCCACGACCAGTCCTGGTCGGTGGCCAGCGCCTGGTCCTGCACGCGGTGATAGTCGGCGCGGTCTTCGCTGTGCACCAGGTTGCGCAAGCCCATGTCCGGGTGCTGCAGTTCGATGGGCGAGTAGCCGACCAGGGCCTCGCTGCCTTCGCTGATATAGGGGA
This sequence comes from Pseudomonas palmensis, assembly GCF_017848315.1. Lineage (GTDB taxonomy): Bacteria > Pseudomonadota > Gammaproteobacteria > Pseudomonadales > Pseudomonadaceae > Aquipseudomonas > Aquipseudomonas palmensis. The sequence continues at coordinate 25,357 of NZ_JAFKEC010000014.1, forward strand.
ACTCCAGGTCGCCGATCGCCGGGTTGCGTTCCAGCCGGAACACCAGCCCCGGCACGTTGCCGGCAATGCCCTTGAGCCGCGCCTCGCTCTCGCGCAGCGCCGCCAGGGCACGGCGGCGCTCGGTGACGTCATTGATGAACACCACCAGGTATTCGGCATCGCGAAAGCGCAAGAAGCTCAACGACACATCCACCGGTACCAGGCTGCCATCGGCGCGCAGGCACTGGGTCTCGAAGCGCTGCGCCGCCTCGTCGCTGGCCCTTGCACGCTTCCACAGGTCCAGCCAGCGGTCCATGTGCAGGTTGGGCTCGATATCGATCAGCGGGCGATCGTTCAGCGCCCCAGAGGTATAGCCGAGCATGCTTTCGACCGCGCGGTTGGCGTAGCGCACATGGCTGTCCCAATGCACCCACAGGATGCCCACGGTGCTCTGGTCGAGGGAGAACTGGCTCAGGCGCAGCGCCTCTTCGCGGGCCAGGCGCTTGGCGATGTTTTCCCGCGCAGCCAGCAGGTTCAGCTCCAACTGCTGTTGCTGGCGCCGCTGCCAGATCACGATGAAGACGCAACTGAAGAACAGCGCCGCGAACAGCAACGCCAGGTTCTGCCAGAACCCCGGTGACTCGCTCAGGCGCGGGTAGCGGGGTTGCAGCCAGCGGTTGTGCAACTGCTCCAGGTCCTTGGCCGGGATGGCCTGCAGGCCGACCTCGATGATGTCGGCCAGTATCGGCCAGTCACGCCGCGAGCCCACCCGCAGCAACTGCGGCAAACCGATGTCGCCCACCACCACCAGATCGCTGAATTCGTTCTCGCGCGACAACCGGCTCAACTGCGCTTCATCCAGCACCGCGTAGCGCACCTGCTCGCTGAGCAACAGCTGCAAGGCCTGGCGCTCGGCCGGCACGCCTTGAAGATTCAGGTTGGAATAGGTCGCGCGCAGATAGTCGGCCAGTGAACTGGGCATGCGCACTGCCACCCGCTCGTTTTCGGCGAGCCGCTCCAGGTCCACTGCCATCGAGCCGTTGCGCGGGCCCACGATCAACTGCGGTACGCGCATGTAGGGGTCGCTGAACAACCAGCGACGCAGGCTGGCCGGGGTCTGGGTCAGCCCTGGCGCCAGGTCGATCTCGCCGCCGGCCAGGGCATGTTCGAGCGCGGCCTGGTCGGGGAAGTTGCGCCACGTCAGGTCCAGGTCCAATGCCCTGCCCAGCCAGTTCATCAGCTCGACGTTGACACCTGACAGCTGCTGCAGGCGCCGGTCGAACTGCGCGAACGGAGCCTGCAACACCAGGCCCACCCGCAAGCTGCGGTGCTGGTCGAGCCATTGCTGTTGCGCCGGGTCCAGGCGTACCGCAGCCGGTACGGATGCCTGCTCCGCGTTCGCCATAAAGGGCCAGCACAAGCAGCCGATAAACAACAGGCAGCGCAAACGCATCATCTTGAATCTCGTCAATGAAGGGACCGCCATCGAACATGGCCGTCGTCGACAAATACCATTAGGCTGCCGGTATCACTCTGGCCTGGATCGATCAATGTTCGTACTCAAACGCACGGCGCTTTCGGCGCTATGCCTGTCCTTGATACTACCTTGTACCGCACAAGTTCTGGCGCAGGAAACGCCGGCCGCCGACGCCGATGCCGCCCCGGCCACCCGCCAGGCGCTGCCCGAGCGCAGCCAGGAAGACGCCCAGGCCCTGGAGCGGCAAGTGCCCAAGGACGAGCAGCAAACCCTGCAGGCCGGCAGCGACAGCTTCCTGGCCCTGTGGAAACCTGCCAACACCCCGGCACCCGAAGGCGTGGTGATCATCGTCCCGGGTGCCGGCGAGAGCGCCGACTGGCCACGCACCGTCGGCCCCCTGCGGCGCAAGTTCCCCGATGCAAAATGGGCCAGTCTGAGCCTGAGCCTGCCGGATCTGCTGGCCGAGAGCCCGGTGGCCCGCAAGGAAACCCCAGCACCGCCCCCGCAACCGGACAAGGACGTGAAGGGCGCACCGGCCAAGGCCACGCCGGCCGATGCCAATGCCAACATCGCCCAGGCCACCGCAGCAGAAACCGAAAACAGCGAAAGCGCCGAAGCGCCCGCCAGTACCGATCCGGCGGCCAGTGAAAAGGCCGACGCCGAGCGTATCTTCGCCCGCCTGGATGCCGCCGTCGCCTACGCACAGCAGCAGAACGCACGCAGTGTGGTGCTGCTGGGCAGCGGCAGCGGTGCCTATTGGTCAGCCCGTTACATCAGCGAACGGCAACCGCCGCAGGTGCAAAAGCTGGTGATGGTCGCTGCGCAGAACCCGGCCCGCGTCGAACACAGCCTCGACAGCCTGGCCGCCACGCTCAAGCTGCCGATCGCCGACTTCTACTATGCCAACCAGGCCGGCGCCAGGCAGGCGGCCGTGAACCGCCTGCAGGCCAGCAAGCGACTCAAGGACAGCAGCTACCACCAGGTCGCCCTGACGGCCATGCCCGGCAACCAGGCTGCCGAGCAGGAGCAACTGTTCCGCCGCATTCGCGGCTGGCTGAGCCCGCAAGCGGTCGACTAGAAGCCGCGCCGCTTGCGTACCACCGCGTAGGCCTGATGCAGGTCACGGGTACGCTCGGTGGCGTCGCGCACCTGCGCCGGGCTCGCGCCGCTACCCACCAGTTTGTCCGGATGATGCCGGCTGAGCAGGCGCCGGTAGGCCTGCTTGACCTGTACAGGCTCGGTCTCGGGTAACACCCCCAGCAAGCGCAGGGCCTCGGGATAGCTGATGCCCTGATTGCCCAGGGCCGCCCGGTGCGGCTCGTAGTCGCTGGCCAGTGCCTGCACCCGGGTCGTCGACCAACCCAACTGCTGCCCCCACTGCATCAGCAGTTCGCGCTCGTGACGCCCTACCCGGCCATCGGCCCAGACCATGCGCCAGCAGGCACGCAGCAAGCCTTCGGCAGCATGGGGTTGCTGCTTGAGGCGACGCAGGTGCGGGTGCAGGCGCTCGCTGCCGCTCTTGCCCCGGTTGAATGCGGCAATCGCGCGCAGACGTGCCGGTTCGCTCATCTCCAGGCGCTGCATTTCCTGACGCGCCTGCTGGATATGTCCGTCGACCACCCGCCCTTCACTCTTGGCCAGGCGCCCAAGCAGCACGAACAGCACTTCGTCGTCGCGCAGCACCGCGCGCCCGCCCAGACGCTCGCGCAGGTGCGCCCAACTGTGCAGTTGCAGACGGCGGTCCATCGCCTGACCGAGCAATGCCCCCAGCAACGCCCCTGGAATGCTGGCGATGGCAAAACCCGCTCCGGCACCAATCACTGTGCTCGGCCACAACATGTCAGCGGCGCTCGGCGAGCAGGCGCTCGACTTCGGCAAGGCGTTCGAGGGTACCGACATCCACCCACTGGCCAGTGAAATGCTCCCCACTGACCAGGCCCTTGGCCATCGCCTGGCGAAACAGCGGTGCCAGCTTGAAGGCGCCGGCCTGGCAACCGTCGAACAGTTCCGGGTGCAGCACGGCGATCCCGCTGTAGGTCAAGGTCGGCGAAACCGCGTCGGCATCCTTGACCTGCCCGGCCTGCAGGCGGAAGTCACCTTTGCCGTGATGGCCCGGGTTGTCCACCAGCACCAAGTGCGCCAGCCCGGACAGCGACGCAGGCAGGCGACTGAAGTCGTACTCGGTCCAGATGTCGCCGTTGATCAGCGCAAAAGGCGCGTCGCCAAGCAGCGGCAGCGCCTTGTAGATCCCGCCACCGGTTTCCAGTGGTTCGCCTTCGGCGGAATAGCGGATGCTCAGGCCCAGTTGCGCGCCATCGCCCAGGTGCTCTTCGATCTGCTGTCCCAGCCAGGCATGATTGATCACCACCTCGGTGAAGCCCGCCCTCGCCAGGGCGCGCAGGTGATACTCGATCAACGGCACGCCGGCCACCGGCACCAGCGGCTTGGGTGTATGCAGGGTCAGCGGGCGCATGCGCTCGCCCTTGCCTGCGGCCAGAATCATCGCCTTCATGCGCGCGCCCCGCCTGCGGCCTGCAGGCTGTCGATCAGTTCATCCAGCTCGGCCAGCTCAGGGCGGCGGGCGATCACTTCATCTATATAAGCAAAGAACCGCGGCACATCGGCCAGGTAGCGCGGCTTGCCGTCACGGTGGCAGATGCGCGCGAAGATGCCGATCACCTTGAGGTGGCGCTGCACGCCCATCAGGTCGCTGGCACGCTGGAAGTCCTCGAAATCGGCCTGCACCGGAACGCCCAGAGCCTGCGCCCGCTGCCAGTAGTCCTTGAGCCAGCCCTCCACCCGTGCCTGCGGCCAACTGAGGAAGGCATCCTTGAACAGACAGGTGATGTCGTAGGTCACCGGGCCGTACACCGCATCCTGGAAATCCAGCACGCCCGGGTTGGGCACACTCTGCATCAGGTTGCGCGGCATATAGTCACGGTGCACCAGCACCTTGGGCTGGGCCAGGGCGCTGTCGATCAGCAGGGTGCTGATGCGTTGCCAGGCCGCCTGCTGCTCATTATTCATCTGCAGGCCCAGTTCACGGCCCACGTACCACTCTGGGAACAGCTCCAGCTCGCGGCGCAGCAGGGCCACGTCATAACTGGGCAACGGCGCCTGCATCGGCAGTTGCTGGAAGGCCAGCAGCGCCTGGATGGCATCGTCGAACAGGCCATCGGCGTTGTCGCTGGTGATCACATCGAGGTAGGTGTGGTTGCCCAGATCACTCAGCAGCAGGAAGCCGCGCTCGAGATCCTGAGCGTGAATTTGCGGCACATTGACCTCGGCGCTGGCCAATAAATGAGCAATTTCCACAAAAGGCCGGCAGTTTTCCTGCGGCGGCGGGGCATCCATCACAATAAAACTGCGTCCTTCGGCGGCCCAGCGGAAGTAGCGGCGAAAGCTCGCGTCGCTGCTGGCAGCGGTCAGGCAGCCCGCTGGAACCGGACCCCAGCCCTGTTTATGGAAAAGATTTGCCAGCTGTTCGGCCAGCCATACATTCAGGTGTTGCAGGCGTACATCATGTTCGGGCATTACATGGGTCTCCGACGGCCCTAGCCGTCAAGCGGGTCATGCTTTATTATCCAGCATCTTTTTCAGACCATCGAGAGGCGTGCGGCCCCACACGCGGGCAGATGGCACGCAGGAAGCCCGGACTAATAAGATGGCATTGAAATCCCCCGCGTTTCGTAAAAAATTCCCGTTGCTCGTCACCGGCGGTCTGCTGGCGATGCAACCCCTGGCCACGTCGTACGTGGTGGCTGCCGAGCAGTTCGACTGCCAAGTTTCCGCTGCCGGAGGTTGGGACTGCAAGCCCAAGACCAGCACCGCGAACCTGCCACCACGCCCTGTGCATGACGGTGCGGCGGTCAGCTCGACCGGCGAAACGCCTGCCCAGAGCGCCGACGGCAGTGCCGAAGCGGCGGGCAAGGGCCCAGCACTCGTCACCGAAACCAAGGGGCGCGGCCTGAAGGCACGCAGCGCCGACTACAGCCATCTGGACTGGGTACCACGCGATCAGCTGACCCCTGCCCAGCTCGCCGAAGCCGGCCCGTATTGCTCCGGTGCCTACATCGAGCCAACCCGTCCGGGCATGGATGACACCACGCCCAAGGACGAGGCGCCGACCTTCATCGGTGCCAAGGTATCGCGCTACCAGCAGGAGCAGCAGATCGCCACCCTCGCCGGTGACGTGGTGATGCGCCAGGGCAGCATGCAGGTCGAGGCCGACGAGGCCAATCTGTATCAGGCCGAGAACCGTGGCGAACTGAGCGGCAACGTCAAGATCCGCGACAACGGTTCGCTGGTGGTTGGCGATCACGCCGACATCCAGCTTGACACCGGTGAAGCCAAGGTCGACAACGCCGAGTACGTGATGCACAAGTCGCGTATCCGCGGTAACGCGCTGTACGCCAAGCGTGCCGAAAACGCGATCATTCGCCTCAAGGACGGTACCTACACCACCTGCGAGCCGAACAGCAACGCCTGGCAGCTCAAGGGCAACAACATCACACTGAACCCGGCCACCGGCTTCGGTACCGCGACCAACGTCACCCTGCGGGTCAAGGATGTACCGGTGTTCTACACCCCGTACATCTACTTCCCGATCGATGACCGTCGCCAGTCCGGCTTCCTGCCGCCATCGTTCAGTACCAGCAGCGACACCGGCTTCATGCTGGTCACGCCGTACTACTTCAACCTGGCACCGAACTACGACGCCACCTTGTATCCACGCTACATGGCCAAGCGCGGCCTGTTGATGGAAGGCGAGTTCCGCTACCTGACCAAGTCCAGCGAAGGGCAGTTCGGTGGTGCGTGGCTGAATGACGAGGAGGACGAGCGCAAGCGTCAGTCCGACTACAAGGAAAAACGCTGGCTGATCAACTGGCAGCATAAGGGTGGCCTGGACGAGCGCCTGATGACCGAAGTCGATTACACCGACATCAGCGATCCGTACTATTTCCAGGATCTGGAATCGGATCAGATCGGCGTACAGAGCCAGGACTACATCAACCAGCAAGGTGCGTTGACCTATCGAGGCGACGATTACACTGCGCGGTTGAATGTGCAGGACTACAAGCTGGCGACCATCAGCAAGATCACTCCTTACGGGCGCCTGCCGCAGGTTACGTTCAACGGCAAGCTGCCGTACAACCCTGGTGGCCTGGACTTCGCCTACAAGACAGAGTTCGTACGCTTCGAGCGTGATCTACGTAACGGCAATTTCATTGATAAAAATGGTAACCCAGAACTTCGTTATGACGAACGAGTCAGGGGCTTGGCTCGCTCCAACGGCAATCGAATCAACGCCGTACCTGAGGTCAGCCTTCCGATGGAATGGAGTTATGGCTTTATCAAGCCGTCCGTTAAGTATGCCTACACCCGGTACGACCTTGATCTAGACCAGCAAGGCAAAGACTTTCTGGCTAGTAACCAGAACTTGAACTCGAACACTCGAGAGTCGTTCAGCAGCTCACAAAGTCGTAACGTACCGATCTTCAGTGTCGACAGCGGCCTGTATTTCGACCGTGATACCCAGTGGTTCGGCAACAACTACCGTCAGTCTCTGGAACCACGTCTGTTCTACCTGAACGTGCCATACAGGGATCAGAACGACATCCCGGTATTTGATACCAGCGAAAGCACGTTCAGCTACTCATCCCTGTTCCGTGACAATCGCTTCAGTGGTTCAGACCGCATCGGCGACGAGAACAAGTTGTCGCTGGGCGTAACAAACCGCTGGATTGAAGAAAACGGCTTTGAACGTATGCGCTTCAGCATTGGTCAAGCTATGTACTTCAAGGACCGCAAGGTTCAGTTGCCTGGCATCTACTATAAAAACCGTGATGACGCGCAAGCCAATGTTTCGCCCTACGCGCTGGAACACGAGTATCGCTTTAACCGGGACTGGAGCTTGAGATCCGACTTCAACTGGGACCCGGACAGCCACAGCACACGCTCCGGCAGCACCATGTTCCACTACCAGCCGGAAGACAATGTCAACAAGATCGTCAACCTGGGTTATCGCTATCGTAACGACATAGTGCGTTACAACCAGAGCACCGGCCAATGGCAGGTGGGTGGTGGCGACTACGGCACCCCAGGCCAACCGGGCTACGTCAAGGACTACTACAAGATCCAGCAGCATGACTTCTCCGTCATGTGGCCGATCGTTCCGCAGTGGACCGCAATCGCCCGCTGGCAGCACGACTACAACCGCAACCGCACCCTGGAAGCCATGGGCGGTTTCGAATATGACAACTGCTGCTGGAAGCTGCGCCTGATCAACCGTTACTGGGTCGACTACGACGAGTTCAGTCAGGACGCACCCTCCAACGAAAAAGGCGACCATGGGATCTTCCTGCAGATCGTGCTGAAAGGCCTCGGTGGTGTAGTGGGTAAAAAGGTCGAAACTTTCCTCGACGAAGGCATTCAAGGTTACCGTGCACGTGAAGACCAAGCTTATTGACTGTCTGCGCCCGCTGATGCTGGGCGCTGTATTACTGAGCAGCACCGCGCACGCCGCGGTGCAGACCCTGGACAAGGTGGTGGCCATCGTCGACAACGACGTGGTCATGCAAAGCCAGCTGGACCAGCGCGTGCGCGAGGTCGAACAGACCATCGCTAAGCGCGGCGGCGCCACACCTCCGCCCGGCGTGCTCGACCAGCAGGTGCTGGAGCGCCTGATCGTGGAAAACCTGCAACTGCAGATTGGCGATCGTTCCGGCATCCGCATCACCGACGAAGAACTCAACCAGGCCATGGACACCATTGCCCAGCGCAACGGCATGAACATGAGCCAGTTCCGTGCGGCCCTGGCCCATGACGGCCTGTCGTTCGATGACGCACGCGAGCAGGTCCGTCGCGAGATGATCATCAGCCGCGTGCGCCAGCGCCGGGTAGCCGAACGCATCCAGGTTTCGGAACAGGAAGTGAAGAACTTCCTCGCCTCGGACCTGGGCAAGATGCAGTTGTCCGAAGAGTTCCGCCTGGCCAACATCCTGATCCCGACCCCGGAAAGCGCCAACTCGGCGGCTATCCAGGCGGCTGGCCAGCAAGCGGCCGCGATCTACCAGCAGCTCAAGCAAGGCGCCGACTTCGCCCAGCTGGCGACTGCCCGTTCGGCCAGCGAGAACGCACTGGAAGGTGGCGAGATGGGCTGGCGCAAGGCCGCCCAGCTGCCACCTCCTTTCGATCGCCTGCTCAGCACCATGGCTGTGGGTGACGTGACCGAGCCTGTACGCACACCGGGTGGCTTCATCATCCTGAAGCTGCAGGAAAAGCGCGGCGGCCAGACACAGCTGCGCGACGAAGTGCATGTTCGCCACATCCTGATCAAGCCAAGCGAAGTGCGCAGCGAAGCCGCCACCCAGCAACTGGCGGAAAAGCTCTATGAACGCATCAGCGCCGGCGAAGATTTCGCCGAGCTGGCGAAGAGCTTCTCCGAAGATCCGGGTTCAGCGCTCAATGGCGGCGACCTCAACTGGGTCGATCCGAACGCACTGGTACCCGAGTTCCGCGAAGTCATGGCCAGCACCCCTCAGGGTCAGCTGTCCAAGCCGTTCCAGACCCAATACGGCTGGCACGTACTGGAAGTCCTGGGCCGTCGCTCCACCGACAGCACCGAACAGGCACGCGAGCAGCAAGCCATGAACGTGCTGCGCAACCGCAAGTACGACGAAGAGCTGCAAAGCTGGCTGCGTCAGATCCGCGACGAAGCCTATGTTGAAATCAAGCTTCCTGGCGCCGACCAGGCAGCCCAGTGAAACACCAGCGCTTCGCCCTGACACCCGGCGAGCCGGCCGGCATAGGACCTGACCTGTGCCTGCTGCTCGCCGAGCACGCCCAGCCCCACCCCCTGATCGCCATTACCAGTCGTGATCTGCTCGTCGAGCGGGCCGCGCAACTGGGCGTGGCCGTCACGCTGCTGCCTGTCAGCCCCGCCGCCTTCCCGGATGCGCCTGCCCCTGCGGGCAGCCTGTACGTGTGGGACACGCCGCTGGCAAGCCGGGTAGTCGCCGGGCAGCTGGACAAACGCAACGCCGCCTTCGTACTGCAAACCCTGACCCGTGCGGGCCAGGGCTGCCTTGACGGGCACTTTGCCGGGATGATCACCGCGCCCGTGCACAAGGGCGTGATCAACGAAAGCGGCATTGCGTTTTCCGGGCATACCGAATTCCTCGCCGAGCTGACCCACACCACGCAAGTGGTGATGATGCTTGCCACCCGCGGGCTGCGCGTGGCCCTGGTGACCACGCACCTGCCGCTGCGCGCAGTGGCCGACGCCATCACCGCCGAACGCCTGGAGCGGGTCACGCGGATCCTGCATGCCGACCTGCAGAGCAAGTTCGGCATCGCCCAGCCACGCATCCTGGTGTGCGGGCTCAACCCGCATGCGGGTGAAGGCGGCCACCTGGGCAGCGAAGAAATAGACATCATCGAACCGACATTGGCGCACCTGCGCAGCGAAGGCATGGACCTGCGCGGCCCGTTGCCTGCCGACACCCTGTTTACCCCCAAATATCTGGAGCACTGCGACGCAGTGCTGGCGATGTACCACGACCAGGGCCTGCCGGTGCTCAAGTACAAGGGCTTCGGCGCCGCCTTGAACGTTACCCTGGGCCTGCCGATCATTCGCACATCGGTGGACCACGGCACCGCCCTGGACCTTGCCGGCACCGGCAGGATCGACACCGGCAGCCTGCAGGTAGCACTGGAAACCGCCTACCAGATGGCCGAGACCCATTTATGACCGAGCAATACCAACACAAGGCGCGCAAGCGCTTCGGCCAGAACTTTCTGCACGACGCCGGCGTCATCGATCGCATCCTGCGCTCGATCAGCGCCAAGGCAGGCGAGCGCCTGCTGGAAATCGGTCCGGGCCAGGGCGCCCTGACCCAGGGCCTGCTCAACAGCGGCGGCCAGCTGGATGTAGTGGAACTGGACAAGGACCTGGTACCGATCCTCAACCAGCAGTTCGCCGGCCGTGACAACTTCCGCCTGCACCAGGGCGATGCGCTCAAGTTCGACTTCACCAGCCTGGGCGCCGCCCCGCGCAGCCTGCGGGTGGTCGGCAACCTGCCGTACAACATCTCCACCCCACTGATCTTTCACCTGCTGGCCAACGCCGAGCTGATCCGCGACATGCACTTCATGCTGCAGAAGGAAGTGGTCGAGCGCCTGGCCGCCGGCCCGGGCGGTGGCGACTGGGGCCGCCTGTCGATCATGGTGCAGTACCACTGCCGCGTGGAACACCTGTTCAACGTCGGCCCGGGGGCGTTCAACCCACCGCCCAAGGTCGATTCGGCCATCGTGCGCCTGGTACCCCACACCACCCTGCCGCACCCGGCAAAGGATCATCGCCTGCTCGAGCGCATCGTGCGCGAAGCGTTCAACCAGCGCCGCAAGACACTGCGCAACACCTTGAAGGCCCTGCTCAGCAGCGACGAGATCGCCGCCGCCGGTGTCGATGGCAGCCTGCGCCCCGAGCAACTGGACCTGGCCGCCTTCGTGCGCCTGGCCGACAAGCTGGCCGAACAGCCGCAGTAACACCTGATAACGGCCGGTCATGCCCGCATGACTGGCCGGCAACCCCGCCGATAGCCTAGACTGATGCCATTGCCGTATTCGCGTCTGTTGCCAAGGCCCTCTTGAATGTCCGATCCCCGCTATCAGGTCGACGTCGACGTCGTTACCCGCTTCCTCAAAGAACATTCCGATCCCGAAAACGACCGCTTTGCGTTTGCCTACACCATTACCGTGCACAACAACGGTTCGGTGGCCGCCAAGCTGATGTCGCGTCACTGGCTCATCACCAATGGCGATGGCCAGGTGGAAGAGGTCAAGGGCGCCGGGGTGATCGGTCAGCAGCCGCTGATCGAGCCTGGCCAGAGCCACACCTACAGCAGTGGTGCCGTGCTCAGCACCCAGGTGGGCACCATGGAAGGCAGCTATCAGATGTTCGCCGAGGATGGCATCCGTTTCGAGGCCCCGATCAAGGCGTTCCGCCTGGCCGTACCCGGGTCGCTGCACTGATGGCGGTGTATGCCGTCGGCGATCTCCAGGGCTGCCTGCAACCGCTCAAATGCCTGCTCGAGCGGGTCAACTTCAACCCGTCGGTCGACCGCCTGTGGCTGGTCGGCGACCTGGTCAACCGCGGCCCCGAGTCGCTGGAAACCCTGCGCTATCTGTACGCCATGCGCGACTCGCTGGTGTGCGTGCTGGGCAACCACGACCTGCACCTGCTGGCCGCCTGGCACAACATCGAGCGCCTGAAGAAAAGCGACACCCTGCGCGAGATTCTCGATGCCCCGGATGCCGACGAACTGCTCGACTGGCTGCGCCGGCAAAAGCTGCTGCATTACGACGAGCAGCGCGGCGTGGCGATGGTGCATGCCGGCATTCCACCGCAGTGGACCCTGGGCAAGGCGCTGGAGCTGGCTGGCGAGGTCGAAGAAGTGCTACGCGATGACAATCGGCTCAAGCTCTATCTGGACGGCATGTACGGCAACGAGCCGAACAAGTGGAGCAAGAACCTGGGCGGGGTCGAACGCCTGCGGGTCATCACCAATTATTTCACCCGCATGCGCTTCTGCACCGCCGAGGGCAAACTGGACCTCAAGGGCAAGGAAGGCGCCGACACCGCCCCACCCGGCTACAAACCGTGGTTCGCCCACAAGGGCCGTCGCTCGCGTCACGTGAAGATCATCTTTGGACACTGGGCAGCCCTCGAGGGCCGCTGCACCGAGCCAGGCGTGTACGCACTGGATACCGGCTGCGTGTGGGGCGGTGCGATGACCCTGTTCAATGTCGATACCGGCCAGTACCACCGCTGCGAGTGCACCGAAGAAGGCACCGTACGCCCGCTGGCCAGCCCCGTGCAACCGGCTAGAATAGCCGATCAATCCTGAAGGACCCGCCCATGAGCGAATTCAAACGTATCCCTCCAGAGCAGGCTCAGGCGCTGCGTGCGCAAGGCGCCGTGGTGGTCGATATCCGCGACCAGCCCACCTTTGCCAACGGCCACATCACCGGCGCCCGCCACCTGGACAACCAGTCGGTCGCCGATTTCATCCGCGGCGCCGACCTCGACGCCCCTACCGTGGTGGTCTGCTACCACGGCAACTCCAGCCAGAGCGCGGCCGCGTATCTGGTCAGCCAGGGTTTTTCCGACGTCTACAGCCTCGACGGCGGCTTCGAGCTGTGGCGCGCCACCTTCCCGGCAGAAACCGCCCAGGGCTCCGCCGAATAATTTTTTTGTTGGCCTGCAGCCCGCGCCCTGCGCGGGCTCGCGCCAGACCAGACGAACGGTCGTGGCGAACTAATCGCCCAACCGCCCTTGACCTCGCCGATTACCAACTATCCTTAAGCCCAGGCCATCCAAAAAGGGGAGAGCCGGTACACCGGCGTGCGGGTCATCGGTAAGGTTCCAAGGGTGTTCTGGGGGGTATACAGCAGGCGGCAGTGCCGTCTGCATGCCAGCATCAACTGATCGATCCGACGTCGGCTCCACGTATCGAGCGAGGTGACGTCATGAGTATTTTTAGCCACTTCCAACAACGTTTCGAGTCCACCCGTCAGGAAGAGCTCTCGCTGCAGGAGTATCTTGAGCTCTGCAAGCAGGACCGTAGTGCCTATGCGTCGGCGGCCGAACGCCTGTTGATGGCTATTGGTGAGCCGGAACTGGTCGACACGTCGAACAACTCGCGGCTGTCGCGGATCTTCTCCAACAAGGTGATCCGGCGCTACCCCGCCTTCGAAGACTTCCATGGCATGGAAGAATGCATCGACCAGATCGTTTCCTACTTCCGCCATGCCGCACAGGGCCTGGAGGAAAAGAAACAGATCCTCTACCTGCTCGGCCCGGTGGGTGGCGGCAAGTCGTCCCTGGCTGAAAAACTCAAGCAACTGATGGAAAAGGTGCCCTTCTACGCCATCAAGGGTTCGCCGGTGTTCGAGTCCCCGCTGGGGCTGTTCAACGCCACCGAGGACGGCGCCATCCTCGAAGAAGACTTCGGCATCCCGCGCCGCTACCTGAACACCATCATGTCGCCCTGGGCGACCAAGCGCCTGGCCGAGTTCGGCGGCGACATCAGCCAGTTCAAGGTGGTCAAGCTCTACCCCTCGATCCTCAACCAGATCGCCGTGGCCAAGACCGAGCCGGGCGACGAGAACAACCAGGACATCTCGGCGCTGGTGGGCAAGGTCGATATCCGCAAGCTCGAGGAATTCCCGCAGAACGACGCCGACGCCTACAGCTATTCGGGCGCACTGTGCCGGGCCAACCAGGGCCTGATGGAATTCGTCGAGATGTTCAAGGCACCAATCAAGGTCCTGCACCCGCTGCTCACCGCCACCCAGGAGGGCAACTACAACAGCACCGAGGGCCTCGGCGCCATCCCCTACTCCGGGATTCTGCTGGCCCACTCCAACGAATCGGAATGGCACAGCTTTCGCAACAACAAGAACAACGAGGCGTTCATCGACCGGATCTACATCGTCAAGGTGCCGTACTGCCTGCGCGTGAGCGACGAGATCAAGATCTACGACAAGCTGCTGTTCAACAGCTCCCTGGCCAAGGCCCACTGCGCACCCGACACCCTGAAGATGCTGGCCCAGTTCACGGTGCTGTCGCGCCTCAAGGAGCCGGAGAACTCGAACATCTACTCCAAGATGCGCGTGTATGACGGCGAGAACCTCAAGGACACCGATCCCAAGGCCAAGTCGATCCAGGAGTACCGCGACTCGGCCGGTGTCGACGAAGGCATGAACGGCCTGTCGACCCGCTTCGCCTTCAAGATCCTGTCCAAAGTGTTCAACTTCGACCCCCATGAAATCGCGGCCAACCCGGTGCACCTGCTGTACGTGCTGGAGCAGCAGATCGAACAGGAACAGTTCCCGGCCGAGGTGCGCGAGCGCTACCTGCGCTACCTCAAGGAATACCTGGCACCGCGCTACATCGAGTTCATCGGCAAGGAAATCCAGACCGCCTACCTGGAGTCCTACAGCGAATACGGGCAGAACATCTTCGACCGTTATGTGCTGTACGCCGACTTCTGGATTCAGGACCAGGAGTACCGCGACCCCGAAACCGGCGAGATCCTCAACCGCATCGCCCTCAACGAGGAGCTGGAGAAGATCGAGAAACCGGCTGGCATCAGCAATCCGAAGGATTTCCGCAACGAGATCGTCAACTTCGTGCTGCGCGCCCGGGCCAACAACAACGGCAAGAACCCGACCTGGCTGAGCTACGAAAAACTGCGGGTGGTGATCGAGAAGAAAATGTTCTCCAACACCGAAGACCTGCTGCCGGTCATCAGCTTCAACGCCAAGGCGAGCAAGGAGGACCAGCAGAAGCACAACGACTTCGTTACGCGAATGGTCGAACGCGGCTACACGGACAAACAGGTCCGGCTGCTCTCGGAATGGTACCTGCGGGTCAGGAAGTCGCAATAAGCGGCAAGCGTCAGGCTGTCAGCGGCAAGCCCGGAGTACGCGCCGGGCCTGCAGCGACAGCGCTGCCCATCTTGAAGCTAGAAGCTTGCAGCTACTGCCTACTCCCGGAGGGGCCTATGAGCTATGTGATCGACCGACGCCTGAACGGCAAGAACAAGAGCACGGTCAACCGCCAGCGCTTTCTGCGGCGTTACCGTGACCACATCAAGAAGGCCGTCGAAGAGGCCGTGAGCCGTCGCTCCATCACCGACATGGAGCATGGCGAACAGATCAGCATTCCTGGCCGGGATATCGACGAACCGGTACTGCACCATGGACGCGGCGGCAAGCAGACCGTCGTACACCCGGGCAACAAGGAGTTCACCGCCGGCGAGCATATCGCGCGCCCGCAGGGCGGCGGTGGAGGCGGCGGCAAGGGCAAGGCCGGCAATTCCGGCGAAGGCATGGACGAGTTCGTCTTCCAGATCACCCAGGAAGAATTCCTCGAGTTCATGTTCGAAGACCTCGAGCTGCCCAACCTGGTCAAGCGTCACCTGACCGGCACCGACACCTTCAAGACCGTGCGCGCGGGCATCAGCAACGAGGGCAACCCGTCGCGCATCAATATCATCCGCACCCTGCGCTCAGCCCATGCGCGGCGCATTGCGCTGTCGGGCAGCAGCCGCGCCAAACTGCGCGCCGTCCAGGAAGAGCTGGCACGCCTGAAGCGCGAAGAGCCGGACAACTTCGGCGATATCCAGGAAATCGAAGGGGAAATAGAACGTCTGAGTGCACGTATCCACCGCGTACCCTTTCTCGACACCTTCGACCTCAAGTACAACCTGCTGGTCAAGCAGCCCAACCCCAGTTCCAAGGCCGTGATGTTCTGTCTGATGGACGTGTCCGGCTCCATGACCCAGGCCACCAAGGACATCGCCAAGCGCTTCTTCATCCTGCTGTACCTGTTCCTGAAGCGAAACTACGACAAGATCGAGGTGGTGTTCATCCGCCATCACACCAGCGCGCGCGAAGTGGATGAGGAAGAGTTCTTCTATTCCCGCGAGACGGGCGGCACCATCGTCTCCAGCGCCCTGAAACTGATGCAGGAAATCATGGCCGAGCGCTATCAGGCCAGCGAATGGAACATCTACGCGGCCCAGGCTTCGGACGGTGACAACTGGAACGACGACTCGCCCATCTGCCGCGAGATCCTCACCAAGCAGATCATGCCGTTCGTGCAGTACTACACTTATGTCGAGATCACCCCTCGCGAGCACCAGGCCTTGTGGTTCGAATACGAACGCATCGGCGAAGCCTTCGCCGATACCTTCGCCCAGCAGCAGCTGGTGTCGGCCGGCGATATCTACCCGGTCTTCCGTGAACTCTTCCAGCGCAGGTTAGCCACATGACCGCCAGAGAGCAGAAGCGCCAACCCCTTTCCACCGGGTCCGAGTGGACGTTCGAGCTGATCCAGGCCTACGACCGCGAAATCAGTCGCCTGGCCGAGCGCTACGCCCTGGACACCTACCCCAACCAGATCGAGGTGATTACCGCCGAGCAGATGATGGACGCCTATGCGTCGGTCGGCATGCCGCTGGGCTATCACCACTGGTCATACGGCAAGCATTTCCTGAGCACAGAAAAATCGTACAGTCGCGGCCAGATGGGCCTGGCCTACGAAATCGTGATCAATTCCGACCCCTGCATCGCCTACCTGATGGAGGAGAACACCATCTGCATGCAGGCGCTGGTGGTAGCGCACGCGTGCTACGGGCACAACAGCTTCTTCAAGGGCAACTACCTGTTCCGCACCTGGACCGACGCCAGCTCGATCATCGACTACCTGGTGTTCGCCAAGCAGTACATCACCCAGTGCGAGGAGCGCCACGGCATCGACGCGGTGGAAGACCTGCTGGACTCCTGCCATGCCCTGATGAACTACGGCGTCGACCGCTACAAGCGGCCCTACCCGATCTCCGCCGAAGAAGAGCGTCGCCGCCAGAAAGACCGCGAAGAACACCTGCAAAAGCAGATCAACGACCTGTGGCGCACCATTCCCAAGGGCACCGACAAGTACAACGAGAAAGACAATGCGCGCTTCCCGGCCGAACCGCAGGAAAACATCCTGTACTTCATCGAGAAGCACGCCCCGCTGCTCGAACCCTGGCAACGCGAGATCGTGCGCATCGTGCGCAAGATCGCACAGTACTTCTACCCGCAACGCCAGACCCAGGTGATGAACGAAGGCTGGGCGACCTTCTGGCACTACACCCTGATGAACGACCTGTACGACGAGGGCCTCGTGACCGAGGGCTTCATGATGGAGTTTCTGCAGTCGCACACCAGCGTTGTGTTCCAGCCAGGCTTCGACAGCCCCTATTACAGCGGCATCAACCCCTATGCCCTGGGTTTTGCCATGTACCGCGACATCCGGCGCATGTGCGAGCACCCCACAGAGGAAGACCGCCGGTGGTTCCCCGAGATTGCCGGCAGCGACTGGCTGTCGACCATCAAGTTCGCCATGAGCAGCTTCAAGGACGAGAGCTTCATCCTGCAGTACCTGTCGCCCACGGTGATTCGCGACCTCAAGCTGTTCAGCATCCTGGACGACGACCAGAAGGACGACCTGCTGGTACCGGCCATCCACGACGAAGCAGGCTACCGCACCATCCGCGAGATCCTGGCCGCGCAATACAACCTGGGCAACCGCGAACCCAACGTGCAGATCTGGAGTATAGACCGGCGTGGCGATCGCTCGCTGACGCTGCGTCACCAGCAACATGACCGCAAACCGCTGGGCGACTCCACCGACGAGGTGCTCAAGCACCTGCACCGCCTGTGGGGCTTCGACATCCATCTGGAGACCCTGCAAGGCGACCAGGTGATGAAGACCCACCACGTCCCCCCAAAGGGCGAACACGGCGAAGGTGACTACGGACGGCTGGACCTGGCTGTCGTCCACCTGTAGCCGCCCGCGCCAACCTCCGTTGTGGCCAGACAGGGTATCCTGTGGCCTCAACGGAGGTTTTTTCATGCAGATCTATAAAGTCGGTGGTGCCGTGCGCGACCGCCTGCTGGGCAGGCCGGTCACCGATATCGACTGGGTGGTGGTGGGTGCGACGGTCGAGCAGATGCAGGCCCAGGGCTACCGTCCGGTGGGGGCCGACTTCCCCGTCTTCCTTCACCCTCACAGCGGTGAAGAATATGCACTGGCGCGTACGGAGCGCAAAAGCGGGCGCGGCTATGGCGGCTTCACCTTCCATGCCAGCCCCGAGGTCACACTGGAAGAAGACCTGGTGCGGCGCGACCTGACCATCAATGCAATGGCCGAGGACGAACAGGGCCGGATCACCGACCCGCACAAGGGCCAGCAGGATCTCCAAGACCGGATTTTACGCCACGTTTCCCCCGCGTTCGCCGAAGATCCCCTGCGTGTGCTGCGCGTAGCGCGTTTCGCCGCGCGCTATGCCGGGCTGGGTTTCCAGGTAGCCCCCGAAACCCTCGCACTGATGCGCGAGCTGAGCGAGTCGGGTGAACTGCAGGCCCTTACCGCCGAGCGCAGCTGGAAGGAAATCGCCCGCGCCCTGATGGAAGAGCAACCCCAGGTGTTCATTCAGGTGCTGCGTGATTGCGGGGCGCTGAAGCAGTTGATGCCCGAACTCGACGTGCTGTTCGGCGTTCCGCAACCTGCGGCGCATCATCCTGAAATCGACACCGGCGTGCATACCCTGTCGGTGCTGGAGCAGGCGGCCCGTCACAACCAGCCGCTGACGGTACGCTGGGCCTGCCTGCTGCATGACCTGGGCAAAGGCCTGACCCCCGAAGAGGAGTGGCCGCGGCATATCGCCCATGAGCACCGCGGGCTGAAGGCGATCAAGGCGGTCAACCAGCGCTTCAAGGTACCGCGCGACTGCCAGGAACTGGCCTTGCTGGTGGGCGAGTACCATACCCATGGCCACCGGGCCCTGGAGCTGAAGGCATCGACCTTGCTGGAGTTGCTGCAGCGCTTCGACGTGTACCGGCGCCCGCAACGCTTTGAAGAGTTCATCGCCGCGTGCGAGATGGACGCGCGCGGGCGACTGGGGTTGGAGGAGCGTGATTATCCACAGGCCGCCTACCTGCGTGGCGCAGCAGACGCCGCGCGGGCAGTGGCGGTGCAGCCACTGGTAGAGAAGGGCTTCACCGGCCAGGGCCTGGGCGAGGCGATCAAGCGCGAGCGGCTGAGTGCGCTCAAGGACTACAAGGAAAGCGCCAAACCCTGAATCGATAGGCCGGCAAGGGCGGCGATTCCTGATTGCCGCCCCTGACCGTCAGTCCAGCGGCAGCGCCTTGCCATTCCAGGTGAATGGCACCGGTTCGAGCACCTGGTCGATCTGCGCCTGCTGCCACAACTGGGCCATGCTCTTGCCTGCTCCAGGGTGCACCAGTTCCGGCGCGATCAACGACAATGGCCACAAGACGAACGCATTCTTGAGAATTTCGGCCCTTGGCAACACCAGGCCGTCGAAACTGCCGTGCAGGTCACCATACATCAGCACGTCGATATCCAGCGGCAGCCCCTTGCGATCCGGAGCATAACGGCCGTTGTCGGCCTCGATGAACTTCAGGCGACGGTCCAGTTCAAGCAATGGCAGGTCGGTCAGGCCGGTGACCACCAGATTGAAAAACGGCCCGCTCTTGATGCCCACCGCCTGGCTTTCGAACACCGTCGAGCAGCGCATGTCCCTGAGCATCGCAGCCAGCGCATCGAGCCCGGCGCCGAGGTGCCGCTCGCGCTCGATGTTGCTGCCAAGGCCTAGGTATACCGGGGTCAGAGACATCCGCGCTCGATCTCCACGCCCACCCCGCTTGCCGCCGCGATGGCGCCAGGCTTGGTCAGCTTCAGTTGCAGCCAGGGAATCTGGAACTCGTCCATCAGCACCTTGGCCAGGCGTTCGGCGAACGTCTCGACCAGCTCATAGCTGGCCTGTTCGGCAAATGCCTGGATACGTGCCGTGACGCTGGCATAGTCCAGGGCCAGGCTCAGGTCGTCGCCGGCCGCCGCCGGGCGATTGTCCCAGGCGAACCGCAGGTCCAGGCGCAGGCACTGGCGAATACCGCGTTCCCAGTCATAGGCGCCGATCACGGTGTCGACTTCCAGCCCTTCGATGAACACTCTGTCCAAGCACTTCTCTCCACAGCACGACAAGGGCGCCTTGCGCCGCTAGAATCAGGGCGTCCTCGCCCGGAATAGTTAGCATGTTTTGGTTACTGGCGTCGCTCGCCTACCTGCTCGGCTCGCTGTCCTTCGCCATCGTTCTCAGCCGCCTGAGCGGCAGCCCCGACCCGCGTGCCTGCGGCTCAGGCAATGCCGGCGCCACCAACATGCTGCGTCTGGCAGGCCGCAAGCTGGCGATCCTGACCCTGCTTGGCGACCTGTGCAAGGGCCTGTTGCCCGTGCTCATCGCCAGCCTGGTCGGCCTCAACGAGCAGCAGCAGGCCTGGATAGGCCTGTGCGCGGTGGTCGGCCACCTGTTTCCGCTGTACTTCCGCTTTCGCGGCGGCAAGGGCGTGGCCACTGCCGCCGGCGTGCTGCTGGGGCTCTACCCCCCGGCCGCCCTGCTGGCCATCAGCGCATGGCTGCTGACCTTCTACCTGACCCGCACCAGCTCGCTGGCCGCCTTGATCGCAACGCCCCTGGCCCTGCCCCTGCTGGCCTGGCGCGAACCCGAGGCGCTGCTGCCGATGAGCGTGCTGACCGTGCTCATCGTATGGCGCCATCGCGGCAATCTACGCGACCTTTTTGCCGGGCGCGAACGGCATTTCTGAGGCGTTCACATGAGCGGCGCTCATGCTCACAGCCCCTGCAACTGCTCCATCGGCCAGCGTGCCTGCACGCTGATCGCCAGGGTTTCCCGCTGCCCGGCCGCCAGACGCTGGCACCCGGCATAGGCGATCATCGCGCCGTTGTCGGTGCAGAACTCGGGTCGCGCGTAGTACACATTGCCCTTGAGCCCGGCCAGCATCTCCTCCAGCGAGGCACGCAGGGCCTTGTTGGCACTCACCCCACCTGCGATCACCAGGCGCTTGAGCCCGGCCTGCTTGAGGGCGCGCTTGCACTTGATGGTCAAAGTCTCCACCACCGCCTGCTGGAACGCCAGAGCGATGTCGCAACGGGTCTGCTCGGTGTCGTCCCCGGTACGCTGGCACTGCTGCCAGGTGTTCAGGGCAAAGGTCTTCAGGCCGCTGAAGCTGAAATCCAGGCCCGGACGATCGGTCATCGGCCGCGGGAACACGAACCGACCCGGCACGCCCTGCAGCGCCAGGCGCGCGATCTCCGGGCCACCGGGATAGTTCAGGCCCATCATCTTGGCCGTCTTGTCAAACGCTTCGCCGGCCGCATCGTCGAGGGACTCGCCAAGCAGTTCGTACTGGCCGATGCCATCCACACGTACCAACTGCGTATGGCCGCCCGACACCAGCAAGGCGACGAACGGAAACTCCGGCGGTTGCGCCTCGAGCATCGGTGCCAGCAGGTGGCCCTCCATGTGGTGCACGCCCAGGGCCGGGATGCCCCAGGCAAACGCCAGCGCCTGGGCGCACGAAGCCCCCACCAGCAGCGCCCCGACCAGGCCAGGGCCTGCCGTGTAGGCGATGGCGTCGATCTCGGTGGCCACGCAGTCGGCCTCGGCCAGCACCTGGCGGATCAACGGCAGCATGCGCTTGACGTGATCACGCGAGGCCAGCTCCGGCACAACCCCGCCATACGCGCGGTGCAGGTCGATCTGACTGAACAGTGCATCGGCCAGCAGGCCGCGTTCGCTGTCGTATAATGCGACACCAGTTTCGTCGCAGGATGTTTCCAATCCCAGTACTAGCATGGGTTTGCGCCTTGTTGGGGCTGAATTCGAAGGCGCGCATGATAGTCCTCGCTCCCGGTGCCGACCAGCGGTTTTCGATCAGAGGCTTTGCATTCAGGCCAGCTAAGGGTTAACATCCGCAACCCTTAAAAACCGACGTTCTCCAGTGCACATATTTGCCACGAGTTCGTTGACCCCCGGTAATGAATGAAGGTAGCTCTGGATGCCAGCCGTCAAAGTTAAAGAGAACGAACCCTTCGACGTAGCTCTGCGTCGTTTCAAGCGCTCCTGCGAAAAAGCCGGTGTACTGGCTGAAGTTCGTAGCCGCGAATTTTACGAGAAGCCAACTTCCGAGCGTAAGCGCAAGGCAGCAGCCGCTGTCAAACGCCACGCCAAGAAAGTTCAGCGCGAACAGCGCCGCGCCGTTCGTCTGTACTGATACAGACGTTCGTCGCCAGCTTCTGCCATGCCCGGTGCAAGCCGGGCTGTCGGCAGTTGATGCTGTTTCCTCTGGCCTGGACCTTCGGGTCGAGCGCCTGAGATGCCCAAACTGCTATGCAGCAAGGGCAAGCCTGCCTCACACGTCAGACCTGGCCTAACCGCCAGCAGTGCACGTCACCCCTGACGAGCCTTCACCGGCTGCAGACGAGCACACCCCTTTCCTTTTTTGTGTCACGTCATTCGAGCTTGCGTCGAATGCGTCGCTGTTCCCGCAGCATTAGCGATTACACTTGATTGTCGCCTGATGACGAGAGTGCCATGGCCGGGCTGATTCCCCAGAGTTTTATTGACGACCTCCTCAACCGCACCGACATCGTCGACGTGGTGAGTTCGCGTGTAAACCTGAAAAAGTCCGGCAAGAACCACACGGCCTGCTGCCCGTTCCACAAGGAGAAGACCCCCTCCTTCAGCGTCAGCCCCGACAAGCAGTTCTACTACTGCTTCGGTTGCGGCGCCGGCGGCAACGCCTTGGGCTTCATCATGGACCACGACAACCTGGACTTCCCCCAGGCTGTCGAAGAGCTGGCCAAGGCCGCCGGCATGGAAGTGCCGCGCGAAGAGAGCAGCCGCGGGCAAAAGCCCCGCCAGCCCACCGATTCGCCGCTGTACCCGCTGCTCGAGGCCGCTGCCGAGTTCTATCGCCAGGCCCTGAAGAACCACCCGACACGCCGCTCGGCCGTCGAATACCTCAAGGGCCGCGGCCTGTCCGGCGAAATCGCTCGCGACTTCGGCCTGGGCTTCGCGCCGCCGGGCTGGGACAACCTGTTCAAGCACCTGAGCAGCGACGCCCTGCAGCAAAAGGCCATGGTCGACGCCGGCCTGCTGATCGAGAATGCCGAGACCGGCAAGCGCTATGACCGCTTCCGCGACCGCGTGATGTTTCCCATCCGCGACAGCCGTGGCCGGGTCATCGCCTTCGGTGGGCGGGTGCTGGGCGACGACAAGCCCAAGTACCTGAACTCCCCCGAAACCCCTGTGTTCCACAAGGGCCAGGAGCTCTACGGGCTGTACGAGGCACGCAAGTTCAACCGCAACCTCGACGAGATCATCGTGGTCGAGGGCTACATGGACGTCATCGCCCTGGCCCAGCAAGGTTTGCGCAATGCCGTGGCCACCCTTGGCACCGCCACCAGCGAAGACCACCTCAAGCGCCTGTTCCGCGTGGTGCCCAGCGTGCTGTTCTGCTTCGACGGCGACCAGGCCGGCCGCAATGCCGCCTGGCGTGCCCTGGAAGCCACGCTGTCGAGCCTGCAGGACGGGCGCAAGGCGCGCTTTCTGTTCCTGCCCGAAGGCGAAGACCCGGACACCCTGGTGCGTGCCGAGGGCACCGACGCCTTCCGTGCGCGCATCAACCAGCATGCTCAGCCGCTGGCCGATTACTTCTTCCAGCAACTGACCGAAGAAGCCGACCCGCGGTCGCTCGAAGGCAAGGCGCACATGGTGACCCTGGCCGCGCCGTTGATCGACAAAGTGCCCGGTGCCAACCTCAAGGCCCTGATGCGCAACCGCCTGCGCGAAATAACCGGCCTGGACCTGCACCAGGTCGAACAACTGGCCCACAGCGCCCCCAGCGAGGCGCCACCGGCGTACGACCCGGGCATCGACTACGATGCGATTCCCGACTACAGCCCGGATTACAGCGACTTCCACCAGCCCGAGCATTTCCAGCCGCAGCAGCAACAATGGACACCAAGCCAGGGCGGGCAGAAGAAGAAGTGGGAAGGCAAGCCCTGGGACAAGAAGGGCAAGCCGTGGGACAAGAACGGCAAACGCGACTTCCAGCCACCGCCGCGGGTGCCGACGTCGGTGGAACCGCCGACCTTGAGCGCCCTGCGCACCCTCATGCACCATCCGCAACTGGCCAAGAAGGTCGAGGATGCCAGCCATTTCGCCGCTGAAGAGCATGTGTATGCCCAGCTGCTGGTGGCGTTGCTCGAAGCCTTGCAAAAGAATCCTGAGCTACGCTCCTTACAGCTGATCGCGCGTTGGCACGGCACCGAACAGGGCCGATTGTTGCGCGCATTGGCAGAAAAGGAATGGCTGATCGATGCCGACAACCTTGAACAACAGTTTTTCGACACCATAACTAGCTTGTCCGCTCGCCAACGCGAGCGCAGCCTGGAACATCTGCTCAGGAAAGCACGTCAAAGTGAGTTGAGCGCAGACGAGAAAAATCAGCTGCGTGACCTGTTAAGCCGGAATGTTCCCGCACAAACCCCGACCTCAACTGGCGCGTGAGGTCCTAGCTCGGGTATAATCCTCGGCTTGTTTTTTGCCCGCCAAGACCTTCAGTGGATAGGGTGTTATGTCCGGAAAAGCGCAACAGCAGTCTCGCATCAAAGAGTTGATCACCCGCGGTCGTGAGCAGGGCTACCTGACTTACGCGGAGGTCAACGACCACCTGCCAGAGGATATTTCAGATCCGGAGCAGGTGGAAGACATCATCCGCATGATCAACGACATGGGGATCAACGTATTCGAGAGTGCTCCGGATGCGGATGCCCTTTTGTTGGCCGAGGCCGATACCGACGAAGCCGCCGCCGAAGAAGCTGCCGCAGCGTTGGCGGCCGTGGAGACCGATATCGGTCGCACGACAGACCCGGTGCGCATGTACATGCGTGAAATGGGTACCGTCGAGCTTCTGACCCGCGAAGGCGAAATCGAAATCGCCAAGCGTATCGAAGAAGGTATCCGTGAAGTGATGGGCGCCATTGCGCACTTCCCGGGCACCGTCGACTACATCCTCGGCGAATACGACCGCGTCACCACCGAAGGTGGCCGTCTGTCCGACGTGCTCAGTGGCTACATCGACCCGGATGACGGCATCGCGCCGCCGGCCGAAGTACCGCCGCCCGTCGATCCGAAAGCCCCGGCCAAGGCCGATGCGGACGACGACGAGGAAGAAGAGAAGGAAGGCGCCAGCGATGAAGAGGACGAGGTCGAAAGCGGCCCCGATCCGGTCGTCGCCCAGCAGCGTTTCGGCGCTGTCGCCGACCAGCTGGAAGCAACCGCCAAGGTCCTGAAGAAGCACGGTCGCCACAGCAAGCAAGGCATTGCCGAGCTGCTGCAACTGGCCGAGCTGTTCATGCCGATCAAGCTGGTGCCCAAGCAGTTCGAAGTACTGGTGGAGCGCGTGCGCAGCGCCCTGGAGCGCCTGCGCGCCCAGGAACGCGCCATCATGCAACTGTGTGTGCGTGATGCCCGCATGCCACGTGCCGACTTCCTGCGTCTGTTCCCGAGCAACGAAGTGGACACCACCTGGAGCGGCGATCTGTCCAAGCGCAGCGCCAAGTGGGCCGAAGCACTGGGCCGCCTGGACGCCGATATCGTGCGTTGCCAGCAAAAGCTGATCGACCTGCAGGAAGAGACCGGCCTGACGATCGCCGAGATCAAGGACATCAACCGTCGCATGTCGATCGGTGAGGCCAAGGCCCGCCGCGCGAAGAAAGAGATGGTCGAAGCCAACTTGCGCCTGGTGATCTCCATCGCCAAGAAGTACACCAACCGTGGCCTGCAATTCCTCGACCTGATCCAGGAAGGCAACATCGGCTTGATGAAAGCGGTGGACAAGTTCGAATACCGTCGTGGCTACAAGTTCTCGACCTATGCCACCTGGTGGATCCGTCAGGCGATCACTCGCTCGATCGCCGACCAGGCCCGCACCATCCGTATTCCGGTGCACATGATCGAGACGATCAACAAGCTCAACCGCATTTCCCGGCAGATGCTGCAGGAAATGGGTCGTGAACCGACCCCGGAAGAGCTGGGTGAGCGCATGGAGATGCCTGAGGACAAGATCCGCAAGGTACTCAAGATCGCCAAAGAGCCGATCTCCATGGAAACCCCGATCGGTGACGACGAAGATTCGCACCTGGGTGACTTCATCGAGGACTCGACCATGCAGTCGCCAATCGATGTGGCCACGGTCGAAAGCCTGAAGGAAGCGACCCGGGACGTGCTCTCCGGCCTGACCGCACGTGAAGCCAAGGTGCTGCGCATGCGTTTCGGTATCGACATGAACACCGACCACACGCTCGAAGAGGTAGGCAAGCAGTTTGACGTGACCCGCGAGCGGATCCGTCAGATCGAGGCCAAGGCGTTGCGCAAGCTGCGCCACCCGACGCGAAGCGAGCATCTGCGCTCCTTCCTCGACGAGTAATGACGAACCCCGGCAAATGCCGGGGTTTTTCTTTTTCAGGCCCTGACGTTTTAACCCCTGCGTTCTTCGCCCTTCGGCCAAACCCCCGTCTACACTCGAATCTATCCACTTGAGTGACGAGGCCGCTATGCCCAGACTGCCGGCCCTCGTGCTGCCCCTCCTGCTGATGTGGAGTGCAGCGGCCGGCGCCTTGACCCTGAACGACGAAGAGAAAGCCTGGCTCAGTGCGCATCCGCAGCTGCGCCTGGGCGTCGACGCATCCTGGCCACCCTTCGAATACCGTGACCAGGACGGCAAGTACCAGGGATTGGCCGCCGACTACATTGCGTTGATCCAGGAGCGCCTGGGTGTTGTGTTCACGCCGATCGAGCCGAGCAGTTGGTCGGCCGTGCTCGAACAGGCCCGGCAGGGCCAGCTGGACCTGCTGCCCGGCATCATGTCCACCCCCGAACGCCAGGGCTACCTGGCCTTCACCCGCCCTTACCTCGACTTCCCCATCGTGATCCTGGCCCACGAAGGCGGGCCCAGGCCACGTGACCTCAAGGAGCTGTACGGCCTGAAAGTCGCCGTGGTGGAGAACTACGCCCCACACGAACTGCTGCGTACCCACCACCCCGACCTCAACCTGGTGGCGCTGCCCAATGTCAGCTCGGCGCTTCAGGCCCTGGCCACCGACGAAGTCGATGCCGTGGTCGGCGACCTCGCCTCCAGCGTCTGGAGCCTGCGCCAGCTAAAGCTCGAAGGGCTCTACGTCAGCGGCGAAACCCCTTACCGCTACCAGCTGGCCATGGCGGCCCCGCGCCAACAGAAGATGCTGATCGGCATCCTCGACAAGGTGATTGCCGACATGAGCCCGGCCGAGCTCAGTCATATCCAGGAGCGCTGGGTCGGCAAAGTGCTGGAAAACAGCAACCGCTGGCGCGACCTGCTGCTCTACGGCCTGCCCGGCATCCTGCTGCTGGTGGCGATACTGGCGGCGGTGATGCGCGTCAACCGTCGGCTAAGCTCGGAAATTTCCCGGCGCATAGCCCTGGAACAGGAGCTGCGCAGCAGCGAGTACCACTACCGCGGCCTGGTCGAGAGCCTCTCGGCGATTGCCTGGGAAGCCGATGCCAACAACTTCACCTACAGCTACGTCTCGCCCCACGCCGAAGACCTGCTCGGCTACCCGATCAGCCAATGGCTCAAGCCCGGCTTCTGGCGCGACATCCTGCACCCGGACGACGCCCTCTGGGCACAGGCCTACTGCGACAGCGAAACCGCCGCCGGCCGCGACCACAGCCTGGACTACCGGGTGATCCGCGCCGATGGCAGGGTGCTGTGGGTACGCGACATCGTCAGCCTGATCGAGCATGGGCACACCCCGGTGATGCGCGGGCTGATGATCGACATCAGCGAAACCAAGAACACCGAGCAGGCCCTGCGTCTGTCGGAGCAGAAGTTCGCCTCGGTGTTCCAGCAATGCCCCGACATCCTGCTGATCGCCCGGGTCAGCGATGGCTGCCTGCTGGAGGTCAACGAAGCCTTCGAGGACCAGATCGGCCTGAGCCAGGACCAGGTGATCGGCCGCACCGCCGCCGAGCTCAACCTGTGGGGCATCGAAGACCAGGGGCCAGCCCCGCTGCAGCGCCTGCAGGGCGGCAACATCCGCAACCTCGAAATGCCTTTTCGGCGCAGCAACGGCCAGCTGTTCACCGGGCTCACCTCGGCGGAGATCTTCGACCTGGACAGCACCCCGGCGCTGGTGGTGGCGGTGCGCGACATCAGCCAGCTCAAACAGACCCAGGAGCAACTGCAGACCTCCGAAGAAAAGTTCGCCAAGGCCTTCCACGCCTCGCCTGACGGCCTGCTGCTGTCGCGCCAGAGCGACGGGCTGCTGATCGAGGTCAACGACGGGTTCTGCCGCATCACCGGCTTCGATAGCCAGGTACTGGACCACAGCACCCTGGAGCTGGGCATCTGGGTAGACCTCAACGAGCGCCGGCAACTGCTCGAGCTGCTGAACCTAAACGGCTTCGTACGCGACTTCAGCTGCCACATCCGCCGCGCCGACGGGCAGATCCGCCTGTGCGAAGTCTCGGCGCGGCCGCTGCCGATTGCCGGCGTGGACTGCATGCTGACCATCGCCCGCGACATCACCGAGCGCCATCTGATGCAGGAAAAACTGCAACTGGCGGCCACTGTGTTCGAAAACACGGCCGAAGGCGTACTGATCACCGACATCGACCAGCACATCAGTGCGGTCAACCGCGCGTTCAGCGAAATCACCGGCTACAGCGAGTTCGAAGCGCTGGGCCAGACCCCGCGCCTGCTCGCCTCGGGCCAGCACGACAGCGCCTTCTACGCCGCCCTGTGGCATCAGCTGACCGCCGAGGGCCACTGGCAGGGCGAAATCCAGAACCGGCGCAAGAGCGGCGAGCTCTACCCTGCGTGGCTGACCATCAGCGCCGTGCGCAATCACGAGCGTGAGATCACCCACTTCGTCGCCGTGTTCGCCGACATCTCCAGCCTCAAGCATGCCCAGGCCGAGCTCGACTACCAGGCCCACCATGACCCCCTCACCGGCCTGCCCAACCGCACCCTGTTCGAAAGCCGGCTGCAGGCCGCACTCAGCAGCCCGCAGCCTTCGGGTCGCCAGGGCGCGGTACTGTTCCTCGACCTGGACCGCTTCAAGCACATCAACGACAGCCTCGGCCACCCGGTCGGCGACCTGCTGCTCAAGGCAATCGCGCAGCGCCTGAAAGAACAGGTGCGCGACAACGACACCGTGGCACGCCTGGGCGGGGACGAATTCATCATCCTGCTGCCCGGCCTGCACCAGCCAAGCGATGCCGAGCATATCGCCAACAAGCTACTGGCCTGCTTTGGCGCACCGTTCCAGGCCGGCGAACACGAGTTCTTCACCAGTGCCAGTATCGGCACCAGCCTGTACCCCCAGGACGGCACCGACGTGGCCTCGTTGATCCGCAACGCCGATGCGGCCATGTACCGCTCCAAGGCCAAGGGGCGCAACCGGGTCGAGAGCTACACCCGCGACCTGACCGCCCAGGCCGCCGAGCGCATCGCGCTGGAGCACGAACTGCGCCGCGCCATCGAGCGCAAGGAACTGAGCCTGAGCTACCAGCCCAAGTTCAGCCTCAAGACCCAGAGCCTGGTGGGCGCCGAGGCACTGATTCGCTGGCGCCACCCGACCTTCGGCGACGTACCGCCGGAGCACTTCATCTCGCTGGCGGAAGAAAATGGCATGATTCTGCAGCTGGGCGACTGGGTGTTGGAGCAGGCGTGCCGGCAGATGCAAGCGTGGAAGCACAGCTACCTTGCGTTCGGGCCACTGTCGGTCAACCTGGCGGGCGCGCAGTTGCGTCAGCCGTTGCTGGTACAGCGCATCGAGCAATTGCTGCGCACTCACCAGCTCAAGGCCGGCGACCTTCAGTTGGAGATCACCGAGAACTTCATCATGAGCCAGGCCGAGGAGGCGCTGGCCATCCTGCACCAGCTCAAGCGCATCGGTGTACAACTGGCCATCGACGACTTCGGCACCGGCTACTCCTCGCTCAGTTACCTCAAACGCCTGCCTCTGGACATCCTCAAGATCGACCAGTCGTTCATCCGCGGCCTGCCGGATGACCCGCACGATGCGGCAATTGCGCGGGCGATCATTGCACTGGGGCGCAGCATGCAGCTGACCATCATCGCCGAGGGCGTGGAGAACCAGGCGCAGCAGCAATTTCTGGCGGCCGAGGGTTGCGAACAGATCCAGGGCTACATCGTCAGCCTTCCGCTGGCGGCGCCTGAATTCGCCGCGACCTTTCTACGCCGGGCAGTTTCGGATCTTTCGGATAGCACAGCTTCGAAACCCTCGCTATAATCCGCGACCACTGGGGCCTATAGCTCAGTTGGTTAGAGCAGAGGACTCATAATCCTTTGGTCCACGGTTCAAGTCCGTGTGGGCCCACCATACTCAAAGCCGCGCATTGCGCGGCTTTTGCGTTTTTGGCGGGATCGCCTCAGATACGCAGTGCTCATTTGCAACTCGTAAACCCGAGTGCGAGCCGGGTCCTTTCCTCATCCGTTTTTGTGGGGCCGGCATCGCCTACGCCGCCCGGCCTGACTTTTGCTCGACGACTATTCGCACACAATCTACTCGTCAGCCGGCTCGAAGCGCTCGCCGCGAAACACCCGACGTGGATTGCCACGCTCGATGCGGTGATGGAACAACCGCCGCTCCGCGCGCAGTTCGCTGTCGACCTGCTCTGCCTGTTGCGCCAGGCGTTGCCCGATGAGCAGCAGCGCCAAGCGTTTGTTGGCGTGCTGGCTACGCTCGCTCTGTACCTTGACGCTGACGCCGCTGGCCAGGTGCGTGGCGCGCACTGCCGAGTCGGTGGTGTTGACATGCTGACCACCCGGCCCGGACGAACGCAAGGTCTCAAAGTGGATCTCGCTCGCCAATTCCGGTGCCGGTGGCGCAAACCGTGCGCCACCAAAGAACCAGTTCTTGCGCGCATGCCCCGGCCGGTACGGACTGCTGCACGTCCATTGCAGCGAGCCCGTCCAGTGATCCGCCAGGCGCTCGGCCTGCTCGCCATCCAGTGCCAGCAACACCGAGCGCAAGGTACCGCGCCGCGGCCCCGGCTCTTCTTCGAGTATCCGTACCGCCACGGCCTGGGCATCCGCTTCGGCCTGCAGCCTGAGCAATGCCTTGGCCACTGCCAGGGCACATTCTTCCGGCCCCTGAGCCGCCGAGAGTTGCAGCAGGATCATCAGCAGCACCCTCCGCGCGTCTTGTAGGTCAGCACCGGTTTCAGTCGTGCCAGCACGCGAACCAACCCCGCTTCACGCAAGGCACCCACCACCGAGTCGATAGCCTTGTAGGCCTCCGGCGCTTCCTCGTAGATCAGCGCCCGGTCGGCGCAGATCACGCGGCTGCCTAGTGCCGTACGACTCAGTTGCTCGACGCTGTAGCGCGAGGCGAGGCGGTCCTTGCACTCGCTGCGCATCCATTTGCGTCCGGCGCCATGGGCCAGGGACAACAGGCTGCGCTCGTCGGCGATCGGCTGTACCAAGTAGCTGTAGTCGCCGCGCGAACCAGGGATCACCACCGCCCCCTGATCCGACGGTGTGGCGCCTTTGCGATGCAGCCAACCATCGAGCCCGTCGACCTGCGCTGGCGACACCAGGTTGTGGTTGATGTCGAGCAGTACATCGCCATCGGCACGCAAGCGGTCGAGCATGCGCCGGGCAATCAACTGACGGTTGGCTTCGGCAAAACGCAGCGCGCCGTCGTGCCGGCCCAGGTAATGAGTGCTGGCCTCGCTGCCCGCCTCCAGCCCGTGATGACCGAACAGGTCGACCTGCTCACGCAAGATCGCCTCGCCCAAACCACGCGAGCCGCTGTGCACCAGCAACAGCAGGTGTTTGCGCTCGATGCCCAAGGCTGCCAGGGCCGCATCGTCGTAGCTTTCATCAAGTTGCTGCAGCTCGGCGAAGTGGTTACCACCACCAATGGTGCCTAGAGAACGCTCGTGCCCCGTGGCAGGCAAACCGAAGCTGGCGACGGCCTCCTGCCACGTCTCGTCGAGCGGCAGGTCGAGGTTGCCAAGGCGTTTCTCCAGCTTGTCCAGATGCAGCTTGGCGGTCGGGATGTCCGTACGCCACAGCGCCATGCCACAGCCGATGTCATTGCCGACCAGCGCCGGGTACAAACGCCCCACGGAAAAGAATGCCGCGCCGACCGGATAGCCACGCCCCGGATGCAGGTCCGGCATGCCGGCCACCCGATGCATGCCCCCTAGGCGAGCGGTGGTTTCGAGTTGTTGGATCGCTTTTCCTTCGATCCAGGTGTCGTCCGCGGCGACCAATACGGCGCCGTCGGACAAATTGCGAATGCAAGTGCCCATAGTCCAATCCTGATGGGTTGAAACAAAAAGATGTTCGGATTGGCAGGCCAGAGGCCGGGCGTTGCGGTACCGCTAACGAGTAGCGGTGAATGCGTTCAAGCCAGGCGCGACCTGCAAAGGGTGATCAACTGTTGCATGATGTACCTCCTTTGCTGTCGGGTGAGAGAAGGCGGGCATCTTAGGTGTGTAATTGCCACCCTGCAACAACCTTGATCACATTTTTACCAGGAGAACAACGTCATGGCCGCAAAACCTGACCGCTCCGCGGTACAAAAAACATACCCTGGCGGTACAGTGCCCAGCTTCCAACCATTTCGCCAATTACGCTAAACACTAGTCCGTGTGGGCCCACCATACTCAAAGCCGCGCATTGCGCGGCTTTTGCGTTTCCGGCCCTCAGAACTTCACAATCACGTCCCCAAACTGGCCGCATACACCCCCGGCGTCTTCCCATAGTGGCGCTGAAACAACCCGATGAACGCCGACACCGAGTCATACCCCAGTTCATTCGCCAGCCGAGTCACGCTCATGCCCTGCGCCAGCAACGGCAATGCGGCCAGCAAGCGCAGGCGCTGGCGCCATTCACGGAATGAAAGCTGGGTCTGCGCCTGAAACAGGCGCACCAGCGTGCGCCGCGATGCCCCCACCTGCTGCGCCCATTGCTCGAGGGTGCGGTTGTCCCCAGGCTCGACCTGCAGTGCATCGGTGATCCGGCGCAGGCGCGGGTCGCTGGGCAGCGGCAGGCTGAACGGTGCTTCGGCCAGCCCCTGCAACTCGTCCACCAGCACCTGCAGCAGGCGCGCCTGCGGCCCGTCGTCAGGGTAGTCGGCGGGAAAGTGGCTGACCCGTTCGATCAGCTCGCGCACCAGCGGCGTCACCTGCAGTACCGCGCAGTCACGGCGAGCGCCCGGCAGCACCGCGGCATCCAGGTACAGCCCGCGAAACGCCAGCGCCTGCTCACTGAACGCCGTGTGCTGCACCCCTGGCGGAATCCACAACGCGCACTGCGGCGGCAGCAGATAGCTGTGGCGCTCGGTCAGCACCTGCATGATCCCGGCGCTGGCATAGGTGAACTGCACCCAGTCATGGCTGTGCATCTGCACTTCATAACCTGCCGGTATGCCGAACATGCGCCGCTGCACCGGGCGCGAAAGCGCCAGCGGTACGGGCGGCACCTGCGGTATCTGTCCCGCTTGCGGCATCAGCTGTCCCCTTTGCTCAAGTGAGCCAAAAGTGCCGATGGTAGCCTGCGCCGCGACCCGTTGCACAACCTGATCGGAGACTTATCGATGAGCACCCATGTACGTCAAAACCGCCTGACCATTCCCGCCATCCAGCAGCGCAAGGGCGCCGGCAGCCTGGTGGTGCTGACCGCCTACAGCCTGCCCATGGCCCGCTGGGTGGATGCCCATGCCGACCTGATCATCGTCGGCGATTCGGTGGGCATGGTGCTGTACGGCATGCCCAGCACCCTGGGCGTGACCCTGGACATGATGATTGCCCATGGCCAGGCGGTGATGCGCGGGGCAGAGCGCGCCTGCGTGGTGGTCGACCTGCCGTTCGGCTGCTATCAGGCCTCGCCGGAGCAGGCATTTGTCAGCGCCGCCCGGGTGCTGCGCGAAACCGGTGCACAGGGCATCAAGCTCGAAGGTGGCGCCGAAATGGCCCACACCGTCGAATTTCTGGTGCGCCGTGGCATTCCGGTGATGGCGCACGTGGGCCTGATGCCGCAGCAGGTCAACAGCATGGGCGGCTTCAAGGCCCAGGGGCGGGATGAACAAAGCGCAACCAAGGTGCGCGACGATGCCTTGGCCATGCAGGCGGCGGGTGCGTTCTCGGTGGTGCTCGAGGGCATCGCCGAGCCGCTGGCCCGCAGCCTGAGCGAAGCGTTGCACATCCCCACCATCGGCATTGGCGCATCCCCTGCGTGCGATGGGCAGGTGCTGGTGACCGAGGACCTGCTGGGCCTGTTCGGCGAGTACCAGCCGCGCTTCGTCAAACGCTATGCCGAGCTGCAACCGCAGATCGAACAGGCACTGGAGCACTACGCCCGCGAGGTGCGCAGCGGCGAGTTCCCGGGGCTGGAGCACTGCTTCAAGGCCGCGCCCTGATAGCACCGGCGTGGACAGTGGGTCGATTAGCTGCCTTAATCGGCCCACTTCCCAAGCGAAAGAAACGATCCCTGTCCATGCCCACCCGCCCTGTCGCCCTCGATGAAATCGACCGTCAACTGATCGCCGCCCTGCAGATCAACGCCCGCGAAAGCGTGGCCATGCTTGCCCGGCAACTGGGCATTGCCCGCACCACCGTGACCTCGCGCCTGGCGCGCCTGGAGAAAACCAACGTCATCAGCGGTTACGGCGTGCGCCTTGGCCAGCGCGTGATCGACGGCGGCCTGCAGGCCTATGTGGGCATCACCGTGCGCCCCCGCTCGGGCAAGGAGGTGGTACGCCGCCTGAGCGCCATGGGGCAGATCCAGCAGTTGTGTGCGGTCAGTGGCGAGTTCGACTATGTGGCGTGGCTGCGCAGCGATTCGCCCGAACAACTGGACCAGTTGCTCGACCAGATCGGCAGTGTCGAGGGCGTGGAGAAAACCACCACCTCGATCATCCTCAGCAGCAAGGTGGACCGCGGCCAACCGGTTTGACATGGGTTAGCGGGGAACAGATAGAGCCCTTCGCTGGCAAGCATGCTAACGGTGCTCGCAAACCTGTAGGAGCCGGCCTTGCCGGCGAAGGCATCACTCTGCTCAAGCATCCCGTCACAATGACAAAAATCCCCACAAAACGACGACACTCTGCATCTTAATAACCAACACCCTCCCCTCGTAGAATGACCGCCAGCATTTCCTATACTCAAGCTCCGCTCCCCGCGCAGCCCTGGCAAGGTCTCCCATGAACAAGAACAATCGCCACCCCGCCGACGGCAAAAAACCGGTCACCATCTTCGGCCCGGACTTCCCCTTCGCCTTCGACGACTGGATCGAGCACCCGGCCGGCCTGGGCAGCATTCCCGCCGAGCGCCACGGTGAGGAGGTGGCCATCGTCGGTGCCGGCATCGCCGGCCTGGTGGCCGCCTACGAGCTGATGAAGCTGGGCCTCAAGCCGGTGGTGTACGAGGCGTCGAAAATGGGCGGGCGCCTGCGCTCGCAGACCTTCTCCGGCGCCGAAGGCATCGTCGCCGAGCTGGGTGGCATGCGCTTCCCGGTGTCTTCCACGGCCTTCTATCACTACGTCGACAAGCTGGGCCTGGAGACCAGACCCTTCCCCAACCCGCTGACCCCCGCCTCCGGCAGCACGGTGATCGACCTCGAGGGCCAGACCCACTACGCCGAAAAACTCAGCGACCTGCCGGCACTGTTCCAGGAAGTCGCCGACGCCTGGGCCGATGCGCTGGAGGATGGTGCACGCTTCGGCGACATCCAGCAGGCAATCCGCGATCGCGACGTGCCGCGGCTGAAGGCGCTGTGGAACACCCTGGTGCCGCTGTGGGACGACCGCACCTTCTACGACTTCGTCGCCACCTCCAAGGCCTTCGCCAAGCTCAGCTTCCTGCACCGCGAAGTGTTCGGCCAGGTCGGCTTTGGCACCGGCGGCTGGGACTCCGACTTCCCCAACTCGATGCTCGAGATCTTCCGCGTGGTGATGACCAACTGCGACGATCACCAGCACCTGGTGGTGGGCGGTGTCGAGCAGGTGCCCCTGGGCATCTGGCGGCATGTGCCGCAACGCTGCGCCCACTGGCCGCAAGGCACCAGCCTCAGCTCGTTGCACCGTGGCACGCCACATTCAGGAGTGAAAAGCATCGCCCGCGCCGACGATGGGCGCCTGGCCGTTACCGACACCTGGGGCGTCACCCGCCATTACGCCGCGGTGCTCACCACCTGTCAGAGCTGGCTGCTGACCACCCAGATCGAGTGCGAGGAGTCGCTGTTCTCGCAGAAGATGTGGATGGCCCTGGACCGCACCCGCTACATGCAGTCGTCCAAGACCTTCGTGATGGTCGACCGCCCGTTCTGGAAGGACAAGGACCCGCAGACCGGCCGCGACCTGATGAGCATGACCCTCACCGACCGCCTCACCCGCGGCACCTACCTGTTCGACAACGGCGACGACAGGCCGGGGGTGATCTGCCTGTCGTACTCGTGGATGAGCGATGCGCTCAAGATGCTGCCGCACCCGGTGGAAAAACGCGTGAAACTGGCGCTGGACGCCCTGAAGAAGATCTACCCCAAGGTCGATATCGCCGGGCACATCATCGGCGACCCGATCACCGTGTCGTGGGAAGCCGACCCGCATTTCCTGGGGGCGTTCAAGGGCGCCCTGCCCGGCCATTATCGTTACAATCAGCGCATGTACGCGCACTTCATGCAGCAGGACCTGCCTGCCGAGCAGCGCGGCATCTTTATCGCAGGCGACGACGTCTCCTGGACCCCGGCCTGGGTCGAAGGCGCGGTGCAGACTTCGCTCAACGCGGTATGGGGCATCATGAACCACTTCGGTGGCCGCACCCACGCCGACAACCCCGGCCCTGGCGATGTATTCAACGAGATCGGCCCGATCGCCCTGGCCGACTGAAAGGAGAGACCCATGCGCATAGCCCTGTACCAGGGCCAGCCCCACCCGATGGACGTGGCCGGCAACCTCGAGCGCCTGCACCAGCAGGCGCAGCTGGCGGCGGCACGCGGCGCCGAACTGCTGGTGTGCCCCGAGATGTTCCTCAGCGGCTACAACATCGGCAGCGAAGCGGTCGCACGCGTGGCCGAGCCGCAGGACGGCGCATCGGCCATGGCCGTGGTGGAAATTGCCCAGGCCAACCGCATCGCCATCGTCTACGGCTACCCCGAGCTTGGCGAGGACGGCCAGGTGTACAACAGCGTGCAGTTGATCGACGCCCACGGCAGCAGCCTGGCCAACTACCGCAAGACCCACCTGTTCGGCGGGCTGGACCGCGCCATGTTCAGCCCCGGCCCCGACCATTTCCCGGTGGTCACGCTCAATGGCTGGCAGCTGGGCCTGTTGATCTGCTACGACATCGAGTTCCCGGAAAACGCCCGCCGCCTGGCCCTGGCCGGGGCCGAGCTGATCGTGGTGCCGACAGCCAACATGCGGCCCTACGATTTCATCTGCCAGTTCACCGTGCGCGTACGCGCCCAGGAGAACCAGTGCTACCTGGTGTATGCCAACTACTGCGGCGCCGAGGAGCAGATCCACTATTGCGGCCAAAGCAGCATCATCGGCCCGGACGGCAGCCTGCTGGCCATGGCCGGGCATGAGCCCACGCTGCTGGTGGCCGACCTCGAGCTGCAACGGGTGCACGAAGGCCGCGCCAGCACACCGTACCTGCACGACCTGCGTGTGGAACTCCACGGCGGCCCGCGCAAGCACTGATTTATCCGCTAGCATGACGGTTCGCACGTTACCGGAGCCGTCATGTCCTGCGCCCACCTCACCCTGCCCAACGGCCTGCACGTCACCCTGCGCCATGCACCGCGGCTCAAGCGCTGTGCAGCGGCAGTGCGGGTGCGCGCCGGCAGCCACGATGCTCCCAACGCCTGGCCGGGGCTGGCGCACTTTCTCGAACACCTGTTCTTTCTCGGCAACCCGCGCTTTGCCATCGACGACGCCCTGATGCGCTACGTGCAGCGCCAGGGCGGCCAGGTCAATGCCAGCACGCGGGAGCGCACCACCGACTTCTTCTTCGAAGTGCCGGCTGCCGCCTTCGAGGGGGGCATCGAGCGCTTGTGTGAAATGCTCGCCAACCCCCAGGCCGACCGTGCGCAACAGCTGCGCGAGCGCGAAGTGATCCATGCCGAGTTCATTGCCTGGGCGCGCAACCCCGAAGCGCAGCGTCAGCACGCACTGCTGCAGAGCGTGTCGGCGCAGCATCCGCTGAGCGGTTTTCACGCTGGCAACCGCTACAGCCTGCCGGTACCCGACGCGGCCTTCCAGAGCGCCCTGCAAGCTTTTCACCAACGCTACTACCAGGCCGGGCAGATGACCCTGAGCCTGGTCGGCCCACAGCCGCTGGCCACCCTTGAAGCCCTGGCCATGCAGTACGGCGCCGTCTTCGCACCCGGGCAGCCCATCGAACAAGGCCCGGCACCGGCGCTGCAGCTTCGCGCTGCGCGGGTTGAACAGCTGCCCGGGCAACGGGATGTGCTGCTCGGCTATGAACGGCTGCCCGCCGGCGCTGCCCAGGCGATCGCCTTTCTCGACACCTGGCTTTCGGACACCCGCCCGGGCGGGCTGCTGGCCGCTTTGCGCGAACGGCGCTGGCTGGAGGATTTCAGTTTTTCGGCATTGCATCAGTTCGCCGCACAGGCACTGCTGCACGCACGCTTCAAGCTCAATGACGCGGCACCTGCCGACCAGGTCGAAGACCTGTTCCGGGACTGGCTGAGCTTCTTGCGCGATGCCGACCTGACGGCGCTGAACAGCGAATATGCACGTATCCAGCAGTCACGCGCGCTGGCCGTCGGCGCCCTGGAACTGGCGCGCCGCGACAGCAGCGGCCAGCCATTCAGTGCACTCGACGCCCAGGGCCTGGCGGCACTGCAAGGCCTGCTCGAACCCTTCACCGAGCAAGCCCGCCAGCCCTGGCGACTGCCACCTGCCGAGCCCTTGCTGGCCGTCGGGTTCAGCGATGCACCCGCTACGCCGACACCCGCCGGGGTTATCCACAGCCCGGCGCTGCCGGCCGTGCGGCAGTACGGCGTGATCTACCTGCGCTGGCAGGTGCGCTCGGCGTTGCGCGCGCGGCTGTGGCGCGTACTCGAAGGTGCCCTGCGCCCACTGGTCGAGCGCGCCACCCGCGCCTCGGTGGAGCTGCAATGGAGCGAGTGCGAGCACCTCTGGCAACTGCGCTGCGCCGGGTCACCGCCCGCCATTGTCGCAGTCGTCGAGCAGGCATTGGCGCTGCTGCGCCTGCCTGCCGCCCAGGACTGGAGCGCAGGCTCAGGCACCGAGCCGGCGCTGATCCCGATCCGCCTGCTGCTAAAGCAGTTGCCGGGCTATATCGTCGGGCGTGACCCGGGGCCATTGCCGGCCTGCCTGATCGCCCAGCCCGAGCTGGATGCGCTCTGGCAGCATGCCCGCTGGCAGGGCATGACCTGCGGCTTCACCGAAGCGGTGCAGCCGGCGCTGAATGCGCTGCTGGCCCAGGTACCGGGACAGCCGGGCATGGCCGAGCCGATAACCGGCGATGCCACAGGGCCCTGGCAGCATGTGCCGCTGCCCGAAGGCGAGCACGCACTGCTGGTGTTCTGCCCCGCCCCGCCCGGCAGCGAGGCGGTGTACCGGCTGCTGGCACATCGACTGCAAGGGCCCTTCTACCAGCGCCTGCGGGTGGAGCTGCAACTGGGCTATGCAGTGTTCAGCGCATTGCGCCAGGTGCAGGGCCATACCGGCCTGCTGCTGGGCGTGCAGTCGCCCAAGGCCGACCCGGCACAGATTCTCGAGCACATGCGCTGCGTGGTCGCAGGCTTCACCCATGACCTGACCGATGATGCCGAGGCGCGTCAGGCCCTGGCGGCGCAGTTCCACGAACCGGACATGGGCAATGCCGACGTCGCCGAATGGGCCTGGCAGGCCCGGCTGGCCGGCAGCGACACCCCCAGCCTGGACACGCTGCGACAGCAGCTGCTGGCCGTCACCGCACAGCAGCTCGAACACGCCGCCCGGCACCTGTTCGACAACGCCCTGTACCTGGCCAGCGCCGCACAGGGCGGATTGTTACCGGCAACGCAACAGCCTTTCTCGCAGGTTTAACCAAACTGTCCATTAATTTTAGTAAGATGGCGCTACCCGGGCCGTTGTAACCCCTTGTTTCAAAGGGGGGCCTAAATATGTAGCCACCCGCCCCCAGACCTATCCGGAAGGAGTACTCCCATGTGGACCAAACCTGCTTACACTGACCTGCGTATTGGCTTTGAAGTGACCATGTATTTCGCAAGTCGCTGAGTCTGCTTGCGGTACAACGCCTCGGTCAGCCGGGGCGTTTTCATTTTTGGACGCAGCAGGAGTGGCCATGTACATCCAGATTCTAGGTTCCGCCGCCGGCGGCGGTTTCCCGCAGTGGAACTGCAACTGCGACAACTGCAAGGGCTTTCGCGACGGCACCTTGCGCGCCAGCGCACGCACCCAGTCCTCGATCGCGCTGTCCGACGACGGGGTGCACTGGGTGCTGTGCAACGCCTCGCCGGACATCCGCGCGCAGCTGCAAGGCTTCGCCCCCATGCAGCCGGCCCGCGCCCTGCGCGACACCGGGATCAACGCGATCATCCTGCTCGACAGCCAGATCGACCACACCACCGGCCTGCTCAGCCTGCGCGAAGGTTGCCCGCACCAGGTGTGGTGCACCGACATGGTCCACCAGGACCTGAGCACCGGCTTCCCTCTGTTCACCATGCTCAGCCACTGGAACGGTGGCCTGCAGTGGAACCGCATAGAGCTCGAAGGCAGCTTCGTGATCGAGGCGTGCCCGAACCTGCGCTTTACCCCGTTCCCGCTGCGCAGCGCCGCGCCGCCCTACTCCCCGCACCGCTTCGACCCGCACCCGGGCGACAACCTGGGGCTGATGGTCGAAGACCTGCGCACCGGCGGCAAGCTGTTCTACGCCCCGGGCCTTGGCCAGTTCGACGACAAGCTGCTGCAACTGATGCACGACGCCGATTGCCTGCTGGTCGACGGCACGCTGTGGGAGGATGATGAGATGCAGCGCCGCGGTGTCGGTACCCGTACGGGCCGCGAGATGGGTCACCTGGCACAGAATGGCCCCGGCGGCATGCTCGAGGTACTCGAAGGCTTCCCCGACCAGCGCAAGGTACTTATCCACATCAACAACACCAACCCGATTCTCGATGAAGACTCCGCCGAGCGCGCCGAACTGGCCCGCCG
This sequence comes from Pseudomonas palmensis, assembly GCF_017848315.1. GTDB lineage: Bacteria > Pseudomonadota > Gammaproteobacteria > Pseudomonadales > Pseudomonadaceae > Aquipseudomonas > Aquipseudomonas palmensis. The sequence goes on from NZ_JAFKEC010000014.1 coordinate 66,540, forward strand.
CAACGTCGAAGTGGCCTTCGACGGCATGAGCATCGAGCTGTAGGAGCCCCCATGAGCGAAGCCGTACCGCTTTCCCCCGCCGCGTTCGAGCAGGCCTTGCGCGCCAAGGGCGCCTACTACCACATCCATCACCCCTACCACGTGGCCATGTATGAAGGCCGCGCCAGCCGCGAGCAGATCCAGGGCTGGGTCGCCAACCGCTTCTACTACCAGGTCAACATCCCGGTGAAGGATGCGGCGATCCTGGCCAACTGCCCGGACCGCGAGATCCGCCGTGAGTGGATCCAGCGCCTGCTCGACCACGACGGCGCCCCCGGCGAAGACGGCGGCATCGAAGCCTGGCTGCGCCTGGGCCAGGCCGTGGGCCTGGACCCCGACCAGCTACGCTCGCAGGAGCTGGTGCTGCCCGGCGTGCGCTTCGCGGTCGACGCCTACGTCAACTTCGCCCGCCGTGCCAGCTGGCAGGAAGCGGCCAGCAGCTCGCTGACCGAACTGTTCGCACCGCAGATCCACCAGTCACGCCTGGACAGCTGGCCACAGCACTATCCCTGGATCGACCCGGCCGGCTACGAGTACTTCCGCACCCGCCTGGGCCAGGCCCGGCGCGATGTGGAGCATGGCCTGAGCATCACCCTGCAGCACTACACCACGGTGCAGGGTCAACAACGCATGCTGGAGATTCTTCAGTTCAAGCTCGATATTCTGTGGAGCATGCTCGACGCCATGAGCATGGCCTATGAACTGAACCGCCCGCCCTACCACAGCGTCACCAGCGAGCGGGTGTGGCACAAGGGGATCACCTTATGAGTTTCGACCGTTCGAAGACGCCGCACTGGCGCCCCGGCTACCGCTTCCAGTACGAACCGGCGCAGAAGGGCCATGTGCTGCTCTACCCCGAAGGAATGATCAAGCTCAACGAAAGCGCCGCGCTGATCGGCGGGCTGATCGACGGCAAGCGCGATGTGGCCGCGATCATTGCCGAGCTGGACGTTCAATTCCCCGGTGTACCCGAACTCGGTGACGACATCGAGCAATTCATGGAGGTCGCCCGTGAGCAACACTGGATCGTCCTTGAGTGAGGTACCGGCCAAGCCCGCAGTCGGCCTGCCGCTGTGGCTGCTGGCCGAGCTGACCTACCGCTGCCCGCTGCAATGCCCGTACTGCTCCAACCCGCTGGACTTCGCCGAGCAGGGCAAGGAGCTGAGCACCGAGCAGTGGTTCAAGGTGATGGCCGAGGCGCGTGAAATGGGCGCCGCGCAGCTGGGCTTTTCCGGCGGCGAGCCACTGGTGCGCCAGGACCTGGCCGAGCTGATCGGCGAGGGGCGCCGCCTGGGCTACTACACCAACCTGATCACCTCCGGCATCGGCCTGACCGAACAGAAGATCGCCGACTTCAAGCGCGCCGGGCTGGACCACATCCAGATCAGCTTCCAGGCCAGCGACGAACAGGTCAACAACCTGCTGGCCGGCTCGAAGAAAGCCTTCGCGCAGAAGCTGGAGATGGCCCGCGCGGTCAAGGCCCACGGCTACCCGATGGTGCTGAACTTCGTCACCCACCGGCACAACATCGACAAGATCGACCGCATCATCGAGCTGTGCATCGCCCTGGAAGCCGACTTCGTCGAGCTCGCCACGTGCCAGTTCTACGGCTGGGCCAAGCTCAACCGCGCCGGCCTGCTGCCCACCCGCGCGCAGCTGGAGCGCGCCGAACGCATCACCAACGAATACCGCGAGAAGCTGCAGGCTGCGGGCAACCCGTGCAAGCTGATCTTCGTCACCCCCGACTACTATGAAGAGCGGCCCAAGGGCTGCATGAACGGCTGGGGCAGCATCTTCCTCACCGTCACCCCGGACGGCACCGCACTGCCGTGTCATGGCGCACGCCAGTTGCCCGTACAATTCCCCAACGTGCGCGAACACAGCATGCAGCACATATGGTATGACTCGTTCGGCTTCAATCGTTTTCGCGGCTACGACTGGATGCCCGAGCCGTGCCGCTCCTGCGACGAGAAAGAAAAGGACTTCGGCGGCTGCCGCTGCCAGGCCTTCATGCTGACCGGCGACGCCAGCAATGCCGACCCGGTTTGCGCCAAATCGGCGGACCACGGGATCATCCTCGCTGCTCGGGAGGAGGCCGAAACCGCCACCCAGACCATCGACCAGATGACCTTCCGCAATGATCGAAACTCCCGTCTCATCGCCCGCGGCTGAGCGTTTCAGCGCACAACAGGCGGTTGCCGCCGGCACCGACTACGCCGAACTCAAACGCAGCCCGCTGGGGCTGTTCTGGAACGAGTTTCGCCCCCAGGACGGCGGTTGCCGCATCTGGCAGTGGCGTGACGGCCAGGCCCGCTGCCTGACTCCCGATGGCTTCAGCGTACGCAGCCGCGTCTACGAGTATGGCGGCGGCGGTTTCTGCCTGAGCGACGACGGGCTCGTGTTCGTCAACGAAGCCGACCAGCAGCTCTACAGCCAGGGGCTCGAGGGCGGGCAGCCGCAGCCGCTGACCCACGGCCCGTGCCGCTACGGTGACCTGCGCTGGGGCGCCGGCCAGGTGCTGGCGGTTGAAGAAGACGCCGATGTGCACCGGCTGGTATCGATCGCCGCCGGCACCCGCACGGTACTGGCCGAAGGCGCCGACTTCTATGCCGCTCCCACCCTCAGCGCCGACGGCCAGCGCCTGGCCTGGATCGAATGGAGCCGCCCGCACCAACCCTGGACTGCCACCCGCCTGCTGTGCGCCGAACGCCGCGATGCACACACCTGGGAAGCGCCGCGCTGCATCGCCGGCAGCGAGGCGCAACCGGAATCGCTGCAGCAGCCGCGCTTCGATGCCGACGGTCGCCTGTACTGCCTGTCGGATCGTGACGGCTACTGGCAACCCTGGGGCGAAACCCCGCAGGGCTGGGCAGCACTGCCGGCCGAGCGTGCCGACCATGCTGGCGCACCGTGGCAACTGGGCGCCAGCACCTGGCTGCCCCTGGACGGCGGCGGGTATCTGGCGAGCTGGTTCGAGGGCGGCTTCAGCCGCCTGGGCGTGCATCATGCCGATGGCACCCTGGAAGACTTCAGCGACGTCTACACCCGCTTTCGCTGCCTGGAGATCGACGACCGGTACCTGTATGCCATCGCCGCCTCTGCCGTCAGCACGCCCGCCGTCATCGCCATCGACCGCCACAGCCATGCCGTTCAGGTGCTGGCCGGCGGTGCGATGCCCTTGCCCAGCGAACAGGTCAGCCAGCCGCGCAGCATCACCTACCCCAGCGGCGATGCCCAGGCGCACGCCTTCTTCTACCCGGCCATGAATGGTGTCGAGGCGCCGCCGCTGGTGGTGTTCGTGCATGGCGGACCGACCTCGGCGTGCTTCCCGGTGCTCGACCCGCGCATCCAGTACTGGACCCAGCGCGGCTTTGCCGTGGCCGACCTCAACTACCGTGGCAGCAGCGGCTATGGCCGCGCCTATCGCCAGGCCCTGCACCTGCGCTGGGGCGAAGTGGACGTGCAGGATGCCTGCGCGGTGGTCGACTTCCTGGCCGGGCAAGGGTTGATCGACCCGACGCAGGCGTTCATCCGCGGGGGCAGCGCCGGGGGCTACACCACGCTGTGTGCGCTGGCGTTCCAGAATGTGTTCCGTGGCGGGGCGAGCCTGTACGGGGTCAGCGACCCGCTGGCGCTGACGCGCGCCACGCACAAGTTCGAAGGCGATTACCTGGACTGGCTGATCGGCGACCCGCAGCAGGATGTGCAGCGTTATCAGGCGCGCACGCCACTGCTGCATGCCGCGCAGATCAAGGTGCCGGTGATTTTCTTCCAGGGCGAACTGGATGCGGTGGTGGTACCGGAGCAGACCCGTTCGATGCTGGCGGCGCTGAAGGCCAATGGGGTGCGTGCCGAAGGGCATTTCTACCCGACCGAGCGGCACGGGTTCCGGACGGCAGCGAACCTGGCGCATGCGCTGGAAGAAGAGTGGAAGTTCTACCGGGAGGTTCTGTCACGGCCATTGCCATTGTAGGAGCCAGCCTTGCTGGCGAATGTCCCAGCGCGGTCTGAACCGTACAGGCCCATTCGCCGGCAACGCCGGCTCCTACAGGCGATGGCCGCGACGCGGTCTAGCGCTTGGCGATGATGTACACCGCGTGCACGATCCCCGGAATGTAACCGCACAAGGTGAGCAGGATGTTCAGCCAGAAGGCGCCACCAAAACCCACCTGCAGGAACACGCCCAGCGGCGGCAACAGAATGGCGAAGATAATTCGGATCAGGTCCATCGGGCAGCTCCTTGTCTAAAGTCCTAACTACAGACTGCAAGCACCCCCCACTGGTTCAAATAGCCATCCCCCATAAAAAAACGCCCCAGGCCAAAAGGATCAGGCCCGGGGCGATGCGCAGGAACGCGAGACGGTTCGTTGAATTCGGTACGGCGCTACCGGGTCAGGCACGCCGCTGGTTGAGTTGCGCCGTGTGCACACGGGCAAAGGCACGCGCCAGGCGCAGCAGCATTTCGTCGATGTTGCCGCGGCTGACGGTCAGCGCCGGCGAAAAGCGCAGCACATTGGCCTGCGCCGCATTGAGCAGCAGCCCTTCCTGCAGCGCCGCCTTGACCAGGGCCGCGGCCGAGTCGTCGCTCAGCTCCAGGCCCCACAGCAAGCCCTGGCCGCGCACCTCGCCCTGGCCATAACGCCCCGCCAGGTGGCTCAGGCCATCACGCAGGTGCCGCCCCGACGCCTGCACCTGCTCCATGAAGCCCGGCTCCAGCACGGCATCGAGAATCGCCAGGCCCGCCGCACTCATCAGTGCATTGCCATGGTGACTGCCTTCCAGCTCGCCGGCCTCGGCGCAGCAGGCCGTACCCCGCGCCAGCAGGGCGGCCAGCGGCACACCGCCGCCCAGGCCCTTGCCCAGGGTGATGATGTCGGCGCGCACGCCGTAGGTCTGCTCGGCCAGCAGCGCGCCGCAACGGCCCACGCCGGTCTGCACCTCATCCAGGATCAGCAGGATGCCCAGTTCGCGGCACAGGCGCTCGACACCCTTGAGGTACTGCTGGGTGGCCGGGATCACCCCGGCCTCGCCCTGGATCGGCTCGAGCATGATCGCCACGGTACGCGAGTCCACTGCTGCATGCAGCGCGGCCAGATCGTTGAACGGCACCTTGCTGAAACCCGGCAGGCCGGGCTCGCAGCGGTTGCACGCCGACGGGTCGGAGGCCGACAGCGCCCCCAGGCTGCGCCCGTGGCAGCTCTGGCGCGCAGTGATGATGTGGTAGGCGCCATTGCGATGCAGCTGGCCCCACTTGCGCGCCAGCTTGATCGCACCTTCGCAGGCTTCGGCACCACTGTTGAGCAGGTAGGCCTGATCGCTGCCGGTGCTCTGGCACAGGCGGTTGACCAGGCTCAACAGGCCACGGTTATGAAAGCCGGCGCCGGGGTTGATCAATGCCTGGGCCTGGCTGCTCAGTGCCTGCACCAGCGCCTTGGGGCTGTGCCCGAGGCTGTTCACCGCGCAACCCTGGGTGAAATCCAGATAGGCGCGGCCTTCGTTGTCCCACAGCCACGAACCCTGGCCGCGCACGAACACCTGTGGCGCACGCTCGGTGGCCGGCATCAGGCATTCCCGCGACAGCTGCTCGGCCTGGGCCAGTGCCACCGGCGCCGGTGCCTGCTCGGCAGCGCGCGCCGCCTGGCGACGCAGATTGAACAGGTTCATGCGCGCAGCCCTTCCAGCGGCAGGCCAAGCAGGCGCGCGGTCCAGTCCTCGACCTGGCCGCTGCGCAGGCGCTTGATCGCGATGTCGCGCCAGCGTGACGAGAGGGCCGGACAATCCACCAGCTTTTTCAAACCCGCATGCTCCAGAGGTTCACGGTAAAAAGTATGCAGTGCCCAGGCCACGGTCAGGCCCGGATAGCTGCGTTGTATCAGTTCGAACGGCTCGTCGGCGCTGACGAAGCCAGGCTTGAGCACCCGGTAGAACCAGCCGCAGCGCAGCGCGTCCTGCGCCTGTTGCGGCAGGTTCGGCAAGCCCCAGCGATGGCTCAGGCGGTAGCACGGCGAGCGCGGCTGGCTGACCTGCAGCAGCGCCCCGCCCCAGCGGAACATGTCGCCCAGGCAGACGTGCTCTTCGGTAAGGCCGCGGGTCGAGAGGTTTTCGCCAAAACCCGGCGCGCACCAGTCGATCTGTGGATAACGTCGCCGCCACCAGGCGTAGTGCTCGGCCGGATAGTGGTGCAAGGCCCGCTCGGGGCCGGTATGGAAGCGCGGGTCGCCGTGTTCGTCGCTGCCCAGCCCCTGTGGCCATAACCACAGCCTTCTTGCAACCTGTTCCTTATCGATATCGGTGAGTAACCCATAACCGACATTTTTTGCCTTGCCTATGTAAACGCCATCCACATACACGGTATTCATCGCGCCTTCTGGCCCTGTAAACCTTGTGAATACGGGATAGACTAGGCTTCTCGCGGGCCTTCGGCCATTTCGTTTTTCGAGCTTTTTTGATAAGTATTGCTTATGGATTTTCGCCAACTGCGTTATTTCGTCGCGGTGTACGAAGAAGGCCATGTGGGCCGGGCCGCCGAACGCCTTTCACTGTCGCAGCCAGCGCTGTCGCAGCAGATCCGCCAGCTCGAGCACAGCCTCGATGTGAGCCTGTTCGAACGCGGCAACAAGCGCCTGTTGCCAACCCTGGCCGCACACACCCTGTACAACCACGCCCTGCCCCTGCTCGACGGCCTGCAACGCGCCCGCGAGGCGTTGCGTAACTTCCGCGGGCAGGCCTTGCGGACCCTGGCCATCGGCGTGCTGCAGACGGTACGGCCAAGCCTGGTGCCGCAACTGCTCGACCGCCTGCGCAAGGCGCAACCACACCTGGTGGTGCAGATCTACGAACTGTCGGGGCTGGAGATCGAACGGCGCCTGCTCAACGGCACCCTGGACATCGGCATCAGCTACCTGCCGCCGCGCCAGCCGGGCCTTCACGGCCTGCTGCTGTACGAAGACGAGCTGCAACTGGTGATCCCGCACACGCACCCGCTGCGCGAATTCAAGAAGGTCTCGCTCAAGCAGGCCGCCGAACTGCCCATGCTGATGCTGGGCGAAGAGTTCCAGGTACGCCAGATCTGGCAGGCGCAACTGGCCAACCTCGGGCGCCGCCCGCAGGTGCAGGCCGAGATGAACAACATGGGCGGGATTCTCGACAGCCTGGCGCATACCTCGCTGGCAACCGTGTTGCCGGGGCGTGCGCGCGACGCCACGGACGATCCAGAGCTGCTCTGGAAGCCGCTGAGCGAGCCGCGGGTGCCACTGAAGGTAGGCCTGGTGTTTCGCGATGCGCAGCGCCAGCAGGCGTCGGTGGAGTTGCTGCGCAATCTGCTGGAGGAAGAGATCGACCCTCGCCAGATCGGCGGTTCACCTCTGGATGTGCTCGGCTAGAAAAAACCCGGGCAAAAGAAAACCCCGCCGAAGCGGGGTTTTGCAGACTGTTTCCCTGACATCCTTTTCGTCCCGCCGTCCTGGCAGGAAATCCTTCCGTGTCCCTGTTATGTACTGTGCGCATCCTGCGCGACGTCCATGAGGTGAAGATTAGCTGTGGATCCAATCTTACGGAAGAGGCCAAACGTCACCACGTCATGTAAGCAAATGCTTACATGACGCCGTCAGATCAAAACTGTTCCGCGTCGAGCAGGTACAACGACTCGCTGCCCGCCTTCACCGAAGCGCTGAGCGAGTGAATACGCGGCAGCAGGCGGGCGAAGTAGAAGCGTGCGGTGCCCAGTTTGCTGGCGTAGAAGTCGTCCTCACCCTGTTTGGCCAGGGCCGTGCGGGCCATCAGTGCCCACATGTAGGCATAGGCGGTGTAGCCGAAGGCGTGCAGGTACTCCACCGACGCCGCGCCGATTTCGTTGGGGTTCGCCTTGGCGCGGTCGAGCACCCAGGCGGTCAGTTCGTCGAGGCTGTCCAGCGCCGTCTCCAGCGGTTTGACGAACTCGCCCAGCGCCGTGTCGGCGGTGGCGATGAAATGGCGGATCTCGTCGGCGAACAGCTTGTAGAACGCCCCGCCGCTGCCCACCACCTTGCGGCCCATCAGGTCCAGGGCCTGGATGCCGTTGGTGCCTTCGTAGATCTGGGTGATGCGCACGTCGCGCACCAGTTGCTCCTGGCCCCACTCGCGAATGTAGCCATGGCCGCCAAACACCTGCTGGCCATGCACGGTCACTTCCAGGCCCAGGTCGGTGAGAAACGCCTTGGACACCGGCGTCAGCAGCGCCACCAGGTCTTCGGCGCGCTTGCGGGCCTCGCGGTCTTCGCTGAACTTGGCGGTATCGAGCTGCATCGCAACATAGGTGGAGAAAGCCCGGCCGCCTTCGTTCAGTGCCTTCATGGTCAGCAGCATGCGCCGCACGTCGGGGTGCACGATGATCGGGTCGGCAGTCTTGTCCTTGGCCTGGGGCCCGGTAGGTGCACGGCTCTGCAGGCGGTCGCGGGCGTATTCGATGGCGTTCTGGTAGGAACGCTCGGCCGATGCCAGGCCCTGGATGCCGACCCCCAGACGCTCGTAGTTCATCATGGTGAACATCGCTGCCAGGCCCTTGTTCGGCTCGCCGACCAGGTAGCCCACGGCGCTGTCGAAGTTCATCACGCAGGTGGCCGAGGCCTGGATGCCCATCTTGTGCTCGATGGAGCCACAGGTGGCCGGGTTGCGCTCGCCCAGGCTGCCATCGGGGTTGACCAGGAACTTGGGCACCAGGAACAGCGAGATGCCCTTGGGCCCGGCCGGGGCGTCAGGCAGCTTGGCCAGCACCAGGTGGATGATGTTCTCGGTCAGGTCGTGTTCGCCGCCGGTGATGAAGATCTTGGTGCCGGTGACCTTGTAGCTGCCGTCGGCCTGCGGCTCGGCGCGGGTACGTATGATGCCAAGGTCGGTACCGGCGTGGGGCTCGGTCAGGCACATGGAGCCGGCCCAGACCCCGGCGTACATGTTGGGCAGGTACCGCGTCTTGAGCTCTTCGCTGGCGTGGGCGTTGATCGACAGGCAGGCACCGGCGGTCAGCATCGGGTACAGGCCGAAGGCCAGGCTCGAGGAGTTGACCATTTCTTCGACCTGGGCAGAGATCACCTTGGGCATGCCCATGCCGCCATAGGCAGGGTCGCCGCCCACGCCCACCCAGCCGCCATCGGCGTAGGTGCGGTAGGCATCGATAAAGCCGGCCGGGGTGCGCACAGCGCCGTTGTCCCAATGGCAGCCCTCTTCGTCGGCGCTGCGGCTCAGCGGAGCGATGCGCTGGCTGGTGACCTTGCCGGCTTCCTCGAGCACCGCCAGTGCAGTTTCTTCGTCGACCGCCTCGGCCAGCCCGGGCAGTTGTGCCCACAGCCGGGATACTTCGAAGACTTCGTTGAGGACGAAGCGCATATCGCGCAGGGGCGCTTTATAGTCAGCCATGGCAACCTCTCACACCTTGAGTCGGGACGGCCCCGCAGGGCCGCTACACAGTTGCGAGCCAGTGTAACCTAACAACTTTTGTGACACATAGGGTCATCTGGCGACCATATAGTCACTTCTGGTCACGCCGTGCGCACCGCTCCACGCTTGCTCTGGTGGCCGTAGGTCATGGTGCAGTTACGCCCCGCTCCCTTGGCACTGTACAGCGCCTGGTCGGCCGACTTGAGCACCTCATCGGGGCTGCGGTGCTCGGGCAGGCGCTCGGCGGCACCGATGCTGATGGTCACCGACACGCTGCTGGCCCCGGCCGCCCCACGGCGTTGTCGCCCCTGCTGGTCGTCCTGGGGGCGGCTGTCCTGGTTGCGCAGCTGGATATTGTAGTTGGCGATCACCTCGCGCACCGCCTCCAGGTGCGGCAGGCATTCCTCGATGGTCTTGGCCGCGAACACCAGGGCGAACTCCTCGCCGCCATAGCGGTAGGCGCGGCCCCCGCCGGTGACCTTGGACAGTTTGCTGGCCACCAGGCGCAGCACCTGGTCGCCCACGTCGTGCCCGTGGGTATCGTTGAATTTCTTGAAGTGGTCGACGTCGGTCATCGCCAGCACATAGTTGCGCCCCAGACGCTGCATGCGCTCGTTGAGCGCGCGGCGCCCCGGCAGGCCGGTGAGCTCGTCGCGAAATGCCATCTGGTAGGCCTCGTGGGAGACCGCGGCGGCGATCATCAGCATCACCTGGCTGCACATGATGTTCAGGGTGAAGGGCAGGATGAAGGTCTGCGGCAGCATCCAGAAGATCCCCATCAGACCGATCACCTGCGCCGCATGCAGCGGGCGCGGTTCGCGCAGGTACTGCACCACCAGCAGGATGAAGGCGAGCAGAAACACCGGGTAGGCCAGCTGGATCAGGCTCATCCACTGACCGTGCAGCGCCGGCCAGCGGATTTCCGCGAGCCAGTTGAGCAGCGCCTGCGGGTAGCTCTGCTCCAGCCCCAGCGCCGTGCTGCCGACCGCCAGCAGCACGGCAAAGCGCGCCACCATGTCCTGGAACAGGTGCGTGCGCTCCTGCCAGGCGCCGTACAGCGCAAACAGGATGGGCAGCAACAGGCACACCAGGTGGAACACCACGGCGGCGTCCTGGCGTACCACGCCATTGTCGCGGTAGTAGTCGGTCTGGGTGTCGAGCAGGAAGTAGGCGATATACACCGTGACCATCAGGAACAGTTCACGCTGACGGCGGTAGACCGTGCAGTAGGCCCCGCCCAGCAGCAGCACCAGGGTTGGCAGCACGTTGAACAGCGAGGTGAAGAAGACGTTGAGGTCTCTGACATAAGCAGCGGCGAGCCCCGACACCAGCAGGAACAGTGACGGCAGAAAATGGCTCAGTCGTACAGCGGATAAACGAAACAAGGGAATCTCCGACCCGGCAGATCAAGTAATGGCATTGTGCCTTTAATGTGTCGGCAGCGCACATGAATAGATGAATATGCCGGCAGCACTTGTAACGGCAGGGTGGGAGCAGGGCTTAGCACGTATTCGTATCAGGTTCTGACTGGCGCATAAAAAAACCCGCCGGTAAGGGCGGGCTTTCTTGCTTCAGGCGATGACTCAGTACGAGAGGCCGAAGTGCTCTTCGTTCATGTCCATCAGGTTGCTCGCGCCCGACAGCATGGTTTCCACATGCGTGCGGGTCCGCGGCAGGATGCGCTGGAAGTAGAAGCGCGCGGTCTGCAGCTTGGCGGTGTAGAACGCCTCTTCGCTGGTGCCGGCAGCCAGTTTCTCGGCGGCCAGGCGCGCCATGTCGGCCCAGAAGTAGGCCAGGCAGGCGTAACCGGAGTACATCAGGTAGTCCACCGAGGCGGCACCGACTTCTTCGCGGTCCTTCATCGCGGCCATGCCGACCTTCATGGTCAGTTCGCCCCACTCCTTGTTCAACTTGGCCAATGGCGCGACAAACTCGCTGATGGCCTCGTTGCCTTCGTTGTTCTGGACGAACTTGTGCACGATCTTGGTGAAGCCCTTGAGCGCCTCGCCCTGGGTCATCAGCACCTTGCGGCCCAGCAGGTCCAGCGCCTGGATGCCGGTGGTGCCTTCGTACAGCATCGAGATGCGGCTGTCGCGAACGTTCTGCTCCATGCCCCACTCGGCGATGAAGCCGTGGCCGCCGTAGATCTGCACGCCGTGGTTGGCCGACTCGAAGCCGACTTCGGTCATGAACGCCTTGGCGATCGGGGTCATGAAGGCCAGCAGTGCGTCGGCCTTCTTCTTCTCTTCTTCGTCCTGGCTGTACTTGACGATGTCGACCTGCTTGGCGGTGAAGTACACCATCGCGCGGTTGCCTTCGGCGAAGGCTTTCATGGTCAGCAGCATGCGACGCACGTCCGGGTGGACGATGATCGGGTCAGCCGCCTTGTCCGGCGCCTTGGGGCCGGTCAGCGAACGCATCTGCAGGCGGTCGCGGGCATACTTCAGGCCACCCTGGAACGCCACTTCGGCGTGGGCCAGGCCTTGCAGCGCGGTACCCAGGCGAGCGGTGTTCATGAAGGTGAACATGCAGTTCAGGCCCTTGTTGGCCGGGCCGATCAGGTAGCCGGTGGCGGCGTCGAAGTTCATCACGCAGGTAGCGTTGCCGTGGATGCCCATCTTGTGTTCGATGGAGCCACAGGAAACGGCGTTGCGCTCGCCCACACCGCCTTCGGCGGTCGGCAGGAACTTGGGCACGATGAACAGCGAGATGCCTTTGGTGCCGGCCGGTGCATCGGGCAGGCGCGCCAGCACGATGTGCACGATGTTGTCGGCCATGTCGTGTTCACCGGCCGAGATGAAGATCTTGGTGCCGGTGACCTTGTAGGAACCGTCGGCCTGAGGTTCGGCCTTGGTGCGCAGCATGCCCAGGTCGGTACCGCAGTGCGGTTCGGTCAGGCACATGGTGCCGGTCCATTCGCCGGATACCAGCTTGGTCAGGTAGGTGTTCTGCTGCTCGGCGGTGCCGTGCTCGGAGATGGTGTTCATCGCGCCGTGCGACAGGCCCGGGTACATGCCCCACGACCAGTTCGACTCGCCGACCATTTCGCTGACCGCCAGGCCCAGCGACTCGGGCAGACCCTGGCCGCCGTGATCGACGTCATGGGCCAGGCTCGGCCAGCCGCCTTCGACGAACTGCTTGTAGGCTTCCTTGAAGCCGGTGGGGGTCTTAACGCCCGACTCGCTCCAGGTGCAGCCTTCCAGGTCGCCCACACGGTTCAGCGGGGCCAGTACCTGTTCACAAAACTTGGCGCCTTCCTCGAGGATCGCATCGACCATGTCGGGGGTGGCGTCCTGGCAAGCCGGCAGGCTCTGATAGTGCGCTTCGTAGCCCAGCAGTTCATCGCGAACGAAACGAATATCACGCAAGGGGGCTTTGTAATCAGGCATAGCGATGAACCTCTGCTGATGGATCCTTGAATAGGGAGACCGCGACATACACCGACCAGCTCTAGGCGGCTTTCGGTCAAACAGTTGTTTGAAACATACGTTTACGCCGAAACCTTGTCAAGCACCCCCATGAGGGCATTTCTGCCATGGCAGGCTACGCTCCGGCCCTGCTCGACAGAACGCAGGCACGACAAGGCGCCCGGCCTTGGGCCAGGGCGTCGAGTCAGGATGGAGGGGTAAAACCGGGAAGATGCGAGGGCCGGCTGGCTCAGGCGTAGGTATCGATCAGCGTGCCAAGCATTTCGTCGGAGGCCTTGGCCACTTTGACACCCAGCTCGACCTGATGCTTGCCCAGGGCAAGTTCGACGGTGCTGGTGGCCAGGTCCATCTGCTGGCTGCGGTCGACCGAGCGCAGGCGTTCGGCCTGGTAGTCGCTGGATTGGCTGGTGGCAGCACGTTCGACAGTGGTGTTGGCGATCTGGCTGGCGGCCTGATCGACGCGGTTCTGGCCGCTCTGAATGGCGCCCAGGCCGGCATAGAATGCGGAACTGCCCGAGATTTCCATTTCAAACTCTCCAGGTGACGGAAGGCACAGATGACATCAATGGCCCCTATTGAAGCAGACAACCCGGCAAAAGGCCCGTCAAAAACACTAATGAAACAGTGCCCTTCAATAGACTCAGCCTAGTCGAGCAAATCCAGCTGCAGGTATGCGGCCACCGCCTCGGCGCTGGCCACCTTGAGTTTTGGCACCCGGCCCAGGCAGGGGGCCGGCAGGCGTTCGGCAAGCGAAGCCAGGTTCTCCTCCAGGCGCGAGGTGCGCGGCTCGATGATGTTCGCCACCCAGCCGGCCAGTTGCAGGCCATCGCGGGCAATCGCCTCGGCACTGAGCAGCGCATGGTTGATGCAACCCAGGCGCACGCCTACCACCAGGATCACCGGCAGCTTGAGGGCAATCGCCAGGTCCGACAGATTGGCCTGATCGGACAACGGCACCCGCCAGCCACCCGCCCCTTCGATCAGGGTGAAATCGGCGTTGTGCGCCAGCACCGTGCGCATCGGCGCCAGCAACGCCTGCACGCTCAGCGCAACACCCGCCTCGCGGGCCGCCAGGTGCGGGGCGATGGCGGGCTCGAAGGCAAAAGGGTTGAGCTGCGCATAGGGCAGCGTGAGGCTGCTTTGCGCGATCAGGGCCAGTGCATCGGCGTTGCGCAGGCCCTTGGGGGTCACCTCGCAGCCCGACGCTACCGGCTTGGCCCCAAGGGTACTCAGGCCGGCCAGACGTGCCGCATGCAGCAGGCCGGCGGCAATGGTGGTCTTGCCCACATCGGTATCGGTGCCGGCGATGAAATAGGCAGCATGCATCTCAATCCCCCTGGTGCTGCGGCTTGTGCAGTACCGCATAGACTACCTGATAGGTGGCGGGCAGTCCCTGCGGCTGGCGAAAGCGCTCGTAGGCCTGCAGCAGGCCCTGCATGCGTGCCCTGCCGGTCAGGCCGGCGGGGCGACCGGGGTTGAGGTTGTGTGCGCCCAGCGCCTTGAGCTCATGGGTCAGGCTGCGCACATCGGGGTAATGCAGTACATGGGGCCGGGCCTCCAGCCCGAGCACCTGCAGCCCGCTGTCGGCACACAGACGCTGGTAGTCCGCCAGAGGGCGGAAGCGATTGACGTGCACCAGCCCGTCCACCGCCTGCCAGCTTTCACGCAGCTCGAACAGCGTGCCCACGCACAGGCTGGCGAACGCCAGCACGCCCCCAGGCTGCAGAACCCGCTGCGCTTCACGCAGCACCGCAGCCAGGTCGGCGCACCACTGCACCGCCAGGCTGGAGAAGATCAGCCCGGCGCTGCCATCACGCAGCGGCAGACGCTCGGCATCGCCCGCCACATGGTAATGCGCGCCCCCCAGCTCACGGGCATGCAGCAGCATGCCTTCGGCGATATCCACCGCTACACCCAGCCCTTGTGGATAACGTTGCTGCAAGTGCCGGCTGAAATGCCCGGTGCCACTGCCCAGATCGATCCAGCAACGCGGTTGCAAATCGGCGGGCAGCTGCGCCAGCAGATGAGCGCCCACCGCCCGCTGCAACGCGGCGACACTGTCGTAGCTGGCTGCAGCACGGGAAAACGAGGCCGCCACCTGGCACTTGTCGGGCAAGGCGCCGGGCAGCCTGGGCAGGGAAAGATCAGTCATCGCCACTCTCGTGCAGGAAGGTCTTGATAAAGGTCGCCAACGCCTGGGCGTGCTCCAGCAGGAAGGCGTGGGCGCTGTCCTCGACAATGCCCACCTCGACGTCCTGCAGCAGTTCGAACAGCGCCTTGGCCGCCTCGACCGGCACCAGCGCGTCGCTGCCTGCGAACAGGTGCAACTGCGGGCCGCCGAAGTTGCTCAGCGCAGCCCGGGTATCGAGTTTCCGCAATACCTCCAGGCCCGTGGCCAGGTACAGCGGGTCGGTTGCCGGCACCCCCACCTCCAGCAACCGCGCCAGGCTGCGCGGCGCCTGGGCGCCCTGGCTGCACAGCGACTTGAAGCGCTTGAGCGTCACTTGCGTATGGCTACGGCAACCGTCGAGAAAGGTATTGAAGGTGTCGGTCGGCATGCCATGGGGCCAGTCCGCACGGGCCACGAAGCTGGCGTTGCTGCCCAGCGTCACCAGCCCGCAGCAGTGATCGCCGCGTCGCGCCGCAAGCTCGGCGGCGAGCATGCCGCCCAGCGACCAGCCTCCCAGCCAGGTGTCGGTAGGCAACGTGCGGTCCAGGTGATCCAGCCATACAGGCACGTCACTGCCATCCAGCTCCGGCAGAGGCACCAGCTCCACGTGCAGCTTGGCATCCAGGGCGCGCAAGCTCGCGGCCAGCGGCTCCAGTGCAGCGGTACCCAGGCCCCAGCCCGGCAACAGAATCAGTCGATCACGCATCAGCAGGCTCCAGCAGCGAATGACACTCGGCCAATGCATTCAACAATAGCTGTACCTGCGCGGCGCTGTGGGCGGCGGTCAGGGTCACGCGCAGCCGGGCACTGCCGGCCGGCACCGTCGGTGGACGGATCGCCGTGACCATCAGCCCGCGTTCGCGCAACATCGCCGACAGCCGCATGGCCCTTGCGGCATCGCCGATCAGAATCGGCTGGATCGGCGTGAAACTGTCCATCAGGTGCAGGCCGATCTGCTCGGCGCCCTGACGGAACTGGCGGATCAGCGCAGCCAGGTGCTCGCGGCGCCAGTGCTCGTCACGCAGCAGTTGCAGGCTCCTGAGCGTGGCGCAGGCCAGGGCCGGTGGCTGGCTGGTGGTATAGATGTACGGGCGGGCGAACTGGATCAGGCACTCGATCAGTTCCTCACTGCCGGCGACGAATGCACCGGCGGTACCGAAGGCCTTGCCCAGGGTGCCGACCAGCACCGGTACCTGCCCCATGTCCAGGCCGAAATGCTCCACCACGCCACCGCCGTGGCGGCCCAGGGTGCCGAAGCCGTGGGCATCGTCGACCATCAGCCAGGCGCCCCTGGCCTGCGCCTGGGCAGCCAGTGCCGGCAGGTCGGCGATGTCGCCGTCCATGCTGAACACGCCATCGGTGACCACCAGCGCATTGCCGGTGGCCTTGTCCAGGCGCTTGCCGAGGCTGTCGGCATCGTTGTGCAGGTAGCGGCTGAAGCGCGCGCCACTGAGCAACCCGCCATCCAGCAGCGAAGCATGGTTGAGGCGATCCTGCAGCACGCTGTCGCCCTGCCCCACCAGCGCGGTCAACGCACCCAGGTTGGCCAGGTAGCCGGTGGTGAACAGCAGCGCGCGCGGGCGACCGGTAAACTCGGCCAGGGCCAGTTCCAGTTCATGGTGCGGCGAGCTGTGGCCGATCACCAGGTGCGACGCCCCGCCGCCCACGCCCCAACGCTCAGCGCCGGCACGCCAGGCGTCGATCACCTCGGGGTGGTTGGCCAGGCCCAGGTAGTCGTTGCTGCAAAACGCCAGCAACGGCGTGCCGTCCACCATCACCTGCGGCCCCTGCGGGCTCTGCAGCAGGGGGCGCTGGCGATACAGCGCCGCAGCGCGCCGTTGTTCCAGGCGCGCACTCAGATCAAAGCTCATGGCGACCTCAGGCGGAGGCGGCGTCGTAGAACAGCTCGCTGCTCTTCTGCTCGATCAGCGCCTGCTCGATGGCCGCCTGGTGCACCTCGTCGGCGTGCTCTTCGCGCGCTTCAGGCTGGATGCCCAGGCGCGCGAACAGTTGCATGTCCTTGTCGGCCTGCGGGTTGGCGGTGGTCAGCAGCTTCTCGCCGTAGAAGATCGAGTTGGCCCCGGCGAAGAAGGCCAGTGCCTGCATCTGTTCGTTCATCGCCTCGCGCCCGGCCGACAGGCGCACATGGGACTGCGGCATGAGGATGCGCGCCACTGCCAGCATGCGGATGAAGTCGAACGGGTCGACGTCTTCGGCATTCTCGAGCGGCGTGCCCGCCACCTTCACCAGCATGTTGATCGGCACCGATTCGGGGTGCTCCGGGAGGTTGGCCAGCTGGATCAGCAGCCCGGCGCGGTCGTCCAGCGATTCGCCCATGCCCAGGATCCCCCCCGAACAGATCTTCATCCCGGCATCGCGCACATAAGCCAGGGTCTGCAGGCGCTCGCCGTAGGTGCGGGTGGTGATGATGCTGCCGTAGAACTCCGGCGAGGTGTCCAGGTTGTGGTTGTAGTAGTCCAGGCCGGCCTGGGCCAGGGCCACGGTCTGCTCCTGGTCGAGCTTGCCCAGGGTCATGCAGGTTTCCAGGCCCAGCGCCTTGACCCCTTTGACCATCTGCAGCACGTAGGGCATGTCCTTGGCCGACGGGTGCTTCCACGCCGCGCCCATGCAGAATCGCGTGGAGCCGATGGCCTTGGCCCGGGCGGCCTCCTCCAGCACCTTCTGCACCTCCATCAGCTTCTGTTTTTCCAGGCCAGTGTTGTAGTGGCCGGACTGCGGACAATATTTGCAATCTTCCGGGCAGGCGCCGGTCTTGATCGACAGCAGGGTCGAGACCTGAACGCGGTTGGCGTCGAAATGCGCGCGGTGAACGGTCTGCGCCTGAAACAGCAGGTCGTTGAACGGTAGCTGGAACAGTGCTTTGACTTCGGCCAGGGACCAGTCGTGACGAAGCGTTGCAGTTGTGCTGGCGCTCATGGGTGTTTCCTTGTTTAGGCTTGTACTGGCGCCGGGACAGGAAAGCCCGCCAGCGCATCACGGATAGCTCGCATAGTTAAGGAAGCGCCATGCACTGTCAACCACACCTTAAACAACTGGTTTACAACTGGCTAAATATCAATCAAGCATGTTTGCTGTGCGATGAACCTGCCCAGCAGTCACACCCCATTTGCGTGGCCTGCGAGGCCGAACTGCCCTGGCTGGAAGAATGCTGTCGAACCTGCGCGCTGCCCTTGCCGATGCATGGCCTGACCTGCGGCCAGTGCAGCCGCCGCCCACCCGCCTTCACCCGGGTCGAGGCGCCCTGGCACTACGGCTTCCCGGTGGATGCACTGATCACCCGCTTCAAGCACCAGCGCCAGTGGCCGCTGGGCCGATTGCTGGCGCAACTGCTGGGCAACTGGCTTGCCTACCGCTTTGCCGAAGACCTGCCGCGGCCCGGCCTGCTGTTGCCGGTACCGCTGGCGCGCCGGCGCCTGCGCGAACGCGGCTTCAACCAGGCTGCGATGCTTGCCCAGTGGTTGGCCGGGCAGTTGGAGATCGCCTGCAAGCCACGTCTGCTCCAACGCCCGCAAGAAACGGCGGCCCAGCAGGGGCTGACGGCCAAGGCGCGCAAGCGCAACCTGCGCCACGCCTTTGCCCTGGCCGATTCGGCGGCGATCAGGGGGCAGCATGTGGCGATCGTCGACGATGTGCTCACCACCGGCGCCACTGCGCAGGCATTGGCCAGCCTGTTGCGGGCGGCGGGTGCCACGCGGGTGGACGTATACTGCCTGGCACGCACGCCCAAGCCCGGCGGCGCTTGACTTGCGCCGGGGCGGCGGGCACTTTCTGGGCCATCCCTGCCCCGACTGCGTGCCCACCCATGTCCCTGCCTGCCCTGTTGACCCAACATATCGTCCGTCGCCCGCAACGCATCGCCCTGCTTGCCCACATCGCCGAGCAGGGGTCGATCACCCGGGCGGCCAAGAGCGCCGGCATCAGCTACAAGGCCGCGTGGGATGCCATCGACGAGCTCAACAACCTGGCCGCCAGCCCGCTGGTGGAACGCAGCGTGGGCGGGCGCGGCGGCGGTGGGGCGAAACTGTCGCTGGAGGGGCAGCGGGTGTTGCGCCTGTACCAGAAGCTGCAACTGTTGCAGGCGCAGGTGCTGGAAGCGGCCGAAGACTCCGACGATCTCGACCTGCTCGGGCGCCTGATGCTGCGCACCAGTGCGCGCAATCAGTTGCATGGGCGGGTCAGCGCCATTCGCGCGCAGGGCCGCATCGACACCGTGGAGCTGACCCTGGCCGGGGGGCTGCGCATCGAGGCACAGATCACCCATGACAGCACCTTGCGCCTGGAGCTGGAACCGGGCACGCCGGTGGTGGCGCTGATCAAGGCCGGCTGGCTGGAGGTGGCGATGCCCGGGCCGGCGCAGGTCAACCAGTTGAGCGCCGTGGTACAGGAACTGATCGATGACCCGCAAGGGACTACCGAGGTGCGCCTGAGCCTGAGCAACGGCCAGACGCTGTGCGCATTTGCCGAGCCGCAGTGGCTGCTGGACAACCGGGTGGCGGTAGGCAGTGAAGTGGCAGTGCGGTTCTCGCCGGCGTATGTGCTGCTGGGTACGCCGCTCTAGATTATTGGGGCTGCAGCACAGCCCATCGCGGGTCAAGCCCGCTCCCACAGGTTCAGCGATTTCCTTGTGGGAGCGGGCTTGACCCGCGATGGGGCATGCAGCGTCCCCGGGGTGCTGTACCATGGCTCTCATACGCCCGGCCACCCGTCGCGCTGCAGGAGTTCCCATGTCACACCCCTTCGATACCCTTACCCCCGACCTGGTCCTGGACGCTGTCGAAAGCATCGGCTTTCTCAGCGACGCTCGTGTTCTGGCACTCAACAGCTACGAGAACCGTGTCTACCAGGTGGGCATCGAAGACGCCGAACCGCTGATCGCCAAGTTCTATCGCCCCGGCCGCTGGAGCAACGCGGCGATTCTCGAGGAGCACGCCTTCACCGCCGAACTGGCCGACTGCGAAGTCCCCGTGGTCGCCCCGCTGGTGCACAACGACCAGAGCCTGTTCGAGCATGCAGGCTTTCGCTTCACACTGTTCCCGCGCCGTGGCGGCCGCGCGCCGGAGCCGGGCAACCTCGACCAGCTGTACCGCCTCGGCCAGTTGCTCGGTCGCCTGCACGCGGTCGGCGCCACGCGCCCGTTCGAACACCGTGAAGCGCTGGGCGTGGCCAACTTCGGTCACGCCTCCCTCGCCACCCTGCTCGAAGGCAACTTCGTGCCGCGCAGCCTGCTGCCGGCCTACGAGTCGGTGGCCCGTGACCTGCTCAAGCGCGTGGAGGACGCCTACGCCCGCACCCCGTACAAGAGCATCCGCCTGCACGGCGACTGCCACCCCGGCAACATGATGTGCCGCGACGAGGTGTTCCACATCGTCGACCTGGACGACTGCCGCATGGGCCCCGCCGTGCAGGACCTGTGGATGATGCTCGCCGGCGATCGTCACGAGCGCCTGGGCCAGCTGGCCGAACTGATGGATGGCTACAACGAGTTCCATGATTTCGACCCCCGCGAACTGGCCCTGATCGAACCGCTGCGCGCCCTGCGCCAGTTGCACTACAGCGCCTGGCTGGCGCGCCGCTGGGACGACCCGGCGTTCCCGCGCAGCTTCCCGTGGTTCGGCAGCGAACGCTACTGGGGCGACCAGGTCCTGGCCCTGCGTGAGCAGACCGCCGCACTGGCCGAAGAGCCGCTGAAATTGTTCTAGAACCTGCTGCCAGTCTGTCTACAATAGCCGGGTTTTAGATAGCTGCCTAAGCAAGGAATCAGCATGCAAGCCGCCAACCCGCGCCGCGGGTACATACTGGGCCTGACCGCCTACATCATCTGGGGCTTGTTCCCCATCTATTTCAAAGCCCTGCAGAACGTGCCCGCCGTGGAAATCATCGTGCATCGGGTGCTGTGGTCGGCCCTGTTCGGCTCGATCCTGCTGCTGTTCTGGAAGCACCCGGGCTGGTGGCGCGAACTGCGCGACAACCCGCGGCGCCTGGCAATCCTGGCCCTGAGCGGATCGCTGATCGCGGGCAACTGGCTGACCTATGTGTGGTCGGTGAACAACGGGCGCATGCTCGAGGCGAGCCTGGGTTACTACATCAACCCGCTGGTCAACGTGCTGCTGGGCATGTTGCTGCTGGGCGAGCGTCTGCGCCGCCTGCAGTGGGTGGCGGTAGGCCTGGCGGCAGTGGGGGTGGCGCAGCAGGTGTGGCAGGTGGGCAGCCTGCCATGGGTGTCGCTGGTACTGGCGCTGAGCTTCGGCTTCTACGGGCTGATCCGCAAGCAGGCGCCAGTGGCGGCGTTGCCGGGGCTGGTGGTGGAAACCTGGATGCTGGTACCGCTGGCCATCGGCTGGCTGCTGCTCAACCCCATGGCCCACAGCGCCCAGGCCAGCTTCTACAGCACCAGCGACGCGCTGTGGCTGGCCGCCGCCGGGCCCGTCACGCTGATACCGCTGGTGTGCTTCAACGCCGCCGCGCGGCATCTGCCTTACACCACTCTGGGCTTTCTGCAGTACCTGGCGCCGACCCTGGTGCTGCTGCAGGCGGTGCTGCTGTTCGACGAACATCTGTCGAGCAGCACACTGGTGGCGTTCATGTTCATCTGGGCCGGCCTGGCACTGTACAGCGTGGATGCCTGGCTGAGCATTCGCCGGCGCACCTGAGCGCTACGCCACCCCCTACGCCGACTCTTCGGGGCGCAGCTTGAGCTCCACCATCAGATCGTCGGCCAGGGCCTCCAGGCGCTGTTGCAGGTCATCCAGCGACAGCGTCAGCGGCAGGGCCAGCAGCGCATCGGCGTGAAACAGCGGCTCGCTGCTCATCGGCGCGGGCCGCACGTCGGTACTGAAGCGCTCCAGGTTCACCCCCTGTTCGGCCAGCAGCCGGGTGATGTCGCGCACGATGCCGGGGCGATCGTTGCCCACCAGCTCCATCGCGATCGGCTTCCAGGTGCACGACGGCTCGATGCCGCTTTCGGCGATCAGCACGCGAATCCCGTGCTTGCCCAGCGCCTGCAACGCCTCCACCAGTTCGTCATAGGATTCGGCCGGTACCGCGACGCGCAGGATGCCGGCGAATTGCCCTGCCATGCGCGACATGCGACTCTCCAGCCAGTTGCCGTTATGCTCGGCGATGCATTCGGCCACCCGCTCCACCTGGCCGGCGCGGTCAGGGGCAATCACGGTCAAGACAAGATGATCCACGCGCCAGTCCTCTCTCCAGCCCCCGAATACCGGGGGCGCCGATCAAGTATAGGCAAGGCGCGGCAACCTGCCGCAGCGGGCTCGAACAACAAATCGTGTACTGTTTTTAGATTTATCTGGAACAATTCACTCGATTTTTGAGAACATGCCCGCTCCCAGAACGACGTTTTGCGACCAAATGGTCGCAAAACGGCGTATTTAGTCTGATTTTCCCAAGCGCAGCGCTTCATGTAGTATGCCGCGACGCGCACTACAAAAATGTTGAAACAAGAGCTGAATAGCTGAGCAGAGTGAGGCAAGCAATGACTGAACACGTTCAAGTCGGTGGCCTTCAGGTCGCCAAAGTCCTGTTCGACTTCGTGAACAACGAAGCCATTCCCGGAACCGGCGTCAACGCCGAGCAGTTCTGGATCGGGGCAGAGAAGATCATCAACGACCTCGCTCCAAAGAACAAAGCCCTGCTGGCCAAGCGTGACACCCTGCAGGCGCAGATCGACGCCTGGCACCAGGCGCGCAAGGGCCAGGCCCACGATGCTCCGGCTTACAAGGCCTTCCTCCAGGAGATCGGCTACCTGCTGCCAGAAGCGGCGGACTTCCAGGCCTCCACCCAGAATGTCGATGACGAGATCGCTCGCATGGCCGGCCCGCAGCTGGTAGTGCCGGTGATGAACGCACGCTTCGCCCTCAACGCCTCCAACGCCCGCTGGGGCTCGCTGTACGACGCGCTGTACGGCACCGACGCCATCAGCGAAGCCGGTGGCGCCGAGAAGGGCAAGGGCTACAACAAGGTACGCGGCGACAAGGTCATCGCCTTCGCCCGCGCCTTCCTCGACGAGTCTGCGCCACTGGCGGCCGGCTCCCACGTCGATGCCACCCGCTACAGCATTGCCGATGGCAAGCTGGTGGTCACCCTCAAGGGTGGCAGCAACAGCGGCCTGCGCGACGACGCGCAACTGGTCGGCTACCAGGGCGATGCCACGGCCCCTGTCGCCGTGCTGCTGAAAAACAACGGCCTGCACTTCGAGATCCAGATCGATGCCAGCACCCCGGTCGGCCAGACCGACGCCGCCGGAGTCAAGGACGTGCTGATGGAAGCCGCCCTGACCACCATCATGGACTGCGAAGACTCCGTGGCCGCGGTGGATGCCGACGACAAGGTGGTGATCTACCGCAACTGGCTGGGCCTGATGAAGGGCGACCTGGCCGAAAGCGTGAGCAAGGCCGGCCAGACCTTCACCCGCACCATGAACCCGGACCGCGAGTACACCGCGCCCAATGGCGGCTCGCTGAGCCTGCATGGCCGTTCGCTGCTGTTCGTGCGCAACGTCGGTCACCTGATGACCATCGACGCGATCCTCGACAAGGATGGCAACGAAGTGCCCGAAGGCATCCTCGATGCGCTGGTCACCAACCTGGCTGCGGTGCACAACCTCAACGGCAACACCACCCGCAAGAACAGCCGCACCGGCTCGGTGTACATCGTCAAGCCGAAGATGCACGGCCCTGAAGAAGCCGCCTTCACCAACGAGCTGTTCGGTCGCGTCGAAGACGTGCTGGGCCTCAAGCGCAACACCCTGAAGGTCGGCATCATGGACGAGGAGCGCCGTACCACGGTCAACCTCAAGGCTTGCATCCAGGCCGCCAGCGAGCGCGTGGTGTTCATCAACACCGGCTTCCTCGACCGTACCGGTGACGAGATCCACACCTCCATGGAAGCGGGCGCCGTGGTGCGCAAGGGCGCCATGAAAACCCAGAAGTGGATCGGTGCCTACGAGAACAACAACGTCGACGTGGGCCTTGCCACCGGCCTGCAGGGCCGCGCGCAGATCGGCAAGGGCATGTGGGCCATGCCTGATCTGATGGCCGACATGCTCGAGCAGAAGATCGCCCACCCACTGGCCGGTGCCAACACCGCCTGGGTGCCGTCGCCGACCGCCGCCGCGCTGCACGCGCTGCACTATCACAAGGTCGACGTGTTCGCCCGCCAGGCGGAGCTTGCCAAGCGTGCGCCGGCCTCGGTCGACGATATCCTGACCATTCCGCTGGCCACCGACACCAACTGGTCGGACGAAGAGATCCGCAACGAACTGGACAACAATGCCCAGGGCATTCTTGGCTATGTAGTGCGCTGGATCGACCAGGGCGTGGGTTGCTCGAAAGTGCCGGACATCAACGATGTGGGCCTGATGGAAGACCGCGCCACCCTGCGGATTTCCGCGCAGTTGCTGGCCAACTGGCTGCGTCACGGCATCATCAGCGAGGCGCAGGTGATCGAAGGCCTCAAGCGCATGGCGCCGGTGGTCGACAAGCAGAACGCCAACGACCCGCTGTACCGCCCGATGGCACCGGACTTCGACAGCAACATCGCCTTCCAGGCGGCGGTCGAGCTGGTGATCGAGGGTGCGAAGCAGCCGAACGGTTATACCGAGCCGGTACTGCATCGCCGTCGTCGCGAGTTCAAGGCGCGCAACGGGCTGTAAGCTCGTTACAGCGCTGCCTGACGCACCCCTTCGCTGGCAAGCCAGCGAAGGGGTTCAGCCGATGCCCAGCTCATGCCTCACCAGTTTCACCAGCTTTTCCAGCTTCTCCTGGTCGAGCGGCTTGAGCAGAAAGTCGACCACGCTCAGGTGCATTGCCGCAATCGCGTCCTGCACCTTGGCATCGCCCGACACGATGATGATCGGCAACGCCGCCTGGTCCGACTCACGAATCTGCTCGATGAACTCGATGCCCCCCACCGGCTGCATGCGCAGGTCGGTAATCAGCAGCCCGATCCTGGGTTCGCGCTTGAGGTAGTCGAACGCCACCGTGGTGTTTTCTGCGGCAAGGCAACGAATGCCATGGGCCTTCAAGTAACTCGCCAGCGCTTCGCGCGAGCCTTTGTCGTCTTCGACGATCAGCACCTTGGGCAGCGCGGTCCCGCGCGCAGTCACGCTCGCCAGCGCCTTGCGCTCGGCTTCGCTCAGTATGTCGTCGGCTTCGGGCATGGCTGTTCCATCGTAAAAATATCCGTTGAATCAAGTTCAGACCGCAAACGCATGTGCCGCAACCCGCCTTTCGTCGGATAATTGACGCTTACCCGCTTTAGACAAACGTCCAATGGGCACTGCGCACCCCGCGGCCGACCATGCAGCACGATAAAAACAAATGCTCGGCCCTCGGCGCCGACGCACAGATGCGGTAAAGCTCATGAGCAAGATGGACGCCTTCGACCAGGCCGGCAAAACCGCAGTACTGCAGAATATTCACGGCACCATGCAGTTCCTGCAACGCTTTCCTCCCTTCAACCAGATGGAAAACGCCCACCTGGCGTACCTGGTGGAACAATGCCAGCTGCGCTTCTACGCCAGCGGTGAGAGCATCATCAAGCCTGCCGACGGACCCGTCGAGCACTTCTACATCGTCAAGCAGGGACGCGTGGTGGGCGAGCGCAACCATGCCGCCACCGGCACCGAGACCACCTTCGAGATCACCGGAGGCGAGTGCTTCCCGCTGGCCGCCCTGCTGGGCGAGCGTGCCACCCGTACCGAACACCTGGCCGCCGAAGACACCTTCTGCCTGCAACTGAACAAGGCGGCGTTCATCCGCCTGTTCGCACTCTCAGAAGTGTTTCGGGATTTTGCCCTGCGGGGCGTCAGCAGCCTGCTCGACCAGGTCAACCAGCAGGTCCAGCGCCGCGCAGTTGAAACCCTCGGCAACCAGTATTCGCTCAATACCCGCCTGGGTGAGCTGGCCATGCGTCATCCGGTCACCTGCGTCCCAGATACGCCCGTACGCGAGGCCGTACGCCTGATGCACGAGCAGCAGGTGGGCAGCATCGTGATCGTCGACGAGCAGCGCGCACCGGTCGGCATCTTCACCCTGCGCGACCTGCGCCAGGTGGTGGCCGATGCCAGTGCCGACTTCGCCGCGCCGATCGCCGCGCACATGACCGCCGCGCCTTTCTACCTCAGCCCCCAGGCCAGCGCCTTCGACGCCGCCATCGCGATGACCGAGCGCCATATCGCCCATGTGTGCCTGGTACAGGACCAGCGTCTGTGCGGGGTGGTCTCCGAGCGCGACCTGTTCTCGCTGCAGCGGGTCGACCTGGTACACCTGGCGCGCACCATCCGTCACGCCGCGCGGGTCGAGAACCTGGTGTCGCTGCGCGGCGAGATCGGCCAGCTGGTCGAGCGCATGCTCGCCCATGGCGCCTCGTCCACCCAGATCACCCACATCATCACCCTGCTCAACGACCACACCGTGTGCCGGGTGATCGAACTGGCGATCCAGGACAAGGGCGACCCCGGCGTGCCGTTCAGCTGGCTGTGCTTCGGCAGCGAAGGCCGCCGCGAACAGACCCTGCACACCGACCAGGACAACGGCATCCTGTTCGAGGCACGCGACGCGGCCCAGGCTGCCGAAATTCGCGCCCGCCTGCTGCCGCTGGCGCAGCACATCAACCAGGGCCTGGCGCAGTGCGGCTTCACCCTGTGCAAGGGCAACATCATGGCCGGCAACCCCGAGCTGTGTCTGTCGAGGGCCGAGTGGGCTCGGCGCTTTGCCGCGTTCATCCGCGAAGCCACCCCCGAGAACCTGCTGGCCTCGAGCATCTATTTCGACCTGCGCGTGGTGTGGGGTGACGAACAGGCGTGCGAACAACTGCGCCAGGGCATCCTCGACCAGGTCGCCGACAACCGCCTGTTCCAGCGCATGATGGCCGCCAACGCACTGCGCCAGCGCCCGCCCGTGGGGCGCTTTCGCGAATTCGTGCTGACCCGCAGCGGCAACGACAAGGCCGCCACCCTCGACCTCAAGGTGCAGGGCCTCACGCCCTTCGTCGACGGCGCGCGCCTGCTGGCGCTGGCCAATGGCGTGCACGCCAACAACACCCTGGAGCGCCTGCGCCAGCTGGTAGGCAAGGAAGTGATCGACCCGCTCGATGGCGGCGCCTATGAAGAGGCCTACCACTTCATCCAGCAGACCCGCATGCAGCAGCACCAGTTGCAGACCCGCCAGAACCTGCCCTACTCCAACCGCGTCGACCCCGACAGCCTCAACGACCTGGACCGGCGCATCCTGCGCGAATCGCTGCGCCAGGCCCAGCGTCTGCAAAGCAGCCTGGCCCTGCGCTACCAACTATGAGCGACCTGTCATGAGCCTGTTCGCCTGGCTGCGCCCCAGCCAACCCGCACTGGACGCCGCCCAGCAGCAGCGTCTGGCCCAACTGCCCGGCCCCGCCCCGCTGCAGGACCACACCCTGCGCGCCCAGCGCTGGGTGGTGCTGGACCTGGAAACCACCGGTCTGAACCTGAACCGCGACCAGGTGCTGTCGATTGGCGCGGTGGTGATCGAGGACGGCGCCATCGACTTCAGCCAGCAGTTCGAGCGCACCCTGCACCGGCATGACCACAAGCCGGGCCCCAGCGTGCTGATCCATGGCCTGGGGCCCAGTGCGATTGCCGCCGGCTGCGTGCCGGCCGATGCACTGCTCGACCTCATGGCGTTCATCGGCGACAGCCCGCTGCTGGCGTTCCACGCCGGCTTCGACCAGCGCATGCTCAGCCGCGCCCTGAAGGACAGCCTGGGCTACCGCCTGCAGCACCCGTTCATCGACGTGGCCGAGCTGGCCCCGCTGCTCAACCCCGACGTGGTGTTGCGCGACGCCGGGCTCGACGACTGGACCGCACACTTCGGCCTGCAGGCCGGTGAACGCCACCACGCCAGCGCCGATGCACAGGTCACTGCCGAACTGGCACTGATCCTGTTCAGCCAGGCGCGACGCCAACACATCGACAGCCCGCTGCTGCTGGAGCATCGCCTGCAAGGCTGGCGCCGGCGACGGCAACACAGCCACGGCTTCTGACCAGCCCCCGGATACGTCATCCGATGAGCGTTAATTGCACAGTGCCAGCGGCTCTGACACAATCGCGAATAATTCTCGTTAGTTAACACATCTATTCCGGGGAACACCTTGTCGTCAGTGCAAAGCCCACACGGTGAGCTGGTTGGTGCGCTGTACCGTGACCATCGCGGCTGGCTGCTGGGCTGGCTGCGGCGCAACGTCGCCTGTGCCGAGCGCGCCGAAGACCTGAGCCAGGACACCTTCGTGCGCCTGCTCGGGCGCGAGCAGCTGCCCGCACCACGCGAGCCGCGGGCGTTCCTGGCCGCGGTGGCGCGCGGCCTGCTGTTCGACCACTTTCGCCGGGCGGCACTGGAGCAAGCGTACCTCGCCGAACTGATGCTGATCCCCGAAGCCGAGCAGCCGTCACCGGAAGAACAGCACCTGATCCTCGAAGACCTCAAGGCCATCGACCGCCTGCTGGGCAAGCTGTCGAGCAAGGCGCGCGCCGCGTTCCTGTACAACCGCCTCGACGGCATGGGCCATGCCGAGATCGCCGAGCGCCTGGGCGTGTCGGTGTCGCGGGTGCGCCAGTACCTGGCCCAGGGCATGCGCCAGTGCTATGTGGCGCTGTACGGCGAGCCGACATGAACGGCTTCAGTAGCAGGCCGGTATCGGCCAAGGTGCTTGATGCCGCCATCGCCTGGCAGCTGTGCCTGGATGCGGGCAGCGCCGAGGAGCGTGCCGATTTCGAGCGCTGGCACGCGGCAGACGAAGAACATGCGCGGGCCTGGATGCAGCTGGGCATGCTCAACCAGCGCTTCGCCGCAGCGGCCGGCCCGGCGCGCAAGGCCCTGGGCGAAACCCGGGCCGGCCTGCGCCAGCGCGTGCGCAAGCTGGGCAGCGGGCTGGCCAGCATCGTGCTGGTGGGCGGCCTGCTCGGCTGGCTGAGTACCCACCAGAGCCTGGACTACTGGCTGGCCGACCAGCGCACGGCCACCGGCGAGCAGCGCAGCCTGCGCCTGGAGGACGGCACCCTGCTCAGCCTCAACACCCATTCGGCGGTGGATGTTCGCTTCGATGGCCAGCAGCGCCTGATCGTGCTGCGCGAGGGCGAGATTTCCATCGAGACCGGGCACAAGGATGACCGTCCGTTCATCGTCGCCACGGCCGACGGGCGCCTGCGTGCACTGGGCACACGCTTCCTGGTGCGCCTGGAAGACCAGGGCACGCGCCTGAGCGTGTTGCAGTCGGCGGTGGCAGCCAAGCCGCAGGACAGCGGCGACGAGCAGATCGTGCGCGAAGGCCAGCAGGTGATGATGAGTCACGACCAGCTGGGCAGCATCGATCCGCTGGCCCTGGGCGCCGACGCCTGGACCCACGGCATGCTGGTGGTCGACAACGTGCGCCTGGATGCGCTGGTGCAGGAGCTGGGGCGTTACCGCAGCGGCTACCTGGGGGTGTCGCCGGAGGTGGCCGGGTTGCGCATTACCGGCAGCTTCCCGCTGCACGACACCGACCTTGCGCTGCAGTCGCTGCTGCCGACCTTGCCGGTGCAGGTGCAAAAGCGCACGCCATGGTGGGTGACGATCGTGGCCAAGGGCGAGACCCCGTAAAACGCCTTCGCCTGCAACGCCCTCCTGCAGGAGCGGGCGTTGCCGGCGAAGGCCTCAACATTATTTTTTACCCACCCCCTGACACTTTTCCCTTTTCACTCGGCATGGAAGCTAGTTAGCACTATTGCGCCGAGGAACCGCTGCATGTCCCGTCCCCTTGAAAAGCTGTTGCGTCATTGCCTGCTGACCCTGGCCCTGACCAGCACCGCCGCCATCGCCGCCGAATCGAGCGCCGCGCGCAGCTACAGCCTGCCCGCCGGGCCGTTGTCGACCACCCTCAACCTGATCGCCAGCCAGGCCGGCATTGCCCTGACCCTGGACCCGAGCCTGGCCAGCGGACGCACCTCGGCGCCGGTCAGCGGCCAGTACGACGGCCTCGGCGCCCTGCAGGCCGCCCTGCGCGGCACCGGCCTGCAACTGCAGCAGAGCAGCGCCGGCACCTACAGCCTGATCGCCGCCCCCGAAGGCAGCCTGGCCCTGCCGGAAACCAGCATCAACGCCGCCGGCGACTACGAGAGCGCCTGGGGCCCGGCCACCGGCTACGTCGCCACCCGCACCGCCGCCGGCACCAAGACCGACACTCCGATCGTCGAGGCGCCACGCTCGATGTCGGTGATCACCCGCGAACAGCTCGACCAGCGCCAGGTGCTCAACCTCAACGACGCGCTGCGTTACACCGCGGGCGTGCAAAGCAGCGGCTATGGCTCGGACTCGCGCGCCGACTGGCTGCGCGTGCGCGGCTTCGACCCCACCCAGTTTCTCGACGGCCTGCCGCTGCCCAAGGGTTCGTTCGCCAACCCCAAGGTCGAACCCTGGAACCTGGAACGCATCACCGTACTGCGCGGCCCGGCCTCTTCGGTGTATGGCCAGACCCCGCCCGGCGGCATGCTCGACATGCTCAGCCGACGCCCGCAGGCCGAAAGCGCGCACCAGATCGAAGCCCAGGTCGGCAGCAACGAACACCGGCAGATCAACTTCGACAGCACCGGCAAGATCGACGACGCCGGCCAGTTTCTGTACCGCGTCAGCGGCGTGGTACGCGACAGCAACGCACCGGTCGACCATATTCCCGACAAGCGCTACAACCTCGCCCCCAGCCTGACCTGGAACGTCGACGACGACACCAGCCTGACCTTCATCTCGCAGTTCACCCGCGACGATACCGGCATCACCGGGCAGTTCCTGCCCTTGCAGGGCACCCGGCTGGCCTCGCCTGCCGGGGCGAAGATTTCCCATCACAAGAACCTCGGTGAGCCGGGCTGGGACTTCTACGACCGCACCTACTACGCCCTGGGCTACGCCTTCGAGCACCGCCTCGACGACGTATGGCAGCTGCGCCAGAACCTGCGCTACACCAAGAGCGACCTGTCGTTTCGCGCGGTCAACGTGGCCACCTTCAATACCGTCGAACCCGACGGCACGGTCAACCGCGAGGCCGGCATCGTCAACGAAGACATCAGCCAGTTCGCTGTCGACAACAACCTGCAGGCCAACTTCAGCACCGGCGCGCTGGAGCACACCCTGCTGCTGGGCCTGGACCACCAGCGCTCCAACACCAACTACCAGTGGCTGTATGGCGGCTCGTACAACTACGACGCCAACGGCAACATCAGCGGCATCAACGTGCCGCCAATCAGCGTGATCCGGCCGGTGTATGGCGCAGACATGTCCAACGTGAACTATTTCGCGCTGCAGGACTACGGCCAGAAAACCCGCCAGACCGGCGTCTACGTGCAGGACCAGATCGCCCTGGACAACTGGCGCCTGACCCTGGGCGGGCGTGAGGACTGGATTCACACCGGCACCACCTTCCACAACAAGGGCGACGCCACCAGCACCCAGCGCGACAAGGCCTTCACCGGCAACGTGGGCCTGAGCTACGTGTTCGACAACGGCCTCACCCCGTACCTGTCCTACACCGAGTCGTTCCAGCCGACCACCGGCGCCAACGTGGATGCAGCACAGTCGTTCAAGCCCACCGAAGGCCGCCAGTACGAAGTGGGCGTCAAGTTCCAGCCGGTGGGCAGCAACACCCTGCTGACTGCAGCCGCCTACGACCTGCGCCAGAGCAACGTGAAGGTCACCGAAGGCAGCATCTCTCGCAGTGTCGGTGAATTGCAGGTGCGCGGCATCGAGCTGGAAGCCACCAGCGCCGTCACCGACAACCTCAAACTGGTCGGCTCCTACACCTACACCGATACCGAGATCCGCAAGGGCGTGCCTGGCGAAGTCGGCAACCGCATGGCGCTGATCCCGCGCAACCAGGCCACCCTGTGGGCCGACTACACCTGGCACGCCGGCCCGCTGGACGGCTTCGGCATGGGCGCCGGGGTTCGCTATGTCGGCGATACCTACGGCAACACCGCCAACACCGAGGTGGCGCATGTAGGCTCCTACACCGTGTACGACGCTGCCGTGCACTACGACCTGAGTCGCCTGGACAGCAGCATGAAGGGGCTGAGCGTGGCGGTGGAAGCCAAGAACCTGTTCAACAAGGACTACCTGGCCAACTGCGACGGGTTCTGGTGCTACTACGGCGACCAGCGCAACGTGGTCGCCAGCGTGAACTACACGTTCTAGGGCCAACGATGAAGAGCCAAACCATACGTCGCTGGTCGTGGGTGCATACCTGGAGCAGCCTGGTGTGCACGCTGTTTCTGCTGTTGCTGGCACTGACCGGGCTGCCGCTGATCTTCCACCACGAGATCGACCACCTGCTGGGCGATGCGCCCGAGCTCAAGGTAATGCCGGCCGACACACCCAGACTCGACCTGCAGGCCCTGGTGCTCAAGGCCCAGGCCCATCGCCCGGGCGAGGTGATGCAGTACTTCGGCTGGGACGAGGACGACAGCAACGGCGTGATCGCGATCATGGCCGCCACCGCCGGTACCGAGCCCAACTCGTCGCACACCTTCATGCTCGACGGGCGTACTGGCGAGGTGGTGGAGATGCCCTCGGCCAACGGCGGCTTCATGCTGACCATGCTGCGCCTGCATGTGGACATGTTCGCCGGCTTGCCGGGGAAGCTGCTGCTGGCCTTCATGGGCCTGTTGTTCGTGGTGGCGATCATCTCCGGGGTGGTGCTGTACGCGCCATTCATGCGCAGGCTGAAGTTCGCCACGGTACGCCACGACAAATCGCGGCGCCTACGCTGGCTCGACCTGCACAACCTGATCGGCATCGTGACCCTGACCTGGGCGCTGGTGGTGGGCGTGACCGGGGTGATCAGCGCGCTGTCCGACCTGGTCATCGCCGCCTGGCGCAACGACAGCCTCAGCGCGATGATCGCACCGTACCGCGATGCACCGCCGCTGACCGCACTGGCCCCGGCCAGCCGTCTGCTGGACATTGCCGCCGAGGCGGCGCCGGGCATGCAGCCGGACTTCATCGCCTTCCCCGGCACGCGCTTTTCCAGCGAGCACCACTATGCGGTGTTCATGAAGGGCAGCACCCACCTGACCGCTCACCTGCTGACCCCGGTACTGATCGATGCCAGCACCCTGCAGGTGACGGCGATTGGCGAGCGGCCGTGGTACATGGACGCGATGGGCCTGTCGCAGCCGCTGCACTTTGGCGACTACGGCGGCCGGCCGATGCAGATTCTATGGGCGCTGCTGGATGTGCTGACGATCATCGTGCTCGGCAGCGGCGTGTATTTGTGGTGGGTGCGCAGGCGACGTGATGAAGCGTGAATCGAGGTTCTGGAAGGTGTTCGGCATGCCGGGCCTGATTGCCCTGCTGGGCGCAGTGGGGCTGTTCGCGGCGCTACTGGGGGATGGCCCGTGGGATGTGCTGGCGTGGGTGGGGCTGGCCCTGCCGGTGGGGTACAGCCTGCGAGGTTTTTGGCCGGCCGCGCGATAGTCTTGGCCGGCAAGGCCGGCGCCTGCAAGGTTTCACGTCGTCTACAGGAGCCGGCCTTGTCGGCGAAGGCGCAGGTCAGTCAGCCAGTTTCGGCAGGCACTCATCCAGCCGCTGGTGCAACGCACTGTCCGCCGGCCAGTTGCGCAACAACCGCGCCCGGTCACGGGCGAAGGCCTTGGCGAAACTGAGCTGGGTGGCGTGCTGGCACATCGCATCAAGGTCGATCAGCGACCATTGACCGTCCTGCCAGAACAGGTTGTGGCCCTTCAGGTCGCCGTGGCTGATGCGTTCGCCCATCAGCTGCTGCAACAGGGTCTGCAGCGCTTGCAGCTGCTCCTCTGGCACCTCGGCGCTGTCGACGTAGGGCGCAAAGCTCTCGATCAGGTCCGGCCCGTCGGCGTACTCGGTCACCAGGTACGCACGGCTGCGCAGCCCCAGCACGCGCTGCTCCAGCACCGCCAGCGGCCTGGGCGTGGCGATGCCGAGGAACTCCAGGCGATGCCCTTCGATCCACGAATGCCAGGCCCGGCTGGGGCGCCAGAAGCGCTTGAACCAGTGGGCGGTGTTCTTGATGTTGTAGCGCTTGAGCACCAGGCTGCGACCGCCCGCCTCGACCCGTGCCACGCTCGCCGCGCCGCCAGTCTTGTACAGGTGGCCCTGGTCGATCAGCGCGTCGGCCTGCTCCAGCACCGGCAGCATGGCCGCCACCTCCGATCGACGGATCGCGCGCAGGCCCGAGGCCCCGCGCTGCACGCTGAACAGCGTGCACTCGCGACCAGCCTTGTCCAGGTAGTCCTTCAGACGCCAGCTGCGCACCTTGTCGATCTGCTTCTGCAAGGCTTCCAGCGGCAGCGCATGCTCGCCGTTGACCAGCACGTAGTGCACCAGCAGTTCCTCGACGAAGGGCTCCAGGCGCTTGGGCAACTGCGCAAAGAATACCCCCAGGTTCTGCAGCACCTGCTGACGCGACAGCGGCTGGCCCGGGGTTTCGGCCTTCACCCCCGCGCCATCGATCAGGTACAGCTCCCCGCCATGGCGCAGCAGGTTGTCCAGGTGCAGGTCGGCCTGCCACAGGCCCTTGGCATGCATCTGCGCCACGGCGCGCAGGGCTTCGCCCAGCACTTCCTGCTGGGCATCGGCAAGCACCGGCAGGCCCTCGACCGCCGCCCAGGCATCCGCCAGGCTGTGGGCGTGCTCAAGAAATTCGAACAGCAGCCAGCCGCCCTCGCCTTCACGCAGGCCGTCGGCCAGCAGCAACGGCGTGGTCAGCCCCTGGCTGGCCAGCAGGCGCGCACCGTCCAGTTCGCGCTGGAAGTGGCGGGCGGCGCTGCTGCCCACCAGCAGCTTGGCCAGCACCGGCTTGCCACGCCAGATCCCGGCACCGACATACCGCTGCCCCGGCAGCACCCGCAGCAGGCTGAGCAGTTGCAGCTCGGCCGGCCCGGCGGCGTCGGCCAGGGCAATGCTCAATGGCAGTTGCGGGCTGCGCCCGGCGTCCTTGAGTTCAGACAAACGCATCAGCGGGCCTCTTTTTCACGACGGCGATGCAGCAGGCGCTGCAGCCAGGTATCCACCAGCGTACTGTCGGCCGGTTGCTCCAGGTAGGCGGCCAGCATCAGCCGTACATCGCTCTCGCTCCATGCGCCGGCACGACGCAGCAGCGGCTCCAGGTCCTTGAGGCGATCACGCTGGCCCAGCAGCAGCGGCCGGGTTTTCTCCAGGTCGATCAACTGCGCCTGCCAGCCTTCGCTGCGCTCGCGCAAAAAGATGTGCTTGGGGTAGAAGCAACCATGCACCTGCCCCGCCGCGTGCACCGTGCGGGCCAGTTCGCCACAGGCGCGCAGGATGCCCTGGCGTTGCTCCAGGGCCAGTTGCGGCCACTGCCCGAGCAGGTGGTCAAGATCGCTCCAGTCATCCAGCGCACGGGTCATCAGGATCGCGCGGCGCTCGCCGTCGACCCGGCGCTCGGCGTAGAACACCGCCTGCAAGGCCGGGATCTGCAGCTTCTGGTAGCGTTTGATGTTGCGAAACTCGCGGGCGAAGGTCGGCTCGCCGAAGGGGCTGTGCAGGGTGCGCGTGAGGTAGTCGCTCTGACGCTTGAGGTAGAACCCCTTGCCCTCCAGCTCCAGGCGGTACACGCGGCTCCAGCCGCCGCGCCCGGTGTTGGGCTCGTCCACGGCGTCCAGCTGCAGCGCCCACAGCGCCTCGAAGCTGTTCAGGCCGTGGCGTTCAAGCAGTTCAGCTTCGGCACTGGCCAGGAAATCACTCATTCGCGCCCCTCGAAAAACGTCACGACGTGCCGCACGCGGCGCTTGTCCGACGCGTTCAGGCGATCGCGACGGCGATATTGCAGGTAGAACCGCAGGCGCTGGGTGGCCGACAGGTGATACTTGGCCACCTTGTCCAGGCAGGCGAGGTCCTTGGTGATGCGATAGCGCAGCATGAAGCCGACCCAGAACGCACCGGTCGGGCAGTCGATGAAGAACAGCATGCCCTTGTCATCGACCAGCAGGTTGCGCCACTTGAGGTCGTTGTGGGTGAAGTGATGGTCGTGCATCACCCGCGTATGGCGGGCCAGCTGTCGGCTGACATGGTCGACCCAGCCGGCATCTGCCAGGCGCGGGTCGTTGCGCTTGGCCAGCGCCGAGAGGTCCTCGGTGCGCGGCAGCTCGCGGGTGATCATGGCGCCCCGGTGGAAGGCGAAGCCTCGCCGTTCCAGGCCGCAGGCCACCACCTCGGCGGTGGGGATGTCCCACTTGGCGAACTGCTTGAGGTTCTGCCACTCGGCCTTGATCCGCGGGCGCCCCAGGTAGCGGCGCAGGCCCTTGCCGGCGCCGGTGTAGCGCTTGACGTAGTAGTTCACCCCGCCGCGCTCCACGCGAATCACTTCGCTGAGCGGGTCGTGGGTGAGGCGTTCGCCCTTGAGCGCGAACACCGCGTCGATGCTGCCGAAATCCTGTGCCAGGGCCGCGTAGGCCGGCTCCAGTGTCCAACCCGCCATCAGAGCGCGTCCCCATACCGTTGTTTACGCTCGTAGAGCTTGTTTGCCTTGCCCTCCAGCCAGCGCAGCAAGGTGGCGTGCTCGGCCAGGATCTGGCGCAGCGGCTGCTGGAAGTAGCCGCGCAGAAAGCGCAGCTTGTCGCGTCGGGTCAGGCCGATGTCCAGCGCCGAGAAGTACAGCGCGGCCAGGTCCTTGTCGCGCCAGCGTCGGGAAATGCTGGCGCGGGTCTGGGCCCGGTGCAGGTCGATCACCGACAGCCTGAAGTCTTCCGGGGTTACCGGGCGGTCGGTGTGCAGCAGAAAGTGGCAGATGTAGCAGTCGCGGTGGTTGACCCCGGCGCGGTGCATCATGCCGGTCATGCGCGCCACCTCGGCGATCAGCGCACGCTTGAGACGCGGCGCCGGCGGCGTCCTGACCCAGTCGAGGCTGAAGTCCTCGAGGCTGACGGTGGGCGCCAGCTCCTCGGTGACGATGAACGAATGCTGGGTCGCCGGGTTGCTGCCGCGTTCGCCGTAGGCCACCGCGGTCATGGTCGGCACCCCGACTTGGTGCAGGCGCTGGATGGCCTGCCATTCCTGGCCGGCACCGAGCACCGGCAGCTTGGCGGTGAACAGGTTCTTGAAGATCTCGCCCCAGCCGATGCCGCGGTGGATCTTGACGAAATAACCGTTGCCCTCGACCTCGGTGCGCAGCGTGCGCCGGCCTTCCAGCTCGCGGTACACCTCGCCTTGCAGGGCCTCGACGGCGTCGAAGGCATCGCGCCCGGCCCACAGGCGCTTGAAGGGTTCAGCCAGTATCAGTTTCATGCGCGCTCCTGCGCCAGGATCACGTCGGCCGCATGCTGCGGCATGCTGTACAGGTCGGCGGTGTCGGCGAATGCCAGGCCGTTGCGGCCCCAGTCGGCACGCGCCGCATCGTCTTCGAGCATACGTTGCAGGTAGCGGTTGAGTTGCTCCTGCTCGAACGGCTCGTCGAGCACCAGGCCGGCATCGGCCTCAGCGATGTAATGGGCATAGCCGCACACTGCCGAAACCAGTACCGGCAACCCAGCCACCACGGCTTCGAGCAGCACGGTGCCGGTGTTCTCGTTGTAGGCCGGGTGGATCAGTGCGTCGGCCCCGAGCAGAAAGCGCGGGATATCGCTGCGGCCCTTGAGGAACTGCACCTGCTCGGTCAGCCCCAGGGTCGCGCTCTGCAGCTGGAACACCTTGGGGTCGTCCTGGCCGATGACCATCAGCCGGGTGCGCTTGCGCAGGCTGTTGGGCAAGGCGGCCAGCGCCTTGAGGCTGCGGTCCACGCCCTTGGTCTTGAAGCCCGAGCCGATCTGCACCAGCAGGCGCTCGTCGTCCGCCAGGTTGAACTCGCGGCGAAACTCGGCGCGGATCTCGGCGGCATTGGCCGGCGCCCGGCGGTCCTGGCTGATGCCCGGAGGCAGCAGGTGGAAGCGCTCGGCGGGGGTGTCGTAGTGCTTGACGAACAGCGGCTGCTGGACCTCGGAGATCATCAGGATCTGGGTCTTGGCTTCCTTGCCGAACACCGCACGCTCGTACTCGGCAAAGTGGCGGTAGCGGCCCCAGCGGCGGTACAGCGAATGGCGCAGGTTCTGCGCCTTGTCCTCGAAGCAGCCGTCGGCGGCGTAGTACACGTCCAGCCCCGGCATCTTGTTGAAGCCGATCAGGCGGTCGACCGGGCGCCTGGCCAGGTCGGCCTGCATCCAGTCGGTGAGCTTCTCGTTGCGCCGATGGTTGAACAGCGCCTTGACCGGCGCCACCAGCACTTCGAAGCCCTCGGGCACGTCGCCCTCCCAGATCAGGGTATACACCCGGATCTGGTGGCCACGGCGCTGGCACTCCAGGGCGATGCGCATGAAGTCACGCTGCAGGCCGCCGAAGGGGAAATACTTGTAGAGCACAAAGGCCAGTTGCATCAACGCACATCCTCTGCCCGCAGCAACGCGCTCAACTGGCTCGCCACACGCTCGGGGTTCAGGCGAGTGAAGCACAGCGGCCACTCGCGTTTGAGATCGAACCGGCGCCGGTCGTCGGCGCTCGGCTTGTAGGTGCACTTCTTCTGCAGGCACGGGGCGCAGGGGAAGTCACTGCCCAGGTGCACCTGGGCCTTGCCGTAGGCCCCGGTCAGGCCCGGGTTGGTAGGGCCGAACAGCGACAGGGTAGGCACATCGAGTGCCGCCGCCAGGTGCCCAAGGCCGGTGTCGACGGCCACGCAGGCCTTGGCGGCAGCCAGCACCCGGGCGACCCCGGCCAGGTTCAGCCTGGGCAGCACCTGGGCGTTCTTCAGGCCCTGGGCGATGCGCTCGGCGCGGGCCTTTTCGGCCGGGTTGCCCCATGGCAGGCAGATATGCAGGCCGGCACGGCCCAGGCGTTCGGCCAACTGGCGCCAGTACAGTTCGGGCCAGTGCTTGGTGTCCCAGGTGGTGCCATGCAGGAACACCACGTAGGGCTTGGTGGGTATCTCTTCCAGGCGCGAGCGATCCAAGCCGTAGTCACCCAGCCCCGAGGGCAGGTCGTAGCCCAGCGCCAGGGCGAACAGCTGGCGCACCCGCTCCACCGCATGCTGCCCGCGGGCCACCGACAGGCGCCGGTCGTAGAAGCGGCTGGCCAGCCCCTCGCGTGCCGAGTAGCGGTCCAGCCCGGCCACCGGCGCCTTGACGTAGCGGGTCAGCCAGGCGCTTTTCACCAGGCCCTGGGCGTCGATAACCAGGTCGTACTTGCGCTCGCGCAGGCGCTTCTTGAACTGGCGCCATTCGCCGTTCTTCAAGGTTTGCCAGA
Source organism: Pseudomonas palmensis (assembly GCF_017848315.1). GTDB lineage: Bacteria > Pseudomonadota > Gammaproteobacteria > Pseudomonadales > Pseudomonadaceae > Aquipseudomonas > Aquipseudomonas palmensis. Next base: position 105,887 of record NZ_JAFKEC010000014.1, read on the forward strand.
GGTTCTTGCGCCAGCGACGGATGGCCACCGGGATCACGTGATCGACCGCAGGGTGCCAGGTGGGGATTTCGGCGAAGCCTTCCTCGACCACCCAGTCGAAGCGGATGCCGGGAATGGCGTGCGCCGCGTCGGTCAGTGCCGGCAGCGCGTGGATGACATCCCCCAACGAGGAGGTCTTGATCAGCAGTACCCGCAACTTAATCGACCTCGACCGTGACGTCGACCAGCGACGGACCGTTGAGCCGCTGCAACGCCGAGGCCACCGCCTCCGGTTCCAGCAGACGCAGGCAATTGTAGTGGCCGAAGCGGCAGGTGCGGTCGAAGCACGGGCTGCATTCCAGCCCCAGGCGCACCACCTCGACCTGGTCGGCCAACGGTGGGGTGAAGCCCGGCGAGGTCGACCCGTACACCGCCACCAGCGGGCGATTGAGCGCTGCAGCCACGTGCATCAGCCCCGAATCGTTGGACACCACCGCATCGCTGCACGACAGCAGGTCGATCGCCTCGGCGAGCGAGGTCTCGCCGCTGAGGTTCACCGACTCTTCACGCAGGCCCGGGATCAGCCACTCGCGGATCGATTCACCCACCGCATGGTCGTTTTTGGAGCCGAACAGCCACACCTGCCAGCCTTCGCGAATCTTGATTTCCGCGACCTTGGCGTAATGCTCCGAGGGCCAGCGCTTGGCCTCGCCGAACTCGGCGCCGGGGCACAGCGCCAGCACCGGGCGGTCCAGGCTCAGGCCGAACTTGGCCAGCGCCGCATCGCGGCTGGCGGTCTCGATCTGCAGGCTGGGGCGCGGGTAGGGTTTGGGCAGCTCGGCACCGGCGGGGTAGCCCAGGGCCATGAAGCGCTCGATCATCAGCGGGTAGCGCGCCTTGTCGAGGGTGCGCACATCGTTGAGCAGGCCGTAGCGCAGCTCGCCACGCCAGCCGGTGCGCTGCGCGATACCGGCAAAGAACGGCACCAGCGCGGACTTGAGCGAATTGGGCAGCAGGATCGCCTGGTCGTACTGACCGGCCAGCGACTTGCCGATGCGCCGGCGCGTGGCCAGTTCCAGCGCGCCGTGGCCGAGCGGGAAGCTCAAGGCCTGGCGCACTTGGGGCATGCGCTCGAGGATCGGGCGGCTCCATTCGGGTGCCAGCACATCGATCACGCACGCGGGGTGACGCTGCTTCAGCACATGGAACAGCGTCTGCGCCATTACCATGTCGCCCACCCAACTGGGCCCAATGATCAAAATTCTCATGCTTTATCCAGAAACGATCAGGGAGGCTACAGCCTGTTTTCCAACAGCCTGGCCTCCCCTCTTTATAATCAGGCGTGGTGCGAACAGTGTACGCCACTCAGTGTAGGACGTGGTCGCCGCCGCTTCATTGCGCCGTATCGCCTGGTGGCTGTTCAGCCCGCGTTCAGGTCAACCCCAGCTCGCCCCAGATGCGCCGTACCTGCCGGCGCTCGTCGACGAACTGCCCGGCGTCGATCACCCCGGCCTGCTTCTGCAAGGCCTGGCGGTGCGCGGCGGAGCGGAAGGCCTTGTACACTTCACGCAACAAAATTGCATCGCTGGCCGGCATCAGCCCGACCTCCTCCAGCCCTTCGAGAATGCGGATGTTGTCGGTGTAGCGCAGCAGTGCCGGGTGCGTGTGGGACCAGGCCAGGGCCGCGTATTGCACCATAAATTCAATATCGACGATACCACCGGCATCCTGCTTGATATCGAAGGCAACCCCGCTGTCGAAGGCGTTGGGCCCAAGCCCGGCCTGGGTCGCCCGGGTGCCGAGGTTGTCGCGCATCTTGGCGCGCATGTCGCTGACTTCGGCCCGCAGCTTGTCCAGGTCGCGGGCCTGTCCCAGCACCTGTGCCCGCACCCCCTCGAAGGC
>NZ_JAFKEC010000015.1:0-41959 GCF_017848315.1 Pseudomonas palmensis
TGCCGACGGCTGGCTCAAGACCGGTGATATCGCGGTGATCCAGACCGATGGCTACATGCGCATCGTCGACCGCAAGAAGGACATGATTCTGGTGTCTGGCTTCAACGTTTACCCGAACGAACTCGAAGACGTGCTGGCGACCCTGCCGGGCGTGTTGCAGTGCGCCGCCATTGGCGTGCCGGACGAGAAATCGGGCGAACTGATCAAGATCTTCATCGTGGCGCGGCCGGGTGTGACCCTGACCAAGGACCAGGTGATGGAGCACATGCGCGCCAATGTCACGGCGTACAAGGTGCCGCGCCTGATCGAGTTCCGCGATGCCTTGCCGACCACCAACGTGGGCAAGATCCTGCGGCGCGAGTTGCGCGATGAAGAGTTGAAGAAGCTGGGCCTCAAGAAGATCGCCTGAGGTTTAACCTTCGGGCCTCATCGCGGGTCAAGCCCGCTCCCACAAGGACAGTAGTGATCCCTGTGGGAGCGGGCTTGACCCGCGATGTTTTCAACGCAGTTTCTCAAGCATCTGGTAGTACCACATCCCCGCCGCCAGCAATGGGTTGCCCAGCACATCGCCCATCGGCACCTTGATGTGGCTGCAGCCGGCAAAGGTATCGAATCGGCTCAATGTGCCGGTGATCGCTTCGGCCATGATCTCGCCCATGATGTGGCTGGTGGCAATGCCATGCCCCGAATACCCCTGGCAGTACCACACGTTGTCCGACAGCTTGCCCAACTGCGGAATGCGGTTGACCACGATGCCCATCGCGCAGCTCCACTGGAACTCGATCGGCACGCCCTTGAGCGCCGGAAAGGTCGCCTCGATGCACGGGCGCAGCTCCCCCGCGATATCCCGCGAATCACGTCCCGAATAATTGGCCCCGCCACCGAACAGCAGGCGCCCGTCTGCGGTCATGCGGTAATAGTCGAGCACGAAGCGGCAGTCGTACACCGCCAGGTCCTGCGGGTTGAGCTTGCGGGCCAGCTCGCCCAGTGGGGTGGTGGTCACGATGCCGCCCATGGCCGGGAAGATCTTGCCCTTGAGCTGGGGCTTTTCCAGCTTGTGGTACACGTCGCCGGCCAGCATCACCTGGCGTGCGTTGACCCGGCCCTTGGCCGTGACAACCGCAGGTTTGTCACCATGCACGATCTCCAGCACTTCGGAGTTTTCGAAGATCAGCGCGCCCAGCTGGTGCGCCGCCCGCGCCTCGCCCAGGCACAGGTTGAGCGGGTGCAGGTGCAGGTTGCGCAGGTTCTTCAGCGCGCCCAGGTACAACGGGCTGTCCAGGTGCTGGCGCACCGCCTCGCGGTCGAGCATCTGCACCTGCTCGCCCATGCCGCGCCGCTGGGCTTCGTCGGCGAAGGCCTGCAGTTCGGTCATGTGCGCAGGCTTCATGGCCGCGTGCAGGTGGCCGTGCTTGAGGTCGCAGTCGATGGCGTAGCGTTCGACCCGTTGCTGGATGATGTCGTGGCCGCGAAAGCGCAGTTGCCAGATGAAATCGTCCACGTCATCGCCCAGGCGCTTGCGCATCTGTTTGCGCATGGCCTCGTCACCCGACAGGCTGCCGGTGACCTGGCCGCCGTTGCGCCCGCTGGCGCCCCAGCCGATACGGTTGGTTTCGACGATGGCCACCTTCAGGCCGCGCTCGGCCAGTTCCACCGCGCTGGCCACGCCGGTGAAGCCGCCACCGATGATCACCACGTCGACCTCGACCGTGCCCTGCAGGGTCGGGTACTGGGTGGTGTCGTTCAGGCTGGCGGTGTAGTAGGAGGCGCTGCGCTGGGCGGTGCCGTGGTTGAGGGCTGCATTCATGGGTGTGTTCCTTGAAGAATAGGGGGCTCAGGCCTGGGTCAGGTACCAGCGCCAGTCCTGCTCGCCGACCTCGGCCATGAACTGGCGGTACTCGGCGCGCTTGACCGCCAGGTACACCCCGAGGAAGGCCTCGCCGAACGCTTCGCGCGCCCAGCTGGAGCGCTCCAGCGCGGTCAGCGAGGTCAGCCAGTCGGTGGGCAGCAGCGTCTTGGCCTGGGCGTAGCCGTTGCCCTGCACCGGGGCGCCGGGGTCCAGTTGCTGGCGGATGCCATGGTGGATGCTGGCCAGAATGGCTGCGGCTGCCAGGTACGGGTTGGCATCGGCGCCGCAGATGCGGTGTTCGATATGTCGGGTATTGGCCGGCCCGCCGGGCACGCGCAGGCTCACGGTACGGTTGTCCACACCCCAGGTCGGCGCCAGCGGTGCATAGCTGTTGGCCTGGAAGCGGCGATAGGAGTTGGCGTTGGGGCAGAACAGCAGCAGCGAGTCGAGCAGCATGGCCAACATGCCGCCCACCGACTGGCGCAGCAGGGGCGTGCCGGCCTTGTCTTCGCTGGCGTACAGGTTGTGGCCGGCGGCGTCGGCCAGGCTCACGTGCATGTGCATGCCGGTGCCGGCCAGGTGCTCGAACGGCTTGGCCATGAAGCAGGCCTGCATGCCGTGCTTGTGTGCCACGCCCTTGACCAGGCGCTTGTAGCGCACCGCCTGGTCCATGGCCAGCAAGGCGTCGCCGTGCTCCAGGGTGATCTCCACCTGGCCGGGGGCGTATTCGGAAATCGCGGTACGCGCAGGAATGCCCTGGGCCTTGCAAGCGCTGTACAGGTCGGCCAGAAACGGTTCGATCTGCTCCAGCTCGCGCAGGCCGTATACCTGGGTAGCGCGGGGGCGACCGCCGTCGGTATCCAGTGCCGGTTGCGGGTGGCCCAGGTGATCGCGCTTCTGGTCGAGCAGGTAGAACTCCAGCTCGCAGGCCATTACCGGCTCATGGCCATCGGCCTTGAGCGCGTCGATCACCTTGGCCAGCAGTTGGCGTGGATCGGCGACGCTGGCCGGCAGGCCTTCGCTGGGGTGCATGCTCACCTGCACTGCCGCCGTGGGGATCTGCCGCCACGGCATGCGCACCAGGCTGCCGGCCAGCGGGTATGCGCGGCAGTCGATATCGCCCACGTCCCACACCAGCCCCGAGTTCTCCACATCGTCGCCATTGAGGGTCAGGCCGAGGATGGTGCTGGGTAGCGGCCGCCCGCTTTCATACACGGCCAGCAACTCCTCGCGGTGCAGCAGCTTGCCGCGGGGCACGCCGTTTGCGTCGAGGATGAACAACTCGATCATCTCGATATCGGGGTTGGCGGCCAGGAAATCCTCGGCCTCGGAAACAGGGGCAAACTGCATGGTGCACTCGCTTACGCCGTGACGGCGTACAGGATCGCGCGCCAGTGGGCACGTCGATCGGTCGACAGGGTTGGCCGCAACCGGGCCAGCGGTATCAGTGGGGTGCGAGGGCGGTATCTGGTGGGCGGGCATGGCGGCAATGCCACAAGGCCCAGAACGCGAGGATGCTATTGAACAGCGGATTTTCACCGGGGCGCGCCCGCACCTTCGGGAACGAAGGGCGCATCAGGGGGCGGGGCGTACACGCTGGCAAAGTCATGCACGGATACTCCCACGCGTGGGAAGGTTCATTAAATCGGCCTTTGTATACCTTCAGTTAATCAATGGCTAAACAATGGCCCTGCATGGCGAACCGTGCCGTGGCAGGGCAAATCTGCGACAATCCCCGACCAAACTACGCCGATCATGTGAAAGCAGGCTCACCTGCATTATTAAAAAGACGTCATGACTGACCAGAACGCCGCCATCGAGCAACTGCTGAAAAACCTTGACCACGCCATGATCGCCGAGCGCCATCGGCTGCGTCGGCAACTGCATGACCTGCGCAAGCGCCCCGACGAGGCCAAGCTGGCCCAGTGGGCCGCCCGGGTACAGGCCTCCTGCGATCAGGTCGCCGCGCGCAAGGCCAGCGTGCCGCGCATCCACTACGACGACAGCCTGCCGATCGCGGCCAAGCGTGACGAAATCAAGAAGGTGCTGGCCGCCCACCAGGTGCTGATCATCGCGGGCGAAACCGGCTCGGGCAAGACCACCCAGTTGCCCAAGATCTGCCTGGAACTGGGCCGCGGCCAGCATGGCCAGATCGCCCACACCCAGCCGCGCCGGATTGCCGCGCGCAGCGTGGCCACCCGCGTGGCCGAAGAGCTGGGTACGCCGCTGGGCGCGCTGGTCGGCTACCAGGTGCGCTTCGAAGACCAGAGCGATGCCAACACCCTGGTCAAGCTGATGACCGACGGCATCCTGCTGGCCGAAACCCAGCACGACCGCTTTCTGGAACGCTACGACACGATCATCGTCGACGAAGCCCACGAACGCAGCCTGAACATCGACTTCCTGCTCGGCTACCTCAAGACCCTGCTGCCGCGGCGCCCCGACCTCAAGGTCATCATCACCTCCGCGACCATCGACCTGGAGCGCTTTTCCAGGCACTTCAACGATGCGCCGATCATCGAGGTGTCCGGGCGTACCTACCCGGTCGAGACCTGGTACCGGCCGCTGACCAGCGAGCAGGACGAGGAGGGCAACCGCGTCGAGGACGATCTGACCGTCGACCAGGCGATCCTGGCCACCCTCGACGAGATTGCCGCCCATGAGCGCAGCATCGGCAAGGGCCCGGGCGACGTGCTGGTGTTCCTGCCCGGCGAGCGCGAAATTCGCGATGCCGCCGAGATGCTGCGCAAGGCACAGCTACGCCACACCGAAATCCTGCCGCTGTATGCACGGCTGTCGCCGGCCGAGCAGCAGAAGATCTTCCAGTCCCATCCGGGGCGGCGCGTGGTGCTGGCCACCAACGTTGCGGAAACCTCGCTGACCGTACCGGGCATCCGCTACGTGATCGACAGCGGCACGGCGCGCATCAGCCGCTACAGCTACCGTGCCAAGGTGCAGCGCCTGCCCATCGAGGCGGTGTCCCAGGCCAGTGCCAACCAGCGCAAGGGCCGTTGCGGGCGGGTCGAACCGGGCATCTGCGTGCGCCTGTACAGCGAGGACGACTTCAATGGTCGGCCCGCCTTTACCGACCCCGAGATCCTGCGCACCAACCTGGCTGCGGTGATCCTGCAGATGCTGCACCTGCGCCTGGGCGAGATCGACGCCTTCCCGTTCATCGAGCCGCCGGATGGCAAGGCCATCAGCGACGGCTTCAACCTGCTGCAGGAACTCTCGGCAGTCAATCGCGAGAACCAGCTGACCCCGCTGGGCCGCCAGCTGGCGCGCCTGCCGGTGGACCCGCGTCTGGGCCGCATGCTGCTCGAAGGCGCCAAGCAGGGCAGCCTGCAGGAGTTGCTGATCGTGGCCAGTGCACTGTCGGTGCAGGACCCCCGCGAGCGTCCGCCCGAGCGCCAGCAGGCTGCCGACCAGGCCCATGCGCAGTGGAAGGACAGCGACTCGGATTTCGCCGCGCTGGTCAACCTGTGGCGCGGCTTCGAAGAACAGCGCCAGGCCCTGACGGCCAGCCCGCTGCGCAACTGGTGCCGCAAGAATTTCCTGAATTACCTGCGTCTGCGCGAATGGCGCGATGCACACCGGCAACTGAGCCTGATCTGCCGCGACCTGCAGTTGAGCATCAACAAGGAGCCGGCCGACTACCCGCGCCTGCACAAGGCGATTCTGTCCGGGCTGCTCAGCCAGATCGGCCAGAAGACCGAGGACGGCGACTACCTGGGCGCACGCCAGCGGCGGTTCTGGGTACACCCGTCCTCGGGCCTGGGCAAGAAACGCCCGCAATGGCTGATGACCGCCGAACTGGTCGAGACCACCAAGCTGTATGCGCGCATGGTGGCCAAGATCGAGCCGGACTGGATCGAGCCGCTGGCCGGGCACCTGATCAAGAAGAACCACTTCGAACCGCACTGGGAGAAGAAGCGCGGCCAGGTGGTGGCCTTCGAGCAGGTCACGCTGTACGGCATGATCGTGGTTGGCCGGCGCCCGGTGCACTACGGGCCGATCGACCCGCAGGCCTCGCGCGAGCTGTTTATCCGTCAGGCCCTGGTGGGCGGTGAGATCCAGTCGCGGGCCAAGTGCCTGGCGGCCAACACGCGCCTGCTCGAGCAGCTCGACGAGCTGGAGGCCAAGGCCCGCCGGCGCGACATCCTGGCTGATGAAGAGACCCTGTACGCCTACTACGAGGCGCGCCTGCCGGCCGAGATCCACCAGACCGCGACCTTCGACAGCTGGTACCGCGTCACCAGCCAGAAAGACCCGCAGTTGCTGATCATGCGCGAAGAGGACGTGCTGGCCCGCGAGGCCAGTGAAGTCACCGCCACGCAGTACCCCGATACCCTGCGCATCGGCGACCTGAGCCTGGCGCTGAGCTATCACTTCGAGCCCAACCACCCCCGCGACGGCGTTACCGTGAGGGTGCCGGCGCCGCTGCTGCCCAGCCTGCCGGGCGAGCGCCTGGAATGGCTGGTGCCGGGGTTGCTGGAAGCCAAGTGCATTGCGCTGGTACGCAACCTGCCCAAGGCCTTGCGCAAGAACTTCGTGCCGGTGCCCGACTTCGTCAAGGCCGCCTTGCAGCGCATGACCTTCGCCGACGGCTCGCTGCCCCAGGCGCTGGGCCGCGAACTGCTGCGCATGACCGGTGCGCGGGTCAGCGACGAGGCCTGGGCCGAGGCGGCTGCGCAGGTGGAAGGCCATTTGCGCATGAACATCGAAGTGGTCGATGCCCAGGGCAAGTTCCTGGGTGAAGGCCGCGACCTGACCGAGCTGACGGCGCGCTTCGTTGCTGCCAGCCAGGCCGCGCTGGCCGTGCCGCAATCGGCCAAGGCCCAGCAGCCGGTGCAAGCCAAGGTGTTTGCCGAGGTGGCCCAGACCGCCCAGCAGAAGATCGCCGGGCTGTCGATGACGGTGTACCCGGCGCTGGTGGAAGAGGGCGGTACGGTCAAGGAAGGGCGCTTCTCGACCCAGGCCGAAGCCGAGTTCCAGCACCGCCGAGCCTTGCAGCGGCTGCTGCTGCAGCAACTGGCCGAGCCGGCGAAGTTCCTGCGCGGCAAGCTGCCGGGGCTGACCGAACTGGGCCTGCTGTACCGCGAGCTGGGGCGTGTCGATGCGCTGGTCGAGGACATCCTGCTGGCCAGCCTGGACACCTGCATCCTCGACGGCGAGAGCAGCCTGCCGCGCGACGGTGCCGGGCTTGCTTCGCTGGCCGAACGCAAGCGCGGCCACTGGGCCGATCACGCCGAGCGCCTGGCCCGCCTGACCCTCGAGATACTCAAGCTCTGGCACGGTCTGCAGAAGCGCTTCAAGGGCAAGATCGACCTGGCCCAGGCCGTGGCGCTCAACGACATCAAGCAGCAACTGGCCAACCTGGTGTACCCGGGTTTTGTGCGGGAAACCCCGGGCATCTGGCTCAAGGAACTGCCGCGCTACCTCAAGGCGGTGGAGCTGCGTCTGGAAAAACTCGGTTCGCAGGTGCAGAAAGACCGCGTGTGGAGCGGCGAGCTGAGCGGTCTGTGGGCACAGTACAAGGCGCGTGCCGACAAGCATGCCCAGGAGGGCAAGCGCGACGAGCAACTGGTGCTGTACCGCTGGTGTATCGAGGAATACCGCGTGTCGCTATTTGCCCAACAGTTGGGTACCAAGGTACCGATTTCCGACAAGCGCCTGGCCAAGCAATGGAGTCTGGTGGAAGCCTAATCCCCGGAACTTGTGGCACACTTGGCGAACTTCGCTACCGTGTCAGGTACCTGCCACGGTAGCTACAGAATGCAGCACAGCGTACTGCCCCGCTCGTCGGGTGCATTGCCTGTATTAATTGGTACTTTCGTGCCATTTGACCGACAGAACAGGCCGTTGCCCGGCAGGCAGCGGCCCCGAACAGAGGAACGACCGTGCATAACGTCGTCATCAGCGGCACCGGCCTGTACACCCCGGCCAACAGCATTTCCAACGAAGAGCTGGTCGAGTCTTTCAACACCTATGTGCAGCAGTTCAACGCCGACAATGCCGCTGCCATCGAACGGGGCGAAGTGCAGGCACTGGCCGAGTCGAGCGCTGCGTTCATCGAGAAGGCCTCGGGCATCAAGAGCCGCTTCGTGATGGACAAGGCCGGCATCCTCGATCCGCAGCGCATGAAGCCGCGCCTGCCGGAGCGTAGCAACGACGAGCCGTCGATCCTCTGCCAGATGGGCGTGGCAGCCGCCGAACAGGCCCTGGCGCGTGCCGGGCGCACCGCAGCCGATGTCGACGCGGTCATCGTCGCCTGCTCCAACCTGCAGCGTCCTTATCCGGCAATCGCCATCGAAGTGCAGCAGGCTTTGGGTATCGCCGGTTTCGGTTTCGACATGAACGTGGCGTGTTCGTCGGCGACCTTCGGCATTCAGGTCGCCTGCAACAGCGTGCAACTGGGTCAGGCCCGTTCGGTGCTGGTGATCAGCCCCGAGATCTGCACCGGCCACCTGAACTTCCGTGACCGTGACAGCCACTTCATCTTCGGCGACGCCGCCACGGCGGTGCTGGTCGAACGTGCTGACCTCGCTACCTCGGCGCACCAGTTCGATATCGTCAGCACCAAGCTGCTGACCCAGTTCTCCAACAACATCCGCAACAACTTCGGCTTCCTCAACCGCGCGGCGGAAGAGGGTATCGGTGCGCCGGACAAGCTGTTCGTGCAGGAAGGCCGCAAGGTGTTCCGCGAGGTGTGCCCGATGGTGGCCGAGCTGATCGGCCAGCACCTGAGCGAAAACAACCTCAACGTCAGTGACGTCAAGCGCTTCTGGCTGCACCAGGCCAACCTGAGCATGAACCACCTGATCGTCAAGAAGCTGCTGGGCCGCGACGCGCTGGTCGAGGAGGCCCCGGTGATTCTCGATACCTACGCCAACACCAGTTCGGCCGGCTCGGTGATCGCGCTGCACAAACACCAGGACGACCTGCCCAAGGGTGCCCTCGGGGTGCTCAGTTCGTTCGGTGCCGGCTACTCGATCGGCAGCGTGATCCTGCGCAAACGTTGATCGCCCACGCCAGTGACGGCTGACGAACAGCGCTTGCTCGACCGCCTGCTGGCGGGAGAGCAGCGCGCGTTCGCCGAACTGGTTCAGACCTGCCAGGGCGCCATGCGCGCGGTGGCCTATGCCATCGTCGGCGAACGTGGCGCCGACGAGGTGGTGCAGGATGCCTGGCTGGCGGCGGTACGCGGTCTGGCGGGCTTCCAGCGCCGCTCCAGCCTCAAGACCTGGCTGCTGACCATCACCGCCAATACGGCCAAGACCCGTTACCGGCAAGACCGCCGCGAGGTGCTGCTCGACGACCTGCCGGCCCCCCATGGCAGCATCGACGACGCGCGTTTTGCCAGCGACGGTCACTGGCTGCTGGCGCCTTCGGCATGGCACGAAGACAGCCCCGAGGCCCTGCTCAGCCAGGAGCAGTTGCGCGAATGCCTGGAGCACACCCTGCTCAGCCTGTCGCAACTGCAGAGCAGTGTGCTGTTGTTGCGTGAGCGCCAGGGCCTCGAACTGGTGGAAATCTGTAATCTGCTCGACCTGTCGCTCTCCAATGTACGTGTGCTGCTGCACCGTGCACGCCTCAAGGTCTTCGCGACCCTGGAACATTTCGAGGACACCGGCCAATGCTGACCTGCAAGCAACTGGTCGCCTGCTCCAGTGATTACCTGGACGGGCAACTGACCCTGGGCGAGCGCCTGATGACGCGCCAGCACCTGCTGTTCTGTCGCAATTGTCGTCGCTTCATCAAGCAGTTGCGCCTGGCCCAGGCAACCCTCAAGGCGCTGCCGCCGGCGCCTGTGGAGGGGGCCGAGGCCCTTGCGGCGCGGCTGGCCGCCGAGCGCCGGGCAACGCGCTGAAACCCCGCAACCAGCCCTGCAACGGGGCTGATTGTCTTATTCACATTCGAAGTAAAAAGTTCCCCTGTCACTAAATATTTATCTAACAGCCACTGATCTGAAATAACCCCCCGCCAAGATTCGTCCCCAGCACAAGTGGCCTGAGCCGCGTGTTTTTTCAACGTAATCAAGACCATAAACGTTATGAACGTAGGGGAGTTCCTTCGATGATCCGTAAGCACTTCGCAGGTTTCGCAGCCAGCGCCTTGGCAATGGCCGTTACCGCCCAGGCTTTCGCGGGCACCGTGACTACTGACGGCGCCGATATCGTAGTCAAGACCAAGGGTGGCCTGGAGGTCGCTACCGCTGACAAGGAATTCAGCTTCAAGCTGGGTGGCCGGGTCCAGGCCGACTACAGCCGCTTCGACGGTTTCTACACCAAGAACGGCGATACCGCCGATGCGGGCTACTTCCGCCGTGCCTACCTGGAACTGGGCGGTGTGATGTACACCGACTGGGCCTACCAGATCGCCTACGACTTCTCGCATAACTCCGGTGGCGACAACCGTTCCGAAGACGGTTACTTCGACGAAGCGTCGCTGGCCTACAACGGCTTCAAGCCGGTATCGATCAAGGTCGGTCGCTTCGATCCCGAGTTCGGCCTGGAAAAAGCCACCAGCTCCAAGTGGGTGACTGCCCAGGAGCGAACCGCTGCCTACGACCTGGTGGACTGGACCAACTCGCACAACGGCGGCTTCGGTATCCAGGCATCGGGTAACGCCGGTGACTCGCTGTACGGTTCGGCCGGCCTGTTCGCCAAGGACGCCACCAACCAGGACAAGGACGGCGACAGCTCCAAGCAGTTCAACCTGCGCGGTGTGTTCGCACCGATGCACGAGGCCGGCAACGTACTGCACGTTGGCCTGAACTACGCCCAGCGCGACCTTTCCGACACCGCGTTCGACGGCCGTATCCGCAGCCGCCTGGGCATGCGTGGGGTGAGCACCGACGGTGGCCAGGACGCCGGCAACAACGGCAACCGCCTGGTGCTGGGCGGCAACGCCACCACCCCGGCCGGTGCCTACGACACCGACAAGGCCTGGGGCCTGGAAGCCGCCTACGCGCTGGGCCCGTTCTCGGTGCAGGGCGAGTACATCAAGCGTGATGTTCAGGCAGACGACTCGGCCTTCTCCGACATCAAGGCCAAGGGTTACTACGGCCAGGTGGCCTACACCATCACCGGTGAAGCGCGTGGCTACAAACTCGGCAAGTTCGACAGTATCAAGCCTTCCAACAAGCAGATTGGTGCGTGGGAAGTGTTCTACCGCTACGACCACCTGAGCGTCGACGACAACAACGGCGCATTTGCCGACATCGGTGACGTGGAAGCCAAGGTGCACAACCTGGGTGTGAACTGGTACGCCAACGAGTCGATCAAGCTCAGCGGCGTGTACGTCAAGGCCAAGACCGACAACGCGCAGAACGCTGCCGGCGACGACAGCGGCGACGGTTTCGTGATGCGCGCGCAGTACGTGTTCTAAGCGTTACCCCTGCAACACACTCCTTCATCCGTTAGATCTTCGCCCCGCACCTGCGGGGCTTTTTTTTGCTCGCACGAGGGGGCAGACTGCGCGCATGCCCATCTCAATTCTGCCGCACCTTGCCGATATCGACGCCGCCACCTGGGATGCCCTGGTGCCGGATGCCCAGCCGTTCCTGCGCCATGCCTTCCTGCGCAGCCTGGAAGACAGCGCCAGCGTCACCCCACGCACCGGCTGGGCACCGGCCCACCAGGTCCTGACGGACACTCAGGGCCAGGTGCGGGCGGCCATGCCGGCCTACGTGAAGACCCATTCGTTCGGCGAGTACGTGTTCGATCACGGCTGGGCCGACGCCTGCGACCGCGCCGGTATCGACTATTACCCCAAGCTGCTGTGCGCGGTGCCGTTTTCACCGGTCAGCGGCGCGCGCCTGCTGGGTGACGCGCAGGCGGCGGGTGAGCTGATCGACGGCGTCAGCGATGCTTTGCTCGAACAGGGGCTGTCGGGCCTGCACGTGAACTTCACCGACCCGGCCAGCGACGAAGTATTGCGTGGGCGTGCGGGCTGGATGGAGCGCCTGGGGTGTCAGTTTCACTGGCGCAACCAGGGTTATCGGGACTTCCAGGATTTTCTCGACAGCCTCAGTTCGCGCAAGCGCAAGCAGATGCGCAAGGAACGCGAGCAGGTGGCGGGGCAGGGTATCGAGTTTCAGTGGTACCACGGCCATGAGCTAAGTGAGGCGCAGTGGGATTTCGTGTACGCATGCTATGCCAACACCTACGCCGTGCGCCGCCGTGCCCCGTACCTTACCCGGGCGTTTTTCAGCCTGCTGGCCGAACGCATGCCCGCGTCGATCCGCGTGGTGATGGCGCATCAGGGCGGGCGGGCGGTGGCGATGGCGTTCAGCCTGGTGGGTGGTGACAGCCTGTATGGGCGCTACTGGGGCTGCCTGGCGGAGTTCGACCGGTTGCATTTCGAGACGTGCTTCTATCAGGGTATGGACGTTGCCATTGCCGAAGGGTTGCAGCGTTTCGATGCCGGGGCGCAGGGCGAGCACAAGCTGATTCGCGGGTTCGAACCGGTGATCACGCGGTCCTGGCATTACCTGCTGCATCCGGGGTTGAAGGCGGCCGTGCAGGACTTTCTGGCGCAGGAGCGGGTGGGGGTGCTGGGGTATGCCGAGGAGGCGCGTACGGCGCTGCCCTTCAGGCAAGTCTGAACGCCGAGCCAGCACCCGCAGGCGCAGTGAAATCCCTGTGGGAGCGGGCTTGACCCGCGATACCGTCGCCGCAGTGTTCAATCGACCCCGACAAACCCACCCGTCTGGTGATGCCACAACCGTGCGTACAGCCCCTGGTGCGCCAGCAGTTCGGCATGGGTGCCCATCTCGGCAATCCGCCCCTGCTCCAGCACCACCAGCCGGTCCATCCGCGCGATGGTCGACAGGCGGTGCGCAATGGCGATCACCGTCTTGCCCTGCATCAGGGTCTCCAGGCTCTCCTGGATGGCTGCCTCCACTTCCGAATCCAGCGCCGAAGTGGCTTCGTCCATGATCAGGATCGGCGCATTCTTGAGCAGCACCCGCGCAATCGCGATGCGCTGGCGCTGGCCGCCGGACAGTTTCACGCCACGCTCGCCCACATGCGCATCGAAACCGGTGCGCCCCTGGGCATCGGACAGCTGAGGGATGAACTCATCGGCCCGCGCCCGGCGCACCGCCTCCCACAACTCCTCTTCTGTCGCATCCGGCCGGCCATACAGCAGGTTGTCGCGAATCGAGCGGTGCAGCAGCGAGGTGTCCTGGGTGATCATGCCGATCTGTGCGCGCAGGCTGGCCTGGCTCACCTGGGCAATGTCCTGGCCGTCGATCAGGATACGGCCACTTTCCAGGTCGTACAGGCGCAGCAGCAGGTTGACCAGGGTGGACTTGCCGGCGCCCGAGGGGCCGATCAGGCCGATCTTCTCGCCGGGGCGAATGTCCAGGGTCAGGTTGCTGATGATCCGGCTGCCCTGACCGTAATGAAAGTCGACATTGTCGAAGCGCACCGCGCCGCGATCGACCTTGAGCGCCGGAGCATCTGGCGGATCGGTGACGGTGACCGGCTGGGCGATGGTCTTGAGGCCATCCTGCACCATGCCGATGTTCTCGAAGATGCCGTTGACCACCCACATGATCCAGCCCGACATGTTGACGATGCGGATCACCAGGCCGGTGGCCAGGGCGATGGCGCCCACGGTGATCAGCGACTGGCTCCACAGCCACAGCGCCAGGCCGGTGGTGGTGACGATCAGCAGCCCGTTGAGGCTGGTGATGACCACATCCATGCTGGTGATCACCCGCGAGGCCAGCTGGGTCTTTTCGGTCTGCTCGCGAATCGCTTCGCGGGCGTACTGGCGCTCGAAGTCGGTGTGGGCGAACAACTTGAGGGTGGCGATGTTGGTGTAGCCATCGACAATGCGGCCCATCAGTTTGGAGCGCGCATCCGATGACACCACCGAGCGTTCCTTGACCCTGGGCACGAAAT
Source organism: Pseudomonas palmensis (assembly GCF_017848315.1). GTDB lineage: Bacteria > Pseudomonadota > Gammaproteobacteria > Pseudomonadales > Pseudomonadaceae > Aquipseudomonas > Aquipseudomonas palmensis. The sequence continues at coordinate 13,765 of NZ_JAFKEC010000015.1, forward strand.
AGCACAGTGCGCCGATGTAGGCGAAGATCCAGACGGTCAGGGGCAGCATCAGGCGCCAGTCGGCCTCGGCGAACAGTACCAGCGAGCTGATCGCGTAGATCAGCACGTGCCACAGGGCGTCCACCGCCTGCACGGCCGAATCGCGCAGCGAGTTGCCGGTCTGCATGATGCGCTGGGCGATGCGCCCGGCAAAATCGCTCTGGAAGAAATTGAGGCTCTGCTTGAGCACATGGGTGTGGTTCTGCCAGCGGATCATGCTGGTCATGCCCGGGCTGATGGTCTGGTGCACCAGCAGGTCGTGCAGGCCGAAGAACAGCGGGCGCAGCAGCAGCGTGACCACCACCATCCAGATCAGCTCGCTGGCGTGATCGCTGAAGAAATCGGGGTTTGGCGCGCCCTGGGCCAAGTCGATGATACGGCTCAGGTAACTGAACAGCGCCACTTCGATGAGCGAAGCCACCAGCCCCACCACCAGCAGTGCGGCAAAGCTGGGCCACACCTGGCGCAGGTAGTAGAAATAGAACGGCAGGACCTTGCCCGGCGGCGATGCGGTCGGTGCTTCGCGAAAGATGTCGATCAGCTTTTCGAAATAGCGATACAACCTCAAAACTCTAACTCCTGTCTGACTCGACCGGGCCGGTCGTGGTTCACGTCCCTGTGAACACGGGCTCAGTCAATGCGTTTGGCGGACTTGATCAGCACGGGATCGACCGGTACATCGGCCATGCCGTTCTTGCGCGTGGTCGGCGAGTTGACGATCTGGTCGACAACGTCCATACCCTTGACCACCTTGGCGAACACGGCGTAGCCGGCATCGCGGCCCGGATCAAGGAAGGCGTTGTCGGCCACGTTGATGAAGAACTGGCTGGTGGCCGAGTTCGGGTTGGATGTGCGGGCCATCGACAGGGTGCCGCGGGTGTTGTGCAGGCCGTTGCTGGCCTCGTTGCGGATCGGGTCCTTGGTCGACTTCTGTTGCATCTGCGCGGTGAAGCCGCCGCCCTGGACCATGAAGCCCGGGATCACGCGGTGGAAGATGGTGTTGGTGTAGAAGCCGCTGTCGACATACTCGAGGAAGTTCTTGGTCGAGATGGGCGCCTTGACCGGGTCCAGTTCCACTTCGATCTGGCCGAAGCTGGTGTCGAGCAGTACGTGCGGGGCTTTTTCGGCAGCCATCAGGCTGGTGGCGAAGACGACCGAGCAGGCGCCAAGCAGAAGTTTTTTCAGCATGAACTCAATGATCCTTGAGAAGTGGTTGAAGCCGTTGCCAGAAACTGCAGCAGGGTCTGGTTGAACAGCCGGGGTTGATCCAGCGGTGTAGCGTGCCGTGAATCTTCGATGACCGCCAGTCGTGCTTGAGGAATAAGCGCGACGTAGCGCTGCTTGAGCTGTATCGGGGTGTAATCGTGGTCGGCGCTGATGACCAGCGTAGGACAGCGGATCTGGCCCAGGCGTTCCTGTACCCCCCAGCCGACGATGGCATCGAAGCTGGCCAGGTACGCACGCTTGTCGTTGCGCGCCCAGCGCTCGGCCATCTTGCGTCGCAACTCGGCCTGCTCCGGCTTGGGAAACAGGCGTGCGGCCAGGCCTTTGCCGATGGTCTCCAGGCTTAGCAGGCGGGCTAGGCTCCAGCGCTTGAACCATTGCCAGTAATCGTCGCGGCTGCGCAGCTTGACCTCGGGTGCGCTGTTGACGATGCACAGGCTGCGCAACCGGTGGGGATGGTCGACGGCAAACTGGAAGCCGATCATGCCGCCCATCGACAGGCCAGCCAGGTGCACCGGGCCGGTGTTCAGGTGCTCCAGCAGGGCCAGCAGGTCGGCGCTGAAGCCGGCGATGCTGTAGCGCTCGCGAGGCTTGTCGGAGCGCCCGTGGCCGCGCACATCGAGCAGGATCACGCGGTACTGACGGGCCAGCTCCGGTACCTGGTATTCCCAGTCCTGGCAGCTCGAGCCCAGGCCGTGCAGCAGTACCAGGGGCTCGCCCTGGCCATATTCCTCGTAATGCAGGGTGCAACCTTCATGTTCGAAATAGGCCATGGGCGTTACCTGTCAGGCTTGGGCGGGGGCGGCGAAGGGCGCGTCCAGCGGCGCAGTGTCGAAGTTGCGCAGCAACTCGATGAGGATCTGCGTGGCCGGGCCCAGGGGTTTGTCCTTGTTCGAGTAAAGGTAGAACAGCGGGTGACGGCTGCCACCCTGGTCCAGCGGCAGTGGCTTGAGCACGCCTTCGCGCAGTTCGCGCTCGATCAGGTGGCGTGGCAGCCAGGCAAAGCCCAGGCCGCTGCTGACGAAGGTGGCGGCGGTGGCCAGGCTGCCGACCGTCCAGCGCTGTTCGGCGCCCAGCCAGCCCACATCCCGCGGTTGTGCCCGGCCAGAGTCGCGGATCACCACCTGCAACTGGCTCTCCAGGTCCTGGAAACTGAGCTCGCGGCCCAGGCGGTGCAGGCTGTGCTCGGGGTGTGCAACGGCCACGAACTCCACCGCGCTCAATTCGGTGCCCAGGTAGCCGGGGATGCTGAAGCCGCTGATGGCAAGGTCCGCCACCCCTTCATGCAGCACTTCCTCGACCCCTGACAGCACCTCCTCGCGCAGGCGCACCCGGCAGCCGCGACTTTGCGGCATGAACGCACTCAGGGCACGTACCAGTCGGGCATTGGGGTAGGCGGCATCGACCACCAGGCGCACCTCGGCTTCCCAACCCTGCTCCATGTGATGGGCGAGGTCTTCGAGTTGGCTGGCCTGCTTGACCAACTGGCGCGAGCGGCGCAGCAGCACGCTGCCGGCATCGGTGAGCACCGCCTTGCGCCCGTCGATGCGCAGCAACGGCACGCCGAGCTGGTCCTGCATGCGGGCCACGGTATAGCTCACCGACGATTGGGAGCGGTGCAGGGCTTCGGCGGCCTGGGCAAAGCCGCCGTGGTCGACCACCGCCTGCAGAGTCCGCCACTGATCCAGGGTAACGCGCGGCGCTTTCATCTTCGGCTCCTGTTGTCCTAAGCTGGCGCACTTTCATGGAGAGCGCCGTTATGAAGAAAATCTGTGTTGCACTGCTGGCCCTGCTGCCGCTGACGGCCCTGGCCTACCCCATCGACGTGACCAAGAACACCGACGGGGTGAAGCTTGACTACACCACCTACGACACCGACCGTGACATCGGCTCGATCAGCCTGAACAACTACGGCGATGTGGCAGCGACGTGCAAGGTCACCTTCCGCAACGGCCCGGAGGCCCCCAGGGTACGGCGCATACAGGTACCGGCGAAAAAGAGCGTCGACGTGACGGCCAAATTCAACCGCGAAATCCTCAAGCTGCGCATTGCGCTGGACTGCAAACCGCAATAAAACAGGTTAACTGATAGATTTAACCCAGTTTTTACGCTTTTTTATCGATAGGTCAATCTCTAATCTTGCCTCCATCGACTTAGCGAACTTGCCGATGGAGGCAACCCATGTCCCGCGTACTGATCATCGAAAGCAGCGCCCGCCTGCAGGACTCCGTGTCTCGTCAGCTGACCCGTGATTTCATCAGCCAGTGGCAGGCGGCCAACCCGGCCGACCAGATCAGCGTGCGCGACCTGGCATTGAACCCGGTACCCCACCTGGACAGCCATCTGCTGGGTGGCTGGATGAAGCCCGAAGCCCAGCGCAGCGCCGAAGAAGTGCAGGCACTGGCACGTTCCAACGAACTGACCGACGAAGTGCTGGCCGCCGATGTACTGGTGCTGGCGGCGCCGATGTACAACTTCACCATCCCCAGTACGCTGAAGGCCTGGCTCGACCATGTGCTGCGTGCCGGCGTCACCTTCAAATACACCCCGACCGGCCCGCAGGGCTTGCTGACCGGCAAGCGCGCCTATGTGCTGACGGCCCGCGGCGGTATCCACGCCGGGGCCGGTAGCGACCATCAGGAGCCCTACCTGCGCCAGGTGATGGCCTTCATCGGCATTCACGACGTGACGTTCATTCACGCCGAGGGCCTGAACATGGGCGGCGACTTCCACGAAAAAGGCCTGAACCAGGCCAAGGCGCTGCTGGCTGCGGTAGCTTGAGCCGTACCGATTTTCCCCCCGCCTGACACCTTTGCTCCTTTGGGTGTACCTGCCCGGTCAGACACTGGTTTGACCGGGCTTTTTTGTGGGTGGTTATAAAACTTGTCATTGCCAGGTTGATTGTTTATAGAGAACTGACAGTTTTGTCAGGTGCGCGCTTGAATTCCTATCTGTTTATATACAGGTGATGGACAGACTTTCCGCCGTGAAAGTTTGTAACTTGCCTCGCGGATATAAGGATGCGTACCTATGCCTGCTAAAATTGAGTCCAAGCTATATGCCTGGGATGCCCCGACGATCGACTGTTCGATTCCACATCCCGATTACCCCCAAGACCCGTCAAGAAGGTATTTCCTGATAAGGGGGATCTACAACTGCGGCAGCAATACGGATTTTTTGTCAGTCAGGACGCTCATATCAGCCGGTATGTACGCCGGTGACAGGGTCAGGGTAAGAATTGTCGAACCTTCCGGTATCATCTTCGATTTGCCCGTGCAGGTCATCAAAAACCCGCCGCAAGCGCTGTACTCTTCTTGTCCAAAAGCGCTGATGTACAGCAGTTCCGGTCAAACGGCACAGGTAAATTTCGCGCTGAGCAGGAATGGCGGAGCATGGGTGGTTTCGCAGAGTCGTTACTATACGGTGGAAGTCCAAAGTTTAGGTCCATTGGACCCGCCAAAACTTGCGCGCGGTTCTCGCGTGGCCACGGTTACCTATACCAAATGGCACCCCTCACACAAGGTTCGTCTAAGAGGTTTCACCATGACAGGGCATGAGGACCTGGGGTGGAAATCCATGGAGGGTGGTTCTGCCGAGTTTCCAATTCCACTGAGCTGGTTTCAGCAGAACAGAGGCCAGCCAGTGTGGCTCAATTATGCGCTTGAAGCGGTTACGGGCTCGGACTACCAATTTTCCAGGCTGCTTTATATCCCGAGCCTGGAGGTGCCCCCGGCATCTGAGGCGGCGCCTGAGGTCCCTGCGAAAGTGCCGGTGAAAAAACCTGCGAAGGCGTCAGAAGCACCTGCGAAAGTGCCTGGCAAACCTGCGAAACGCCCGCCAAGCAAGGCGTGACCCGCAAGCAAGGGTTCAAAGCCGGCGCGAGCGCAGGGAGGCACCATGTTGAACACGTTCACACTGTTGCTGTTGATCAGCCTGATGACAGCCTGCGCCAACCGGGCGCCGGTGCAGCCTGCCAGTGACGAGTTTGCGCAGGCAAGCTCGGTGCCGCCAACGGTCCAGGCCGCTGCGTTGCAGTCCCGTGCAGGTACGGCGGCTGTTTCCGGAGCCACGGTTGCACGCCACCTGCAGGAACGTTACCGCGACACCCGGCAGAACTGTAACGCCTCCAGCGCGCCGGCCTTTCTGTGCAGCGGCATCCTCATGCGCGCTACGCAGAACAGCCCGGCGTTTCATTCGTGGAACCCGAACCCCACCGCCTCGGGCGTGTCGTTCTCCTACCTGCGCGCCGACTCTGCGTTCAGTCGGTTGGCCTATGGGTACACTAACGGCTTCATCTTCGTGCCTATCTTGTACGCCAACAATCAATACAAGCCCCGTGTGTTGTGCTCGTTTCCTGTGGACGCCGATTCCAACAGGCGAGAATCGCAGGGGTGCGGGCAGAATGTCGGTTACCCCACGGTGAGTCGCGAGTGCAGGGCGCAGGGCATCGGTACAGCCGAACAATGGCTGGCGCATTACAACGCCAACCGGATCAATGCACGCCAGTGCGGCTTCAATGTTCGCGATGAACTCAACAAAGAAGGCGCCATCGCGTTCTATCAGAGCCTGCGTGCCAGAAACCTGCCCGGCGCCAACCTTGGTGGCATCCAGAACGAAGTGCGCATGGCCCTGTGGCCGCAGAACATCGGTCGGCAATTGCCGATGGAAGCCTTCTTCTATATTGGCGGGAGCGCGAGCGGAAGGGCGGGTGCGCAGGCGGATCAGCGGGACTTCTTCAGCCAGACGGGCATCCTGGTGCCGATCATCGCGGTGACCTTGCCCTCTGGCGCCACCCCCGCACGCTTCCAGTTCATCACGGCCGATCAGACCCGTTGAGCCTGCTGGCACCTTGAGTGCAGGCCTTTCAAAAGCGGTTGCCGGCCCGTTGGTCAACCGCTAAGGTCGCCGCCTGCATATCAGGGGGCATACATGGGCTACTTATTGATCGTCGCGCTGATCCAGGCGTTTTCCTTCAGCCTGATCGGCGAATACCTGGCCGGGCATGTCGACAGCTACTTCGCGGTGCTGGCGCGGGTACTGCTGGCCGGCCTGGTGTTTTTGCCGTTGACCCGCTGGCGCAAGGTCGAGCCGCGCTTCATGCGGGCCATGCTGCTGATCGGCGCGTTGCAGTTCGGCATCACCTATGTGTGCCTGTATTTGAGCTTTCGTGTGCTGAGCGTGCCCGAAGTGCTGCTGTTCACCATTCTTACACCCTTGCACGTGACCCTGATCGAGGATGCCCTGAACCGGCGCTTCAACCCGTGGGCACTGGTGGCCGCACTGGTGGCGGTGGGGGGCGCAGCGGTGATTCGCTTCGACCGTATCAGCCCGGACTTCTTCATGGGCTTTGTGCTGCTGCAACTGGCCAACTTCACCTATGCCGCCGGTCAGGTGCTGTACAAGCACCTGGTTGCCCGTTACCCCAGTGACCTGCCGCACTACCGACGCTTCGGCTACTTCTACCTGGGCGCCCTGCTGGTGGTGCTGCCGGCCTTCCTGCTGTTCGGCAACGCGCAGCATCTGCCCAGCACCGACGTGCAGTGGCTGGTGCTGCTGTTTCTGGGATTGTGCCCGACGGCGCTGGGGCTGTACTGGTGGAACAAGGGCGCCTGCCTGGTTTCAGGCGGCACCCTGGCGGTGATGAACAACCTGCATGTGCCGGTCGGGCTGTTGCTCAACCTGCTGATCTGGAACCAGCACGAGCCGCTGGGCCGGCTGTTCATCGGTGGTGCGGTGATACTGGCCTCGCTATGGCTCAGCCGACTCGGTGCTCAACGCCCGTTGCTCGCGAATGGCACCGGCCGGTAGCAGCCCGGCGCGCAGGTCGCTGCCGCTGGGTTGCTGGTACAGGCCCAGACCGAACTCGGGCATCACGGCCAGCAGGTAGTCGAAGATATCGCCCTGGATACGTTCATAATCGGCCCAGGCGGTAGTGCGGGTGAAGCAGTAGATTTCCAGGGGCACGCCCTGGGCGGTGGTCTGCATCTGACGCACCATGCAGGTCATGTTCGGCTGGATGTCCGGGTGGCTTTTCAGGTACGCCAGGGCATAGGCGCGGAAGGTGCCGATGTTGGTCATGCGCCGGCGGTTGGCCGACAGTGCTGCCACAGGGCCCTGGGCTTCGTTCCAGGCCTGCAGTTCGCTGCGCTTGCGGGCCATGTAGTCGGTGAGCAGGCGCACCTTGCTCAGGCGTTGTTCTTCTTCATCGGTCAGAAAGCGCACGCCGCCAGCATCGATGAACAGGCTGCGCTTGATGCGCCGACCGCCGGCCTGCTGCATGCCACGCCAGTTCTTGAACGATTCGGACATCAAGCGCCAGGTGGGGATCGAGACAATGGTCTTGTCGAAGTTCTGCACCTTGACCGTGTGCAGGGTGATGTCCACCACGTCGCCGTCGGCGCCCACCTGGGGCATCTCGATCCAGTCGCCGACGCGCAGCATGTCGTTGCTGGTCAGTTGCACGCTGGCCACGAACGACAGCAGGGTGTCCTTGTACACCAGCAGGATCACCGCCGACATCGCACCCAAGCCCGACAGCAGCAACAACGGCGAGCGGTCGATCAGGGTGGCGACGATGATGATCGCGCCGAACACGAACAGCACCATCTTGGCCAGTTGCACATAGCCCTTGATCGAACGGGTACGCGCATGTTCGGTGCGGGCATAGATATCGAGCAGGGCATCGAGCAGTGCACTGATGGCCAGCACCAGGAACAGGATGGTGAACGCCAGCGCCACGTTGCCCAGAAAATGCTGGCTGGTGGCGCTGAGCTCCGGCACCAGCTTGAGGCCGAACTGCACCACCAGCGAGGGCACCATCTGCGCCAGGCGCTGGAATACCTTGTTGTGCAGCAGGTCGTTGAGCCAGTGCAGGGCCGGCTGGCGGCTCAGCAGCCGGACGGCGTGCAGGATCATGAAGCGTGCCACACGCCCCAGTACCAGGGCGGCCAGCAGCAGTACCGCCAGGCCCAGGCCGGCGTGCAGCAGCGGGTGCTGATCGAGGGTGCCCCACAGATCCAGGGCGTTTTGCCAGAACAATTGAATATCCATGCCTTAGTAAAGGTGTCCGCAAAAAGAGTGGAAGTGCAATTAGAACGCGGAAAGTCGTGACAATGCCAAAAGAAATTCGGCGTGAGCGCCGGAAAACGTTACCCTATATGGCTGAATTTCTGCACTTGCCCGAGGTACACCCGTGTTTTCCCAATTCGCCCTGCACGAACGCCTGCTCAAAGCCGTGGCCGCACTGAACTTTGTCGAGCCCACGCCTGTGCAGGCGGCGGCCATCCCCCTGGCGCTGCAAGGGCGTGACCTGCGGGTGACGGCGAAAACCGGTAGCGGCAAGACGGCCGCCTTCATGCTGCCAGTGCTCAACCGCCTGGTGGACCTGAAGCAGAGCCGTGTCGAGATCCGTGCCCTGGTGCTGCTGCCGACCCGCGAGCTGGCCCAGCAGACCCTCAAGGAAATCGAGCGTTTCGCCCAGTTCACCTACATCAAGGCCGGCATGATCACCGGTGGTGAAGACTTCAAGGAACAGGCCGCCATGCTGCGCAAGGTGCCGGACATCCTGGTCGGCACCCCGGGGCGCATGCTCGAGCACCTCAATGCCGGCAACCTGCACCTTGAACATGTGCAGGCTGTAGTGCTGGACGAAGCCGACCGCATGCTCGACATGGGCTTTTCCGAAGACGTCGAGCGTCTGTGCAACGAGTGCGCGAACCGCGAGCAGACCCTGCTGTTCTCGGCTACCACTGGCGGTGCCGGCCTGCGCGACATGATCGGCAAGGTACTCAAAGACCCCGAGCACCTGATGCTCAACACCGTCAGCCAGCTCAACGACGGCACCCGCCAGCAGATCATCACCGCCGACCACAACCAGCACAAAGAACAGATCGTGCAGTGGCTGCTGGCCAACGAGACCTACCAGAAGGCAATCATCTTCACCAATACCCGGGTGATGGCCGACCGTATCTACGGTCACCTGGTGGCCAAGGACATCAAGGCATTCGTGCTGCACGGCGACAAGGACCAGAAGGACCGCAAGCTGGCCATCGAGCGCCTCAAGCAGGGCGGCGCCAAGGTGCTGGTGGCGACCGACGTCGCGGCCCGTGGCCTGGACGTGGACGGCCTGGACCTGGTGATCAACTTCGACATGCCGCGCAGCGGCGACGAATATGTACACCGTATCGGTCGTACCGGGCGCGCCGGCAACGAAGGCCTGGCAGTGTCGCTGATCTGCCATGGTGACTGGAACCTGATGTCGAGCATCGAGCGCTACCTAAAGCAGAGCTTCGAGCGCCGCACCATCAAGGAAGTCAAAGGCACCTATACCGGGCCGAAGAAGGTCAAGGCGTCGGGCAAGGCCGCCGGGGTCAAGAAGAAAAAGACCGACAAGAAGACCGACAAGAAGGTGGTGGCCAAACGCAAGCCGACCGCCAAGCCCAAGCCCAATGCTCCCTCCCTGGTGAGCCAGGACGGCATGGCACCGCTGAAGAAGCGCAAGCCGGCACCGGCTGCCGAGTAAGGTTGCAGGGCCTATTCGCCGGCAAGGCCGGCTCCTACAGGAGCTGTCTTGCCAGCGAACGCGTCATCCTCGATTCAGACCTTCTTCTCTGCCGCCTTCAGTTCCTGCATGCGCTTGTCGATCAGCTGGCATTTGTCCGGCAGGTCCTTGCTCTCGGTTCCCAGCTTCATCCCCTGCAATTCTTCATTGATCTCCTTGGCCTTCTGCGGGTTCTGCTCCGTCAGTTTGCTGACCTCCTTGGCCAGCTCCTCGCGTTTCTGCGTGGCCTCTTCCAGCGTGCAGGCCCAGGTGGGCACGGCAAATAGAAGGGCAGCGGCAGCGGTGATGCTCATCAGCGTTTTCATGGTCGGACCTCGTGTTCCATTACGGGCGAAGGTGTTCGGTGGAGGGCTGTGCCGGCCGGAAAGTTCAGTCGAACCGCTGCCGCGCGCGCCTGTCACACCCTTACATCCCCTTGCTGGAGGTTGGACCGATGAGCACTACCTATGACTGGGACCTGATGGAGCGCCTGCTGCACGAAGTGCAGAACGGCGCCGGCCACAGCTTTACCCCGCGCCCGTATGCCGAGCAGCATGCTGCCGGCCTGGCTGCCAAAGGCGATGCAGTGCCGGAGCTTGATCATCTGAAGACCAAGGCCTGCGAATACGAGAAGCTGCTGTTCGAGCGCGGCTTTATCGAGACGCGCCCTGAAGAGGAAGGGGGCAATGGCGAGAACTTCGTCCTTACCCAACGAGGCTCGCGCCTGCTCAGCCTTATCGACAGCGCAATCCCGGGCAATGATCATCCGCGCCAGGTGTTGAACGAGCAGGCTGATGCACTGGATGAGGCGACCTTCGACGAAGTGGCGTCAAAGGCACAAATCGCCTGATCGGGCTGGTAATCGCTGGCAGCAGGCCCTGATAATCGGCGCTGGATCCACTATTGCCGAGAGCCTGCCATGCCGTGCCGCGATAATGGGGGTCGCCCTTGAGCGCCCTTCGTAAGAATACCGACACCTTCGCTCTGCAGGTCATGCTGGGCCTGTGCCTGATCTGGGGCATCCAGCAGGTCATGATCAAGTGGGCCGCGCCGGACATTGCACCGGTGATGCAGGCCGCCGCGCGCTCGGGCATCTCGGCACTGATGGTCGCGTTGCTGATGTGCTGGCGGGGTGGCTGGGAACAGCTGGGCACCACCTGGAAGGGCGGTCTGCTGGCCGGTTCGCTGTTCGGCCTGGAGTTTCTGCTGATAGCCGAAGGGCTGCAACTGACGTCCGCGGCGCACATGTCGGTGTTCCTCTACACCGCGCCGGTGTTCACTGCGTTGGGGCTGCACTTCATGCTGCCCAGCGAGCGCCTGCGCCCGCTGCAGTGGCTCGGCATCCTGCTGGCGTTCGCCGGCATTGCCGTGGCCTTTGCCGGCGGACTGTCGCTGGACAACCTCGATGGGCGCATGCTGCTGGGCGATGCGATGGGCGTGATGGCCGGCATGGCCTGGGGCGCGACCACCGTCGTGGTGCGGGCTTCGCGCCTGTCGGAGGCACCGGCTACCCTGACCCTGTTCTACCAACTGATGGTCGGCTTCGTCGGCCTGCTGCTGATCGCGGTGCTGACCGGGCAGGTCGGCCATGTGACGCTGACCGCCACATCGATCAGCAGCGTGCTGTTCCAGGCGGTGGTGGTGTCGTTCTTCAGCTACCTGACCTGGTTCTGGCTGCTGCGTCGCTACCTGGCGTCCAACCTGGCGGTGTTCTCGTTCATCACCCCGTTGTTCGGGGTGACGTTCGGCGTGTTGCTGCTGGGCGAGCCGTTGAGCCTGAACTTCATCCTGGGCGCCGTCTGCGTGTTGCTGGGCATTACCCTGGTCAGTGCCGAGCAGTGGGTACGCAGGCGTCTGCGGCGCCTGCTCGGCCAGTAGCCGGGCGCAACAGCAGGGCCCCGGCGACGATCAGGCCGCTGGCGGCCACTACCAGCGCCGGTTGCAGGCTGGCGCTGAACTGATTGCTCAACGCCGCCAGCAGCGGGCCGTTGAGTTGGCCGAGGGCGAAGCAGGTGGTCAGCAGGCCGGCATTGCGGTGGGTGGCGTGGGGGGCCAGTTCGCGCGAGCGCTGCATCACCAACTGCATGCAGGCCAGAAACGGCGTGCCGCACAGCAGTACACCCAGCGCCAGGCCGGCGCCGCTGCCCAGCAGGCAGGCCAGTACCCCAGCGGCCTGCAGCCACAACGTTGCCATCAGCCAGCGCGCCGTGCTGCCGTGGTGCGGGCGGCGCAGGCTGACCAGCACCACACCCATGGCGGCAGCCAGGCCGAAGGCCGGCCAGAACAGGTCGGCCAGCCACTGGCCGTGAAAACGTGCGCTGGCCATCTGTGACATGAAAGTGGCCGGAATGATGTATCCCACCCCGTACAGTGCATAGATCAGCCCCAGCCGCCCGATGCCGGGTGTCGCACCCTGCGCGGTGGCCTTGTGCGCGGGCACTGGTTGCGGGCGTGGCAGCGCGGGCTGGATCACCAGCAGCATCAGCAGCGCCACGGCGGCGTAGATCAGCCACAGCGGTGCCGAACCCAGCCCCTGCAGATTGGCGCCCAGTGCCAGCATCCCCGTGAGCAGGATACCCATGCCAGGGCCGGCGAACACCAGTGCGCCAAGACGCGGTTGCCGGCTTTGAGCGGCCAGGTGCTGAGTCATGCCGGTGAGCGTCACCACCACCCACGCACTGGCGATGCCGGTGCCCAGGCGCAGCGCCATATGCGGCCAGAACCCGTGGGCCCAGAACGAGGCCAGGGTCAGCAGCACACACAGCCACAACCCGGCCAGCAGGCGCCTGCGCACCTGGGCGGGGCGGTGCGCGAACATCGCGTCGAGGGCGCCGAGCAGGTAGCCCAGGTAATTGGCGGCAGCTACCAGCCCGGCGGCGGTCAGGCTGATCTGGCCTTCGCTGATCAGGTGCGGCAGTTGCGGGGTGAGGGCGAATCGGCCGATGCCCATGGCCATCATCAGGGCAACGAAGCTGGCCAGCAGGCGCATTGTCGAGGACATGGTCCGGGTTCCTGTGCGATGAGCGTTGACCGTCAGGCTACTGCGGGTTGACTTTCATAAAAATTGAATAATTATGAGAAACTTGTTCAGTTTTGGAGAATTGCCGTGGAGCTGAGTCAACTGCGCATCTTTCAGGCGGTTGCCGAAGAGGGGTCGATCACCCGCGCGGCCGAGCGCCTGCACCGCGTGCCCTCCAACCTGTCCACGCGCCTGCGCCAGCTGGAAGAGCAACTGGGTGTGGAGCTGTTTCGGCGCGAGCGCCAGCGCCTGCAGCTGTCGCCGGCTGGCAAGGTGCTGCTGGACTACAGCGCACGCATGCTGGCGTTGCATGACGAAGCCTTTGCGGCGGTTCAGGGGGGCGAGCCGGCGGGGAATTTCGTGCTGGGCAGCATGTACAGTTCAGCGGCCATTCATCTGCCTGAGTTGCTGGCGCGCTATCACCGAGCTTACCCGGCGGTGAACCTGCAGGTGCAGACCGCCCCCAGCGGCGAATTGCTCGAAGGGCTGCTCAGCGGGCGTCTCGACGCGGCGCTGGTGGATGGGCCGCTGGCCCTGGCCGGGCTCGATGGGGTGCCCTTGTGCGAGGAGACCCTGGTGCTGCTCACCGAGGCCGACCACCCGCCGGTGCACAGTGCCCGGGACGTGGCTGGGCGTGCGGTGTTCACGTTTCGCCAGGGATGCTCGTACCGCATGCGGCTGGAGGCCTGGTACGCCCATGATCGTGCGGCGATGGGGCGGGTGATGGAAATCGAATCGTATCCCAGCATGCTTGCCTGCGTGATCGCCGGGGCGGGTGTGGCGTTGATGGCGACCTCGATGCTTGAAAGCCTGCCGGGCCGTGAACGGGTCACGGTGCACCCGTTGCAGTCGCCGTTCGACCAGACCACCACCTGGCTGATGTGGCGCAAGGGCATGTGCGGGGCCAACCTGAGTGCCTGGATAGCGGTGCAGGAAGCGGTGAAGGGGCAGGTGAGCGATGATGCCGAGGTGGCCCTGCGTGCCTGACTGAAATCAATAGAGAAGTTTTTACCCGGGCGTGATGCTGCACATGGGGCTATGATGAGTTTGTAGCGCCGCCGCCGTACTTCGCGCGCAGATGACCCGTGAGGGGGAGTTATGAGAAACGATCTGTTCAACTGGCTCCACGACCTGGCTGTGGCACTGGGGCTTGTCCCGCCACCCATGCAGCCTGTACCGATCCCTACCGATGAGGAGCAACGCAAACGCCAACCTCGGCGCTAGCGTGCTGCTGAAACCGACGCATTGCGCAATGCGTCGGTATTCTTTTGCGATTTTTCAGCCGTCCCCATTCCCACAAAATCCCTGAAAGGCTTTGGCTTTGGCTTTAGTTCTTGATCTTGATCTTCCCGTCCCCCAGGAGGCCGAATGGAACCTGCGCGTAGTGGGGTGGAGGGCCATGGATGGCCCGTAAAGCGCCGACGGGCAGGGATGCCCGTTCGGCGTGGCCCCACGGAGCGTTGGTGGAATGAGGGGACCCGTAGCGAAGCGTAGGGCCGGATGATGGACGGGAGCGGTTTTGCTTACTTTTTCCAAGAAAAAAGTAAGCCGCTGTAAGAGCGGAAGGGGCCCTTGCTGGCTGCATCCATGCTGGATAAGCCTGCGCTTGCCGATGTTACAGAGCCTATTGCTGACCCAGGCGCGTTGCTGCCTTCGCGGGGCAAGGCCCGCTCCTACAGGTCGTCCATGACCCTCCGCCCCGCTACCCGGGCGGGGCGTCCTATGCCAGATTCACCGCGCCTACCGGCCGACGCGACATCAAACTCACCACCACAAAACTCACCAACCCGATCGCCAGGCTGTAGTAGATCGGCGTATTGGCATCCATCCCATCCTTGAACATGAACACCAGCGCCGTCACGAACCCCAGCCCCATGCTGGTGATTGCCCCGGCCGTGGTTGCACGCTTCCAGTAGATTGCCCCGATCAACGGCACCAGCATGCCGCCCACCAGCAGGTTGTACGCCAGGGTCAATGCACTGATCACATCCACTACCACCAGCGCTATCCCCAGCACCGCAATACCCGTAAGCAAGGTAAACAACCGGTTGATGCCAAGGCTCGACTGCTTGCCGCCACGCAGCTTGGGCAGCAGGTCTTCGGTCAGCACCGTGGAGGCAGCCAGCAAGCCGGCACTGGCGGTGGACATCATCGCCGCCAGGGCCGCGGCAATCACCAGCCCACGGATGCCGTCGGGCAACGCTGACTTCACGATTGCCGCAAACGCATTGTTGGCATTGCCCAGGTCAGGCAGCAGCACATGCGCACACATGCCGATCAGGGCACACACCAGGCCGTAGATCACGCAGTACACACCGGCCGTGGTACCAGCCCGCTGGGCGACTTTTTCGTCACGGGCAGTGAACACGCGCTGCCAGATGTCCTGGCCGATCAGGATGCCGAAGAAGTAGATCAGGAAGTAGGTGATGATGGTGTCCCAACCAATGGTGGTCAGGTTGAAGCTGGCAGCCGGCAGCTTGGCCACCAGTTCGTCCCAGCCGCCCACCCGGTACAGGCAGATCGGCAGCAGGATGAACATCAGGCCCACGGTCTTGATCACGAACTGCACAATGTCGGTCAGGGTCAGCGACCACATGCCGCCAATGGTCGAGTAGACCACCACCACGCCACCACCGAGCAGGATGGCGCCCCAGAACGGCAGGTCGAACAGCACCTGCAGCACGGTGCCGATGGCCAGGGTAGAGGTCACGGCGATCATCAGGGCGTAGGCCAGCATGATCACGGCGCTGGCCTGGCGGGCCATGGGGTTGTAGCGCTTTTCCAGCACCTGGGTCACGGTGAAGATGCGCAGGCGCAGCAGCGGCTTGGCCAGGAACAGGTTCAGGGCAATGATGCCCAGGCCCAGCGCGGCGCACAGCCAGAAGCCGGAAATGCCGTGCACATAACCCAGCTTCACGGTGCCGACGGTAGAGGCGCCGCCCAGCACGGTGGCGGCCATGGTGCCCATGTACAGGCTTGGGCCCAGGTTGCGCCCGGCCACCAGGTAGTCTTCGTGGGTCTTCGCGCGGCGCATGCCGAACCAGCCCAGTACCAGCATGCCGGCGGCGTATATCAGTACAACGAATATGTCCAAGGCCATGGGGTGTCTCCGATTATCTTTATTATGGTGAGATCGATCGCCGGTGGCGTGCGCCAGGCGTCATTCATCCGCAAGCGGGCCGCGTGTACGGCCCGCCGAAAGGCTCCATCCGGGGGTGAAACTCCAGGCCGATGGCCGTTAGCGATGCGCTACGCCAGGCAGAACACACAGCATTTCGTACAACAGGTTGGCGCCGAGCAACGAGGTGTTGCCGGTGGTGTCGTAGGGCGGCGAGACCTCCACCAGATCGCAACCGATCAGGTCCAGCCCCTGGCAGCCACGGATGATCTCCATCGCCTGGATGGTGGTCAGGCCACCGATTTCCGGGGTGCCGGTGCCTGGTGCCCAGGCCGGATCGATGCCGTCGATGTCGAAGCTCAGGTAAACCGGACCACCACCGACCTTTTCACGCACTTCGGCCATCAGTGGCTCCAGCGACTTGTGCCAGCACTCCTCGGCCTGCACCACGCGAAAGCCCTGCTTGCGGCTCCAGTTGAAGTCTTCGGCGGTGTAGCCCTGGGCGCGCAGGCCGATCTGCACCACGCGGTCGCAGTCCAGCAGGCCTTCTTCGACGGCGCGACGGAAGGTGGTGCCGTGGGCGATCTTCTCGCCGAACATGTGATCGTTGACGTCGGCATGGGCATCGATGTGCACCAGCCCGACCTTTCCGTGCTTCTTGTGGATCGCGCGCAGGATCGGCAGGGTGATGGTGTGGTCGCCGCCCAGGGTCATGGGGATCACGTCGTGCTCGAGGATCTCGTCGTAGGCCTCTTCGATGATGCGCACCGCGTCGAGCAGGTTGAAGGTGTTGATTGCCACGTCGCCGATGTCGGCGACCGACAGCGAGTCGAACGGGGCGGCGCCGGTGGCCATGTTGTACGGGCGGATCATCACGGATTCGGCGCGGATCTGGCGCGGGCCGAAGCGGGTGCCGGAGCGCAGCGAGGTGCCGATGTCCAGCGGGATGCCGATGAAGGCAGCGTCCAGGCCGGCGGCGCTGGGCAGGTGGGGAAGACGCAGCATGGTGGCGATGCCGCCGAAACGCGGCATTTCGTTGCCGCCCAGTGGTTGGTGAAGAATCTTGTCCACGGTCGGGCCTCACGGTTTGGATTGTTCTAGTTGTTGGAACCTGTCCGGCCACCCTGCGAACAGGTGCAGCAATGCGCGAGGACAGGTGCATTGGCGCAGAGTCTGCAAAAGGTAGTGCGCCAAGAGAATCGCTACAGGCAAATACTTACTTCAGGTTTTCATGAACTAATGGCGATCAGCGGGTAGACTGGCGCGTATTCGTTGCCCTGTTGGAGCCCTTGCCATGGCCTCGGCGCTGCCTGATCTGAAATTGCTGCGCATCTTCGTCAGCGTGGTACGCCACCAGGGCTTCGCCAATGCCCAGCGCGAGCTGAACCTGTCCACGTCCGCCATCAGTACCTACATGAGCCAGCTGGAGTCGGCGCTGGGTATCGTGCTGTGCCACCGTGGGCGCGGCGGCTTCAGCCTCACCAGCAAGGGCGAACTGTTCCATCAGGAGACCCTGCGCCTGCTGGCCGAAATGGACGGTTTCGAGCAGTACGCGGCGGCGCTCAAGGGCGAGCTGCGCGGCACCCTGAACCTGGGGGTGATCGACTCCACGGTCGGCGATCGCGCACTGCCGCTGGCCGACGCCATCGGTGCCTATAGCCTCGAACACCCGGCCGTGCACCTGCACCTGTCGGTGTCCAGCCCCTACGAACTGCAACTGGGGGTGCAGGACAACCGCCTGGACCTGGCCATCGGCGCTTTCTCCACGCGCATGAGCGGGCTGGTGTATCAGCCGTTGTACCGCGAGCAGCATTGGCTGTACTGCAGCAACCGGCATTCGCTGTTCACCGAGCGGCGCATTCCCGAACAGGTGATCACCCAGCAGCGCATGGTCGGTCGAGGCTACTGGAGCCAGGCCGAACTGGCCCGCCACGGCTTCAAGCACAGCGCCGCCACGGTCGAGAGCATGGAGGCACAGCTGATCCTGGTACTGTCGGGGGCTTACATCGGCTACCTGCCTGAACACTATGCCCAGGCCTGGGTGGACAAGGGCGACCTGCGGGTGCTGTCGCCGGCGACCTTCGGCTATCAGGCGCCGTTCTCGCTGATCATTCGCCGGGGCCGCAGCCGCGAACCCTTGATCCAGACCTTTCGCGACCGCCTCAAGGCGCAGCTCACGCCAGCCTGATCGGATGCGCATGAAAATCTTTTGCGCAAATAGAAGAAAAATCCTTCAGACAAGCCCTACAAGCCCGTAAATGCTCTGCTAAACCTGTTCTTGCTTGTTGAAAATTCCCAACATCTTCCAAGCAGGGATCGCCGAGATGCGTACGAATCTGCCCGTCACTGAGCATGAAAGAACCTTCCCGAGCGATCAGCGCCTGATATCCACCACCGACCTCAACAGCCGCATCACCTACTGCAACGACGCCTTCGTCAGCATCAGCGGTTTTACCTACGACGAACTGGTGGGCCAGCCCCATAACCTTGTACGCCACCCGGACATGCCGCCCGCGGTGTTCGGGCACATGTGGGACACCCTCAAGCAAGGCAAGCCCTGGATGGGGGTGGTCAAGAACCGCGCGAAGAACGGCGATTTCTACTGGGTCAGTGCCTACGTGACGGCCATCTACGAGGATGGCCGTATCAGTGGCTACGAGTCGGTGCGCTCGGTGCCCACCCCGGACCAGATCCGTCGAGCCACGGCGTTGTATGCACGCTTGCGCCAGGGCCGGGGCGCCATGTCCTGGGCCGCGCGTGCAGCGGTGCAACTGGAGCTGGGCTGGCCGCTGGTAGGGGCGGCGCTGCTGTCGGCCGCCGGCTACCTGTGGCTGCCCCAGTACGCGGCGCTGGGCGTGTTGATGGCCAGCCTGCTCAGTGCCTGGTACCTGATCGAGGCCCATCACGACCGGATGATCCGGCGTACCCTGGCCGAGCACCCCAGGGCCTTCACCAGCCCGCTGGTAGCGCTGACCTACAGTGACAACCGGGGCCTGCAGGGGCAGTTGGACCTGGCGATCATCAGTGAGGAAGCGCGCCTGCAGACCGCGCTCACGCGGCTGGTGGACGCCGGCGTCGGGGTCAAGGCACGGGCCACGCAATCGAGCGACCTGTCCGGGGCCCAGGCGCAGATGCTCGACCGCCAGCGCTGCGAGACCGACCAGTCGGCGGCCGCCATTGCGCAGATGGCGGCGACCATCCAGCAGGTCACCCACAACGTGCAGGACACCGCCACGGCGGCGTCCGATGCCGACCAGTTGGCCCGCCAGGGCAGCGACCTGGCACAACGAAGCCTGCAGGCAATGGGCAGCATGGCCGATGCGGTGACCGAGATCGGCCAGGCGGTGAACGAACTGGCCGGGCAAACCCAGTCCATCGGCAGCGTGGTGGATGTGATCACCTCGATCGCCGAGCAGACCAACCTGCTGGCGCTCAATGCCGCCATCGAGGCGGCGCGGGCCGGCGAGCAGGGCCGCGGTTTTGCCGTGGTGGCCGACGAGGTGCGGTCGCTGGCGCAGCGCACGCGGGTCTCGACCGAGGAAATCCACCAGATCATCGCCAGCCTGCGTGCCGGGGCCGAGCGGGCGGTGAGCAGTGCCAGCCGCGGCGAGCAGATCTCGCGTGACAGCGTGCACAGTGTCGAGGCCGTGCAGACCGCGCTGGTGGGCATCAGCCAGGCGGTCAGCCGCATCACCGGCATGAGCCAGCAGATGGCCACGGCGTCGGAACAGCAGAGCCATGTGGCCGAAGACATCAACCAGCAGATCACGCGCATCGCCCAGCTGTGCGACCACAGCGCCGGGCAGGCCAAGCAGGGCGCCGAGATCAGCCAGGACCTGCAGCGCATGGCCGACTACCTGTACAGCCTGGCCGAACGCTTCAATCGCTGAATCCGCGCGTTGACCCAGGGCGGTGAGGTATTTCGCGGGCCTGCTGTGGCACACTTCGCGCCCCAGGAGAACCCGATGTCCAGAATTCACTGCGAGCGCTGCCTGCGCCCACAAACCCATTGCCTTTGCGCGTTGATCCCCCGCCTGGACAGCCGCACCCGTGTACTGCTGCTGCAGCATCCCAGCGAAGTGAACCATGCCTTGAACACCGCCAGGCTGGCGGCGCTTGGCCTGCGCAATGCCGAGTTGCGGGTGGGCGAGGTGTTCGAGGATCTCGAGCAGTGGCTGACGCAGCCGGGGTATCGCACCGGCCTGTTGTTCCCGGGTGAGGGCGCGCAGGCGCTGCAGGCTTATGCTGGCGATGAGCGACCGTGGTTGCTGGTGGTGCCCGACGGCACCTGGCGCAAGGCGCGCAAGTTGCTGCATGTGAACCCTTTGCTGGCAACGTTGCCACGGGTCACGCTGGGGGCGTTGCAGCCGTCGCGCTACCGGTTGCGCAAGGCACCCGGGGAGGGCGCCTTGTCGACCATCGAGGCAGTGACGCAGGCGTTGAACGTGCTGGAGGCGCCGGCGCTGTTCGATGCGCTGCTGCGGCCGTTCGATGCCCTGATCGAGGGGCAGATTGCGGCGATGGGGCAACAGACCTACGAGCGCAACCACCTGCGTTGATGGGCGCTAGCGCTCGCGCAACGCCTCGGTGCGTGCCTTGAGCACCGGCTTGAGCAGGTAATCCAGCACGCTCTTGTGGCCGGTGATGATGTCCACCGTGGCGGTCATGCCCGGGATGATCAGCAACGGTTTGTTGTCCCCCCCCAGGTGGTTCTTGTCGGTGCGCACCTGGATCAGGTAGAACGCGTTGCCCTTGTCGTCCGTCACCGTGTCGGCGCCGATCAGTTCCAGCTTGGCCTTCAGGCCACCATAGATCGTGTAGTCGTACGCACTGAACTTGACCATCGCGGTCTGCCCGGGGTGCAGAAAGGCCACATCCTGTGGGCGCACCTTGGCCTCGATCAGCAGGTTGTCTTCCAGCGGCACGATCTCCAGCAGGTCGCTGCCCGGCTGCACCACACCGCCAATGGTGTTGACCTTGAGCAGCTTGATGATGCCGTGCACCGGCGACACCACGGTGGTGCGGGTGACACGGTCGTCGATGGCGATGCTGGTGGCGGTGATCTTCGAAAGCTCGGTGCGCTTGTCGTTGAGTTCCTTGGCCGCCTCCGAGCGAAAGCCTGCCTCGGATTCCTCGATCTTGCTGCGGATCTCCGCCGCCGCCGCTTCGGCCCGCGGAATCGCCAGGCTGGTGGCGTTCAGCGAGCCGCGAGCCTCCACCGCGCTGCGCTTGAGGCGCAGGATCTCCACCGGCGAAATCGCGCCGGTGCCCACCAGCGGCGTGGACATGTTCAGCTCTTGCTGCAGCAATGCCAGGCCCGAGCGGTACTGCTCCAGTTTGGAGCGAAACTCGGCCAGTTCCTGGGTTTTCTGCCGCAGTTGCTCGTTGAGCGTCTGTTTCTCGCTGGTGAGGCGGCGCTGGCGCGACTGGTACAGCGACAGTTCGTCCTCGGCCACCTGCGGGGCCTTGCTGCGTACCACCTCCGAGAGCTGGAAGGGGCGGCCCTCGGCCTCGGCGGACAGGCGCTCGACCTGTGCGGTCAGGGCATAGCGGTCGGCTTCGCTTTCGCCCTTGTTCGACAGAAAGCGCGTGTCGTCCAGGCGCAGCAGGGTGTCGCCCTTGTTCACCATCTGCCCCTCGCGCACGAAGATCTCGGTGACGATGCCGCCCTCCAGGTTCTGGATCACCTGCACCTTGCTCGACGGGATGGCCTTGCCTTCGCCCATGGTGACTTCATCGAGCACCGCGAATTTGGCCCACACCAGTGCCACCAGCAGCAAGCCTGCCGCCAGCCACACGGTGATGCGCGACAGGCGGGGCGAGTCCTGCAGCGTCGCGCCGGCCAGGTCTGGCATGTACTCGCGTTCGGCAGTCTTGCCGAAGCTGCGGATGTAATCGCCCAGGCCGGACAATGCAGACATGCTGATACCCCTCAGAGTGCAGAGCCGACACGGCCCTTGCGCAGTGCGTCGATGACCGCGTCCTTGGGCCCGTCGGCCACCACCTTGCCGTTGTCCAGCACCACCAGGCGGTCGACCAGGCTGAGCATCGAGGTGCGGTGGGTGACCAGCAGCAGGGTCTTGCCCTGCACCCAGCCGTGCAGGCGCTGGCGCAGCTGGTCTTCGCTGCTGTTGTCCATATGGCTGGTGGGCTCGTCGAGGATCAGGATCGGCGGTTCCAGCAGCATCGCGCGGGCCAGCAGCACGGTCTGGCGCTGGCCGCCGGAGAGCAGCATGCCGCGCTCGCCCACCGGCCGTTCGAAGCCTTGCGGGTGCTGGCGGGCCAGTTCGCTCACGCCGGTCATCTCGGCCACTTCGAGCATGCGCGCATCGCTGACGTAGCGTGCGCCCAGGGTCAGGTTGTCGCGCAGGCTGCCGGCCAGCAGCGGCAGGTCATGGGCCACGTAGCCGAGCTGCTGGCGCAGGTCGGCGATGTCGAGCTGGCGCAGGTCGAGGTTGTCGAGCAGGATCTGCCCCTCTTCGGGTTCGTAGAAGCCCATCAGCAGGCGTGCCAGGGTGCTCTTGCCCGAGCCGCTGCGACCGATGATGCCGATGCGTTCGCCCGGCTTGACCGTGAACCTCACGTTGTCCAGCGCTGCGGCGTTCTGCCCGTTGTAGCGGAAGGTCACCTGGCTGACCTGCAGCGCGCCGTGCAACTGGGTGCGCTCCAGGGTCTGCTGGCCAGCAGGGCGTTCCTGGGGCAGGGCCATCAGCGCGTCGGTGCTGTGCATGGTCAGCTGGGCCTGCTGGTAGCGGGTGATCAGCCCGGCGATCTGGCCCAATGGTGCGAGCACGCGGCTGCCGAGCATGTAGCTGGCCACCAGGGCACCCACGCTGAGGTTGCCGGCAATGATGCTGTACACCCCGGCGACGATGGTGGCCATGCCGCACAGCTGCTGGATGAACAGGGTGCCGTTGGTGGCCAGTGCCGAAAGGTTGCGCGCCTGTACGTCGAGGCGGGTGAGGGCGCCGTGGGTGCTTTCCCACTGGTGCTGGCGCTCGCTTTCGGCCCCGCAGGCCTTGAGGGTTTCCAGGCCGCCCAGGGTCTCGATCAGCAGCGCCTGGCGCAGCGCGCCCAGGCTCAGGCTTTTTTCCACGGTATCGCGCAAGCGTGCCTGGATGAACAGCGCAAAGGCGATGGTGATCGGAAAGGCCACCAGCGGAATCACCACCAGCCAGCCGCCCAGCAGGCCGATCACCAGCAGCATCAGCACCACGAAGGGCAGGTCGATGACGCTGGTCAGGGTCACCGCCGTGAGGAATTCGCGCAGGCCCTGGAAGTCGTGGATGCTCTGGGCGAAGCCGCCGATGGTGGCCGGGCGGGCCTTCATCGACATGCCGGTGATGCGCTCGAACAGGGTGGCCGACAGGATCAGGTCGGTCTTCTTGCCGGCCTGGTCCAGCAGGTGCGCACGCACCACGCGCAGCACCAGCTCGAACAGGGTGCCGAGCATCAGGCCGATGACCAGCACCCACAGGGTGGAGGTGGCCTGGTTGGGCACCACCCGGTCGTAGGTCTGCATCACGAACAGCGGCACCATCAGGCCCAGCAGGTTGATCAGCAGGCTGGCCAGCAAGGCGTCGCTGTAGAGCCAGCGCGACTGCTTGAGGGTGTCACGGAACCAGGCGTTGACCCTGGGCAGCAGCGGTGTGCGCAGGTCTTCGACCTCGTGGCGCGGGCGTGCGAACAGGGCCTGGCCGCTGTAGACGTCGGCCAGCTCCTGGCGGCTGACCCACTGCTCGCCGCCTTCGGCTTCACTGGGCAGTATCAGGGCTTGGTCGTTCTCGCCCCAGCGCCGCAGCACGGCGCTGCGGCCATCGGCAAGCAACAGCAGCACCGGCAGGTTGAGCGCCGAGATCGCGCCCAGCTCGCGGCGCAGTACCCGTGCCTGCAGGCCGGCCCGGGCCGCTGCGCGCGGCAGCAGGTCGAGGCTCATGCGTTGTTCGGCCAGCGGCAGGCCGGCACACAGGCTGCTGCGACTGACCGCAGCGCCGTGCAGCTTGCACAGTATCAGCAGCCCGTCGAGCAACGGGTCATCGAAGCTCTGGCGCGGGTCGGCGGTGCCGGCCGGCTGCATGCTGGTCATGGGCGGCTCCTCGGGCGGTCGAACGTGTTCAACGCAGGTCTGGCAGCGTGGCGTCGCTTCTGACTTCGCTGCGTGCAATGGCCTCCGGTGGCAGCGAGATCTTCTGTTTGCTCAGCAACTCGCCCATGTTGGCCAGCACCCGGTACATCGAGAACTCCTCGGTGTAGCGCACTTCGGTGTAGCGACGGTTGGCGTTGTACAGCTCGTTCTCGCTGTCGAGCAGGTCGAGCAGGGTGCGTTGGCCCAGGCCGAACTGATCCTGGTAGGCGGCGCGCACACGGGTGGTGGTGTCGGCGTATTCGCGTGCAGTCGGGGTTTGCAGGCGCGCGTTGGTCATGGCGTTCCACGACAGCGCGAGGTTTTCGTTGAGGGTGCGCAAGGCGTTGTTGCGGATGTCCATAGCCTGGTTGATCTTGTGCGCATCCGACTGCAGGCGGGCCTTGTCGCTGCCGCCCTTGAACAGGTTGTAGCTCATCACCACGCCGGCTCGCCAATCGCTGTTGGCATGCCCGGGTTCACCGGCGATGTTGTTGTTGGCGCCGGTGGCGAGCTCTGCATCCAGGCGCGGGTAGAACGGCGACTTGGCCACTTCGTACTGTTGCTCGGCGGCCTGGATGTCGGCCTGGGCCGACTTGAGGTAGGGGTTGTTCTGCAACATGGCCTGGCGCGCCTGGGTCAGGTCGCCGGGCATCTCGCCCTTGATCGACACCGGGGTTTCCAGCTCGTCGGGGGCACGCCCGACCACGCTGATGAAGTTGGCTTCGGCATCGGCCAGGTCGACCTGGGCGGTGTACAGGTTATTGTCGGCCAGCGCCCGGCGTGCGGTGGACTGGTCGAGGTCGGCATTGCTGCCCACGCCGCGCTCGCTGCGCAGGCCGATCTGGTCGTTGACGCGCAGGTGTGCCTGCAGGTTGTTCTTGGCCAGGGTCACCAGCTCGCGGCGCTTGAGCACTTCCAGGTACACCTCGATGGCGCGCAGGGCGATGGTCTCGGAGGTGGCCTGCACGTAGTAGGCGCGTGAATTGACCACGGCCTCGGTGCGGCCCACTTCATTGGCGGTATTGAAGCCGTCGAACAGCATCTGGCGCAGGCGCAGTTCGGACTGGGTGTAGTTCAGGGTTTCCTTGTTGTGATTGCGGCTGCCGTCGGCGTTGAAGCCGCGGGTGTTGGTGTTGTCTGAACGTTCGCGTCCGTAGCCGGCCACCAGGTCGACGGTGGGAAAGTAGCCCCCTCTGGCCACCTTCACATCCTCGTCGGCGGACAGCCGGCTATTGATCCCGGCCTTGTTCTCCGGGTGGTAGTCCACGGCGCTCTGCACGGCTTGTGACAAGGACATGGCCTGCGCGTTGGCACAGATCATGGCGAACAGAATCGCGCTGCTGATGGGGGTCAAAACGCGCATGGATGACATCTCCCTGATTTCTTGTGGTCTCTCAATCGCCAAAAAAATGACGAAAAATGGAGGTCAAACCGTTTCAGGCTTGTAACAACAGAGCTAAGAACATTTAACGGCCAACCTAAGAAGTATTTCTCATAACCGATATGCGAAAAAAAACTTATGCGCTGTGCTCAAAGCAAGACATTGTTCTCTTCAGATAGCTCGAAAACAGGCGCAGATGTTGGCCTGTCAGGGCGTCCGATAAAGTTCCTCGTTTTTTGCAGCATTGGGTTTGGAGTGAGCGGAGGAGAGGTCAACGCGGCGAAATATGGCGACAAAATTTTGGCTCATGGCCGATTGCCAGATCGCAGCGTGGCTTAACCGGAGCATGGGCAGGCCGAATGCATTGATTTCGTTGAGATCGGTGCGTGCGGTCGCAAGGTTGTTCTCCGAGTCGGCCGGGCATTGCCCGCGCCAGGTTTCGCGATACCCCGGCACGTGTTTGCGAAAACCTTCGGCAATGGAGGCATGCTCATGGCTAATTTGATCGGTGTGGTCAGCAAGGTTGTCGGCCAGGTATTCGCGGTAGCGGCCGATGGCGGTCGACGTGCCCTGGTGGAAGGCGACCGCCTTTATGCCGGGGAACAACTGGAAACCGGCGCGGCCGGGGCAGTGGCGGTGCACCTGGAAAACGGTGCCGAGCTGACCCTGGGCCGTGACAGCAGCCTGCAGCTGTCTCCCGACCTGCTGGCCAACCATGCCTCGCACGTGAACGCGCCCGAGACGGTGACGCCCAGCCAGGCACAACTGACCGATGTGGAGAAACTGCAGCAGGCCATTGCGGCGGGCGCCGACCCCAGCCAGGAGGGCGAAGCTCCGGCGGCGGGCCCCGGCAACGGCGGTTCGCCAAGCGCATTGGGCGGCGGCCATTCGTTCGTGCAGCTCACCGAGGTGGGAGGGCACCTGGACCCGGTGATCGGCTTTCCGACGGCGGGTTTCAACAGCATCCCCGAGATTCCCGAACCCTGGATTGGCGCGCGGGGTGATGACCAGGGCCCTGGCGGTTTCGTGCCGCCGGTGATCCCGCCGGTTGAGCCGCCCATCGACCACCCGGTGACACTGGACGGGCTGGAGGTGAATGGCGGTGAACTGACCGTGTACGAGAAGAACCTGGCCGATGGCTCAAGCCCCGATAATGGCGCGCTGACCCAGAGCGGCAGCTTTACCGTGCATGCCCCCGATGGCCTGCACACGCTTACCGTCGGGGGCATCAACGTGGTGATCGGCGGGGTGGTCAGTGGTTTTCCGCAATCGATCACCACGGGGCTGGGCAATACCCTCACCATCACCGGCTACAACCCCGCCACAGGCGTGGTGAGCTACAGCTACACCTTGCTCGACAACGAAGCTCATCCCGCTGGCCAGGGCATCAACAACATCGGTGAGAGCTTCAGCGTGGTGGCCATCGACAGCGATGGCAGCAAGGCCACCGGCAGCCTGGACGTGAACATTGTCGATGACGTGCCGCAGGCCAGGCCCGACAGCGCCTCGGTAGTCGAAGGCGGTACCGTCACCGGCAACGTGCTGCACAATGACAGCCTGGGCGCCGATCGCCCGCCGGTCGAGCACACGGTGGTCGGTGTGCGGGCCGGCTCCGATACCTCGACATCGGCCATCGGCTCGCTGGGCGTGAACATTGCGGGTACCTACGGCACGCTGGTGCTCAACGCCAACGGCGAGGCGGTGTACAAGGCCGACCCCAACGCCGTGCCGCCAGCGGGCGCGACCGATGTGTTCACCTACACCATCCGCGATGCGGACGGTGACGAAAGCACCACGACCATCACCATCAACGTCACCGACAGCAAGCTCGTCGCCTGCCCGGACAGCGTCACGGTGTATGAAAAGGCCCTGGACCTGGTCCAGGACCCGCAAGACCTTGCGCCGGGCACAGTGGTGGGCAGCAACCCGGGCTCGGCGGGCGAGACCGCGACCGGAACGCTGGCCGGCTCGGTCGGTGGTGGCTCCGGCGCGCTGACCTTCACGCTGGTGGGCAGCAGCACCGGCGCCTACGGGCAGATCCAGATCAACGCCGACGGCAGTTACAAGTACACCCTGACGTCCGCGCCGCAGGTGGGCGGCGGCAACGACGGGGCCAATGTGGTCACCTCCGAAACCTTCACCTACAAGGCTACCGACGCGCTGGGCAACAGCGTCACCAGCACCATCGTGATCAAGATCGTGGACGATGTGCCACGGGCAGAGTCGGACAGCACCACGGTGGTGGAGGGCGGTACGGTCACCGGCAACGTATTGGACAACGACACGCTGGGTGCAGACGGTGCAGCCCAGGGCGGTGCGGTGGTGGGTGTGCGGGCGGGCGCCGACACCTCGACCTCGGCCATTGGCTCGCTGGGCGTGAGCATTGCCGGTACCTACGGCACGCTGATCCTGAATGCCAATGGCGAGGCGATCTACAAGGCCGACCCCAACTCGGTAGCGCCAACCGGCGCCAAGGACGTGTTCACCTACACCATCCGCGACGCGGACGGTGACGAAAGCACCACGACCATCACCATCAACGTCACCGACAGCAAGCTCGTCGCTTGCCCGGACGATGACATCAAGGTGTACGAGCGCGGGCTGGACCTGGTGCAGGACGCCTGGGACCTGGCGCCTGGCACGGTAGAAGGCAGCGCGCCGACCAGGGCCACGGAAACCTCGGTCGGCAACCTTCAAGGCCGGGTGGGCGGTGGCTCCGGTGCCCTGACCTACAGCCTGGAAGGCAGCGC
>NZ_JAFKEC010000015.1:42057-102013 GCF_017848315.1 Pseudomonas palmensis
CTGGGACCTGGCGCCTGGCACGGTAGAAGGCAGCGCGCCGACCAGGGCCACGGAAACCTCGGTCGGCAACCTTCAAGGCCGGGTGGGCGGTGGCTCCGGTGCCCTGACCTACAGCCTGGAAGGCAGCGCCATCGGTAACTACGGGCAGATTCAGATCAACGCCGACGGCAGCTACAAGTACACCCTGACCTCGGCGCCGCATATCGGCAACGGCAACGACGGCGCCAACGTCGTGAGCACCGAGACCTTCACCTACAAGGCCACCGATGCGCTGGGCAACAGCGTTACCAGCACCATCGTGATCCATATCGTCGACGACATGCCCATCGCCGAATCGGACAGTGCCACGGTGATGGAAGGCGGTACGGTCACCGGCAACGTGCTGCTCAACGACATCCTGGGTGCAGACGGCGCAGCCCAGGGCGGTGCGGTGGTGGGTGTACGGGCAGGCTCCGATACCTCGACCTCGGCCATCGGTTCGCTGGGCGTGAGCATCGCCGGCACCTATGGCACGCTGATCCTGAACGCCAATGGCGAGGCGATCTACAAGGCCGACCCCAACTCGGTAGCGCCAACCGGCGCCAAGGACGTGTTCACCTACACCATCCGCGATGCGGACGGTGACGAAAGCACCACGACCATCACCATCAACGTCACCGACAGCAAGCTCGTCGCTTGCCCGGACGATGACATCAAGGTGTACGAGCGCGGGCTGGACCTGATGCAGGACGCTTGGGACCTGGCGCCTGGCACGGTAGAAGGCAGCGCGCCGACCAGGGCCACGGAAACCTCGGTCGGCAACCTTCAAGGCCGGGTGGGCGGTGGCTCCGGTGCCCTGACCTACAGCCTGGAAGGCAGCGCCATCGGTAACTACGGGCAGATTCAGATCAACGCCGACGGCAGCTACAAGTACACCCTGACCTCGGCGCCGCATATCGGCAACGGCAACGACGGCGCCAACGTCGTGAGCACCGAGACCTTCACCTACAAAGCCACCGATGCGCTGGGCAACAGCGTTACCAGCACCATCGTGATCCATATCGTCGACGACATGCCCATCGCCGAATCGGACAGTGCCACGGTGATGGAAGGCGGTACGGTCACCGGCAACGTGCTGCTCAACGACATCCTGGGTGCAGACGGTGCAGCCCAGGGTGGTGCGGTGGTGGGTGTGCGGGCAGGCGCCGACACCTCGACCTCGGCCATCGGCTCGCTGGGCGTGAGCATCGCCGGCACCTATGGCACGCTGATCCTGAATGCCAATGGCGAGGCGATCTACAAGGCCGACCCCAACTCGGTAGCGCCAACCGGCGCCAAGGACGTGTTCACCTACACCATCCGCGATGCGGACGGCGATGAAAGCACCACGACCATCACCATCAATGTCACCGACAGCAAGCTGGTGGCCTGCGCCGATACCGAGGTGAAAGTCTACGAAAAAGCGCTGGACCTGACCCAGGACCCGCAGGACCTGGCCCCGGGCACGGTGGTGGGCAGCAACCCTACCTCGCCTGGCGAGACGGGTACCGGCACCCTGGTCGGCTCGGTCACGGGCGGTTCCGGCGCGCTCACCTACACGCTGGTGGGCAGCACTACAGGTGCCTATGGGCAGATTCAGCTCAATGCCGACGGCAGCTACAAGTACACCCTGACCTCGGCGCCGCACATCGGCAACGGCGACGACGGGGCGAATATCGTCACGTCCGAGACCTTTACCTACAAGGCGACCGACCAACTGGGCAACAGCGTCACCAGCACCATCGTGATCAAGATCGTGGATGACGTGCCAAGGGCGGAGTCCGACAGCACCACGGTGGTGGAGGGCGGTACGGTCACCGGCAATGTGCTGGATAACGACACATTGGGGGCAGACGGCCCGGCCCAGGGCGGTGCGGTGGTGGGTGTACGGGCGGGCGCCGACACCTCGACCTCGGCCATCGGTTCGCTGGGCGTGGGCATCGCCGGCACCTATGGCACCCTCATCCTGCATGCCAACGGCGAGGCCGAGTACAAGGCCAACCCCAATGCGGTGACGCAGGACGGTGCCCAGGACACCTTCACCTACACCATTCGTGACGCGGACGGCGACGAAAGCACCACCACCATCACCATCAATGTCACCGACAGCAAGATCGTCGCCTGCACTAACAACGAGGTCACGGTGTACGAGAAGGCCCTGGACCTTAGTCAGGATCCGAACGACCTCGCCCCCGGCACTGTGACCGGCAGCGACCCCGGCTCAGCGGGTGAAACCGCGACCGGCAGCCTGGTGGGCTCGGTCAGCGGAGCCAGCGGCGCGATCACCTATACGCTGGTGGGCAGCAGCACGGGCGCCTATGGGCAGATTCAGCTCAACGCCGACGGCAGCTTCAAGTACACCCTTACGTCCGCACCCAAAACCGCAGGCGGGCTCAACGACGGCCCCAACGTGGTCACCAGCGAGACCTTCGTCTACAAGGCCACCGATGCGGCCGGCAATTCGACCACCAGCAACATCGTGATCAATATCGTCGATGACGTGCCCACAACGGCTGACGCCGTGCGCTCGACCACGCCGGGGCAGGTGGACACCAACGTCATGCTGATCATCGATGTGTCCGGCAGCATGGCCGACAATTCCGGGGTGCGCGGCCTGTCGCGCCTGGAGCTGGCCAAGGAGGCCATCGGCGCACTGCTGGACAAGTACGACGACATGGGCGATGTGAAGGTGCAGGTCGTCACGTTCTCCACCGGTGCCAGTGATCGCACCGACGTGTGGGTGACGGTGGCCGAGGCCAAGGCCCTGATCAAGGACCTGACCCCGGGTGGCTCGACCTATTACGACTCGGCAGTCAACGTGGCGCAGACGGCCTACCAGACGCCGGGCAAGCTGGAGGGCGCGCAGAGCGTCAGCTACTTCTTCTCGGACGGTGCGCCGACCTCGGGGCATGCCCTGACCGAAACGCGCACCGGCAACTGGGAGAACTTCCTGGGCGACAACGGCATCAAGTCGTATGCGATCGGGCTGGGCAGCGGCGTCAACACCGGCAATCTCAACCCGGCTGCCTATGACGGCAGTACCCACACCAATACCAACTCGGTGGTGGTCACCGACCTGGCGCAACTGGACAACGTGCTGTCGGGCACCGTGCAGGGCGCGCCGATCACCGGCAGCCTGATGAGCGGTGGCGACTTCGGTGCCGATGGTGGCTTCATCAAGTCGCTGTTGATCGACGGCACCACCTACACCTTCGACCCCAAAGGCAACGCCAACCAGCCCAGCTATGCAGCCAGTGGCGGCGCAGACCGCGGCACCTTCGACGCGAACACCCACAGCATCACGGTCAAGACCGCGCTGGGCGGGACGCTGGTGGTGGACATGGACAACGGCCAGTTCACCTATACGCCGCCCAAGGACAGCGGCAGCAATCAGGTGGAGACCATCCGCTTCGTGGCCAGCGACAACGACGGCGACCTGAGCGGTGCCAACCTGGTGATCAACGTCAACACCAATGCTGCGCCGGTGGCCGGTGCCGATCATGTCATCACCAATATCCTTGCGCCGAGCATCAGCGTGCCGGCCGCCGCCTTGCTGGCCAACGACAGCGACGCCAACCACGATCGCCTGAGTGCGGCGCCGATCACCTTCAACACCGGCTGGACCAAGGGGGCGGATTTCACGGCCGGCAACGGCAAGACGGTCATCACCTTCACCGGCCAGGACGACACGCTGGCCAATCAGGAGCGGGTTCTGGCGCGCAGTGCCTTTACCGGCGCAGCCGGGTCGATGACCGCGGCGCTGGTGGTCAGTGGCTACCTGGGGGCGGTGAGTGCTGCCAATGGCAATGACGAAGACGTGATCAAGGTAAGCCTGCGCGAGGGCGAAACCCTGACCCTGGACCACAACCGCACCGCTGATCGCAACTTGCTGATGCAGTGGAAGGATGAGGGCGGCACCTACCACACCATCGCCGATGGCGGCAGTTTCACCGCCAGCCATGATGGGGTGTACAGCATCCATCTGGTCAACCAGGTCAATGACGACGGCGGCAAGGGCGCAGAAAGCTACCAGCTGAACATGTCGATCAACTACGCCGGGGCGCATGACTACACGCCCACCTACAACGGCACCTATACCGTCAGCGACGGCCATGGCGGCAGCGCCACGGGGGCGGTGGACATCACCTACCAGGCCGGCAGTACCCTGGAAGGCACCAGCCACGACGACGTGCTGCTGGCCGGGAGCGGTGATGACGTTCTCAATGGCGGTGCAGGCAACGACGTGCTGATTGGCGGCGATGGCAACGACAAGCTCTACGGGGGGGATGGCAACGACCTGTTGATCGGCGGCAACGGCAACGATCTGCTCGACGGTGGCGCTGGCAACGACACCGCCAGCTACGCCGGGGCGAGCGCTGGGGTGACGGTGAGCCTGGCGCTGACCGGTGAGCAGAACACGATCGGCGCCGGGCTCGACAAGCTGGTGTCGATCGAGAACCTGATCGGCTCCGACCACGACGACAAGCTGACCGGCGACGACAACGCCAACACGCTGATCGGCGGCCTTGGCAACGACATCCTGATCGGGGGCGGTGGTGACGATCTGCTGATCGGCGGGCCGGGCAACAATACCCTGACCGGTGGCGCGGGCAGCGATACCTTCCTGTGGCAACAGGGCAATACTGGCCACGACAAGGTGACCGACTTTACCCCGGGTACCGATCGGCTGGACCTCTCGCAATTGCTGCAGGGCGAGAACGCGACGTCGGCGTCGCTGGACGATTACCTGCACTTCACTGTGACGGGCACGGGCAACGGCGTGATATCGACCATCCAGGTGAGTGCGGTGGCCGGCGCGGCGCCGACCCAGACCATCGAACTGGCCGGCGTGGACCTTGCCCATCACTATGGGGTGACGGCGGGCGCGGGTGGGGTCATCTCGGCGGGCGCGGATACAGCCACGGTGATCAACGGGATGCTCAATGATCATTCGTTGAAGGTGGATACGGTGTGACATGAGGCGTAGATGGCGCAGCTGACCTGCCGCTGCCATCGCGGGCCAAGCCCGCTCCCACAGGAGCAATGAAGTAGCTGTGGGAGCGGGCTTGGCCCGCGATGGGGTGGGCGCGTGGTTGCGCCTAGGTACGCTTGCGCAAGGTCTTCTGCCGCGCGATGTACACGGTCACCAGTACCGCACTGGTGAGCATGAACCCGCGTGCCCACGGCAAGGGCACCAGGTAGCACGAAAAACCTATGCTCAGCCACATCAGCCCGATGGCGTATACCTTGGCCTTGAGCGGAATGCCCTCACCGCCCAGGTAGTCGCGAATCCACGGCCCAAGCCGCGGGTGATTGACCAGCCATGCGTGAAAGCGGGGCGAGCTGCGCGCAAAGCAGGCTGCCGCCAATAACAGAAAAGGGGTGGTCGGCAGCACCGGGAGGAAGATGCCGATCACCCCCAGCGCGACGCTGAGCCAGCCGATGGCCAGCAGCAGGTAGCGCATGGATGCAGACTCAGTGGTGGCGAGGCTTGAGCAGCGCAGGTTTCTCGTCCGGGGCATGGCACAGCAGGTACAAGGCCGTCAGCGCCTCGGGGATCTGCACGATCATGTCGTCCATCAGGTTGGCGTCGCTGGCGATGTCGGCGAACTCGGCCTCTTCGTCGAACAGGCCGGAACCGACCATGATCGGCAGCAGCATTTCGCTGACCTCTTCCTCGGCGCTTTCGAACCAGGCCGCTTCACGCAGGAACACCCCTTCCATGAAGCCGATGCACCAGCCGCGCAGCTCGGAGTCGTCCGGCTCGTCGCCAAGGTCCAGGTCGCACGGCAGCTCGAACTCCTCATCGCTGGCCAGTTGGCGGGCGATGTGATCCTTGAGCTTGATCAGTGTGCTTTCGATTTCTTCGCGCTGGGCCTCGTCCTTGTAGTGCGGCGGCTCGGCGAACAGGGCGTCGATCCATTCACGCTCGGGAACGGCTTCGGAGCAGATCGACAGCGCGGTCAGGTAGCCGTGTGCGGCAACGTAGTCCAGCGCTTCTTCGTGCAGCTCGTCAGCGTCGAGGAAGGCTTGCAGGCGGGTTAATTGCTCAGCGAAGGACATTACAGGGCTACCTTGGGAATAAACGATGCTGGAATTCTAGCATCTTGCGGCGCCTGCGAGGCAAAGGATGACGCCTATCGCAGAGCCCCCTGCACGGGCGCCGTGTCCGGTATAATGCCCGGCTTTTGCGCCCGGTCACGCCAGCATGCGGCCCCGGCAAAAGCCGCTTACGCAATTTCAGGTGTGGCGGGGAAGCTTTTCATCCAGCCTGTGGCCAGGATGGTTCTGCGATTTATGGAGTTTTTATGCTCGAACAGGCTCAGCGCGTCCTCAAGGACATCTTCGGCTACGACAGCTTTCGCGGGCGCCAGGGGGCGATCATCGAATGCGTGGCCAAGGGCGGCGATGCGCTGGTACTGATGCCCACCGGCGGCGGCAAGTCGCTGTGCTTCCAGGTTCCGGGGCTGCTGCGCGAAGGCCTGGCAGTGGTGGTGTCGCCGTTGATCGCGCTGATGGACGACCAGGTGGCGACCCTCGACGAGCTGGGTGTCGCCGCGGCTTCGCTGAACTCCACGATGAGCGCCGACCAGCAGCGCGAACTGGCCATGCGCATTCGTCGCGGCGAGCTCAAGATGCTGTACCTGGCCCCGGAACGCCTGGTGCAGCCACGCATGCTGGATTTTCTGCGCAGCCTGGACATCGCGCTGTTCGCCATCGACGAGGCGCACTGCGTGTCGCAATGGGGCCATGACTTCCGCCCTGAATACCTGCAACTGGGGCAACTGGCCGAACTCTTCCCCAACGTGCCGCGCATTGCCCTGACCGCCACCGCGGACATGCGTACCCGCGAAGAGATCGTCACCCGCCTGCACCTGCAGAACGCCGAGCGCTTTCTGTCGAGTTTCGACCGGCCGAACATCTTCTATCGCATCGTGCCCAAGGAACAGCCGCGCAAACAGTTGCTGGCGTTCCTCAACGAGCGGCGCGGCAACGCCGGCATCGTCTATTGCCTGTCGCGCAAGAAGGTCGACGATGTGGCCGCGTTTTTGTGCGAGCAGGGGTTCCCGGCGCTGCCCTATCACGCCGGCCTGCCTGCCGAGACCCGCGCCAGCAATCAGCGCCGCTTCCTCAACGAGGAAGGCCTGATCATGGTCGCGACCATCGCCTTCGGCATGGGCATCGACAAGCCCAACGTGCGTTTCGTGGCCCACCTGGACCTGCCCAAGTCGCTGGAAGCCTACTACCAGGAAACCGGTCGCGCCGGCCGTGACGGCCTGCCCGCCGATGCCTGGATGGCCTACGGCCTGCAGGACATGGTGATGCTCAAGCAGATGCTGCAGAACTCCGAAGGTGACGAGCGTCACAAACGGGTCGAGCAGCACAAGCTCGATGCCATGCTGGCACTGTGCGAAGAGACCCGCTGCCGTCGCCAGACCCTGCTCAACTATTTCGACGAAGAACTGCCCCAGCCCTGCGGGCACTGCGACAACTGCGTCGACGGCGTGCAGACCTGGGACGCCACCGAGCCTGCGCGCCAGGCGCTGTCGGCCATCTACCGTACTGGCCAGCGCTACGGCGTGGGCCATCTGGTGGACGTGCTGCTGGGCAAGGACAACGAGAAGATCCGCAGCTTCGGGCACGAGAAGCTTGCCGTGTATGGCGTGGGCAAGGCTCGCGCAGAAGGCGAGTGGCGTTCGCTGTTCCGCCAGCTGGTGGCGCGTGGCCTGGCCGATATCGACCTGGAAGGCTATGGCGGGCTGCGCCTGTCCGATACGTGCCGGCCCTTGCTGCGTGGCGAAGTCACCCTTGAGCTGCGCCGCGACCTCAAGCCGCAGACCAGCAGCAAGAGCAGCAGCTCGGGCAGCCCGGCCAGCCAGCTGGTGCGCGGCGAGGAACGCGAACAGTGGGACGCCTTGCGCGCCTTGCGGCGCAAGCTGGCCGAGGAGCATGGCGTGCCGCCGTATGTCATCTTCCCCGACTCGACCCTGCTGGAGATGCTGCGCAGTCAGCCCGGCAGCCTCAGCGAGATGGCCCAGGTCAGTGGCGTGGGGGCACGCAAGCTGGAGCGCTACGGCCAGGCCTTCCTCGAGGTGCTGGGCGGCGCTGCAGAGGCCCCGGCCCCGGTCGCCGACCTGCGCCACGAGCTGATCAGCCTGGCCCGCGCGGGCATGACTCCGCTGCAGATCGCCGGCCAGCTGCAATGCAGTGAAAAGAATGTTTACAGCCTGCTGGCCGAGGCCATCGGTCGCCAACAGCTGTCACTGGAACAGGCGCTGGACCTGCCCGAGGACCTGATGGGCGAGATCCAGGACGCGTTCCTCGACGGCGAAGGCGAGTTGCCGCCGGTGTCGGCGATCATCGAGCAGTTTGGCGGACGCGTGCCTGAGGGCGTGCTGTATTGCGTGCGCGCCGCACTGGCGGCCGAGTTCGAGATGTAGAAAGGTTGTTTGTCATCATTTATGACGATTATGCAGCGCCTGCCGACGGCATGAGCCTTGCCTAAGGCCCAAGGGCATGATTAGCTGCCTATTAATTAGTTCTGATGATGAGTTTCCTATGCCGTTGACCGATCACCACCGTTTCGGGATGCAGTTGGCCCATATGTCCCGGGGTTGGCGCGCCGAGCTGGACCGCCGCCTGGCCGGGCTCAACCTGTCGCAGGCGCGCTGGCTGGTGCTGCTGCACCTGGCGCGCTTCGACGAGGCCCCCACCCAGCGTGAACTGGCGCAGAGCGTGGGGGTTGAAGGGCCGACCCTGGCCCGTCTGCTCGACAGCCTCGAGGCCCAGGGCCTGGTCAAGCGCCAGGCCGTGCTGGAGGACCGGCGCGCCAAGAAGATCGTGTTGTGCCCGCCCGCCAAGCCGTTGATCGACCAGATCGAGACCATTGCCAACGCCTTGCGCGTCGAGCTGTTCGAAGGCATCGACGAAGAAGAGCTGCGCGTGTGCATGCGGGTGCACGCGCGCATCCTGGGCAACCTGGAGAAGTCCTAGAAGGTCTGCCCCAGGTTGAGGTAGAACGCCTTCTGGTTCTCGGTGTTCATGCCGTAGCTGAAGTTCAGCGGCCCCAGCGGCGTTTCGAAGCCCAGGAAGATGCTCGCGGCGTTGATGTAGCCGCTGTCGAACTCGTTGTCGTTGTTCCAGGCGCGGCCGCGTTCCAGCGAGCCGCCCAGATACAGCGGGAAGTCCAGCGGCAGGTAGGAGCGCGGGGTCAGGCGCCGGTAGTAGACCATGCGCATCAGGCTCAGGTTCTGGCCTGACACCGAGTCCTGGCGAAAGCCCGACAGCTGCCGGGCGCCGCCCATCACGAAGCTCGAGGTGACCACCTCGGCATCATCCAGAGTCCGCGCATAGCGACCGCCGAATACCCAGGTGTTCGGCCCGCTGCTCAGGGCCTTGTCCAGTTTCATGTCCCATTGGCGATAGCGCTGGTCGGAGCCCAGGCCCGGCTCGAACTGGCGCAGGGTCAGGCTGACGTCTTCGCCGCTGTGGGGGAAGTAGACATTGTCCAGGGTGTCGAACGAATACTTGAGGTCATAGAAGCCTTCGTTGAAGTTCACCTTGGGCAGGCCCTGTTCGCCGATGCGTACCTCGGCCTGCCCCCAGGCCTGGCCCACCCCCAGGCGCACTTCGCCGTTGTTGCCGATCTGGCGGCCCAGGTTGAGCCCGAAGCCATAGCGTTCGAGGCGGTACTCGGCGATGGGGTCGTTGTCCAGGGTGGCCTCGATGTTCTGCGAGCCGATGTCCAGGTAGGGCGCCACGAAGTAGCGCGACCCGGTATCCAGCGGCTGGTAGAACTCGCTGTAGAGCTCCTGCTTGTCGCCGATCTGGGCTCGGGTGAGCCACTCGGCGCCCAGGCGGTTG
This sequence comes from Pseudomonas palmensis, assembly GCF_017848315.1. GTDB lineage: Bacteria > Pseudomonadota > Gammaproteobacteria > Pseudomonadales > Pseudomonadaceae > Aquipseudomonas > Aquipseudomonas palmensis. The sequence continues at coordinate 51,940 of NZ_JAFKEC010000015.1, forward strand.
ATGCCGTTGACGCGGTAGCTGGCGCCCAGGTTGAAGGCGCTGTCGCCACGCAGGTCATCGGACAGGTTCAGCCCCAGCCGCAGATAGTCGGTGCCGCCACGTCGGCCCCGGGCGTTGATCACCAGGGTGTTCTCGTCGCCCTTGTGCACCACGCGGTACTGCACCCGGTCGAAGTAGTCCAGGCCGTACAGGGTGCCCATGTCGGTGCGCAGGCGGTCGAGCTCCAGCGGTTCGCCGATGGGCTGGCGAATGTAGTAGCGGATCACGTCGTCACTGACCTTGGAGTCGTTCTCGACCTTGATGGCGGTGATCACCGGAGTGCGTTGCCCGGCCGAGCGCGCCTCGGCCAGTTGCACCGCCGTGTCGTTGACCCGGCGCAGGCTGGCCAGGCGCGGGTCGAGCAGGCGGGTGGCGCGGTAGCCGGCGTCGATCATGTCCTGGGCCCGGCCGAAGTCGGTGACGCCAAAGCTCGACAGCGGCGGCTGTACCAGGATGTCGTCGCGGTGCAGCGAGGCCAGTTGCTCTTCGGAGTTGCGCCGGGTCATCAGGGTGATCGACTGGTTGAGCACATCGACCACCGTGGCCAACTGCTTGCGATTGCGCAGCGGCGTGCCGATATCGACGACGATCGCCATGTCCACACCCATCTCACGCACGATATCCAGCGGGATGTTGTCGACCATGCCGCCGTCGACCAGCAGGCGGCCGTCCAGCTCGACCGGGGCGAACACCGCCGGGATCGACATGCTGGCGCGGATCACCTGGGGCAGGTGGCCCTTGCGAAACACCACTTTCTCGCCGCTGGCGATATCGGTGGCCACTGCGCGGAACGGGATCGGCAGCTTGTCGAAGTCACGGGTGTCACTGGCGTGGGCCAGCAGGCTTTCGAGCAGCAGCGCGAGGTTCTGCCCCTGGATCACCCCCAACGGCAGGCCCAGGCTGCCGTCGTCGCGAAAGCTCAGGCGCTGTTTGACCAGGAAGTCGCGGTCGTCCTGCTTACGCCTGAAGGGGATGTCCTTGCGCGGCGGTGCATCGGACAACGCCTGCTGCCAGTCGATGGCCAGGGCCAGCTTCTCCAGCTCGTCGATCTTGTAGCCCGAGGCGTACAACCCGCCGATCACCGCGCCCATGCTGGTGCCGGCGATGGCGTCGATCTTCACCCCCTGTTCTTCCAGCGCCTTGAGCACACCGATGTGGGCCAGGCCGCGCGCCGCGCCGCCGGACAGCACCAGGCCGACCTTGGGCCGGGCGGCCTCGGCGGCGCAGAGGGCAAGGGAGGTAAGGGACAGCAACAGGCACAACAGCAGACGACGCATCGCGGCTCTCGGAGCAAAGGCTAAAGGTGGCTAGTATAAGCGCGACCACCTATCAGGAGACCGTTACCCCATGTCCGTATCCAAACCCGAAATTGTCATCACCTATTGCACGCAGTGCCAATGGCTGCTGCGCGCCGCCTGGCTGGCCCAGGAACTGCTGAGCACCTTCAGTGACGACCTGGCCCGGGTGGCCCTGGAACCGGCAACGGGCGGCAACTTTCGCATCACCTGCGATGGCGTGCAGATCTGGGAACGCAAGGCCGATGGCGGTTTCCCCGAGGCCAAGGTGCTCAAGCAGCGGGTCCGCGACCAGATCGACCCGCAGCGCGACCTGGGCCACAACGACCGCGCCTGACTCAGCCGCCGGAGGTGGCGGGTGCGGTGCGTGGTGCGCCGGCGGCCAGACGGCTTGAAATCACGATGGCCAGAATGATCAGCACCCCGCCCATCAGCATGCGCAAGGTGGGCTGCTCGGCGAAGATCACCCAGGCCATGGCGATGCCATAGACCGGCTCCATGGCAAACACCACGGCGGCGGTGCGGGCCTTGATCACCGCCAGGCTGGCCACGAACAGGCTGTGTGCCACGCCGGTGCAGAACACCCCCAGCAGCCCCAGCCACAGCCAGTCCAGCGCGCTCACCGAAGGCAGCAGCGGGCCCGCCACCGGCAGCAGACACAGTGCCACCACGGCGTTCTGGCACAGCGCCGCCTGTACCGCCGGAATGTGCCGGGAGCCTGCACGGTTGAGCAGTGACAGCAGGGCGAACAGCAACCCGGAGAACAACGCCCACAGCAGCCCGCTGGTGGCCTGGCTGGCGAGGTCGAAGTCGGGCGTCACCAGCACCAGGCCGATGCTCACCAGCACTACCAACAAGGCTTCGTTGCGACGGATGCGTTCACGGAACAACAGCCCTTCCAGAATGACCGTGAACGCCGGGAAACTTGCAAAGCCCAGGGTCGCGATGGCCACGCCGGCCACCTTGACCGCGACGAAAAAGCTGACCCAATGGCCGGCCAGCAACATCCCGGCCAATGCCAGCCCGCGCCAGTCCCGTGCCTTCAGGGGTTGCCAGTGTTGTCGGGCAACGCCGACGAAGATGGCCAGGGCCAGCACGGCGAAGGCCGCACGGCCGAACACGATGACCGACGGGCCGGCACTGGCCAGTTTGCCGAACACGCCGGTCAGGCCGAACAACAGCGCGCCTGCATGCAGGGCGCCCAGGGCGGTACGAGGGGTCATGGCGGGCGGTTGCCTTGGATCGGGGTACAGGCCACGCAGTGTACATGCGCCGACGGCCTGTCACAGGACTGCCGCACAACGTTCATGGTCGATTCACTGCCCACAGGCAAGCTCGCACAAACTCTCCCGGAGCCTGCCCATGACCCATGCCGAGCTTGGCAAACCTTCGCGCAAGCAGCGCGTGCGCACGCTGTGGATCTCGGACGTGCACCTTGGCACCCGCGACTGCCAGGCCGAGCATCTGTCGCAGTTTCTCAAGGGCTACCAGGCCGATCGCATCTACCTGGTGGGCGACATCATCGACGGCTGGAAGCTGCGGGGTGGCATGTACTGGCCCCAGGCCCATACCAACGTGATCCGGCGCCTGCTGACCATGAGCAAGCGCGGCACCGAGGTGATCTATGTGACCGGCAACCACGACGAGTTCCTGCGTCGCTACTCCAAGCTGGTGCTGGGCAATATCCAGCTGGTGGACCAGGCCGAGCACCTCACCGTCGACTGCAGGCGGCTACTGGTGATCCATGGCGACCAGTTCGACGTGATAACCCGCTATCACCGCTGGCTGGCCTTCCTGGGTGACTGGGCCTATGAACTGACCCTCACCCTCAACCGCTGGCTCAACCACTGGCGCGCGCGGTATGGCTATGGCTACTGGTCGCTGTCGGCCTACCTCAAGCACAAGGTCAAGACGGCGGTGAGCTTTATCAGCGACTTCGAGGAGGCGATTGCACGCGAATGCGTCAAGCGAGGGTTTCACGGGGTGGTGTGCGGGCACATCCACCACGCCGAAATCCGCAAGGTGGGGGAGGTGGACTACCTCAATTGCGGCGACTGGGTGGAGTCGTGCACTGCCTTGATCGAGCACTGGGACGGCACGATCGAGCTGTACCGCCTGGTCGACGCCCAGGCCCGTGAGGCCCTGCGCCAGGCCCGGGCGGTGGGTGAGCCCAGCCTCTAGGCCACGCGCAGGGGGCGGGCGATGGTCAGAACTGCACCTTGCCGCGCAGCATGTCGCGGTACAGGACAAAATCGCCCAGCAGGCTGTAGAAGGGGTAGGTGAAGGTGGCGGGGCGGTTCTTCTCGAAAAAGAAGTGGCCTGCCCAGGCAAAGCCGTAACCGGCCACCGGGACCGCCAGCAGCAGCCAGCCGTTGGCACTGGCCAGGGCGTAGGCCAGCAGGGCGATCACCAGGCTGGTGCCGACGAAGTGCAGGCGGCGGCAGACAGGGTTGCTATGCTCACCCAGATAATACGGATAGAACTCGGCAAAGCTGTTGAAGCGTGGGGGGCTGTTCACTGCGTCGCTCCCGTATCGGTCGAAGGTGGCGAAACATGCACGGCGTGGAGCCTGAACCGAGTCTAGAATTGTGTCGCAGTATCAGTCAGTGACAATAAGCGCCACTTTAGTATCCTTTGCGTTCACCGCAGGAGCGGTCTTACCCAAAAGAAGCCAGCCATGAGCGAAAGAACCACGTCAGCAAGCTGGGCCTCGGGGATCGTCAAGGCACTTGAATTCGAAGGGCTCGATTGCCCTGCGCTGTTCAAGCAGCTCGGCCTGGACTTCGCCGCGCTGGACGACCCCGACGCACGTTTCACCCAGGACTCCATGACCCGGTTGTGGCAACTGGCCGAAGAGTTGTCGGGCAACCGTGCCATCGGCCTTAACATGGCGCGGGTGGTGCGCCCGGCATCGTTTCACGTGGTCGGCTATGCCTTGATGTCCAGCCGCACCCTGGCCGAGGGGTTCGAGCGCCTGGTGCGTTACCAGCGCATTATCGCGGAGAGTTCCGACCTGAGCTTTCGCCTGGGGCCGGAAGGCTACTCGCTGGTGCTGACCGTGCATGGCGATCACCTGCCGCCCACCCGGCACAGCGCCGAGGCCTCGCTGGCCTGCGCCCTGGCGCTGTGCTGCTGGTTGAGCGGGCGCACCATCCAGCTGCGCCGGGTGCTGGTACAAGGCCCGCAGCCTCAGGATATAGAACCCTACAAGCAGGCGTTTCGTGCCCCGCTGGTGTTTGGCGCGCCCCACGATGCGCTGGTGTTCGAGCGCGCCGACATGGAGGCGCCGTTGCCCACGGCCAACGAGGCCATGGCAATTCTGCACGACCGTTTTGCCGGCGAGTACCTGGCGCGTTTTTCCGAAAGCCGGGTGACCCACCGTGCACGTCAGGTGCTGTGCCGCATGCTGCCCCAGGGCGAACCCAAGCGCGAAATGGTCGCCCAGGCTCTGCACCTGTCGCAGCGCACGCTGCAGCGGCGCCTGCAGGAGGAGGGCACCAGCTTTCAGACCCTGCTCGATGATACCCGTCGCGAACTTGCCGAGCAGTACCTTGCGCAGCCGAACATGACATTGCTGGAGGCTGCCTACCTGCTGGGTTTTGCCGACCCGAGCAACTTCTTCCGGGCTTTCCGGCGCTGGTTCGACCTCACCCCCGGGGAATACCGCACACGCATGGAGCTGGCGCGCAGTGCCGGCCCCGAGGCGTCGGCCCAGGGCGTCAGTGCCGCCAGAACGCCGGCATGCACAGAACCAGCACCGTAATGATTTCCAGGCGGCCCAGCAGCATGCCGCCGGCCAGGATCCACTTGGCGGCGTCGGGCAGGGTGGCGAAGTTGCCCGCCGGGCCGATGGTTTCGCCCAGGCCCGGGCCCACGCCGGATACGGTGCTGGCCGCGCCGGTCAGGGCAGTCATCCAGTCCACGCCCAGCAGCGAAAGCAGCAGCGCGATGATGCAGATGGTGATGGCGAAGAAGAACGAGAAGGTCAGGATCGACCGCACGATCTCTTCGTCGAGGCGGTGACCGTTGTATTTCTGCTTGATCACCGCACGTGGGTGAATCAGCTGGTTGAGGCTGGCCTTGAGCAGGATGTAGGCCACCTGGAAGCGGAAGATCTTGATCCCGCCCGCGGTCGAGCCCGAACAGCCGCCGATGAAACCCAGGTAGAAGAACAGCATCAGCGAAAAGTTGCCCCACAGGCTGTAGTCGCCCAGGGCGAAGCCGGTGGTGGTGACCACCGAGGTCACGTTCAGCGCCACGTGGCGCAAGGCATCGAACCACGGCAGGCTGGTGGTGGCCCAGTACCAGGTACCCAGCACCACCCAGGTGGCCACCAGCAGGCCGAGCAGGCCCTGTACCTGCTGGTCCTTGATCAGTGCCTTGCGATTGCCACGCATCGTGGCCACGTAGAGGGTGAACGGCACACTGCCCAGGATCATCACCACCACCGCCACCCAGTGCACGGCCGGCTGGTCCCACTTGGCCAGCGACTGGTCGGAGGTGGAGAAACCGCCGGTGGAAATCGCCGACATGGCGTGGTTGATTGCATCGAACGGGCTCATGCCGGCCAGCCAGAACCCCAGCCCGCCGATGGTGGTGATGCCCACGTACACCGCCACGATCGACTTGGCGACCATGTGCGAGCGGGGCATGACCTTTTCGGAGCGGTCCGAGGACTCGGTCTGGAACAGGCGCATGCCGCCAATGCGCAGCAGCGGCAGGATCGCCACCGCCATGCCGATGAAGCCGATGCCGCCCAGCCAGTGCAGCAGCGAGCGCCATATCAGGATGCCCGGCGACATGCTGTCCAGGCCACTGAGCACGGTGGCGCCGGTGGCGGTGATGCCCGACATGCTCTCGAAGAAGGCATCGGTGTAGCTGATGTGCTGGGTCAGCAGGAACGGCAGGGCGGCGAAGATGCACACCACCAGCCAACTGCTCACGGTGAGCAGGTACATGTCGCGCGGGCGCAGGTGCACGTGCTCGGGGCGCCCGGGTATGACCAGGGCCAGGCCGGCAATGAAGGTGATCAGGCTGGCCCACAGAAACGACGGCAGGTCGCCGGTGCGCTCGTAGATGACCAGGGTGGCCATGGGCACGGTCATGCTGATCGCCAGGGTAATCAGGAAGATGCCGATAATGAAACCGATGATCCTTAAGGTCGGCAACGCCATGTGATCTGCTCTGGGTTGAAACGGAGGGGCGCCATTCTACCTATGGGCCTCTTTAAGTAAACGGTAGAATAGCCGCACATTTCTCGACAGGGGGTAGCCGATGGAGGCTCTCGACGCATTGCTCAACCGTGTTTCCGTTCCTCGCCTGGTAGAGCCGGCACCTGATGCTGCGCAGCGCGAGTTGCTGTTTCGGGCGGCCTCGCGTGCGCCGGACCATGGCCAATTGCGGCCCTGGCGGTTCCTGACCATCGAAGGCGCGGCCCGCGAGCAATTGGGGGCGCTGCTGGCCGAGGCGGTGAAGGAGCAGGGCGAAGCCACCGAGGCAGCGCTGGAAAAGGCCCATGCCATGCCGCTGCGGGCGCCGTTGCTGATTGTGGTGATCGCGAACGTGCAGGATCACGTCAAGGTGCCCAAGTCCGAGCAGCGGCTGGCGGCCGCGTGTGCGGCGCATGCCATTCTGCTGGCGGCATATGCCCAGGGGATCGGCGCGGTGTGGCGTACCGGCGAGCTGTCCTACAGCCCGCAGGTGGCCAAGGGCCTCGGGTTGGCGGATACCGAAGAGTTGATCGGCTTCCTGTATGTGGGCACGCCGCTTAACCCGCCGCGTACGGCGCCGGTGGTGTCTGTCGAGGCGTTTGTCAGCGCCTGGGAGCAGCCCCGCTAAGCTATACAGGCATCAGATGGCCCTTTCGCTGGCAAAGCCAGCTCCCACAGGTGCGCACTTGCCCTGGAGGACGGTGACATGCCTGTGGGGGCCGGCTTGCCAGCGAAGAAGCCACCACCCGTCTTTATTCAGGCGCTAGCCGGCCCCGCCACCGGCAACTCCAGCGTCGCCACGAACCCGCCCTGCGCATGGTTGCCCAGCACCAGGCTGCCACCATGACGTTCCGCCGCCTTGCGCGCGATCGCCAGGCCCAGGCCATGCCCGGCCGTGGTCTGCCCCGGGGCGCGGAAAAACGGCTCGCCCAACTGCGCCAGGTGCTCGTCGGCCACCCCCGGCCCGTGATCGCGCACCGTCAGCACGATACGCTCGCCTTCACGCTGTGCACTCATCTCGATCGGTTGCCCCGGCGGATTGAAGCGCACGGCATTGCGCAGCAGGTTGTCCAGCGCACGTTCGATCAGTGTCGGCCAGCCCTGCAGGCTCAGCCCTGGCGTGTCGTGCAGCTGGATGTCCTGTTCCGGCGCTGCGAGCTGAGCATCCTTGCGCACGCTGGCCAGCAGCGCATTGAGGTCGACCGGTTCTGCGCTGGCGCTTTCGGCATCCACCCGCGCCAACACCAGGATTTCGCTGATCAACGCCTCGAGGCGGTCGCACTCGCGGGTCAGGCGCGGCCAGTAGGCCTGCTGCTGTGCAGGCTCTGCCCGCTCGGCCAGGGCCAGGGCGATCCGCAGGCGTGCCAGGGGTGAGCGCAGTTCATGGGACACGTCACGCAGCAGTTGGCGCTGGCTGGCAATCAGGCTCTGCAGGCGCGCGCCCATGCGGTTGAAGTCATTGGCCAGCACACCGAACTCGTCGCGCCGGTTGGCCAGGCGTGCCAGGCTGTTCTGCTGGTAGGTGGTCTGCCCCAGGTCATGTACCGCGCCACGCAGGCGACTGAGGGGGCGGGTGATCGACAGGGTTACCAGCAGGCTGAACAGGGTCAGTACCACCAGGGCAATGCCCAATGCACTCAGCGGCCACAGCAGGCTGTCGCGGTGCCAGGCGTCGAGTTCGGGGTGAGGGATGCGGTAGATCAGCAGGTAGGTGTCGCCCGTGCCGGGGCTGGTGTACTCCTCGGTGAGGCGTCGCCAGGGCAGCGGCTCGCCGTTGTGCCGGCGCGCCTCGAAGGCTGCTGCGCGGCGCGGGAACGTGCCTGGCACCACCGCCTCGCCGCTTTCGTTGAGCACCTGCACGTCGATGTTGTAGCGCCGCTTGCGCAGCTCCAGATAACGCTGCGCGGCCTCGGGCCCTTGCTGTTCGTAGCGCGCCGACCAGTTCATGGCCAGGGTATTGAGCCCCGGGTGGCGGCTGAGGATCCAGGCGTCCTGATTGAGCATGTGGCCGAGCAGGATCGACAGCCCGGCAACCAGGGTGATGGCCAGCCAGAAGCTGGCCAGGATGCGCCAGAACAGTGAACGCAAGGGCATTACCTCAAACGAAAGAAGCCCGACCTGCGGGGGCAGGTCGGGCGGGGTGTGGACAGCTTACTGGGCCTTGCTGGCTTTTTCAGCTTTCCAGGCTTTGAACTCGGCCCACTCGGCCTTGCGCTCTGCCTGCTTCTTCTTCATTTCATCGAACTGCTTCTGCTGCTCTGGCTTGAGCATGCCGCGGATCTGGGTGTCGACCTTGTCGTGGCTTGCCTTGAGTTCGTCCTTGAGTGCCTTCTGGTCGGCTGCCGGCAGCTTGGCCAGGTAGCGCTGGGTGATTTCGTGGCGGCTCTTCATCTGCTCGCCCATCAGTTGACGGATCTGCTGGCGCTGCTCGCGGGTCAGGTCCAGCTGGGCGAAAGGCGCTCCACCGCGTTGGTGCTCGGCGCCGTGACGGGGGCCGCCATCGGGCATGGCCATGGCTACGGTTGGCAGGGCGGCAGCGAACATCAGGGCGATAAGGGTCTTGCGCATGGTGACTCTCCTTGTTGAGGCCGGTCGTTACCGGATGTGCCCAGTCTAGGGAGATCAAGGTCAGCGGCGGTCAGGCAAGGGTAAAGCTTGGGTAAAGACGGTGGGCGAGGGTGTTTACACGGTGGGGCGTTGGCGTGCGCCCCTTCGCCAGCAAGGCTGGCGCCTACAGGCTGTAGTAATAGCCGCGGCTGCGCAGGGCGACGATGCGCGGCCTGCCATCGGGATGCGGGCCGATCTTCTTGCGCAGGTTGCTGACGTGCATGTCCAGGCTACGGTCGTACAGGGTCAGCTTGCGGCCCAGGGCGAGCTGCGCCAGTTCCTGTTTGTCCAGCGGCTCACCCGGCTGGCCCAGCAGGGCTTCGAGAATGCGGCTTTCGGAAAGGGTCAGGGTCAGCTCGCGTTCGTCGATGTCGACCACGCCACGGGCGGGGCTGAAGCGCAGGTCGCCCACTTCCATCTGGGTGGGTGTGGCGGCCGGGTGGCTGCGGCGCAGCACGGCGCGCAGCCGCGCGGTGAGCTCGCGGGGGTCGCAGGGCTTGGCCAGGTAGTCGTCGGCGCCCAGTTCTAGGCCCAGGATACGGTCCAGCGGCTCGCCGCGAGCAGACAGCATCAGCACTGGCAGTTCGGCGTGGTCGCTGCGCAATTGCTTGAGCAGTTCCAGGCCGCTGCCGTCGGGCAGCATCACATCCAGCACCACCGCTGCCGGGGCATGCTCGGCCAGGGCCTTGCGGGCGCTCTGGCCATCATGGCAGGCACGCACCTGAAAGCCTTCCTGGGTCAGCCAGCTGCTCAGCAGCTCACACAGTTCCTGGTCATCATCAATCAGTAGCAGCTCGCTCATGTCTCACTCAATTCAACCATTGCCGGCGCCGTCTGTGGCTGCCACTGGCAAAGATACCGCAGAGCACGGCCAACAGGGCAACTCCGGCACCAATCACGAACCATTGCTGCTGATCGGTGAGCAGCTTGGGCAGCGGGTTGGCCTGGTGTTGCTCGAGCTGCTGCTTCAGGCGCTGGTTCTCCTGGCGCAGGCGGGTCAGCTGGGCGCTTTCGCGCTCGTTCTCGGCATTTTTCAGCTGCTGCTTGAGCGCTTCGTGCTGGCGCTCACTTTCCTTGAGGCGTTGCTGCAGCTCGGAGATCTGGCTACCCGCACTCAACGACAAAGGGGTGCTGGCGGAGGCTTCGGCGGCCTTGGCGAGCGGGGTCAGCAGCAACAGGCACAGCAGCATGGACAACGGACCTTGACGCATCGGAACTCCTTGATTCCAATCGGGTGTTGCGTAGGTTGTCGGCAGGTGGACGAGAATGATGAACATTCGAGTGGATTTTAAGGCGTAGCACTACAGGCCCGCTGTAGTGGGCAAAGCCAGGAAGGGGAGCAGCGAGTGTGTGCGAAGGTGCGCAGAAGGTGAGGCGAACCGGCGCGACGATGGGCTCGTCGCGCCGATCAGGTTACGGCAGGACCTGCTTGAATGGCTTCACCAGCACTTCGGCATATACACCCGCCGCAATGTAAGGATCCGCATCTGCCCAGGCCTTGGCAGCCTCGAGCGACTCGAACTCGGCGACGATCAGGCTGCCACTGAACCCGGCCGCGCCAGGGTCGTTGCTGTCGATCGCCGGGTGCGGGCCGGCCAGTACGATGCGGCCTTCGGCCTTGAGCTGCTGCAGGCGCTCAAGGTGCGCCGGGCGTGCAGCCAGGCGGGCTTGCAGCGAATCGGCAACGTCTGTGGCGATGATGGCGTAGAGCATGTCAGTCCTCGGTCTTGGGGGTAGTAGGGTCGCTGTCGTGCAGGTGACGGGACAGGTAGACACCCTGGCCCACCAGGAACAGTACGGTCATGCCCAGGCTGCCGAATACCTTGAAGTCCACCCAGATGTCCTGGAAGGTGAAGGCAACGAACAGGTTGGCCGCGCCGCAGAACAGGAAGAACGCGATCCACGCCAGGTTCAGGCGTGTCCACACCGGCTCGGGCAAGGTCAGCGCATGGCCCATGATGCGCTTGATCAATACACGGTCACCAATGAAGTGACTGCCCGCAAAAGCGGTGGCGAACAGCCAGTTCACCGCCGGGGCCTTCCACTTGAGGAAGGTCTCGCTGTGGAAGGCCAGGGTCAGGCCGCCAAATACCAGGCATGCCACCAGGGTCAGCCACTGGCCCTTCTCCAGCTTGCGCTGGCGGATCAGCAATGCGCCATACACCACCAGCGAACTGATGATCAGCACCGCCGTGGCGCTGTAGATGCCGCCCAGCTCGAACGACTGGCCGGCAACGTCGACCGTGCGCGGGTCGAGCTTGTAGACGATGAAAAACAGGAACAACGGGATGAAATCGATGAATTGTTTCACAGTGGCAGCCAGAAGCAGGATGTGACGGCATAATAACAAACATCAATGAGAGCGTATGCGCCACCTATGAATGTTGATCTGCACTGCCACAGCACCGCTTCCGATGGCGCCCTGTCGCCCACGGCGCTGGTCGCTCGCGCCCATGAACACGGCGTGCGGATGCTTTCGCTGACCGACCACGACACCCTCGAAGGCCAGCTCGAAGCCCAGGCTGCCACCCAGGCGCTGGACATGCAGTGGGTCAGCGGGGTCGAGCTGTCCTGCGCCTGGGGCGGGGCGACGATTCACATCCTGGGCTACAACTTCCCGCTCGATGCCGAACCGCTGCAGCGCGCCGTCGAGTCGCTGCACCGTGGACGCTGGCTGCGCTCCGAGGAAATCGACCGGCGGCTGGCGCTCAAGGGCATGCCCGGCGCGCTGGACGGCGCCCGTGCCATCCAGCAGGAGCTGGGCGACAGCGGCAATGCGCCGGCCCGTCCGCACTTTGCCGAGTACCTGGTGCGTGCCGGCCACGTCAAGGACCGCGGCGAAGCCTTTCGCAAGTGGCTGGGCGCCGGCAAGCTGGGGGATGTGAAGCTGCACTGGCCAAGCCTGGAAGACACCGTGCAGACCCTGCGCCAGTCCCACGCATGGGTCAGCCTTGCCCACCCGATGCACTACGAATTAACCCGCAGCAAGCGTCGACGCCTGATTGCCGACTATATTCAAGCAGGTGGCCAGGCGCTGGAAGTGGTGAACGGGATGATGCCCGCCGAACAGGTGGGCACGATGTCGATCCTGGCCCGTGAGTTCGGTCTGCTGGCCAGCGCCGGCAGCGATTTCCATGGCCCGGGCGCCTGGTCTGAGATCGGTGTCTACCGGCCGTTGCCGGAGGACCTGCCACCCCTGTGGCGTCGATTCAAACATGAGCAGCCCACTGCACCCGTCTGAACAGGTAGAAAACGTGAGTCAATTTTTCCAGATTCATGCGGAAAACCCGCAACCGCGCCTGATCAAGCAGGCCGTCGAGATCATCCGCAAGGGTGGGGTGGTGGTCTACCCTACCGATTCGTCCTACGCCATGGGTTGCCAGATCGGCGACAAGTCTGCCGTGGAGCGCGTGCGCCGCTTGCGCGGGCTGGACAAGAGCCACAACTTCACGCTGATCTGCTGCGACCTGTCGCAGATGGGCCTGTTCGCCAAGATCGACACCGCCACGTTCCGCCTGCTCAAGGCGCATGTGCCGGGGCCCTATACCTTCATCCTCAATGGCACCCGCGAAGTACCGCGCCTGCTGTTGCACGAGAAGCGCCGCACCATCGGCCTGCGCGTGCCGCAAAACCCCATTCTGCTGGCCTTGCTCGAAGAGCTGGGCGAGCCGTTGATGAGCGTCAGCCTGATCCTGCCAGGCGACGACGAACCCATGACCGACCCGTACGAGATCCGTCAGCGCCTGGAAAAACAGGTCGACCTGATCATCGACGGCGGTTACGGCGACCTCAAGGCCTCCACCATCATCGACCTGACCGGGGAGGAGGCGGTGCTGGTGCGTGAAGGCTGCGGCGACCCGGCGCCCTTCATGGCCGAAGCGTGAACCAGGTCGCTGCGGTCGAGCCGGCCCTGGACCCACAGGCCGGCGCCCAGCAGGAGCTGCCACTGGTGATGGTGTATGGCGAAGCCATGACCGAGATGCCGGTGGACCTGTACATCCCGCCCGATGCGCTGGAAGTGTTCCTCGAAGCCTTCGAGGGCCCGCTCGACCTGCTGCTGTACCTGATTCGCAAGCAGAACGTGGATATTCTCGACATCCCGGTGGCGGAGATCACGCGCCAGTACATGGGCTATGTCGAGCTGATGAAGACCGTACGCCTGGAACTGGCCGCCGAGTACCTGGTGATGGCCGCGATGCTGGCCGAGATCAAGTCGCGCATGCTGCTGCCGCGCTCTGCCGAAGTGGAGCAGGAAGAGGACGATCCGCGTGCCGAACTGATTCGCCGGCTGCAGGAGTACGAACGTTTCAAGGCCGCCGCCGAAGGCATCGACGGCCTGAGCCGGGTTGGCCGCGAGGTGATCGTACCGCGCCTGGAGGCACCCCAGGCCAAGGCGCGCAAGCTGTTGCCCGACGTTGCGCTGGAAGAGGTGCTGATGTCGATGGCCGAGGTGCTGCGCCGCGGCGACATGTTCGAGAGCCATCAGGTCAGCCGCGAGGCGCTGTCGACCCGCGAGCGCATGAGCGATGTGCTCGAGCGCCTCAAGGGCGGCGGCTTCGTGCCCTTCGTCGAGCTGTTCACGGCCGAGGAGGGCAAGCTGGGGGTGGTGGTGACCTTCATGGCCATCCTCGAACTGGTCAAGGAATCTCTCGTCGAACTGGTGCAGAATGAGCCCTTCGCTCCCATCCATGTCCGCGCCCGGGCCGAATAACCGTACACGAGCACCCCAATGAACCTGACCGACCCCCGTGACCTGGCGCCGCTGCTGGAAGCCTTCCTGCTCGCCTCTGGCAAGGCGCAATCGCTGGAGCGCCTGTACGAGCTGTTCGAAGAGGCCGAGCGCCCTGAGCCCGGCGTGTTCAAGAAGGCCCTCGAGGTGCTGCGCAAGTCCTGTGCCGGGCGCGCGTTCGAGCTCAAGGAGGTGGCCTCGGGCTACCGCCTGCAGATCCGCGAGGACTACGCGCCCTGGGTCGGGCGGCTGTGGGAAGAACGGCCGCAGCGCTATTCGCGTGCGTTGCTCGAAACCATTGCGCTGATCGCCTATCGCCAGCCAATCACCCGTGGCGAGATCGAGGATGTGCGGGGCGTGGCGGTGAACACCAATATCATCAAGACCCTGCTCGAGCGCGAGTGGGTGCGCATCGTGGGCTACCGCGAAGTGCCCGGCAAACCGGCGATGTTCGCCACCACCAAGGCCTTTCTCGACCACTTCAACCTGAAGAACCTCGACGAGCTGCCCTCGCTGGCCGAGTTGCGCGAGATGGAGCCCGAGCCATTGCTGGAAGTGGATGACGCACCGGTGCCAGCCCACCTGCAGGCCCTGGCCGACGAGAGCGCCGAGCCCGAAGCACCGGTCGAGGAGACCAGCTTTCACAGCCTGTTGCTGGAGCTGGACTCGATGGAGCAGGGGCTCAAGACCGACTTCGACGACCTGCTCGAGGAGGCCGATGAACCCGATGAGGGCCAGGCAGCGCCCGGTTCGCCGCAGGGCTGAGCAGCCTTCGAGCGGAAAACAGCGTCCTGGGGTGCAATATCGGCTAGTCTGTGGTGCGTTTGTCGTCGGTTCGGCGTATGATTCGCGACCTTTTTTGGCGCTTGTTTGGCCAATTCAATGATTTTCAGCAGCACTACACCGGGAGGTGCCCAGATGAGTGAACAGGATCTGCACGATAGCCCGCCGCGTCCAGCCGGCGAAAAACTGCAAAAGGTACTCGCGCGCATCGGCGTGGGTTCGCGCCGCGACGTCGAGGCCTGGATCAGCCAGGGTCGCATCAAGGTCAATGGCGTGGACGCCACCCTTGGCCAGCGCGTCGACATGCACGACGCGATTTCGGTCGACGGCCGCCTGATCAAGCGTGAAGAAGCCGCAGAGACCGTGCGCCGCGTCATCATGTACAACAAGCCCGACGGCGAGATCTGCACCCGTGACGACCCGGAAGGTCGTCCGACCGTGTTCGATCGCCTGCCGCGCCCGAAAGAGGGCCGCTGGATCAACGTCGGTCGCCTGGACATCAACACCACCGGCCTGCTGATGTTCACCACCGATGGTGAGCTGGCCAACCGCCTGATGCACCCGTCGTCCGAAATGGACCGTGAATACGCAGTGCGTGTACGCGGCGAAGTGGACGAAGACATGATCGCGCGCCTGAAGGCGGGCGTGGTGCTCGAAGACGGTCCGGCGCGTTTCACCGACATTCAGGAAGCCCCGGGCGGTGAAGGTTTCAACCACTGGTACCACTGCGTGGTGATGGAAGGCCGCAACCGTGAGGTGCGTCGCCTGTGGGAATCCCAGGGCCTGGTGGTCAGCCGCCTGAAGCGTGTGCGCTTTGGCCCGGTGTTCCTCAACAGCGACCTGCCGATGGGCCGCTGGCGCGAAATGAGCCAGGGCGAAGTGGACATCCTGGCTGCCGAAGTGGGGCTCAAGCCGGTGGCGATGCCAGCGATGAAGGCCAAGGTCAAGGACAAGCTCGAGCGCATGCAGCGCAAGTCGTCCAAGCCGGTGGGCCGTGGCGAGCGCGTGCGCACCCTGCGCCCGGCCAAGGAAGGTGGCGCGCCCACCGAGCGCGCAGCGCGCCAGCCGCGTGACGACTCGCCACGCAAGGGCCGCAGCACCGTGGCCGAGCGTCCGAGCGACATGAACAAGCGCAAGCCGGCCGGCTCCGCACCCAAGCGGCCGGGCAGCAGCCGTGGCAAGCCGCCGCGGGCTGAGTAAGCGCTCACACAAGCCAACCTTCGGGTTGGCTTTTTTGTGCCTGTGGTGTTTTCACGTGCCCTTCGCCGGCAAGGCCGGTTCCTACAGGCATTGCACTCGCAGTGTAGGAGTCGGCGTTGCCGGCGGAGGGCCGGCGCAGACACTCCAAGGCAACCAGTGGAAACTTTTTGAACCACGTCGTAAATAATTCGTTACGACTTGTGGCGTACTGATTGGGCAAGCCAGCCCATCCTTCAGGCTGTAAACAAACCTTGCCGAAAACGTCGGCGACGCTCACCTTCCGTCCACGTCAACCTCTTGCCCAACCCCCGCAACCACGGTGTGATAGCCGCCATTGCCAAGTGCAAAAGCCCCGCCGCAGAGCTGGGCAAGCCATAACAAGAAATGGAGGCGCCATGCACGCCGTACACTCCCCCAGGCTCCAGAACCCCCGCCGGACCGCTGCGTCTTGTCATCCGACAGTCACGCAACGTGTTGACCCCTGCGCCAAAGCAAGGGTATACAATGCGCCGCGTTTTAACTGTGACCCAACTGCGTACCGCGCAACCTTGCTGACTCCGGGCTGATTCGCCTCGGGCTGCCGCCCGTGCCGAAGGCTCTGGTCCAAGACTCCTCAAGGTATACCACCTTGTTAATTCCGCTGCGCCACGAGCGCGGTGGGTCCGATTCCGTCACAGATAAAAACAAACAGGTGACTCCGTTCATGAGTGGACAAAACTCGCATTCAGGTGAGCTCAAGCGTGGCCTGAAAAACCGCCACATCCAGCTGATCGCCCTCGGTGGCGCCATCGGCACCGGCCTGTTCCTGGGTTCGGCCGGGGTGATGCAATCGGCCGGCCCGTCGATGATCCTGGGCTATGCGATCTGCGGCTTCATTGCCTTCCTGATCATGCGCCAGCTGGGCGAGATGATCGTCGAAGAGCCGGTGGCCGGCTCCTTCGCCCACTTCGCCCACAAGTACTGGGGCGGTTTCGCCGGCTTCCTGTCGGGCTGGAACTGCTGGGTGCTGTACATCCTGGTGGGGATGTCGGAGCTGACCGCGGTCGGCAAGTATGTCCACTACTGGTGGCCGGAGATCCCCACCTGGGCCTCGGCAGCCGCATTCTTCATCCTCATCAACGCGATCAACCTGGCCAACGTGAAGGTGTTCGGCGAGGCGGAGTTCTGGTTCGCGATCATCAAGGTGCTGGCCATCGTCGGCATGATCGGCCTGGGCAGCTACCTGCTGGTCAGTGGCAGCGGCGGCCCTGAAGCCTCGGTCACCAACCTGTGGGCCCACGGCGGTTTCTTCCCGCACGGCGTCGGCGGCCTGGTGATGGCCATGGCGATCATCATGTTCTCCTTCGGCGGCCTGGAAATGCTCGGGTTCACCGCAGCCGAGGCCGACAAGCCGAAGACCGTGATCCCCAAGGCGATCAACCAGGTCATCTACCGCATCCTGATCTTCTACATCGGTGCCCTGGTAGTACTGCTGTCGCTGACCCCGTGGGACAGCCTGGTCAGCAGCCTGACCAGCTCGGGCGATGCCTACAGCGCCAGCCCGTTCGTGCAGGTGTTCTCGCTGCTGGGCAGCAACACCGCAGCGCATATCCTCAACTTCGTGGTGCTGACCGCGGCGCTGTCGGTGTACAACAGCGGCACCTACTGCAACGCGCGCATGCTCTACGGCATGGCCGAGCAGGGTGATGCGCCGGCCAGCCTGGCCAAGATCGACAAGCGTGGCGTGCCGGTACGCTCGATTCTGGCGTCGGCAGCCGTTACCGTGGTGGCGGTGCTGCTCAACTACCTGATGCCGCACAGCGCCCTGGAGCTGCTGATGTCGCTGGTGGTGGCGACCCTGGTGATCAACTGGGCGATGATCAGCTATTCGCACCTCAAGTTCCGCCAGCACATGGACCGTACCGGTCAGAAGTCGCTGTTCCGCGCGCTGATCTACCCCTACGGCAACTACCTCTGCCTGGCGTTCGTGGTGTTCATCCTGGGCATCATGCTGCTGATGCCGGGCATCCGTGTATCGGTGTACGCGATTCCGGTATGGCTGGTGGTGATGTGGGGCTTCTACTGGCTCAAGAGCAAGCGCAGCGCCAACGGCGCCCCTGCAGTGCCGAGCGCCGCCCTCAAGTAAGCGCAGGATGCTGCAATGAAAGCCCGGCCTTGTGCCGGGCTTTTTGGTTTTGTGCACCAGGGCGGGTATCCTGAAGGCCAATTCGCGCAAAGCCAGGCCCATGCTGATCATTTCCAACGCCGTGCACATTCCCGATGACGAGATCGAATTGAACGCCATTCGCGCCCAGGGCGCCGGTGGGCAGAACGTCAACAAGGTCTCCAGCGCCGTGCACCTGCGCTTTGACATCAATGCCTCGTCACTGCCGCCGTTTCACAAGGAACGGTTGCTGGGCCTGCGTGACAGCCGGATCACCAGCGACGGGGTGATCGTGCTCAAGGCCCAGCAATACCGTACCCAGGAGCAGAACCGGGCCGACGCCCTGGAGCGCTTGCGCGAACTGATTCTGGCGGCGGTGAAGGTCGAGAAGGCGCGGCGGCCTACGCGCCCGACCCTGGGCTCCAAGACCCGTCGCCTGGAGTCAAAGAGCAAGCGCAGGGCGATCAAGGCCGGGCGCGGCAAGATCGACTACTGAAGCGTGTGGCGTACCGGGTTCAGTCGTGCCTGGCGGTACAGGTAAAGGCTGAGCAGCAGGCCGCACAAGGCGGCGATTGCCGCAAACAGAAAGATCGAGGCAAAGCCGAAACCTGCCGCCACGGCCCCCGCCAGTGGTCCAGTTATACCCAGCGACAGGTCAATGAACAGTGAGTAGGCCCCCACCGCGGCACCGCGGTTGGCCGCCGGCACCAGATTGACCGCCTCTACCCCCAGCGCCGGGAATACCAGCGAAAAGCCGAAGCCGCTCAGTGCCGCACCGGCCAGTGCCAGTTCGGCGCTGGGGGCCAGCCACAGCAGCAACAGGCCGATCGTCTCCACGCTCAGGCAGGCAATGGCGACACGGTAGCCGCCCAGACGGTTGATCAGGTTGCCGAACAGCAGGCGTGCGCTGATGAAGCTGGCGCCGAACAGGCTCAGGCACAAGGCGGCGTTGTGCCAGGACTGGCTGGCGTAGTACAGGGTAATGAAGGTGGCGATGGTGCCAAAGCCGATCGAGCCCAGCGCCAGCCCCGAGCCATGCCCGAACACCCGCCCCAGCACATGCAGAAACGGCATGCGCACGCCACTGACGATCGGCGCCGCCTGCTTGGGCCAGGCCAGCGCCAGGCCTGCCGCGCACAGCAGCAGGATGCTCACGCCCATGCTCCACAGCCCCAGCTGCTGTACCAGCACCACCCCCAGCGGTGCGCCGATGGCCAGCGCGCCGTAGCTGGCGATGCCGTTCCAGGAGATCACCTTGGCGGTGTGCTGCGCGCCCACCCGGCCGATGCCCCAGCCGATGGCGCCCGAACCCACCAGGCTTTCGGCGCTGCCCAGCACCAGGCGCCCCACCAGCAGGCTGGTCAGGCTCATCCAGGGCGTGGCCTGCAGCCAGGCGGCCAGCAACATGAACACGCCGCTCAGGCCGCAGCCGGCCAGGCCGTACATCACCGCACGCTTGCAGCCCTGATTGTCGATGAGGCGGCTGGCATAGGGGCGGCTGAGCAGGGTGGCGAGGTATTGCACGCTGATCACCAGGCCGGCGACCACGGCGCCGAACCCCAGGGTGTCGTGCACGAAGCCGGGCAGCACGGCCAGGGGAATGCCGATGTTGAGGTAGCCGATGAAGGTGAACAGCACGATGGAGACGACTTGCAGGGTGACCGCCAGGGGGCGCGGTGTGACAGGCATGGAAGGTCCGGGAGGTGACGGGCTGGAGTGCCTATCATAGACCTGTGGAGCGCGGGGAGGGTTCTTGGCGGTGTGAAAACCCGTTGCCGGGGTCGTCCCCTGTCGTAGTGGTTTTCACACGCCGGATAGTGCGCGGTTTATTCCTGTTCGGCGCTCGGGGTTTCGTCGCCATCGGAATCTGCCACGTGGGCAGGTTCGGCGCTGAGAGGAGCAGCAGGCTGCTCGGCTTGGTTCAGGCTTGGGAAGGGAAGATTCGGGATTTCATGCATCTCGTCGTTCCTCGCAAGTTTATAAGGTGGAAAGGCTGCGCAAGGCGCGCTTGGCTTCGATAAAGCCTGGGCAGGATACAGGAGTCTGGATGACAGTATGAATTTTCCTGCTGATTGGTGGCCTTCAGCGGCTTCGCCGGCACGGCCAGCGCCTACACGGATCGACGTCGTCCCTGTAGGAGCCGGCCTTGCCGACGAAGGCTTCAGCGACAGACGTCCGCGATGGCCGCCGCCAGCACCTGCAGCCTGGCCGCATCCGCCCCGGCGATGTTCGCCCGCCCGGTACCGACCATGTACACACTGTGCTTCTCGCGCAGTTGCGTCACTTGCTGCGGTGAGAGGCCGGTGTAGGAGAACATTCCGCGTTGCGCAGCGATATGCGCGAACCGCTCGCTCAGCCCATGGGGCTGCAGCGCCTCGACCAGGCCGACCCGCAGCATGGCGATGCGCTGGCGCATGGCGTCGACTTCATCGGCCCACAGGCGCTTGAGCGCCGGATCGCCAAGAATCGTCGCCACCACCGCCGCGCCATGGTCTGGCGGCGTCGACCACAAGTTGCGTGCAATGGATGCCAGCTGACTGCGCACATCCTGCAGCTTTTCGGCGCTGTCGGCGCATACCAGCAGCGCACCGGTGCGCTCGCGGTACAGGCCGAAGTTCTTCGAGCACGAACTGGTCACCAGCAGCTCCGGCAGGGCCTGGGCAAACAGCCTCACGGCCCAGGCATCCTGCTCCAGCCCGTCACCGAAGCCCTGGTAGGCGAAGTCGATCAGCGGCAGCAGTTCGCGGCGCTTGACCACTTCCAGCACCGCCTGCCAGTCCTGCTGCGACAGGTCGAAGCCGGTGGGGTTGTGGCAGCAGGCGTGCAGCAGCACCACGTCGCCCGTGGGCACCGATTCCAGTGCCGCGAGCATGCCGGTCACGTTCAGGCGGTTGTCTGCGCCCACATAGGGGTAGTGGCTGACCTTCAGGCCGGCACTGGCGAACAGCGTTTCGTGGATCGGCCAGGTCGGGTCGCTCAGCCAGATGCCACGCCCTGGCAGGCACTGGCGGATGAACTCCGCCGCCAGTCGCAGTGCGCCGGTGCCGCCCGGGGTTTGCGTGGCGCCTGCGCGCCGGGCTGCGAGCAGTGGCGCGTCGTCACCGAGTACCAGTTGCGCGATCAGTTGTCCGAAGGCTGCATCCCCGTGACCGCCTACGTAGCTTTTGCTGGTCTGGGCGTCGAGCAGGCGCTGTTCGGCCAGCTTGACCGCCTTGGGCACCGGGGTAAGGCCCTGGGCGTCCTTGAACACGCCAACCCCCAGGTCGAACCTGTCGGGGTTGGTGTCCCTGGCGTACGCCTCCATCAGCCCCAGAATCGGGTCGCCTGGCACGCGCGCGATGGCGCCGAAGTGCATTACTTGCGACCTTCTGCGGTGCTGGCGACCTCATCGGTGCGCGCGGCCATGATGAAGTCGTTGCGGTGCAGGCCCTTGATCGAGTGGCTCCACCAGGTCACGGTGACCTTGCCCCACTCGGTCAGCAGGCCAGGGTGATGGCCTTCGGCTTCGGAGATTTCGCCCACTGCGTTGGTGAACGCCAGGGCATGTTTGAAATTCTTGAACAGGAACACTTTTTCCAGCTGCATGATGCCGTCGCGCACTTCGATGTTCCAATCCGGGATCTGCTTGATCAGTACCGGCAGTTCTTCGTCGCTGACCTGTGGGGCGTCGGCACGGCAGGCTTCGCAATGGGCTTGGTTCAAGGCGTTCATAGGTGATTCTTCCGCAAGTGGTTGTTATAGGTGTACAGGGTGGCTCAAGCGGCCACCTTGGGGGGGAATTTGGGGGCGTGCAGGCCCAGCTGCATGGCGCGTTGAACCATGCCCATGATGTCTTCGTGGGCCAGGTCGAACAAGCGCTTGAGCTGCGGCAGGGCGAAGTACACCGGCTGCAGGATATCGATGCGATACGGCGTGCGCATGGCCTCGAGCGGATCGAAGGCCTGGTGTTCCGGTTCGTCGGACAGGCTGTAGACGGTTTCCTTGGGCGAGGAGAGGATGCCGCCGCCGTAGATCCTGCGGCCCTGCGGGGTGTCCACCAGACCGAACTCGATGGTCATCCAGTACAGGCGGGCCAGGTAGACGCGCTGTTCCTTGGTCGCGGCCAGGCCGAGTTTGCCGTAGGTGTGGGTGAATTCGGCAAACCAGGGGTTGGTCAGCAGCGGGCAGTGGCCGAAGATCTCGTGAAAGATGTCGGGCTCTTGCAGATAGTCGAGTTCTTCTTCGGTGCGAATGAAGGTGGCCACCGGAAAGCGCTTGCTGGCCAGCAGTTCGAAGAAGGTCTGGAAGGGGATCAGGGCCGGCACGCGGGCAACTTGCCAGCCGGTGGTGGCGCCCAGTACCTGGTTTATCTCGCTTAGTTGCGGAATGCGGTCATGAGGCAGGTTCAGTTGTTCGATGCCGTCCAGGTACTCCTGGCACGCGCGCCCCTCGATCACCTTCAGCTGGCGGGTGATCAGGGTATTCCACACCGCATGTTCCTGCGGCGGGTAATCGATAAAACCCTGCGCATCGGGCTCGCGGGCCACGTAGTGCGTCTGTTTCATGCTGCTCTCCTGATGAGGGCCTTTATTGTTATAGGGTGGCTTTCGCCATGCCCTAGGAATACCCCCTCACCCTGGTGTTTGCATCCCGTTGCCTCGTGCCCGGCGGGCGGTTCAACCGTATTTTTGTAACGCAGATTTTACGGTGGTGCCGAAGTGCCGAAAAAACGCAGGTGCTGGTAGCTGTGAATCCGCCTTTTTGTAACGTATTCTTTACGAGAATTCATGCCGTTGTGCAGATAGTTGGCCTCGTCTTCTTGTTTGTAGGACCTTTCATGCGTATCAAAGTGCACTGCCAGAACCGCATCGGTATCTTGCGCGACATGCTCAACCTGCTGGTCGAGTACGGGATCAACGTGGCCCGCGGCGAGGTGGGGGGCGAGCATGGCAATGCCATCTACCTGCACTGCCCGAACCTGATCAACCTGCAGTTCCAGGCGCTGCGCCCCAAGTTCGAAGCCATTACCGGCGTGTTCGGGGTCAAGCGGGTGGGCCTGATGCCCAGCGAGCGCCGGCACATGGAGCTCAATGCCTTGCTGGGTGCGCTGGATTTTCCCGTGCTGTCGATCGACATGGGGGGCTCGATCGTCGCGGCCAACCGTTCGGCGGCGCAGTTGCTCGGGGTGCGGGTGGACGAAGTGCCGGGCATTGCATTGTCGCGGTATGCCGAGGATTTCGACCTGCCGGAGTTGGTGCGGGCCAACAAGTCACGCATCAACGGCTTGCGGGTGAAGATCAAAGGCGATGTGTTCCTGGCCGATATCGCACCGCTGCAGTCCGAGCACGATGACAGCGAGGCGCTGGCAGGGGCCGTGCTGACCCTGCACCGGGCTGACCGCATCGGCGAACGCATCTACAACGTGCGCAAGCAGGAGCTGCGTGGGTTCGACAGCATTTTCCAGAGCTCCAGGGTGATGGCGGCGGTGGTGCGCGAGGCACGTCGCATGGCGCCGCTGGATGCGCCACTGCTGATCGAGGGCGAGACCGGTACCGGCAAGGAGCTGCTGGCCCGTGCCTGCCACCTGGCCAGTCCGCGTGGGCAGGCGCCGCTGATGGCGCTCAACTGTGCCGGGCTGCCCGAGTCGATGGCCGAGACCGAGCTGTTCGGCTACGGGCCGGGGGCGTTCGAAGGCGCCCGCGCCGAGGGCAAGCTTGGCCTGCTGGAACTGACCGCGGGCGGCACGCTGTTTCTCGACGGCGTGGGTGAGATGAGCCCGCGCCTGCAGGTGAAGCTGTTGCGCTTTCTGCAGGACGGTTGCTTTCGCCGGGTGGGCAGTGACGAGGAGGTGTACCTGGATGTGCGGGTGATCTGCGCGACCCAGGTGGACTTGTCGGAGTTGTGCGCCCGCGGCGAGTTTCGCCAGGACCTGTATCACCGCCTCAACGTACTGTCGCTGCACATTCCACCGCTGCGCGAGTGCCTGGACGGCCTGGCGCCGCTGGTGGAGCATTTTCTCGACCAGGCCAGCCGTCAGATTGGCTGCCCGTTGCCGAGCCTGGCACCGGCGGCGATGGAGCGCCTGAGCCAATACCATTGGCCGGGCAACGTGCGGCAACTGGAGAACGTACTGTTCCAGGCGGTTTCATTGTGCGACGGCGGGGTGGTCAAGGCCGAGCATATTCGCCTGCCCGATTATGGCGCGCGCCAACCTTTGGGCGAGTTTTCCCTGGAAGGTGACTTGTCGCAAATAGTCGGTCGTTTCGAAAAAGCCGTACTTGAAAGTTTGCAGGGTGAATTCCCCAGTAGCAGAGCACTGGGTAAACGCCTGGGCGTTTCGCATACCACCATTGCCAACAAGTTGCGTGATTACGCAATCGGTAAAGTTGTGGAGTGACTTTAAAGGCGGGGAAGTTACTGTTTGCAGCGAGGGTGCGCCTCGTCGACACAAGGCCCGAGGCGCAACTACCGTCAGTGTGCTCTATCAGCCGTTGGAGCACCCGTTACCCATGACGCGGTATTCGAGAATGTGCTTCTGGCCTTGGGAGTCCTCGTAGGTCATGCGGGCCGGAACCACTTCGCAGACGTTCGGGACTTCGGTCATGGAAATGACTTTGGCGATGTCCAGATGTTGCGAGTAACTGTATTGTTCAACCGGAATCTGCTCGGCGGAAACATCTGCAACTTCAGCCGCCATGGCCGATGCGCAAAAACTACCGAGTGCCAATACCAGTAAAGCTTTCATCTTCAAGTTACCTGTCTAAGGTCGTAAGGGGTCACGCTGCGCTTGTGGCGCGGCGTGTGCAGCAAGTTGAAACTTTCAGGGTTATCGCGGGATTAACATGCCTTCGTGGGGGCTGTTACCAGTTAATTCGCGTTGCCGTTGCTGGCGAGGTGAATTCTAGGAGTGTGGCGGGCCCCGAAACAGAGCCCGTTTTGATAAACACTGTTGGCGGAAACTGTAACAATCAGTTGAAATTTCACCTCGGGATTTATTTTTCTATCTGTTGCCGCGCTGGAACGCCCGTGCCAGAGCGGTCGACGCGCAGTGTTGGACCAAATGCAGGTCCCGTTACTACCAACGTCGAATGGCCCTTGGCGCTCTGGTACAGTTAAAACGAGGTCATACAAAAACAACTATTACACCGAGGTAACAAAGATGAGTGCGGCTCCCCTGTATCCCGTGCGTCCCGAGGTTGCGGCCAACACGCTGACCGACGAGGCGACCTACAAGGCCATGTACCAGCAGTCGGTGATCAACCCTGACGGCTTCTGGCGCGAGCAAGCTCAGCGCCTCGAGTGGATCAAGCCCTTCACCAAGGTCAAGCAGACCTCGTTCGACGACCACCATGTCGACATCAAGTGGTTTGCCGACGGCACTCTGAACGTTTCCTACAACTGCCTGGACCGTCACCTGGCCGAGCGTGGCGATCAGCTGGCGATCATCTGGGAAGGCGACGACCCTTCCGAGCACCGCAACATCACCTATCGCGAACTGCACGAGCAGGTCTGCAAGTTCGCCAACGCCCTGCGTGGCCAGGACGTGCACCGCGGCGACGTGGTGACCATCTACATGCCGATGATTCCCGAAGCCGTGGTCGCCATGCTGGCGTGCGCGCGTATCGGCGCGATCCACTCGGTGGTGTTCGGCGGCTTCTCGCCCGAGGCGCTGGCCGGGCGCATCATCGACTGCAAGTCCAAGGTCGTGATCACCGCCGACGAAGGGCTGCGTGGCGGGCGTCGTACCGCACTCAAGGCCAACGTCGACCTGGCGCTGACCAACCCGGAAACCGCCAGCGTGCAGAAGATCATCGTGTGCAAGCGCACCGGTGGCGACATTGCCTGGCACCAGCACCGCGACATCTGGTACGAAGACCTGATGAAAGTGGCTTCTGCCCACTGCGCGCCGAAAGAGATGGGCGCCGAAGAAGCGCTGTTCATCCTCTATACCTCCGGCTCCACCGGCAAGCCCAAGGGCGTGCTGCACACCACTGGCGGCTACCTGGTGTACGCCTCGCTGACCCATGAGCGCGTGTTCGACTATCGCCCTGGTGACGTGTACTGGTGCACCGCCGACGTGGGCTGGGTAACCGGTCACAGCTACATCGTCTATGGCCCGCTGGCCAACGGCGCCACCACCCTGCTGTTCGAAGGCGTGCCGAACTACCCGGACATCACCCGTGTGGCGAAGATCGTCGACAAGCACAAGGTCAACATCCTCTACACCGCGCCCACCGCCATTCGCGCGATGATGGCCGAAGGTCAGGCGGCCATGAAGGATGCCGACGGTTCGAGCCTGCGCCTGCTGGGCTCGGTGGGCGAGCCGATCAACCCTGAAGCCTGGAACTGGTACCACACCACCGTGGGCAAGGAGCGTTGCCCGATCGTCGACACCTGGTGGCAGACCGAGACCGGCGGCATCCTGATCAGCCCGCTGCCGGGCGCCACTGCGCTCAAGCCGGGCTCGGCCACCCGTCCGTTCTTCGGCGTGGTGCCGGCGCTGGTGGACAACCTGGGCAACCTGATCGACGGCGCCGCCGAGGGCAACCTGGTGATCCTCGATTCGTGGCCGGGCCAGTCGCGTTCGCTGTACGGCGATCACGACCGTTTCGTCGACACCTACTTCAAGACCTTCCGCGGCATGTACTTCACCGGTGACGGCGCGCGCCGCGACGAAGACGGCTACTACTGGATCACCGGCCGGGTCGACGACGTACTCAACGTCTCGGGCCACCGCATGGGGACCGCCGAGATCGAGAGCGCCATGGTTGCGCACCCGAAGGTCGCCGAGGCGGCGGTCGTCGGTGTGCCGCATGATCTGAAGGGGCAGGGCATCTATGTCTACGTCACGCTCAACGGTGGCGAGGAGCCGAGCGAAGCATTGCGTCTGGAGCTGAAGAACTGGGTGCGCAAGGAGATCGGGCCGATCGCCTCGCCAGACGTGATCCAGTGGGCGCCAGGGCTGCCTAAAACCCGCTCGGGCAAGATCATGCGCCGTATCCTGCGCAAGATCGCCACGGCCGAGTACGACGGCCTGGGCGACATCTCGACGCTGGCCGACCCGGGTGTGGTGCAGCACCTGATCGACACGCACAAGTCGATGAACCTGGCGTCGGCCTGAGTCATCGCCGGCAGGCCGGCCCTTGTAGGGGTCGGCCTGCCGGCGATAGGGCCGGTTGGCTGTCAGCACAAAGCCCCGCACTGCGGGGCTTTTTCATGCCTGTTACGCCGACTTTCATCGGTAACCTTTTCTGTCACCGGTTTCGCACACAAACGGGGCATTGGGAAACGCCGCCGCCCGATCCGGGCGCATCCACCACGCCAATTTTGCATGGCTGCCACGCTGCACTTGCCGGATTACAAGGCTTTGCCAATAATGGGCGCGGTTATTGCTTGATTGATAGGTTATTTGTCTCTCGCTTTTGCATATTCCGCGAAAGCTGTCAATATCTCCGGCCCTGACTTCCGGCGCTTCTGTAACTAGTTGTCGCATTGAAGAAATATCGGGTTCGGAGCTGTCGCTAAAATGCCAATCACTCGCTCGTGATGCCTCGACCCTGTTTCGTCGAGCCCTGCGCAGCTCGCGTTGTACCCATTCGCAACGTCGACGGCCAATCGGCCTGTCACGTATTGCCCTTTACCGATGGAGTTCCCAGATGAAGAAACTCGCACTGCTTGGCGCCCTGGCGCTGTCCGTGTTTTCCCTGGCATCGCTGGCTGATGAAAAACCACTGAAGATCGGCATCGAGGCCGCCTACCCACCGTTCGCTTCCAAGGCGCCGGACGGCAGCATCGTGGGCTTCGACTACGACATCGGCAACGCGCTGTGTGCAGAGATGAAGGTCAAGTGCGTTTGGGTCGAGCAGGAGTTCGACGGCCTGATCCCGGCGCTCAAGGTGCGCAAGATCGACGCCATCCTGTCGTCCATGTCGATCACCGATGATCGCAAGAAGTCCGTGGACTTCACCAAGCGCTACTACCTCACGCCGGCCCGCCTGGTGATGAAGGACGGTACCACCGTCAGCGACAGCCTGGACGAACTCAAGGGCAAGAAGATCGGCGTTCAGCGTGGCTCGATCCACGACCGTTTCGCCAAGGAAGTGCTGGCCCCCAAAGGCGCCACCATCGTTCCCTACGGCACCCAGAACGAAATCTACCTGGACGTTGCCGCCGGTCGTCTGGATGGCACCGTGGCCGATGCGACCCTGCTCGAAGACGGCTTCCTCAAGACCGACGCCGGCAAGGGCTATGCATTCGTAGGCCCGTCCTTCACCGACGCCAAGTACTTCGGTGACGGTATCGGTATCGCCGTGCGCAAGGGCGACGCCCTGAAGGACAAGATCAACACCGCCATCGACGGCATCCGTGCCAATGGCGAGTACAAGAAGATCCAGGACAAGTACTTCAACTTCGACATCTACGGCCCTGACGCGCAGTAATCCGTCGACGTTTCACCTGTTCAATGGTGCAAGCAGCAGAAGCGCTGAGGTTTGCACCATTTTTTCATCCCTAAGGTCGAGGACCTCAACATGTTGAAAGGCTACGGGGCAGTCATCCTCGATGGAGCATGGCTGACGCTACAGCTCGCCTTGTCGTCCATGGCCCTGGCCATCGTACTGGGCCTGATCGGCGTGGCGCTGCGGCTGTCGCCGGTGCGCTGGCTGGCCTGGCTGGGCGACCTGTACGCCACGGTGATCCGCGGGATCCCCGACCTGGTGCTGATCCTGCTGATCTTCTACGGCGGTCAGGACCTGCTCAACCGCGTCGCACCCTTGCTCGGTTTCGACGATTACATCGACCTCAATCCGCTGATGGCGGGTATCGGTACCCTGGGCTTCATCTTTGGTGCATACCTGTCCGAAACCTTCCGCGGCGCTTTCATGGCCATCCCCAAGGGGCAGGCCGAAGCCGGCATGGCCTATGGCATGAGCGGCCTGCAGATCTTCTTCCGGGTGCTGGTGCCGCAGATGATTCGCCTGGCGATCCCTGGCTTCACCAACAACTGGCTGGTACTGACCAAGGCCACCGCACTGATTTCGGTGGTGGGCCTGCAAGACATGATGTTCAAGGCCAAGCAGGCGGCGGACGCGACCCGCGAGCCGTTCACGTTCTTCCTGGCGGTCGCGGCGTTGTACCTGGTGATCACCAGCGTCTCGTTGCTGGCCCTGCGTTACCTCGAGAAACGCTACTCGGTTGGCGTAAAGGCGGCTGATCTATGATTTTCGATTACAACGTCATCTGGGAAGCCATGCCGCTGTACCTGAGCGGCATGCTGACCACGCTCAAGCTGCTGGCGCTGTCGTTGCTGTTCGGCCTGCTGGTGGCAGTGCCGCTGGGCCTGATGCGGGTGTCCAAGCAGCCGCTGGTGAACATGAGCGCCTGGCTCTACACCTACGTGATTCGTGGCACGCCGATGCTGGTACAGCTGTTTCTGATCTATTACGGGCTGGCCCAGTTCGAGGCGGTGCGCGAGAGCTTCCTGTGGCCGTGGCTGTCCAGTGCGACCTTCTGTGCGTGCCTGGCCTTTGCCATCAATACCAGTGCCTACACCGCCGAGATCATCGCCGGCAGCCTCAAGGCCACGCCCCACGGCGAGATCGAGGCGGCCAAGGCGATGGGCATGTCGCGGGTCAAGATGTACCGCCGCATCCTGCTGCCCTCGGCCCTGCGCCGGGCACTGCCGCAATACAGCAATGAAGTGATCATGATGCTGCAGACCACCAGCCTGGCGTCGATCGTGACCCTGATCGACATCACCGGTGCGGCGCGCACGGTCAATGCCCAGTACTACCTGCCGTTCGAGGCGTACATCACCGCCGGTGTGTTCTACCTGTGCCTGACCTTCATTCTGGTGCGCCTGTTCAAGCTGGCTGAACGCCGCTGGCTCGGCTACCTGGCGCCGCGCAAGGGCTGAGCCCGGCGGCAACTTTTTCGCCCCGGGCGCAGGCCCGGGACTGACGCTTTGTGAGAACCGACAGCATGTACAAACTCGAAGTCCAAGACCTGCACAAACGCTATGGCAGTCACGAAGTGCTCAAGGGTGTGTCCCTGGCGGCCAAGGCGGGCGATGTGATCAGCATCATCGGCTCCAGCGGCTCGGGCAAGAGCACCTTCCTGCGCTGCATCAACCTGCTCGAGCAGCCGCATGCCGGCAAGATCCTGCTCAACAACGAAGAGTTGAAGCTGGTGGCGAACAAGGACGGCGCGCTGAAGGCGGCCGACCCCAAGCAGTTGCAGCGCATGCGCTCGCGCCTGTCGATGGTGTTCCAGCACTTCAACCTGTGGTCGCACATGACTGCGCTGGAGAACATCATCGAGGCACCGGTGCACGTGCTGGGCATGAGCCGCAAGGACGCGCTGGAAAAGGCCGAGCACTATCTGGCCAAGGTCGGTGTGTCCCATCGCAAGGATGCCTACCCGGGCCATATGTCCGGTGGTGAGCAGCAGCGTGTGGCGATTGCCCGTGCACTGGCGATGGAGCCTGAAGTGATGCTGTTCGACGAGCCGACCTCGGCGCTGGACCCGGAGCTGGTGGGCGATGTGCTCAAGGTGATGCAGGCGCTGGCCCAGGAAGGCCGCACCATGGTTGTGGTGACCCACGAGATGGGCTTCGCCCGCGAGGTGTCCAACCAGCTGGTGTTCCTGCACAAGGGTGTGGTCGAAGAGAGCGGCAACCCGCGTGAAGTGCTGGTCAACCCGCAGTCCGAGCGGTTGCAGCAGTTCCTGTCCGGCAGCCTGAAATAATCGACCGTGCTACAGTTCGAGGCTGCCGCTTTGCACCAGAATAGGGCATGCTGCGCCTCGATCGAGGCTTTTCTCCCAGACTCCTCTCAGGTTTCGGACCTTACCCAATGACCACCCAGCGAATCGGTTTTCTCCTCTGGCCCAGCACCAAGGCCTTGACCCTGGCGCTGGCCGAAGAGGTCTTGCGGGTGGCCCAGAAGGTGCACCCCGAAGTGGTCTACGAGCTGCTGTTCCTGCAGGCCGAACCTGCGCCGGAGGGCGCCTGGCGCTTGCCTGGCGAAGCCTGGGTGGGGCGGCTGGAAGGTTGCCAGAAGCTGTTTCTGCTGGCCGATGAGCCGCCGCAGGCGGTAGGCGCGGCGCTGGGCAGCGCGCTCAAGCAACTGGTGCGCTCGGGGTGCGTGGTGGGCGGTCTTTCGGCAGGTGTGTATCCGCTGGCCCAGCTGGGCCTGCTGGATGGTTATCGCGCCGCGGTGCACTGGCGCTGGCAGGATGACTTCGCCGAGCGCTTCCCCAAGGTCATCGCCACCAGCCACCTGTTCGACTGGGATCGCGATCGGCTGACCGCCTGTGGTGGCATGTCGGTACTGGACCTGCTGCTGGCCGTGCTGGCCCGTGACCATGGCGCCGAGCTTGCCGGTGCGGTGTCCGAAGAGCTGGTGGTCGAGCGCATTCGCGAGGGGGGCGAGCGTCAGCGCATCCCGCTGCAGAATCGCCTGGGCTCCAGCCATCCGAAGCTGACCCAGGCGGTGCTGCTGATGGAGGCCAATATCGAAGAGCCGTTGACCACCGACGAGATTGCCCAGCATGTGTGCGTATCGCGCCGGCAGCTGGAGCGGATCTTCAAGCAGTACCTCAATAGGGTGCCCAGCCAGTATTACCTGGAGCTGCGCTTGAACAAGGCGCGCCAGATGCTGATGCAGACCAGCAAGTCGATCATCCAGATCGGCCTGTCGTGCGGGTTCTCGTCGGGGCCGCATTTTTCCAGCGCGTACCGCAACTTCTTTGGCGCAACGCCACGCGAAGACCGCAACCAGCGCCGCAGCAACAGCCCGTTCGAGTTGTCGTCGGCGCCTGCCGAGCGCGGCTGATTCGGTAGCGCAGCGCGACCTTCGGCGGCAAACCAGCGCCCGCAGCGTCGAAGGGGGCTGCACCGGCCCGAGGGCGCTGGCTTGCCAGCGAAGAAGCCCCCGCAAATCCGTGCGTGACACAATCTCCCCGCCAGCACCGCGCACCGTTTAAACTGCGCCTTTGCGACCCTATTTGTCGCATTGCCGAAAGCCTTGGCAAAACAGGGTTTGGCGCTATAAGAAGTTGTCGCTTGGCGGCAAGGCCGGGCGTTCATCAGTCCTTACAATCCCCCCATCGCTCGCCAGTTCCAGGCAGGCGTTCCTCTTCAGGAGACTCCGATGTCCGTTGAGCAAGCTCCGGTGCAACGCGCCGATTTCGACCAGGTAATGGTCCCCAACTATGCGCCGGCCGCTTTCATCCCCGTGCGTGGCCAGGGCTCCCGTGTATGGGACCAGGCGGGGCGCGAGCTGATCGATTTCGCTGGCGGCATCGCCGTAAACGTCCTGGGGCACGCCCACCCGGCGCTGGTCGGTGCGCTGACCGAGCAGGCCAACAAGCTGTGGCACGTGTCCAACGTGTTCACCAACGAGCCAGCCCTGCGTCTGGCCCACAAGCTGGTCGACGCCACCTTTGCCGAGCGTGCGTTCTTCTGCAACTCCGGCGCCGAGGCCAACGAGGCCGCCTTCAAGCTGGCCCGTCGTGTCGCCCACGACCGCTTCGGCCCTGAAAAGCACGAGATCATCGCTACCGTGAACAGCTTCCACGGTCGCACCCTGTTCACCGTGAGCGTCGGTGGCCAGCCCAAGTACTCCGACGGCTTCGGCCCTAAGATCACCGGCATCAGCCATGTGCCGTACAACGACCTCGAAGCGCTCAAGGCGCAGATCAGCGACAAGACCTGCGCGGTGGTGATCGAGCCGATCCAGGGCGAGAGCGGCGTGGTGCCGGCCGACAAGGCCTATCTGCAAGGCGCGCGCGAGCTGTGCGACAAGCACAACGCACTGCTGATCTTCGACGAAGTGCAGACCGGCGTCGGCCGTACCGGCGAGCTGTTCGCCTACATGCACTACGGCGTGACCCCCGACATCCTGACCAGCGCCAAGAGCCTGGGCGGTGGTTTCCCGATTGCCGCGATGCTGACCACCGAAGCGCTGGCCAAGCACCTGGCCGTGGGCACCCACGGCAC
Source organism: Pseudomonas palmensis (assembly GCF_017848315.1). Classification (GTDB taxonomy): domain Bacteria; phylum Pseudomonadota; class Gammaproteobacteria; order Pseudomonadales; family Pseudomonadaceae; genus Aquipseudomonas; species Aquipseudomonas palmensis. Next base: position 84,923 of record NZ_JAFKEC010000015.1, read on the forward strand.
CACCTATGGCGGCAACCCGTTGGGCTGCGCCGTGGCCTCTGCGGTGCTGGATGTGGTCAATACCCCTGAAGTGCTGGCGGGCGTCAAGGCCAAGCACGAGCGCTTCAAGGCGCGCCTAGAGAAGATCGGCCAGCAGTACGGCCTGTTCACCCAGGTCCGCGGCCTGGGCCTGCTGATCGGTTGCGTGTTGTCCGATGCCTGGAAGGGCAAGGCCAAGGACGTGTTCAACGCTGCCGAGAAAGAAGGCCTGATGGTTTTGCAGGCCGGCCCGGACGTGGTGCGTTTCGCCCCCAGCCTGGTGGTGGAAGATGCCGACATCGATGAAGGCCTTGACCGCTTCGAACGCGCTGCCGCTGCACTGACCAAGGTCTGATACCGGCCTGCGGTCCTTCGCTGGCCCCGGTGGCCAGCGAACCGATTCTGGTGGCCCGTGCCCGTGGCACGTGCCGCTTCTTCTGCGCCGGCAGCTGTCGGCCCGATTTTCCCTAAAGGAGTGACACCATGCTGGTGATGCGCCCCGCGCAAATGGCTGACCTGGGTGAAGTGCAGCGTCTGGCCGCGGACAGTCCCATCGGTGTCACGTCCCTGCCGGATGATGCCGGTCGCCTGGGCGACAAGATCGCCGCGTCCGAAACCTCCTTTGCCGCCGAAGTCAGCTTCAATGGCGAGGAGAGCTACTTCTTCGTGCTCGAAGACAGCGAGACCGGCAAGCTGGTCGGCTGTTCGGCCATCGTGGCCTCGGCCGGCTATTCCGAGCCGTTCTACAGTTTTCGCAACGAGACCTTCGTGCACGCCTCGCGCGAGCTGAAGATCCACAACAAGATCCATGTGCTGTCGCAGTGTCACGACCTGACCGGCAACAGCCTGCTGACCAGCTTCTACGTGCTGCCCGAACTGGTGGGCACCGGCTGGGCCGAGCTCAATTCCCGCGGCCGGCTGCTGTTCATGGCAGCGCACCCGGAGCGGTTTGCCGATTCGGTGGTGACCGAGATCGTCGGCTACAGCGACGAGCACGGCGACTCGCCGTTCTGGGATGCCATCGGGCGCAACTTCTTCGACCTCAACTACGCTGCCGCCGAGCGCCTGTGCGGGCTCAAGAGCCGTACATTCCTTGCCGAGCTGATGCCGCATTACCCCATCTATGTGCCCCTGCTGCCGGATGCCGCGCAGGAGGCCATGGGCCAGGTGCACCCGCGCGCGCAGATCACCTTCGACATCCTGATGCGCGAAGGCTTCGAGACCGATCACTACATCGACATCTTCGACGGTGGGCCGACCCTGCATGCGCGAGTGTCCGGCATCCGCTCCATCGCCCAGAGCCGGCTGGTGCCGGTCAAGCTGCAGGAGCAGGCCGTCAAGGGTGGGCGCCCGTACCTGGTATCCAACGGCCAGTTGCAGGATTACCGCGCCGTGATGCTGGAGCTGGACTGGGCCCCTGGCAAGCCGGTGCAGCTGGACCTGGCCGCCGCCGAGGCGCTGGGAGTGGGTGAGGGCGCCAGCGTGCGCCTGGTCGCGGTCTGATTGCCTGGCTACCCCAGGTCGAGTTTCGCAGGGGCCAGCAGGCACCTGCCCGAGGAGATAGCATGATTGTTCGTCCCGTACGCAGCAGCGACCTACCGGCGCTGATCGAGCTGGCGCGCAGCACCGGCACCACCGGCCTGACCACTCTGCCGGCCAACGAAGAGCGCCTGGCCCACCGGGTGGGCTGGGCCGAGAAGACCTTCCGCGGCGAAGCCGAGCGTGGCGATGCCGACTACCTGTTCGTGCTCGAGAACGACGAAGGCGAAGTGGTGGGCATTTCGGCCATCGCCGGTGCCGTTGGGCTGCGTGAACCCTGGTACAACTACCGGGTGGGCCTGACCGTCAGCGCGTCCCAGGAACTGGACATCTACCGCGAGATCCCCACGCTGTTTCTGGCCAACGACCTGACCGGCAACTCCGAGTTGTGCTCCCTGTTTCTGCGCAGCGACTACCGCAGTGGCCTCAATGGTCGCCTGCTGGCCAAGGCTCGCCTGCTGTTCATTGCCGAATTCAGCGAGCTGTTCGGCAACAAGATCATTGCAGAAATGCGCGGCATGTCCGACGAGCAGGGCCGTTCGCCCTTCTGGGAGAGCCTGGGCCGACACTTCTTCAAGATGGAGTTCAGCCAGGCCGACTACCTGACGGGGGTCGGCAACAAGGCGTTCATCGCCGAGCTGATGCCCAAGTTCCCGCTGTACACCTGCTTTCTGTCCGAGGCGGCGCGCAATGTGATCGGGCGCGTGCACACCGATACCGAACCGGCGCTGGCCATGCTGCAGAGCGAAGGCTTCAGCTATCAGGGCTACGTCGACATCTTCGACGCGGGCCCGGCGGTCGAGTGCCAGACCAGCAAGATTCGCGCGGTGCACGACAGCCAGGCCCTGGTGCTGGCGATCGGCACGCCGGGCGACGATGCCACCCCTTTCATCATCCACAACCGCAAGCGCGAGGACTGCCGTATCACCGCAGCGCCCGCGCGCTTGGCTGCGGGCACCCTGGTGGTCGACCCGCTTACGGCCAAGCGCCTGCGCCTGAGCGCCGGTGACCAGGTACGTGCGGTGCCACTGTCCGCAGCACGGGAGGCCAAATAATGACCACGCACTACATTGCCGGTACATGGCAGGCCGGCCAGGGCGAGGCCCTGCAGTCGCTGAACCCGGTCAGCCAGCAGGTGATCTGGCAGGGCCAGGGCGCCGACGCGGGGCAGGTCGAGGCCGCAGTACAGGCTGCGCGTCAAGCCTTTGCTGGCTGGGCTCGCCAACCGCTGGAGGCGCGTATCAGCGTGCTCGAAGCCTTTGCCGCGAGCCTCAAGGCCCACGCCGATGAACTGGCCCGCTACATCGGCGAAGAAACCGGCAAGCCGCTGTGGGAGGCCACCACCGAAGTGACCAGCATGGTCAACAAGGTGGCCATTTCGGTGCAGAGCTACCGCGAACGTACCGGCGAGAAGAGCGGCCCGCTGGCTGACGCCACGGCGGTACTGCGGCACAAACCCCACGGTGTGGTGGCGGTGTTCGGCCCGTACAACTTCCCGGGCCACCTGCCCAACGGGCATATCGTGCCGGCGCTGCTGGCCGGTAACAGCGTGGTGTTCAAGCCCAGCGAGCTCACGCCGAAAGTGGCCGAGCTGACGCTCAGGTGCTGGATCGAGGCCGGGCTGCCGGCTGGCGTGCTCAACCTGGTGCAGGGGGCGCGGGAAACCGGGGTGGCCCTGGCGGCCAACCCCGGCATCGACGGCCTGTTCTTCACCGGCTCCAGCCGCACCGGCAACCTGCTGCACCAGCAGTTTTCGGGGCGCCCCGACAAGATCCTGGCCCTGGAGATGGGGGGCAACAACCCCCTGGTGGTCGACCAGGTGCAGGACCTGGACGCTGCGGTATACACCATCATTCAGTCGGCCTTCATTTCCGCCGGCCAGCGCTGCACCTGTGCACGCCGCCTGCTGGTACCCCAAGGCGAATGGGGCGACACCCTGCTGGCGCGGCTGGTGGCCGTCAGCCGGAACATTTCGGTGGGCGCGTTCGATCAGCAGCCGGCGCCGTTCATGGGCTCGGTGATCTCCCTGGGGGCAGCCCGCGCGCTGCTCGATGCCCAGGCCCAGTTGCTGGCCAGCGGCGCACAGTCGCTGCTGCCGATGACCCAGCCACAGGCCGATGCGGCGTTGCTGACCCCGGGCATCATCGACGTGACCTCGGTGGCCGAGCGCCCGGACGAGGAGTTCTTCGGGCCGCTGCTGCAGGTTATCCGCTACAGCGATTTCGATGCCGCGATCCGCGAAGCCAACAACACCCAGTACGGCCTGGCCGCAGGGCTGTTGTCCGATTCCGAGGCGCGCTACCAGCAGTTCTGGCTGGAAAGCCGCGCCGGTATCGTCAACTGGAACAAGCAACTGACCGGTGCCGCCAGCAGCGCACCGTTCGGTGGTGTCGGGGCCAGTGGCAACCATCGGGCGAGCGCCTATTACGCGGCCGACTACTGCGCCTACCCGGTGGCGTCGCTGGAGGCATCCAGCCTTGTGCTGCCCGCCACGCTGACGCCCGGCGTCACCCTATAACAACAGCTTCACGGAGCCTTAGCCGATGAAATCATTTGAAGTGAATTTTGATGGCCTGGTGGGGCCGACGCACAACTACGGCGGGCTGTCCTACGGCAACGTTGCTTCGCAGAGCAACAGCCAGCAGGCATCCAACCCGCGTGAAGCGGCGCGCCAGGGCCTGGCGAAGATGAAGGCGCTGATGGAGATGGGCTTTGTGCAGGGCGTACTGGCCCCGCAGGAGCGTCCGGATGTGGCTGCGCTGCGTCGCCTGGGCTTTAGCGGCAGCGATGCGCAGGTCATCGAGCGGGCGGCCAGGGAGGCGATGCCGTTGCTGGTCGCCAGTTGCTCTGCGTCCAGCATGTGGGTGGCCAACGCCGCCACGGTCAGCCCGAGCGCCGATACGGCCGACGGACGCGTGCACTTCACGGCGGCCAACCTGAACTGCAAGTACCACCGCAGTATCGAGCACCCGACCACCAGTCGTGTGCTGGGCGCGATGTTCGCCAATACGCAGCACTTTGCCCACCATGCCGCGTTGCCGGCGGTGGCGCAGTTCGGTGACGAAGGTGCTGCCAACCACACGCGCTTCTGCCGTGCCTATGGCGAACCGGGCGTGGAGTTCTTCGTGTTCGGGCGCAGTGCATTCGATGCGCGCTACCCGGCGCCGCACAAATACCCGGCCCGCCAGACCCTGGAGGCTTCCCAGGCGGTTGCCCGGCTGCATGGCCTGAGTGCCGACGGCGTGGTCTATGCTCAGCAGAACCCTGCCGTGATCGACCAAGGCGTGTTTCACAACGATGTGATCGCGGTAGGCAACGGCGAGGTGCTGTTCTATCACGAGGATGCTTTCCTCGACACCGAAGCGGTGCTGGCCGAGCTGCAGGCTAAACTGGCCGGATGTGGCGGCAAGTTCAAGGCCATCTGCGTGCCGCGGGCCCAGGTGACGGTCGAGGACGCCGTGCGTTCGTATCTGTTCAACAGTCAGTTGCTGTCCCGTGAAGACGGTTCGATGCTGCTGATCGTGCCGGAGGAATGCCGCAATAACGAGCGGGTCTGGGCCTATCTGTCGGCCTTGACCGGCCAGGGCGGGCCGGTGACCGAGGTCAAGGTCTTCGACCTCAAGCAGAGCATGCAGAATGGCGGCGGCCCCGCGTGCCTGCGTTTGCGCGTGGCGCTCAACGATACGGAGCTGGCGGCCGTCAACCCAGGGGTTATCATGACCGCGCCGCTGTACGACACCCTGACCCAATGGGTCGACAGGCACTACCGCGACAGCCTGAGCGAACGCGACCTGGCTGACCCGCAGCTGTTGCTGGAATGTCGCACGGCACTGGATGAGCTGACCCAGATCCTCAAGCTGGGTTCGGTGTATCCGTTCCAACTCCAACCTTGAAAGAGAACTCGATTATGTCCGACGCCCTGCAGCTGATCCTCGAAGATGAAGATGGCACCCAGCTGGAAACTTCCTGCACCCGTTTTGCCGTGCTGTGGCAAGGCAAGGAAGTATGGATTCAGCAGGATGGCCGCGGCCAGCTGCTGATCGGTGTCGATGTTGAAGAAGGCGACGCCGAGTATGCCAACCTGCTGCTGCGCCCGCTGGCCACCAACCTGGTGAGCCTGCAGCTGGAAATGGAGCCGGCCGATGCTGGCGAAGATGACGACCACGTCCACGGCCCCGATTGCGGGCATCACCACTAAGGAACACCGCCCATGCTCGCCCTCGGCAAACTGCTTGAACTGACCCTTGCCGGTCGTGAACCGGCAGAGAAGACCCAGCTGACTGTCGAAGGCGTGCGCATGCGCTGGCTCGACGAGGGGGCGCTTGAAGTGACCCCGCCCGAGGGGCGTGACGATGGCATGGACCTGCTGCTGTCTGCGGGTATTCATGGCAACGAGACTGCACCGATCGAGTTGCTCGACGAACTCCTGCATGGCATTGCCAGGGGGGAGATCAAGCCGCGGGCGCGTGTGCTGTTCCTGTTCGGCAACCCCGAGGCGATGCGCACGGGCGCGCGGTATATCGAGCACGACGTCAACCGTCTGTTCAACCGGCGTCATGAGCAGTCCAGTGGTGTCGAGGCATTGCGTGCCTGTGCGCTGGAGCGTCTGGCAACGGCCTTTTTTTTCTATAAAGAGGGCCGTACCCGCCTGCACTATGACCTGCACACCGCCATTCGCGGCTCCAAGATCGAGCAGTTTGCGCTGTATCCCTACAAGGAAGGCCGTCAGCACTCGCGTCGGGAACTGGCTCGCTTGCGCGCCGCCGGCATGCAGGCTGTGCTGCTGCAGAGCAAGCCTTCGATCACCTTTACCGCATTCACCTACGAAACCCTGGGGGCCGAAGCGTTCACCCTCGAGCTGGGCAAGGCGCGGCCGTTCGGCCAGAACGGCGAGATCAAGCTCGGCAAGCTCGAAGCGCGGCTCAGGGCGATCATCGAGGGTAACGAGCCGGCTGAAGATGAAGGGATCGGCGGGCTGCAACTGTTCAGCGTCGCGCGCGAGATCATCAAGCACAGCGACAGCTTCCACCTGCACCTGCCGGCGGATATCGAGAACTTTTCCGAGCTTTCCAGAGGGTATCTGCTGGCCGAGGACCTGGCCGAGACGCGCTGGGTTGTCGAGGAGGAGGGCGCGCGGATCATTTTCCCGAACCCCAAGGTGAAGAACGGGCTGCGTGCGGGGATGCTGATCGTGCCTGCGTCGGATGAGCAGTTGGTCTGAAGATGAAACACCTTCGCCGGCAAGGCCGGCTGCTACAGGTGTCGCGCATCCCGTAGCAGCCGGCCCTGCCGGCGAAAGGGGCAGTGCAATCAGCCCGCCATCTTCTGCGGTACTTCATTGCGGCGCAGCGAGCGCAGCTTGAGCAGGGTGTCGGCGCAGGTCACTGCCGCTTCGGCGCCCTTGTGCACGAAGTGATCGAAGAAGAACTTCTGGTGCTCGTCGCCGGCATGGAAGTGATGCGGGGTCAGTACCACCGAGAACACTGGCACTTCGGTTTCCAGCTGCACCTGCATCAGGCCGCTGATCACCGACTGGGCGACGAATTCATGGCGGTACAGGCCGCCGTCCACCACCAGGCCTGCAGCCACGATGCCGGCGTAACGGCCGCTGCGGGCCAGCAGCTTGGCGTGCAGCGGGATTTCGAAGGCACCGCCGACTTCATAGAAGTCGATATCGCTCAGCTGATAGCCTTGCTTGGCCATCTCTTCGACGAAACCCTTGCGGCTCTGGTCAACAATATCCTTGTGCCAGCAGGCCTGGACGAAGGCGATGCGATCGTTGTGATGGCCTTTGCTGTCGATTGGGGTAGCTTGCATTGAAACGAACTCCTGTTTGTATGAGAAACAGGGCAGTGGATCGAAGGGGATTGTCGTTGCGCAGATGTGCAGACGCAGGCACTCGCGTGCCTATCCCGCTCTCTCTTTATCCGGACTATGACCGTCGGCCCCGGAATCACACCGGGTCTGCTGACCTTGCAGGGTTGCCTGCAAGCGCTCGCGGGCTATGCGCAATGGGCGCAATTACCGCCGGTGGGGAATTGCACCCCGCCCTGAGAACGTGCCGCCAGTGGCTGGCGACGCACACGTTGTAGCATAGATGTCGGCAGAACGTATAGCCTGCTAAGCAAACCGCGCCGGATGAAGGTCATTTCATCCTCAAATGGCGGTTGGCGATGTATAAACTCACTGCACCTCGTGTTAAGGCTCGATATAATGCGGCCCTTTGCCGTCGTTTCGTCAATTTGACGCAGGCCGCCGTTTCCGTGGAAGAACCTATGAAAAGCGCAGAAATCCGTGAAGCCTTCCTTCGCTTCTTCGAAGAGCAGGGCCATACCCGAGTTGCCTCCAGCTCCTTGATCCCGGGCAACGACCCGACCCTGCTGTTCACCAACGCGGGGATGAACCAGTTCAAGGACTGCTTCCTTGGCCAGGAAAAGCGCGCGTACACCCGCGCCACCAGCAGCCAGAAGTGCGTGCGCGCCGGCGGCAAGAACAGCGACCTGGAAAACGTCGGGTATACCGCGCGTCACCATACGTTCTTCGAAATGCTGGGCAACTTCAGTTTCGGCGACTATTTCAAGCGTGACGCCATCACCTACGCCTGGACCTTCCTCACCGGCGTGCTGCAACTGCCCAAGGAAAAGCTCTGGGTCACCGTGTATGCCACCGATGACGAGGCCTACGACATCTGGACCCAGCACATCGGTGTGCCGGCCGAGCGCATGGTGCGCATTGGCGACAACAAGGGCGCGCCCTACGCCTCGGACAACTTCTGGACCATGGGCGATACCGGCCCGTGCGGCCCCTGCACCGAGATCTTCTATGACCACGGCGCCGACATCTGGGGTGGCCCGCCAGGCTCGCCGGAAGAAGACGGTGACCGTTACATCGAGATCTGGAACAACGTCTTCATGCAGTTCAACCGCACTGCCGACGGCGTGCTGCACCCGCTGCCTGCACCGTCGGTGGACACCGGCATGGGCCTGGAGCGCATCAGTGCGGTGATGCAGCATGTGCATTCGAACTATGAAATCGACCTGTTCAAGAACCTGCTGAGCGCGTCGGCTGCCGCCATCGGCTGCAGCAACGAAGACCAGTCGTCGCTCAAGGTAGTGTCGGACCACATTCGTTCGTGCAGCTTCCTGATTGCTGATGGCGTGCTGCCTTCCAACGAAGGCCGTGGCTACGTGCTGCGTCGCATCATTCGTCGCGCCTGCCGTCACGGCAACAAGCTCGGTGCCACCGGCAGCTTCTTCTACAAGATCGTTGCGGCGCTGGTTGCCGAGATGGGCGAGGCGTTCCCGGAACTCAAGCAGCAGCAGGCCAACATCGAGCGCGTGCTCAAGGCCGAGGAAGAGCAGTTTGCCAAGACCCTGGAGCAGGGCCTGAAGATCCTCGAACAGGACCTGGCCGAACTCAAGGGCAGCGTGGTGCCCGGTGACGTGGTGTTCAAGCTGTATGACACCTACGGTTTCCCGATGGACCTGACGGCCGACATCGCCCGTGAGCGCAGCCTGACCATCGACGAAGTCGGTTTCGAGCGCGAGATGGAGGCGCAGCGTGAGCGCGCGCGTTCGGCCAGCGCCTTCGGCCTGGACTACAACACCCTGGTCAAGGTCGATGTGGCCACCGAATTCACCGGTTATGCCACCACCGAAGGCGCTGCCAGCGTCGTTGCACTGTACAAGGACGGCAAGGCCGTCGAGCAGCTGGGTGAAGGCGAGGAGGGTGTGGTGATCCTCGACCGCACGCCGTTCTACGCCGAGTCCGGCGGCCAGGTGGGTGACTGCGGGTACCTGCAGGCCGGTGCCGTCCGCTTCGATGTCCGTGACACCACCAAGACCGGCGGTGCCTTCCTGCACCACGGTGTGGTTGCCAGCGGCAAGCTGAGCGTCGGTGCCCAGGTTGAAACCCGGGTCGATGCGCAGGTTCGTCATGCCACCTCGCTCAATCACTCGGCCACCCACCTGCTGCACGCGGCATTGCGTCAGGTGCTGGGCGAGCACGTACAACAGAAAGGCTCGCTGGTCGACAGCCAGCGCCTGCGTTTTGACTTCAGCCATTTCGAGGCGGTCAAGCCAGAGCAGCTCAAGGCGCTGGAAGACATCGTCAACCGCGAAGTGCGCAACAACACCGAGGTCATGACCGAAGAGACCGACATCGAGACTGCCAAGCAGAAGGGCGCCATGGCGCTGTTCGGCGAGAAGTATGGCGACAGCGTGCGCGTGCTGAGCATGGGCGGTGATTTCTCCGTCGAGCTGTGCGGCGGCATCCATGCCAAGCGCACCGGCGATATCGGTCTGCTCAAGATCATCAGCGAAGGCGGTGTGGCCTCCGGGGTGCGTCGTATCGAAGCGGTCACTGGCGCCGCCGCACTGGCCTACCTGAACGCTGCCGAAGAGCAGCTCAAGGAAGCTGCCCAGCTGGTCAAGGGCAGCCGCGAGAACCTGGTCGACAAGCTGTCGGCGGTGCTCGAGCGCAACCGTCAGCTGGAAAAGCAACTGGAGCAACTGCAGGCCAAAGCTGCCAGTGCTGCCGGCGATGACCTGTCTGCCAGCGCAGTCGACGTCAAGGGCGTCAAAGTGCTGGCCGCACGTCTGGACGGGCAGGACGGCAAAGCCTTGCTGGCCCTGGTCGACCAGTTGAAGAACAAACTCGGCCGCGCAGTGATCCTGCTCGGCAGTGTCCACGAAGAAAAGGTCGTACTGGTTGCAGGCGTGACCAAGGACCTGACCGGCCAACTCAAAGCCGGTGATCTGATGAAGCAAGCCGCTGCAGCGGTGGGCGGCAAAGGCGGTGGTCGTCCGGACATGGCGCAAGGCGGTGGCGTGGATGCCGCAGCGCTGGGCGGTGCACTGGCTCTGACCGTGCCATTCGTAGAACAGGGTGTCTGAAGCGCCCGGTGGCCCGCCATCCGATGGCGGGCCCTGGCGTTGGGTAATTGTGTTTATTGGGTGCCCTTCACGGGCTGAGGCGGCTTTGAAATGGCGTTGATCGTACAGAAATTTGGCGGCACCTCGGTGGGCACGGTCGAGCGCATCGAACAGGTTGCCGACAAGGTGAAGAAGTTCCGCGAGGCTGGCGACGACCTGGTGGTCGTGCTGTCGGCAATGAGCGGGGAAACCAATCGTCTGATCGAGCTGGCGAGGCAAATCAGCGATCAGCCGGTTCCGCGCGAGCTGGACGTGATCGTGTCCACCGGCGAGCAGGTGACCATCGCGTTGCTGGCCATGGCGCTGATCAAGCGGGGTGTGCCTGCGGTGTCCTACACCGGCAACCAGGTGCGTATTCTCACCGACAGTGCGCACAACAAGGCGCGCATCCTGCAGATCGATGATCAGAAGATTCGTGCCGACCTCAAGGCAGGTCGCGTGGTCGTGGTAGCCGGTTTCCAGGGCGTTGACGAGCACGGCAGCATCACCACGCTGGGGCGTGGCGGTTCCGATACCACCGGCGTGGCCCTGGCGGCTGCATTGAAGGCTGACGAGTGCCAGATCTACACCGACGTCGATGGTGTCTATACCACCGACCCGCGCGTGGTGTCCCAGGCGCAGCGGCTGGACAAGATCACTTTCGAAGAGATGCTGGAAATGGCCAGCCTCGGGTCCAAGGTGCTGCAGATTCGGGCCGTGGAGTTTGCCGGCAAGTACAACGTACCGCTGCGTGTACTGCACAGTTTTCAGGAGGGTCCGGGTACCCTCATTACTATTGATGAAGAGGAATCCATGGAACAGCCGATCATTTCCGGCATCGCCTTCAATCGCGATGAAGCCAAGCTGACCATTCGCGGTGTGCCGGATACCCCGGGCGTGGCATTCGGGATTCTGGGCCCCATCAGTGCAGCCAATATCGAAGTCGACATGATCGTGCAGAACGTTTCGCACGATAACACCACCGACTTCACCTTCACCGTACACCGCAACGATTACGAAAAGGCCCAGAAGGTACTGGGTGAAACCGCCCTGAAGCTCAATGCCCGCGAAGTGGTGGGTGATACCAAGATCGCCAAGGTATCGATCGTGGGTGTGGGCATGCGCTCGCATGCGGGCGTTGCCAGCCGCATGTTCGAATCGCTGGCCAAGGAGAGCATCAACATCCAGATGATCTCCACTTCGGAAATCAAGGTGTCGGTGGTTATCGAAGAGAAGTACCTGGAACTGGCTGTGCGTGCCTTGCACACCGCTTTCGAACTCGACGCGCCTTCCCGTCAGGGCGAGTAAGCGTTGTGCTCACTGGGGCGCGGCCTGGCCGCGCCCTTCGTGTTTTTGAACGGCATAAGAAACCTGTGGGTTGTCGGGTGTCGGTCAACGTTCAGGCGTAGGTCCGCCGCTGTTCTGGCGGCGGGTTGAAGCCCTTTTTTGCAGACTGTTATCCCTGAACTGAATTGCGTGAGGAGAAAGGTATGTTGATTCTGACTCGTCGGTGCGCAGAGAGCCTGATAATTGGCGACGGCGAAATCACCGTGACCGTGCTCGGCGTGAAAGGAAACCAGGTACGGATTGGGGTGAACGCGCCCAAGGAAGTGGCCGTGCACCGTGAGGAAATCTACCTGCGGATCAAGAAAGAGAAGGACGAAGAACCAACCCATTAATTTTTATCGATATTTTTTCAAAAAAGGGTTTGCAAACGGGGAAGGCTCTGGTTATTATACGCCCCGTGTTGCGGAGAGGTGGCCGAGTGGCCGAAGGCGCTCCCCTGCTAAGGGAGTATACCTCACAAGGGTATCGGGGGTTCGAATCCCCCCTTCTCCGCCATTATTCATGTAGGGCGCTGTAATCTTGCTTGAATCGCTAAGTAGTTGAAATTAAACGAAAAAGTGGTTGGCAAATCGATTAAGCGGTCTATAATGCGCGGCAACAAATGCACTCGTAGCTCAGCTGGATAGAGTACTCGGCTACGAACCGAGCGGTCACAGGTTCGAATCCTGTCGAGTGCACCATACGACGAAGTAGTTTCCAGTCTGGAAGTTGCCTCAGTTTCAACCAGAGGTGATCTGGTCCATCAAGTACCAACCCTGCACTCGTAGCTCAGCTGGATAGAGTACTCGGCTACGAACCGAGCGGTCACAGGTTCGAATCCTGTCGAGTGCACCATACGACGAAGCAGTTTCCAGTCTGGAAGTTGTTTCAGCTTCAACCAGAGGTGATCTGGTCTATCAAGCGCCAACCCTGCACTCGTAGCTCAGCTGGATAGAGTACTCGGCTACGAACCGAGCGGTCACAGGTTCGAATCCTGTCGAGTGCACCATACAACAGAAGGCCCGCTTTTAAGCGGGCCTTCTGCTTTTCGGCTTTTCACTTTTCCGTAAGGCGCGATGAATAAACTGTCATCGATGCGTTTACCGGCCTCTGCTAACTTTTGCGTCTTCAATGTGTTCTTTGGGGTGTGCCAGCCGTCGCACTGTCAGAGCTGTACGTTGTCACAGCTTTATCTCGCAAGCGATTGTTCTGGCCAATATTTTCAGTCCGAGCAGCCCAAGCCGTGTATGATTGCGCCCGTCAGCTCCGCCGGGGCTTGTGGAATACCACCATGGACTTACCCAGTAGTTACTCAATAGCTTGTTTTGCCAATCACGATCTGACTGATTGATTCTCCTGGCGTGCTCCGCTGCTGGGAGTGGAGTACGCGTATGACCGAAAGTGAAGTAAAAAAATCGCAAGAAAGCCTGCAGGATCGCCTGGCCCAGGTGGTCGAATTGCTGCAGCGCCAACGAGTGGTCGAAGACCTGACACATCGTCAGGAAGGGCACCATAACGATCGGGTCGAAAATCTCGTACACCGCCAGAATCTGGTCGAGCTGCAACGCAAGCTCGATGATCTGCACTCCGCTGACGTTGCCTACATTCTCGAAGCCCTGCCGCTGGATGATCGTCTGACGGTCTGGCAACTGGTCAAGGCCGAGCGTGATGGTGACATCCTGCTCGAGGTATCCGATTCGGTTCGGGAAACCCTGATCGCCGACATGGACGATCACGAGCTGCTTGCCGCTGCCAAGGAGATGGACGCCGACGAGCTGGCCGACCTTGCGCCGGAGCTGCCGCGCGACGTCGTGCATGAGCTGATGGAAACCCTCGATGCCCAGCAGCGTGAGCGCGTACGCTCCGCGTTGAGCTATGACGAGGACCAGGTCGGTGCCTTGATGGACTTCGAGATGGTGACCATCCGCGAGGACGTCAGCCTTGAGGTGGTGTTGCGTTACCTGCGCCGGCTCAAGGAGCTGCCAAGCCATACCGACAAACTGTTCGTGGTCGATTACGACGGCAAGCTCAAGGGTGTGTTGCCCATCAAGCGGCTGCTGGTGAACGACCCCGACAAGCAGGTTGCCGAGGTGATGGCCAGTGACCCGGTCAGTTTTCATCCCGATGAAGACGCCTACGATGCGGCACAGGCCTTTGAGCGCTATGACCTGATTTCGGCACCGGTGGTGGACAAGAGCGATCGCCTGATCGGCCGTTTGACCATCGACGAAATGGTCGACCTGATCCGTGAGGAAAGCGAGAACGAAGTCCTCAACATGGCGGGTCTGCGTGAGGAGGAAGACATCTTCGCCTCGGTCTGGCGTTCGCTTCGCAACCGTTGGGCATGGCTGGCAATCAACCTGATCACGGCCTTTGTCGCTTCGCGAGTGATCGGCCTGTTCGAGGGGTCGATCGAGAAGCTGGTGGCGTTGGCTGCACTGATGCCCATCGTGGCCGGTATCGGGGGCAACTCCGGCAACCAGACCATTACCATGATCGTACGTGCCATGGCGCTCGATCAGGTCAGCCCGGGCAATACTGCGCGATTGATGCGCAAGGAGCTTGCGGTGGCCTTGATCAATGGCCTGGTGTGGGGGGGCGTGATCGGCGTTGTGGCCTACCTGCTCTATGGCAGCTGGTCGCTGGGGGTAGTGATGACTGCGGCGATGACCCTGAACCTGCTGTTGGCGGCCCTGATGGGCGTTCTTATCCCGATGACGCTTGCTCGAATGGGGCGCGATCCTGCGATGGGCGCAAGTGTGATGATCACTGCCATGACCGACAGTGGCGGGTTCTTCATCTTCCTGGGCCTTGCTACGATCTTCTTGCTGTAAAAAGGCAAGGCATAAAAAAAGCCAGCGAAAGCTGGCTTTTTTGTGCGTGGGTGGAATCAGGAAGCGTCTGCGGCCATCTCGACGTCATGGGCGATCAGTGCGACCAGAGCATTTTGCTGGCGATGGGACAGCTGGCGGAAGCGTTGCAGCAGTTCACGTTCGTGCAGTGACAGCTCTGGGCTGTCCAGGCGCATGCTCAGCTCGTCGCCCAGTGCACCTTCCTGAATAAGGCTCTGCTCCAGGCGTGCAATGATCTCGGAGTTCATGCTGCGGTGGTGGTTACGCGCAACCTCGGCAATGCGCTCACGCATTCCGTCTGGCAGGCGGACGACAAATTTGTCAGCGGTGCGGCTTGAGTAGATAGCCTGTTTCATTGGGCGCATATAATTGACCGGTTTAGTTCAGGGGGAAGCGGTTCTCGAAATCGGCCGCACGATGAGTGTTACGACCATCGTTAAGACAAAATGTTCAACCTGGAGTACGAATGAGGTCTTCATCATGCCTCAGTGTCGCCAGTTCCTTGGCGTCAATTCTGTGACAAATATTGAACTGGGTAAAGGCGTTATGCCAGTACCAATTATCAGAAATGCGCACTGGTTTGAAAAGTTTTCATTTGGCGCTCGGCCTGGCCACCTCGGCGGCTCGACTTTTCATCACCGGCAAAGGCGCAAAGACCGTGCAATGCGCCTAAAATGCGCGAGCTTTCCTTTCTCTGAGCATAGTGGCTATGCAGTATGACGCAAGCGACGTTCCCTTGGCGGGGGCGGGCAGGGTGATCTATTTGATGGGGCCGTCCGGTGCCGGCAAGGACAGTCTTCTGGATGCGGCGCGTGAGCTTTTGCTGGCAAGCCAGGTGCGCATTCCTAAGCGTGTCATCACTCGCTCCGCCGAGGCGGTGGGGGAGGACGCAGTCGCCGTATCGGTCCAGCAGTACGAGCAGATGGCTGACCGTGGCGAATTTGCCCTGCAGTGGCGCGCCAATGGGTTGGCTTATGGGGTTCCTGCTTATATAGATGCGTGGCTTGCCGAAGGCTGGCACGTGATGGTCAACGGGTCGCGCGCGCACCTGCCGGTGGCGCAGGCGAAGTACCCGGACCTGTTGCCCATATTGCTTTGTGTGAATCCGCAGGTATTGCGCGGGCGATTGCTTCAACGGGGCAGGGAGGGGCAGCACGAGATCGAGCAGCGAATGGCGCGCAACCAACAGTCCATGACACAGGTTGATGATCGGGTCCGGCGGGTGGACAACTCGACCAGTCTTGACGATGCAGTGCGCCGCCTGCTGATGGTTTTGCAGGAGGCAGGCGTACGTGCCTGAGGCTGGAAACCACCTACTGGTAAAAAGCGCAGAGACGACATGACAAATCCTGGCTCGCTGGGTAACATGCTCGCCGTTCCGTATGGCGGGCCATGTACGCCAGACGCATGTCTCAGTAGCTCAATTGGATAGAGCATCCCCCTCCTAAGGGGAAGGTTGCAGGTTCGAACCCTGCCTGGGACACCATCCTTCGTTCGAGGGCTGGCTGCTTCCTGCGCTTTACCTTCTCTTCTTCTGCTCCATCCATCCCTCCTCGTTTCTGCGCATGATTCGCTACCTTGGCTGACGTTCGTGCTGCCCCCTGGCGAGCCTCCTTCTACCTGTGAACCCGAATTCCGATTTAACATCCGCTGCGAGCCGGCGCCTGCAGGCTCGCAGCGTACTCATGTAGTCCAATGCCGCACAGGAGAGCTTATGACAGATGCCCCTTACCGATTCACCCTGGGCGCTGACGCCGATGCCATGGCAGTGGTGCGTGAAGGGCTGCGCCGCTTCAACATCGAACAGATCGGCCCTTACACCTATGAAGATTTCCAGCTGTATGCCCGCGATGGCGGGGGCCAGGTGAGAGGTGGGCTGTTCGGTCATTTCTCAATGGGTTGGCTCTATATCGACTACTTCTGGTTGAGCGATGCCGCACGCGGTCATGGGTTGGGCAGCGAACTGCTGATGCGAGCCGAAGAGGAGGCGCGGGCGCGGGGCTGCACCGGTTTGTTTCTTTATACCTATAGCTTCCAGGCCCCTGACTTCTACCAGAAGCAGGGATACCACATCATGGGGATGCTGGAGGATTGCCCGCCTGGTTATCAGCGCTACTACCTGAAAAAGACGCTTCAGTCTTGAAATGCTCATGCTGACCTATGTGCCGAGGTTATTTTGAAATAAACCCTTGACGCACAATTTAATCTCTCTATAATTCGCCCCACTTCCGGCGCAGTCGGAACGAAAAACTCCTTGAATATCAACGAGTTGGACGTTTCAGGTCAGGCTGGAGGTGCTTCGATCGAAAGATCGGCAGCGGTGAAAAAGGTGGTTGACAGCAGGTTGTAACGCTGTAGAATTCGCCTCCCGCTACGAGAGATCGAAGCGAGTCAAGTGTTTGAAGTGAAACGAAAAACTTCAAAATAAACGCTTGACAGACTCT
>NZ_JAFKEC010000016.1 GCF_017848315.1 Pseudomonas palmensis
CCTCTGCCAGCAAACCACCCATGACGGCATGAACCACAATTTTGGGCAGGCTGCCGTTCTCAAATCGAATGGTCTGGTCACCGGCAAACTTGAAGCCCGTGGCCATGGCGATGCTGCCTGCCTGGCCGACTAGAGCATTGCCCAGGTTGTCGCTGAAGCTGCCGCCATTGATGGCCGTAGATATTCCGCTCGAAACAAGCGAGTGCGCACCAGCCCGAATGAGCGTATCTGAGGCGTTCGCCCATGTGAGTACGTTGCGCGGGTTGCTGGAAACCGGAATGAGGGTGCCATCGGCAGCCTTCACGAATCCGCCCGCTTGACCGCTTTGTTCTACGCCGAACCAGTGAGTGTCTACGTATTCAAATGAACCTGCCGTCAGTGAGGAGACTGCTGCATTCTTCAGACTGTCTTTGCTTAGTGTTTCCTTGAGCGCTGCTGCGAGATCACCTTGGTTGTTGATCGTACTGACCGCACCGGTTGTTGCCAGGCTTGTTGCTGCGCCTAGCTGAAAGCCCGTGAGACCGAATCCTGCCGGGCCCATTGCGGCGGCCATCAGGATAGCTACAGCCAGTTGTGCTCCAACACCCAAACCGGAATTGTCGTACTTGAAGCTAGAGTGAATTTCCTCCACCTGGCGCCAGTCGATACCACCCCTGGCTTCCACTTCTTTCAACCATGCCAGTTTCGGATCAGCCTTCACCATGGCGTCGATGGACTGACTGACAGTCCTTTGGTCGATCTTTTTTATATCGACCTTGATGCCGTCTACCGCATTGATTATCAGGTTTCCGTTGGCCACCATCTGCGTCTGGCGCAGCGTCTCATCCGTCTGCCCCTTGCCCTTGGCACTGGTCCACGCCAGGTCGCCCTTACTCTTTTCGTGACTCTCCTGATGCATGTCCTTGACGGCTTCGAACGTCACCGCACCGCCGCTTTCTATTGTGAGGTCGCGGCCTGACTCCAGGGCGGCGCCCTGGTACAACTGGTCACCGCCGCTCACCAGGGTCAGGTCACCCCCGCTGGTGACCACGCTGCCCACCGCCTTAACATCGGTGACTTCGTCACGCTGGGTCTTCTTGCTGCCCCAGTTGCCTTTCTTGTTCATGTCGTACAGCGAGTACTCGCTGTCGTTGGCGGCCAGTAGCTGCAGGGTATTGCCGGCGGAGATGTAGGCCTCGCCGCCCGCCGTGGCCTTGCTGGCAACCATCAGCAGGTTGTCGCCGGCCTCGATGCTGAGCGAGCCGCCGGCAGTCAGTTCGGCCGCCTGCTGGCGCACGCTGTCGTGCTGTTTCTCGGTTTTGGTGTTGCCTTTTTTGCCTTTGGAATAGGCATGGTCTTCGTCTGCCGCAGCAGCGATGAACACGTCGCGCCCAGCCTCCAGGGCGATGTCGCGACGTGCCTCGATCTCGCTGGCGATGACCGACAGGTCTTGCCCGGCCGAGGCACTGAAGCTGCCGCCAGCCTGCACTTGGCTGACGTACTGGGTGGTGGTGCTGTCGTAGCCGCTGACGCGGCGACGCTGGTACTCGTGGCTGTCGGTGACTTGCTGGCTGGCGATATAGAGGTCGCGCTCGGCGCTCAGCGCAATGTTGCCGCCGGCGGTGGCCACGCCACCGACAAAGCCGATGTCGCGACCGGCCGAGAGGGTCAGGTCGTTGGCAGCCTCGATGCGCGCCGCATTGTTGACGATGTTCTGCACCACGTGCTCGCCGCCGACACGATCGTCCAGGCGGGTGACGCTGCGCTCGTTGATGACATCGCCGGTCAGGGCCAACAGGCTCACGTCGCGGCCCTTGAGGATGCCGCCGGCGCTGTTGCGGATGGAATCGGTGGCCAGCAGGTCGAGGCGCTGGCCGGCTTCCATCAGGCCGCTGTTGTCGATGTTGCCGGCGGTGACGGAAAGGTTGTTGCTGGCGCGCAGGGTGCCGACGTTGTTCAGCTCGCCGCCGCTGATCAGGCTGACATCGCGCCCCTGGATCAACGCGCCGTTGGGCGCCAGGCGTCCTTCGGACTGGGCCAGGTAGAGCACCGGGGCCAGCACCTGCTCGCCGTTGACCTCGATGGTTTCCATCCACACGATGTCGTGGGTGAGGGCGGCCACCTGCTCGGCACTCAGCGACACGCCTACGCTCAGGCTCAGCGCATCCTTGCTGGCAATGGCGTTGTCCATCAGGTAGCGGAACATCGCCTCGTCGCTGTCCAGCCCGGCGATCAAGCGCTGCCCGGTGCGCTCCACTACCGCTTCGCGGATCAGGCGCTGTTCGTACAGGCCGTCGCCCAGGCGCTTCTTGGTGGCGTCGGGGTCGATGTCGAGGCTGCCCAGCAGGTAGTCGGAACTGAGGAATTTCTTCAGGTCGGTGAGCACCGGGTTGGTTTCCACCAGGTACTTGTGCGGCTGGCTGGCAGTTGCCGGGGTTGGCACGCCCTGTACCAGCTTCACGCCTGCCGGCAGGCCGTCCAGGCCCGTACCGGTTTGCCCGGCAACGCTGGCAGCCTGTGCGTCAGGGCCTGCCCAGTGACCCTGGCCGGCGTTGCCGGTGGCAGTGTTGGCCAGGCTGCCCAGCGTGCCGGCTTGCCCGTGCTGAGTCAGGTCGGCACCTGCGGCCAGTGCACCGCTGGCCTGGGCTGTCTGGCCGGTCTGCCCGCTAAGGCGGAACAGGCCATGCTCGCCCTGCGGCAGGCTGAAGCTTGGCAGCGTGACCGGGTTGACCTGGCGCTGTGCCAGGTCGGGCGGCAACTGCGAGGTAATGGCACGTACCGAGGTTTGCGCGGTGGCCTTGTCGGCATTGGCACCGCGTTGGCCGATGCTGCCGACCCCGCTGGCATTGGCGCGCACCACACTGTTGTCGATGCGCTCGGTGGCGTTGATGGTGACGGCGCCCGCAGCCTGGATGACGGCAGGGGAGACCACGGCGCCAGCGATGGGCGTGCGGTTGTCGCTCAACCTGTATACGCCTTTGCCGGGGTAGCCGCCGGCGGCCAGGAATTGGTCCAGGGTTTCCATGCCGGGTACGCCGGACTGGTTGAACGCGTTCTTCTTTTGCATGAAGCCGGAATAGTGCGACCGGTTACGGCTGTAGAAACTGCCGTTCAAGTTGCGCTGCTCGCCACCGCTCACGCCAATGTTGTTGAGTACGGCAGTGTCGATGCTGATGTTGCGGGCGGCAGAGACGCTGCTGTAGCGGTTGCTGAACTCGTTGCCGCTGAACGTCAGGCTGCCACCTGTGGTGATCGATGCGGCCTGGCTGTCCTGGTCGATGACATCGTGGGAGATCTCGACGGCGGTGAACTGGAACTCGCAGCCCTTGCCCTTGCAATGGTCGTCGGCATAGGTGTTGATGCTCCCCGATACCCGTTCGGTCCGGACCGTGAGCTTGTCCTTGCGATTGATCAGGCTGTCGGCCAGCAGGCTCATGTTGCCGGCGCTTTCCAGGCTGCCGGAAATGTTCTCCACGTGCGTGGCACGGGTACCTCGGTCATCACGGGCGATGCTCAGCCCGCCGAGGCTGTACAGGTCGGCATAGGTGTTGGTGAAGGTGCCTACCCGCAGCGTCATATCGTTGCCGCTGAAGATCAGCCCGCGGTCGTTGCGCAGGGTGTCGGCATTGATGCGCAAGGCCGTGGCGCTGCCCAGGGTGGCGTAGTTGTCGAGCGTGCCGGCCGTGGCGGTCAGATTGCCCGCCGAGGTGATCCGCCCGCGGTTGGTCAAGGTGTTGGTGGCGCTCACCACGCTGGTGGCGCCCCCGGTAAGGGTGCTGGTGCTGGCAAGGTCGATGCTGGCCGCGTTCAGGGTCAGGTTGCCCAGGCTGGTGGTGCGCCCGGTGCCGTTGTAGGTGCCGGTGAGGTCGAGCCGCAAACTGCCGTCGCTGGCCAGCAGGCCGTCGTTGCGCCAATTGACCCCCTTGCCGGTGAAACTCTGCGCCGCCAGCAGCTTGCCGCTCGCGGTCTGGGTGAACTGGCCGATGTCCAGGTTCAGGCGCGCGGCCTGTAATACGCTGCTGTTGGTCCAGTTGGCGGCCTTGATGTCGAGCAGGCCGTTGGTGTACAGCAGGCCGCCCGCACGCATCACCTTGTCGGCGGCCAGGCCGAAGTTGCCGCTACCGGTGTGCAGCAACTGCCCGCTGTTGTTGCTCAGGCCGGCGACTTGCAGGTCCAGGTGCTGGTTGGCGGTTTCCAGCAGGCCAGCGTTGTTGTTGAACGTCTCGCGGGTGCTGATCAGGGTGGTGTCGCTGCGCCCCAGCGCGCGCAGGCTGCCATTGGCGTTGTTCAGCGTCTGGCTGCGCAGGGCCAGGTCAGCCTCGCTCTCGAGCTGGCCCAGTTGGTTGTCGAGCAGGCCCGACAGGTCGAAGTCGATGCGCCCGGCACCCACCTTGCCGGCCTGGTTGAGGAACTGCCCGGCGTTCACACCCAGCCATCCTGCGGCATACAGCCCGCCGCCCTGGTTGTCGAATGTGGCGGTGGCGATGCGGTTGTCGCCGGACAAGGCAGAGATGAAACCCTTGCGGTTTTGCAGGCCGTCGCGGGCCTCGAGGTCCAGCGTCTGGGCCTGGAGGGTGCCAGCATTGTTGTCGAGCAGGCCGCTGACCAGCGTGAGCCGGCCCTGGCTGCTATTGAGCATGCCGCCGGCGCTGTTGTTCAGGTGGGTGCTGTGGATATCGAGGTTGCCGGCCACGCTGTCCACGCGCCCGCCCTGATTGCGCAGGTCGTCGCCCAGGCGCAGCAGGATATTGCCCTGGGCCTTGAGGCTCGCCGCCTGGTTGTCGAGGGCCTGGGCCTGGATGTCGAGGCTGCCGCGTTCGCTGAATACCAGGCCGTCCTGCTGGTTGAGCAGGTCGCCCTTCAGACGTAATACCAGGTTCTGCTGGCTGGCCAGTGTGCCGCCAGCGCTGTTGTTCAGGCTGTCGGCGTCGATGCGCAGCAAGGCCTGGCTGACCAGCCTGCCGCCGCGATTGTCGAGGTTGGCGCTGTTTAGCAGCAGGTCGCCGCCACTGGCCAGGCGTGCGCCCTGGGTGTTGAGCAGCGCGCCGAGCAGGGTGACGCGCAGTGCGCCCTGGCTGGTCACCTGGCCGTTCTGGTTGTTCAGCTGCTTGCCGTCGATTTCCAGGCGCTGGCCATTGAGCTGGCCGCCGCTGTTGTCGATCACGCTGCTGGTACGGTTCAGGCTCAGGGTTTGGGTGGCCGCGATCAGGCCACCCTGGCTGTTGTCGAGCCGGCCGTCGATGCTCAGGGTCACATCGGCTTCGCCGGCGATGATGCCGTGTCGGTTATCCAGGCGCGTGGCAGTGATCTGCTGCCTGCCAAGGCTGACCAGTGCGCCCTGGTCGCGGTTGTCCAGGGTGTCTTCAAGGTGCACGTCGAGGCGGCCATGTTGGCTGGAGAGGGTGCCGGCGCCGCGGTTGTCCAGCGTAGTGCCCCTGACCTCAAGGCCCTGCAGGCCCGAGACAAGCCCCGCGTTGCTGTTGTCGATGCTGGTGGCCTCGACCTGCAATGTGCCCGCGCTGATGAGGCGGCCCTTGTGCTGGTTGTCGAGTTGCGTGGCGAGCAGGCTGAATGCCTGCTCGCTGGATATCTCACCGCCATTGCTGTTGTCGACCAGCCCCAGGCGCTCGAAGGTCAGCGGGCCGCGGGCGTGAATCAGCCCGCCATGGTTGTCCAGCGTGCCGCCTTGCAGGTTCAGGTGCACGGCCTGTTCGCCGATCAGGCGGCCTTGCTGCTGGATCAGTCGCTGTACGCTCAGGCGCAGGTCGCCCTTGGCCGAGAGTTCGCCGTGCGGGCCATTGTCCAGGTGGCGGGCAGTGATCGTGAGGTTGGCGTCACTGCTGATGCGGCCACCGGGCAGGGCGTTGGCGTAGGCGCCGTTGCGCAGGTCGGTGCTGTTCAACAGCAAGGCTTTGGCGCTGGTGATGGCGCCGCTGCGGTTATCCAGCGTAGTGCTGTCGATGCGTGCATCGCCCTGGCTGATCAACTGGCCGCCCTGGCTGTTGTCCAGGGTGCCGGTGTCGATGTGCAAGCCCAGGTTGGCGGATACCAGCCCCTGGTCGCTGTTGTCGAAAACGCCGCTGTTCAGGCGCAGATTGCCGCCTGCCGACAGGGTGCCCTGATGCTGGTTGGCCAGCAGCCCTTCGAGGGTCAGCCCGATGTCGCCACGGCTGGCCAGGGTGCCGCCATGGGTGTTGCTCAGGCTGCCGGCTTCGATATCCAGCCCGGCGCCCGCCGACAGTACGCCGTTGCGGCTGTTGTCCAGGGCGTTGGCGATGCGCAGGATGAGGCTGTCGGCGCTGATCAGGCGCCCGCCCTGGTTGTCCAGGCGATCGGTGTGCAGGCTGTAGCCGAGGTCACTGGATATCTCGCCACCGGCGCTGTTGTCCAGCGCGCCGATCTGGCGCAGCAGTAGTTGGCCGGGGCTGGCGATCACGCCCTTGTCGCGGTTGATCAGTGTGCCGCCCTGCAGGTCCAGGCTGATGCCGGTTGCGCTGAACAGGTAGCCGCCATCGCGCTGGTCCAGCCCGCTGAGGGTGGCCTCGATCTTGCCCCTGGAAGTGATGCGGCCCTGTTCGCCGTTGTACAACTGGGCGCCATGCAGGGTGATGCCGGTGTCGCTGCCGATGCGGCCCTTGTCGCGGTTGTCGAGCCCGCCACTGCGCAGCTCGAGTGCGCCCACCGCGCTGATTGCGCCGCCATGACGGTTGTCCAGGTTCGCGCTGCGGATCGACAACGCGGCGTCGGTCACCAGGGTCCCGCCCTGGTTGTTCAGGGCGCCGTGGCTGACCACATTCAAGGTATCGATGGCCGATACCAGGCCCTTGTTGTGGTTGTCCAACTGAGCTGCACTCAGGCTCAGGCGGCCCTCGCTGACCAGCTCGCCGCCCACGCTGTTGTCCAGCGTGCCGCTGAGTTCGATATCGACCGAAGCCAGGCTGCTGACCCGGCCGGCATCGCTGTTGAGCAACTCGGCGCCGCGCAGTACTACCCCATCGCGTCCAGCCAGCAGGCCCTTGCTCTGGTTGAGCAGACGCTGCACGGTGAGGGTCAGGCCGCTGTCGCCGATGACCTTGCCGCTGGTGTTGTCCAGTTGCCCGGTAGCTGTGATGCCCACCGTGCCGATGCTCGACACCACACCTTGCTGGTTGAGCAGGTCGTGGGTGGTGATAGTCACCGCATCGTTGCCGACGATCTGCCCGGCGCGCTGGTTGTCGATGTGCTTGGCGTCGAGGGTCACGCGGCCCTGGCCGAGCAGCTTGCCGGCGTCATGGTTGCGCAGCGTGCCCACGTCAACGACCAGGTCGGCCTGGGTGCTGGCTTTGCCGCCGCCACTGTTGTCGAGGGTGTCGCCGACCACCGTCAGTCCCTGATCGGCAACCAGTACACCGCCTCGATTGTCCAGCCGCTCACCCGAAAGCGTCAGTGTGGCCTTGCTCGACAGCAGGCCGCTGCCACTGTTGTTCAGTTGGCCGGCCGTGACCTGCAGCGCGCCTTCGCTCACCACGTTGCCCTGGTTGCGGTTGTCCAGCAGGCCGCTGATGCGGGTGTTCAGCGTGCCCTGACTGAGCAGGGCGCCCTTGTTGCTGTTGTTCAGGCCAAGGCCCTGGATGTCCAGGTGCTGACTGGCCGAGATCAGGCCCAGGCGGTTGTCGATGGCAGCGCTGGCGATCAGCAGCACGTCGCCTCCAAGCAGTTTGCCGCCCTGGTTGTTCACGCTGGCGCTGCGCACTTCGTTGCGTGCGCCGGAAACCTCGCCGGCCTGGTTGTTCAGCGCGTGGCTTTGAATCACCACCTGCCGGTTGCTGGCCAGCAATCCTGCGTTGCTGTTGTCCAGCTGCGGTGCGTCAATGGCCAGGCTGTCGAGGCCGATCACTCGACCACCCTGGTTGTTCAGGCCGGAGTTGGCCTGCACCACGGTGCTGCGCTGGCTATGCAGCAGGCCCTTGTCGCGGTTGTCCAGCGTGTCGGCCTTGAGCGTGAGGGTGTGGCTGGCCAGTACCTGGCCCTGGCGGTTGTCCAGCTTGCCGGCGGTCACCGTGGTGGTAGCGCCCTTCAGGCTGCCACCCTGGTTGTCCAGGTTGGCGCGGGCGGTCACTTCGAGTTGGCGGCTGGCAACCACGCTGGCGCTGTTGCGCAGGTCCTGGCTGGCCAGGTGCAGGTCGCCGCGGTTGTTGCGGGTGTTGTTGGCTTCGACACCGGCTTCGATCACGCCGCGGTTGTCGATCTGCCTGGCTGCCACGTCGATGCGTTCGCGAGCAGCCAGGCTTTGCCGGTTGACCAGTTGCTCGGCGCTGCGAATCTCGGCGTTGCGCGCTGCGTAGGTCTTGCCCTCGAGCTCCACCTGGTGGGCGGCGATTTTCAGGTCGCGCCCGGCGGTGACATTGCCCAGGCTCAGCTTGCCGTTCACGTCGATCTGCACGTCACTGGCGGTGGAGGCCATGTTGCCGGCCAGTTTCACCCCCACGCCCTTTTCGGTGCCCACCAGGCGGATGGCGCCGGCGTACATGCCACCCAGTGCGGAACTGTCGATGGCCAGCAAGGGTTTGCCGCTGCCGTCGTCCGCCCGTGGCGTGACCTGCAGGCTGTCGGCCTTGACGTCGTTGCGTCCGGTGACGATGTTCAGTTGCTGGGCGTGCAACGTGGCGTTGAGCTTGGCGCTGCGGGTGATCAGGTCGAACTGTTCGACATTGCTGGCATTGAGCCCGGCGCCTTCGAGCGCGATGTCGCCGCCATCGACCTGAAAGCGGTCCAGGCGTTCGCCGTCCATGATCGGTTTGCCGGTGGTCAGCGTGGCGCGCGGGGTATTGATGAAGCCGCAACCGTTGCAGGTGATGCCGTGGGGGTTGGCCACGATCACCCGCGCAGCGGAGCCGGCCACTTCGGTGTAGCCCGCCAGGGTGCTGCGGTTGCCCCCGGTCACCTGGTTGAGGATGACCTTGGCCGCCTGGCCCTTGAGGTTGGGGTTGCCCACGATGATGCCGCCGAGCTGGGTGCTCTGGGTCTTGTTGGTGGCATTGTTGAGGATCAGCCCCTGCTTGCCGACGTTGTAGTCGCGAAAGGTGTTGCTCGACAGCCCGCTGCCGTTGGGGCGGGCGATGTTGACGATGGGCACCCCGTTGCCGGCTGCGCCCACCGTGGTGCCGGCCTTGGCCGCCGCATCCACGGTAACCTGCGCGGCGGTGGCGACGATCGGGTTGAGGAACATGACCCCGGCAACGATCAGGGCCAGGTACTGGTTCAACGGGCTGCGGGCGTCCATGTCAAAACTCCGGAAAATCGGTGCCCCTCCATCAGGGCACGTTAATCGGCTGGGGGGCCGGTCAGAAGAACGCGTCCATGCGCACGTAGATCGGGTGTTCACGACGTTCGAGGCTGTCGGGCCGCTGCAACGAGCGGGCAAAACTGACGCTGGCGGCGAAGTACTGCCCGCGCAGGTTCAGTTCCACGGCGTTGCCGCTAAGGCGGCCATGGGTGTCGGGGTTGTTGTGGTCGCCCTTTATCACGCCCACGTCGTAGGCCAGTGCCGCGCCGTACTCCTGCACGAAGGGCTGCAAGGGCGCCCAGCTCACCGGGCGACGCCAGCGCAACTGGTTGCGCCAGTAGCCGCCGCTGTTGCCGGTGAGTGTCTGCTGCTTGAACCCGCGTACCGAGTTGAGCCCGCCCACGCTGATGCGCTGCGGGCTGTAGAGCGGGTCTTCGCTGCGCTGGCCGGTGGCCAGGCTGTCGAAGCTGAAGGCTTCGCCCCACAGGGTGAACGGCTGCAGGTAGCTCAGGGTCAGGCTGTATTTGTTGTAGCGGGCAACCGGTTCGGTGCCGTGCGGGTCGCCCGCGCCCTGGGCGTCGAAGGCGCCGATGCCTTGCTGCCAGCCGGCGTCGAGGTTGAGGAAGGCGGTGCCGATGCGCCGCCCATGGTTCACGCCCAGCTGGCTTTCGCTCAGGCGCGTGCTCGACACGTCGATCAGGCTGTCGTCCAGGTAGTTGTTGGTACGCAGGTGGCTGATGCCGAGGTTGACCGCCGTCTTGCTCAGGGCATCGCGGTGTATCACGCGCTCGACGCGCAGTTGGTGCATCTGGCTGTCGCCATCGAGCTTGAAGGGAAAGCCGCTGGAATCGTCGCGGGTACGGTAGTAGCTCTGGTTGTAGCTGTAGGTGAAGGTCCACCAGCCCCATGGCACGCTGTAGTTCAGGTACTGGCTGTCGGAGTGGCGCCAGTGGTCGCTGACCGCGTCCTGATTGGCCCTCAGGCTGAACTGATCGGCCAGGCCCAGTGGGCTGTCCCAGTCCAGGCCCAGGCCCATCTGCTGTTCACCGCTGCTGCGGTCGCCGTCATTGTTGCGCGTGGCCGACACGCGCCAGGGCTTGTCGCGTTGCCCCTGCAACTGCACCCGGCTGCTGCCCACCTCGTCGCCCGGCACCAGTTCCAGTTGCGCCTGGCGCGAGGGCAGGCGGGTCAGCTGGTCGACCAGTTGCTCCAGTTCGCGCAGGTTCAGTACCTCGCCGGTGGTGCCGGGGAAGGCCATGGCCAGCTCGCGCGGGCTGGCCAGGCTGGAGCTGTCCAGGCCGTCCAGGCGCCCTTCGACGACAGTGATCTGCAGGGTGCCGGAGGAAAGGTCCTGCTGGGGCAGGTAGGCGCGGGTAGTGATGTAGCCACGGTTGAGGTAGTGATCGGTGACCACCTTGAGCAGCGCATTGAGCTGGCCGACACCCAGGCACTGGCCTTCGTAGGGTTCGAGCAGACGGCGCTGCTCGCGCTCGCCCAGGTGCTCGGCGCCCTCGAGCACTATGTGACGGATGGTAAAGCAACGGGTGTCTTCAGGTGTGCTGGCTGGCACCTGGGGCGCAGCCCTGCCTGGGAGGCTTTGCAGCTCCTGCAGGCGTTTGCGCTGTTCTTGCAGCAGCCGCTCCTGGCGGTCGCGGATCAGGTCGCGGTCGCCTGGGGTTTGCAGCGGGTCGGCCGAGGCGAAAAACGGCAGCAGCGCCAGGCCGAAAGCCAGGCGACGGAAGAGGTAGAGCATGAGGGTGATCCATCACTCGTTATGCAAAAAGAACGTCTGTTTCCTACAAACGCGGCGCAGGATACTGCAAAAAAGCGTCGAAGTGATGGCTAATTGACGTCATTTTTGTAACGGGTGTAGGAGGTTTCCGGTTGCCGTGCATGGGCTGAACAGCGTCGAATTTGCAGGGCGGAGGCGTGAACTCGGTTCTGACCGGTGCGCGTGATGAACATCCTGTTTGTTTGGGGGGGCCGCCGGCTTCGCACTTTTCGGGTTTACCGTGGCAGCCAGTAGACTACAGTTTGTCCCGAGGGAATTTTTATCGCAGCTCGCGTTCCAAGCCTGGCAGGGAACCGCCGTCGGTCCGCTGCATACACGAATTCTGTAGGAGCTTGTCCATGTTCACCATGCGTCGTCTGATTATCGTCGCTACTGCTGCTGCCCTGATGACTGGCTGCGCCAGTCAGAACCCCTATGACAACCAGGGCCAGGCGCAAGGCTCCACCGGGATGAGCAAGACCGCCAAGTACGGCGGCCTGGGCGCATTGGCCGGTGCCGTTGCCGGTGCCGCCATCGACCACAACAACCGTGGCAAGGGTGCGTTGATCGGCGCCGCCGCGGTGGGCGCCGCCGCCGCCGGCTACGGCTACTACGCCGACCGCCAGGAAGCGGCACTGCGCGAGAGCATGGCCAACACCGGTGTCGAAGTGCAGCGTCAAGGCGACCAGATCAAGCTGATCATGCCGGGCAACATCACCTTCGCCACCGACTCGGCGAGCATTGCACCAAGCTTCTACGCGCCGCTGAACAACCTGGCCAACTCGTTCAAGCAGTTCAACCAGAACACCATCGAAGTGGTCGGTTTCACCGACAGCACCGGCAGTCGCCAGCACAACATGGACCTGTCGCAGCGTCGTGCACAGGCCGTGAGCACCTACCTGACCTCCCAGGGCGTCGACCCTTCGCGCGTGAGTGCGCGTGGCCTGGGCCCGGACCAGCCGATCGCGAGCAACGCCGATGCCAACGGGCGTGCGCAGAACCGTCGGGTGGAGGTGAACCTCAAGCCGATTCCTGGGCAGCAGTACCAGTAATTCTTTTCGCCAGCAATGCTGGCTCCTACAGGGGGCTCACGCCGTTGTAGGAGCCGGCCTTGCCGGCGAAGGGCTCACTGCTGGCGCATCCGCTCCAGCCGTTCATCCTTCTCTTCCCACAACCGGTTGATCCACTGCTGGAACGCCAGCCTGTAGGCTTCATCCTGGTCGTAGCTGCGTCCCAGGAATTCCTTGGGAATCGCCAGCGCCTCGAACGTCACCTCCACCCGCGCCACGCGCCCGCACAGCAGGTCCCAGAAGCCCGGTGTGCCCTGCGGGTAATGGATCGTCACGTTGATGATCGACTCCAGTTGCTCGCCCATCGCATCCAGCACGAAGGCAATGCCGCCCGCCTTGGGTTTGAGCAGGTGCCGGAACGGCGAACCCTGTTCGGCATGCTTGGCGGGGGTGAAACGCGTGCCTTCGGCAAAGTTGAAGATCGCCGTGGGCTTGCCACGGAACCTGGCGCAGGTACGGCGCGTGGTCTGCAGGTCCTTGCCCTGTTTTTCTGGGTGCTTGGCCAGGTAGGCCTTGCTGTAGCGCTTCATGAACGGAAAGCCCAGCGCCCACCAGGCCAGGCCGATCACCGGCACCCAGATCAGCACCTGCTTGAGGAAGAACTTGAGCGGTCGGATGCGTCGGTTGAGCACGTATTGCAGCACCATGATGTCCACCCAGCTCTGGTGGTTGCTGGTCACCAGGTAGCTGTGCTGGTAGTCCAGCCCGGCCAGCCCCTCGATGTCCCAGCGGGTGCGCCCGACCAGGTTCATCCAGCCCTTGTTGTTGCTGATCCAGGCTTCGTGGATGTGCCGCATCAGTTCGTCGGTGACGCGCTGCGCGGCGGCAAAGGGCAGGCACAGCTTGAACAGGCTGACGATGAACAGCGGTGTGCAGCACAGGATGGTGTTGGCGGCCAGCAGCAGCGAGCCGATGACTCCGCGCACGGGCGCGGGCAGAAAAGCGAGCATGGTCAGTTATCCAGCGAGCGGTTGGCCTGAATCGCGGTCAGGGCAATGGTGTAGACGATGTCGTCGACCTGGGCGCCACGCGGCAGGTCGTTGACCGGCTTGCGCAGGCCCTGCAGCATCGGCCCCAGGCTCACGCAATCGGCGCTGCGCTGCACGGCCTTGTGGGTGGTGTTGCCGGTGTTCAGGTCGGGGAACACGAACACCGTTGCGCGTCCGGCCACCTTGCTGTTGGGCGCCAGCTGGCGGGCGATGTCCTGGTTGGCGGCGGCGTCGTACTGCAACGGCCCATCGATCTGCAGGCCACGCTGGGTTTCCTGGGCCAGCAGGGTGGCCTCGCGCACCTTCTCGACCTCTTCGCCGCTGGCCGAATCGCCACTGGAATAGCTGATCATCGCCACCCGCGGGGTAATGCCGAAGGCTTCGGCCGAATCGGCGCTTTGCAGGGCAATTTCGGCCAGCTCGCCGGCAGTGGGGTGCGGGTTCATCACGCAGTCGCCATACACCAGCACCTGCTCGGGGAACAGCATGAAGAACACCGACGACACCAGGCTGCAGCCGGGGGCGGTCTTGATCAGTTGCAGGGCCGGGCGGATGGTGTTGGCGGTGGAGTGCACCAGGCCCGAGACCAGGCCGTCGACCTCGTCCAGGGCCAGCATCATGGTGCCGATCACCACCGGATCTTCTAGCTGCTGCTCGGCCATCGGCGCGTTAAGGCTCTTGCTCTTGCGCAGGCTGACCATAGGCTCGACGTAGCGCTCGCGGATCAGGTCCGGGTCCAGAATCTCCAGCCCCTCGGGCAGGCTGATGCCCTGGGCGCGGGCCACTGCCTGTACGTCCTCGGGCCTGGCCAGCAGCACGCAGCGGGCGATGCCACGGGCCTGGCAGATGGCGGCGGCCTGCACGGTCATCGGCTCGGCGCCTTCGGGCAGCACGATGCGCTTGTTGGCCTGCTGGGCACGCTGGATCAGCTGGTAGCGGAACACCGCAGGCGACAGGCGCATCTCGCGCGGGGTGCCGCAGCGCTGGTTGAGCCAGTCGGCGTCCAGGTGGCTGGCCACGAAGTCGGTGATGATCTCCGCACGCTCGCGGTCGTCCACCGGGATTTCCTTGTTCAACTGGTTCAGCTGGTTGGCGGTGTCGTAGGAGCCGGTACTCACCGACAGCACCGGCAGGCCGGCCAGCAGGGCGCCCTGGCACAGTTCGAGGATGCGCGGGTCGGGCTTGCTGTCGCTGGTCAGCAGCAGGCCGGCCAGTGGCACACCGTTGATCGCCGCCAGGCTGACGGCCAGGATGATGTCGTCGCGATCACCCGGGGTCACCACCAGCGTGCCGGGCTTGAGCAGCGGCACGGTGTTGGCCACGGTGCGGGCGCAGATGATGATCTTGTTCATGCGCCGGGTTTCGTAGTCGCCGGCGTTGAGTACCTGGGCACCGAGCAGCTCGGCCACGTCGCGGGTGCGCGGGTCGTTGAGCCCGGCCTGGAACGGGATGCAGCCCAGCAGGCGGAACTCGCCGCTGCGCAGCAGGGGCGAATGCTCCTGCAGGCGGCTGGCGAAGGTGTCCATCGGTTCGTCGCTGCGCACCTTGTTGAGGATCACGCCCAGCACCTTGGGGTCGCGCGGGCCGCCGAACAGCTGGGCCTGCAGCTCGACACGGCCCGACAGCTCGGCCAGCACGTCGTTTTCCGGCGCCGACACCAGGATCACCTCGGCGTCCAGGCTCTTGGCCAGGTGCAGGTTGACCCGTGCCGCGTAGCTGGCATGGCGGGTCGGCACCATGCCCTCGACCACCAGCACGTCCTTGCCGATGCAGGCCTGCTGGTACAGGGTGATGATCTCTTCGAGCAGTTCGTCCAGCTGGCCATCGCCGAGCATGCGTTCCACATGCGCCAGGCTCAGCGGTTGCGGCGGCTTGAGGCCGTGGGTGCGGGCGACCAGTTCGGTGGAGCGTTCCGGGCCGGTGTCGCCGGGGTGGGGCTGGGCGATCGGCTTGAAGAAGCCGACCTTGAGTCCGGCGCGTTCCAGTGTGCGCACCAGGCCCAGGCTGATGGAGGTCAGGCCGACACCAAAGTCGGTCGGCGCGATGAAAAATGTCTGCATGCGAGCTTCTCGAAGTGAGCTGTTGCAAAAGAATCAATTGCCAAGGGTAGCGCTATCGACCCCCTGAGCGCACCAGCCGCAGGCAAATGGCTGGCCGATTCGTTGCTGGCGCAGGTCTGCGTCCAGCACCCAGCCACGCGACTGCCACGGCGGTTCGTGGCGCAGGTGCTGGGTATGCCCGCACGACAGTTCGACCACCCAGTGGCCATGCTCGTCCTGATGAAAACCCAGCACCCGGCTGGGAAAAGCGGCTTCCCGTTTGTCCGGGTTGCGTTCGCTTTCAGGCGATGCGTTGGTTACACTTGTTCGTTCTACATTCTTATGCAAAAGGTCTCGCCCCATGCCGATCGCCGCCAACAAGGCTGTCTCCATCGACTATACCCTGACCAACGACGCTGGTGAGGTCATCGATAGCTCCAACGGCGGCGCGCCGCTGGTTTACCTGCACGGTGCAGGCAACATCATTCCGGGCCTGGAAAAAGCCCTGGAAGGCAAGGATACCGGCGCCGAGCTGGACGTTGCCATCGAGCCGGAAGACGCCTACGGCGAATACCTGGCCGAACTGGTCAGCACCCTGAACCGCAGCATGTTCGAAGGTGTCGACGAGCTGGAAGTGGGCATGCAGTTCCACGCGTCCGCGCCTGATGGCCAGATGCAGATCGTGACCATCCGTGACCTGGACGGCGACGACGTGACCGTCGACGGCAACCACCCACTGGCTGGCCAGCGCCTGAACTTCAAGGTCAAGGTCGTTGCCGTGCGTGATGCCAGCGAAGAAGAAATCGCCCATGGTCACGTGCATGGCGAAGGTGGCCATCAGCACTGATTTCTGCGCTAAGCTCAGAAGGTCGCTAAGGCGCCCGGGCAAGTCTGTCGTGTTCTCCCAGGAGGCAGACGGCTTGGCCGGGCGCTTTTTTAGTGGGCAGCATTTGTTGCGCCAGCCGGGACCGATGCCGGTAACTGGCCGGGAACTGGAAAGGGGAGTACGTCATGAGTGCATTTCACGACCTGAAATTGCAGGCGCTGGATGGCCAGGAGTTGCCATTGTCGCCGTTCAAGGGGCAGGTGGTGCTGGTGGTCAATGTCGCCTCCAAATGTGGCCTGACCCCGCAATATGCGGCGCTGGAGAATCTCTACCAGCATTACAAGGACAAGGGCTTCAGCGTGCTGGGCCTGCCGTGCAACCAGTTTGCCGGGCAGGAGCCGGGCAGCGAGCAGGAGATCGCCCAGTTCTGCAGCCTGAACTACGGGGTGAGTTTCCCGCTGGGCAGCAAGCTGGAGGTCAACGGCCCGGAGCGGCATCAGCTGTACCGCCTGCTGGCCGGTGAAGGCGCCGAGTTCCCGGGGGATATCACCTGGAACTTCGAGAAGTTTCTGGTAGGCAAGGACGGCCGCGTGCTGGCGCGCTTTGCGCCGCGTACTGCGCCGGATGATGCCACGGTGGTGCAGGCTATCGAGAAAGCCTTGGCCTGACGTGCCCCTTCGCCGGCAAGGCCGGCTCCTGCAATGGATGCACCGTCGTATGCAGGAGCCGGCCTTGCCGGCGAAAAATCCACCCCGATCACCGCTATCAATAGTACTGGGGTCAGCGACAATCCCGCCCTATGCTCAGGCGCCATCCCTTTCCCAGGAGCGCCGAATGCCTGCTCAAGCCCTGTTCACCCCCTTCAAGCTGGGCGCCCTCGAGCTGCCGACCCGTGTGGTCATGGCACCGATGACCCGAACCTTCTGCCCCGGCGGTGTGCCTCATGCGCAGGTGGTCGAGTATTACCGCCGCCGCGCCGCTGCCGATGTCGGCCTGATCATCACCGAAGGCACTACCGTCGACCACCCGGCCGCCAACGGTTACCCCAACGTGCCGCGCTTTCATGGTGAAGATGCCCTGGCGGGCTGGAAGAAGGTCGTCGATGCCGTACACGCCGAAGGCGGCAGGATCGTGCCGCAACTGTGGCACGTGGGCAGCGTGCGCCGCCTGGGTACCGAGCCGGACGCCAGCGTGCCGGGTTACGGCCCCAGCGAAAAACTCAAGGATGGCCAGGTGGTGGTGCACGGCATGAGTCATGCCGACATCCGCGACGTGATCGAGGCGTTCGCCCAGGCTGCCCGCGATGCCAAGGCCATCGGCATGGATGGCGTCGAGATCCACGGCGCACACGGCTACCTGATCGACCAGTTCTTCTGGGCTGCGAGCAACCAGCGCAGCGATGAGTACGGCGGCGACCTGGCCGGCCGCTCGCGCTTTGCCATCGAGCTGGTGCAGGCGGTACGCGCCGCCGTAGGCCCGGACTTTCCGATCATCCTGCGCTTCTCGCAATGGAAGCAGCAGGACTACAGCGCCCGCCTGGTCGACAACGCCGAGGCGCTGGGCGAGTTCCTGCGCCCGCTGGCCGACGCCGGCGTGGATATCTTCCACTGCTCCACGCGCCGCTTCTGGGAGCCTGAGTTCGAAGGCTCGGACCTGAACCTGGCTGGCTGGACCCGCCTGCTCACCGGCAAGCCCACCATCACCGTGGGCAGCGTGGGCCTGGATGGGGAGTTTCTGCAGTTCATGGTCGACACCGACAAGGTGGCGCAACCGGCCAGCCTGGAGAAACTGCTGCAGCGCCTGGGCGACCAGGAGTTCGACCTGGTGGCCGTAGGGCGTGCCTTGCTGGTGGATGCCCAGTGGGCGGCCAAGGTGCGTGAGGGGCGCGAGCAGGACATCCTGCCGTTCAGCCGCGAGGCGCTGACGAGCCTGGCTTGACCAGCAGCGCCGCATCGACGCGGCGCTGAGACGGTGCCGGTGCCTGTTCGCAGGCGCCGCGCAGGTGCGCCTCGAACTGTTCGACGATGGCCGGCCAGCCCTGGCGGCTGGCATGCTGGCGGGCATTGAGGCGCACCCGGCGCAAGGTCTCGCTGTCTTCCAGCAGCCAGCTGGCGGCATCGATGAAGGCCTCTGCATCCCCCGGCATGGCCAGTGCGCCACTGTGCCCATGACGAATGTGCTGGGCTGCTGCGGCCTCGTCGTAGGCCACCACCCCAAGGCCGGAGGCCAGCGCCTCCAGCACCACGTTGCCGAAGGTTTCGGTCAGGCTCGGGAACAGGAAGATATCCCCCGAGGCGTAGTGTTCGGCCAGGCATTCGCCGCGCTGTACCCCGCAGAACACGGCACCTGGCAACTGCTGCTCGAGTGCGCCGCGCTGCGGGCCGTCCCCCACCACGATCAGGCGCAGGTTGCGCAGGGGGTAGGCCTTGCGCAGGGCGTCCAGGCACTGGCCGAGCAGGCCCAGGTTCTTCTCGGTGGCCAGGCGCCCCACATGCAGCAGGGCGATGTCGTCGGGCCCAAGGCCCCACTGGTCGCGCAAGCTCTGGCGGCGCCGGGCCGGGTTGAACAGGTTGCTGTCGACCCCGCGCGACAGCAGGGTCAGGCGTTCGAAGCCGCGCCGCTGCAGCTCCAGGCGCTGGCTGACGCTGGGCACCAGGGTGCTGTGGCAGCGATGGTGGAAGCCGCGCAGGTAACGGGTGACCAGCCGCGTGAGCAGGCCGAAGCCGTACTGGCCGGAGTACTGCTGGAAGTTGGTATGAAAGCCGCTGA
The DNA here is from genome assembly GCF_017848315.1 of Pseudomonas palmensis. Classification (GTDB taxonomy): domain Bacteria; phylum Pseudomonadota; class Gammaproteobacteria; order Pseudomonadales; family Pseudomonadaceae; genus Aquipseudomonas; species Aquipseudomonas palmensis. The sequence goes on from NZ_JAFKEC010000016.1 coordinate 18,709, forward strand.
CCACCGCGATGCCCAGGCGCCGCGCCGCCCGCAGTGCACTCAGGCCCAGTGGCCCCTCGGTGGCGATGTACAGCACGTCCGGGCGGTCGCGGCGCCAGCGGCGCAGCAGCTTGTGCATCGACACCTGCCCCCATTGCAGGCCGGGGTAGCCGGGCAGGGGCCAGCCACGGCACAACAGCAGGTCGGCCTGCGCAGGGCCGGCGGCATCGCCGGCCTGGCGCGGGCGCACCAGCTCCACCCGGTGGCCGCGCAGGCGCAGGCCTTCGTGCAGGCGGCCAAGGGTGTTGGCCACGCCATTGATTTCGGGTGGGAAGGTTTCGCTGACAAGGGTGATGTGCAGGGCGGCGGGACTGGTCATGGGAGGATTTTCCGAGGTGCCGATTGCGCCCGGATGACAGCAAAATGACGGATACATGACGCCCGATCATTGGCGCTTTTGCGCTGTGAAAATAAGCTTGGCCAGCGCCTCAAGAATGCCGCATCGCCAGCCGATGAAGATGCATTCGAATGAGGCTTTCGCTCCAGGAGCGGTGATGTTCAACAGCAAACTGAAACAAGAAAATGCCAGGCTGCGCGAAGAGCTGATGACCATGGAGCAGGTCAAGTGCAGCCTGGACAGCGAGATGCTGGTGCTGCAACTGGACCCCCAGGGCCGTATCGAAGCGGTCAACGGCAACTTCGAGAAAGAGATGCGCTACAGCAGCCAGCAGCTGCTGGGCCGCAACATCGAAGAGATCGTGCCGGCGCATGTGAAGCCGCTGGATTTCTACCAGCGCATGAGGCAGGCGATCAACCGCGGCGAGCACCTCAACGGCGCGTTTCGCCTGCTGCGCGGCAACGGCGAGGAAGCCTGGCTGCGCTCGATCCTGCAGCCGGTCAAGGGCAGTGACGGGCGCCTGCGCTACTTCACCCTGCACTCCAGCGACCTGACCCGCACCATCGAGACGTCACGCGAGCACGAGAGCCTGATCAAGGCCCTGATGCGCTCCACGGCAGTGATCGAGTTCAACCTCAACGGCGAGGTGCTGGCTGCCAACGACCGCTTCCTCAAGACCATGGGCTATTCCCTGGAGCAGGTGCGCGGCAAGCACCACCGCATGTTCTGCGAGCCGGAAGAGTACAACTCGGCGCATTACCAGCAGTTCTGGGAAAAACTGCGCCGTGGCGAGTTCGTGGCCGAGCGCTTCAAGCGCATCGATGCCCATGGCCGCGTGGTCTGGCTGGAGGCGTCGTACAACCCGATCATCGACGCCCATGACGTGCTGTACAAGGTGGTCAAGTTCGCCACCGTGATCACCGACCAGGTCAACCAGGAAGCGGCGGTGGCCCACGCCGCCGACATCGCCTACACCACGTCCCTGGACACCGACTCCAGTGCACGTCGCGCCACCGAGGTGGTGACTCAGACGGTCGAGGTCATGCGTGGCCTGGAGACGTACATGCAGCAGGCCGCCGACGGCATCGAGGCGCTGGACAAGCAGTCCCAGGTGATCGGTTCGATCATCAAGACCATCAGCGACATTGCCGGGCAGACCAACCTGCTGGCGCTCAATGCGGCCATCGAAGCCGCGCGTGCCGGCGAGCAGGGCCGGGGTTTTGCGGTGGTGGCCGACGAGGTGCGGCAACTGGCCTCGCGCACCAGCACCGCCACCGAGGAAATCGCCCGGGTGGTGCAGCAGAACGCCCAGTTGGCCAAGGCGGCGGTCGACATCATCGACAACAGCAAGCGCCAGGCCGAAGAGGGCCTGTCGCTGGCCGGGCAGACCGGTACGGTGATCGTCGAGATTCAGGACGGGGCGCAGAAGGTGGTGGACGCGGTCGGCCAGTTCTCCAACCAGCTGGCGCCCTGACGGCGCGGTGGCGGCGGCCTTGCACCGTCGCCACCGTCGCCCCGGCAACCGTCAGCCGCGTTCGCGTACCCAGAACAGCGTGGCACCGGCGATGGCGGCAGGCATCATCACGATGTTCACGAACGGGATCAGCAGCACCAGGTACACCGAGCCGCCAAAGCCCAGGCTCTGCCAGCGCTTGGCGCGCAGCCAGGCGAGCATGTCCTGCCAGCTCATCTTGTTGTTGTCTGCCGGGTAGTCGATGTACTGGATGGCCATCATCCAGACACCGAACAGCAGCCACAGCGGTGCGGCCACGATGTTGACCACCGGGATCCACGACAGGATGAACAGCGCCAGGGCGCGCGGCACGAAGTAGCCCAGCTTGCGCAGTTCGCGGCTCAGGGTGCGCGGCACCATGGCGGCCAGTTCGCCCCAGCTGAAGGCCGGGAACGGGTCGGTGCCACGTACCACCACCTCGACCTTTTCGGCCAGAAAACCGTTGAACGGTGCCGCGATGATGTTGGCCAGCATGGTGAAGGTGAAGAACACCATCAGCACCACCAGCACCACGAATAGCGGCCACAGCACATAGTTGAGAAAGCTCAGCCAGCCCGGCAGGGTCGGGATCAGCGAGTCCACCCACAGGCTGAACTGGTGACCGGCAAAATAGATCAGGCCCACGAACAGCAGCAGGTTGACCGCCAGCGGCAGCAGTACGAACAGGCGCAGGCCCGGGCTCAGGACCAGTTTCAGGCCCTCGCGCAGGTATTGGGGGCCAGACAGGACAGGGGCTTGCATAAAAGGCTCCGAGCGGTGGTAAACGCGCCGACCTTACCGAGTTTGACGCCTGGGCGAAAGCGCGGCGAAATGCGCGCAACCCCCGGTAACAAAACCCTGTCGATCATTTATAGGCAAAGCGGCCGGTGCTCGGCAGGTGAATAGAGGTCGTCTATAAGGTGGATTGTCTAAGGATATTTCCTTAATCTCTGCCTCCTCGTTACAGTCGCACCAATTTCACGGTTTCCAGAACCTGCGGCCAATAGCCTTCCCCAAGTGCTTCGCGGGTTCTTTTTTATTCCAGCCGGAGCCCCCGGCGTCATGTGGCTGGCTCGCCAGCTCGACAGGAGCGTTTCATGTCTGAAGTTCGTCATTCGCGAGTGATCATTCTCGGTTCCGGCCCTGCCGGTTACAGCGCCGCCGTGTACGCGGCCCGTGCCAACCTCAAGCCGCTGCTGATCACCGGCATGCAGGCTGGCGGCCAGCTGACCACCACCACCGAAGTCGACAACTGGCCGGGCGATGCACATGGCCTGACCGGCCCTGCGCTGATGCAGCGCATGCAGGAGCATGCCGAGCGTTTCGAGACCGAAGTGGTGTTCGACCACATCAACGCCGTGGACCTGGCCAACAAGCCGTTCACCCTCAAGGGCGACAGCGCCACCTACACCTGCGACGCACTGATCATCGCCACCGGCGCCAGCGCGCGCTACCTGGGCCTGCCGTCGGAAGAGGCGTTCATGGGCAAGGGCGTTTCGGCCTGCGCGACCTGTGACGGGTTCTTCTACCGCAACAAGCCGGTGGCCGTGGTCGGTGGTGGCAACACTGCCGTCGAGGAAGCCCTGTACCTGGCCAACATCGCCAGCAAGGTGACCCTGGTGCACCGCCGCGAGACCTTCCGCGCCGAGAAGATCCTGATCGACAAGCTGCACGCCCGCGTGGCCGAAGGCAAGATCGAGCTCAAGCTCAACGCCACCCTGGACGAAGTGCTGGGCGACAACATGGGTGTGACCGGTGCGCGCCTGAAGAACAACGACGGCAGCTTCGATGAAGTGAAGGTCGACGGCGTGTTCATCGCCATCGGTCACACCCCCAACACCTCGCTGTTCGAAGGCCAGCTGGCGCTCAAGGATGGCTACATGGTGGTCAACGGCGGGCGTGACGGCAATGCCACCGCCACCAGCATCGAGGGCGTATTCGCCGCCGGCGACGTGGCCGACCACGTGTATCGCCAGGCAATCACCTCGGCCGGTGCCGGCTGCATGGCGGCACTGGATGTCGAGCGTTACCTGGACGGCCTGCAGAACGCTTCGTTCTGATTGGCCCCTTCGCCGGCAAGGCCGGCTCCTACAGGTTCATGCACAACCCTGTAGGAGCCGGCCTTGCCGGCGATGTTTCTTACAGGCTCAGGCGCATCGACAGGTCCACTGCCTTCACATCCTTGGTCATTGCCCCGATCGAGATGTAGTCCACCCCCGTCTCGGCAATTGCGCGCAACGTGCTTTCGCTGATCCCGCCGCTGGCTTCCAGCTTGGCCTTGCCGGCATTGAGGCGCACCGCCTCGCGCATTTCGTCCAGGTTCAGCTCGTCGAGCATGACGATGTCGGCCCCGGCCTCCAGCGCCTGCTGCAGTTCATCCAGGCTCTCCACCTCGATTTCCACCGGCTTGCCCGGCGCAATGCGGCGCGCCGCAGCGATCGCTTCGGCAATCCCGCCGCTGGCGGCAATGTGGTTTTCCTTGATCAGAAACGCGTCGTACAGGCCGATGCGATGATTGTGGCAGCCGCCGCAGGTCACTGCGTACTTCTGCGCCAGGCGCAGGCCCGGCAGGGTCTTGCGCGTATCCAGCAGCTTGACCTGGGTATCGGTCACCAGGTCGGCCAGGTGCCGCGCATGGGTGGCCACCCCCGACAGCAGCTGCAAAAAGTTCAGCGCGCTGCGCTCGCCGGTCAGCAGCGAGCGGGCCGGCCCTTTCAGGTGGAACAGTGCCTGATTGGCCGTGGCCCGGTCGCCGTCCTTGACCTGCCAGTGCACCGCCACCCGCGGGTCGAGCTGACGAAACACCGCGTCCACCCAGGCCGTGCCGCTGATCACGCAGTCGTCGCGGGTAATGATGGTGGCCTTGGCCAGGCGCTCGGCAGGAATCAGCTGGGCGGTGATGTCGCCGCTGCCGACATCCTCGAGCAACGCACGGCGCACGTTGGCTTCGATTTCGGCGGTCAGGTCGGCGAGGCGTAGATTCGGCATGGTGGGCTCCACAAGCTAGGTGGCCGCGATTATAGGGCAGCCCGGGGCGGGCGTGCAGCAATCCGCCTTTGGTCGCAGCAAATGAGCATTTGCGCCCCATGGCGGTCTATCCACAGGCTGGCCGAAACGTACTGCACAGTTCGCTGGCAGGCCGCGCGTTTTTGCCAGATAATGCGCGCCTTGTAATTGGCGTCATGACTTTGACAGCCATTCAATCCACTTCGTAGCCAACCCAGCAAGGAGACCGGGATGCCCAATGACGGGAAGGTGGTGCCGTTCAAGGCGGCCACCGATCAGGCGTCACGCACGCCGTTCGCTCGTCTGCCGGTCATCCTGCTGCAAGTGCGCGACAAGGCAGCGCAGCACCTGCGCCAGGCGCTGCAGGGGCTGTTCGACAACGCCGACGACACGCTCTTCGAAATGGCCGACACGGCCTCCGACAACCATGACCGCAGCCTGTTCTTCGAAGCGATGCGCGACCTGCGCCTCAAGCGCAAGAGCATCGAGCGTGCCTTCCTCGACCTGTTCTATGACGCCTTCATCGATATTGCCGGCAACGACCCGACAGCGCCGTTGGCGCGCCGTGGCTACGACAGGCAGGCGCTGATGGCCGACGATGCGCGTGAGCGGGCCCAGGCTGTGGAGACGATGGTGGCCCGCGTGGCCACGCGTGACGGCTTCGCCCTCGGCCAGCTGACCCTGCGCATGAACAGCCTGATCAGCCAGCGCCTGGACGATCGCGCCAACCCGCTGGGGCCGGCGCTGCTGTGCGAGTACTTTCTGCAGGCCGGGCGCAGCCTGGGCGTGGGCATCAAGGTCAAGCTGATACTGCTCAAGCTGTTCGAGCGTTACGTGCTGTGCGACGTCGGCCAGTTGTACGGCGAAGCCAACCAGCTGTTGAGCGCCACCGGGATCCTGCCCGACCTCAAGAGCGCGCCGGGCTGGCGCACCCCGGCGGCCGAACCGGCGCACCCGGCCGGCGATCCGGAGGTCAAGCCAGCCCCGCTGATGGCCGATGCCGGGGCGCAGGCCGCCTTCGCCTCGCTGCAGGTGCTGTTGTCCCCGGTGCGCGGTCGGGTGGCCCCGCGCCTGGAGCCCTATGACCGGGTGCAGCCGATCAGCAGGCAGGATCTGCTGCGCCTGCTCTCGCACCTGCAGCAGTTCGTGCCGGCAGCGGGGGAGGTGCAGGACTTCGACCTGCGCCACCAGCTGGAGCAGCTGCTGACCCGGGCCAGCGTGCAAAGCGGCAAGTACCGCAGGGTCGAGGTGATCGATGAGGATGTGATCAACCTGATCGCCATGCTCTTCGACTTCATCCTCGGCGATCGCAACCTGCCGCATTCGCTGCGCCAGTTGATCGCACGCCTGCAGATCCCGATGCTCAAGGTGGCGCTGCTCGACAAGAGCTTCTTCAGCCGCGCCACCCACCCGGCGCGCCGCCTGCTCGACGAGATTGCCGCAGTGGCGATGGGCTGGGGCGCGCGTGATGACGTGCAGCGCGACGAGCTGTACCTGCGGGTCGAGGCCATCGTGCAGCGCCTGCTCACCGATTTTGCCGACGACCCGCAGATCTTCGCCGAGCTGCTGGCCGAGTTCCTTGCCTTCAGTGCCGATGAGCGCCGCCGTACCGAGTTGCTCGAACAGCGCACCCGCGATGCCGAAGAGGGCCGGGCACGCACCGTGCTGGCGCGCCAGCAGGTTGAAAGCGAACTCAACCTGCGCCTGCTCGGCAAGTGCCTGCCGCAAGGCGTGGTACGGGTGATCGAGCAGGCCTGGAGCCAGGTGCTGCTGCTGGCCTGCCTCAAGCATGGGCGGGGTTCGACCCAGTGGCAGGACGCGCTGGCCAACATGGACCTGTTGCTCTGGAGCGTCGAGTCACACACAGGCGACGACCGTGCACGGCTGCTGGAGCAGGTGCCGGGCCTGCTCAAGGCCCTGCGCGAGGGGTTGACCCGGGTTGCCTACGATCCCTTTGCCACCAGCGAGTTCTTCGCCCAGCTCGAAGCGCTGCACCTGCAGGCTGTGGAAGGGGCAGGGCACCCCGGCCAGGCGCGTATTGAGCGGGTGCTGGTGCGTGATCGGATCGTGCTGCTGGGGCCGGAGTCGGTGGCGGCGGGCGGGCTGTGCTCCAGCCTGCCCGACGACGACCCGGCGCTGCACCAGGTGCGCGACCTGCGCCCGGGGGCCTGGATCGAGCTGCGCGATGAGGATGACGAGCCGGTGCGCGGCAAGCTGATCGCGATCATCGACAGCACCCACACCTATGTGTTCGTCGACCGTACCGGGCGCAAGCTGCGCGAATGGTCGCAGCAGGGGCTTGCCGGGGCGTTGAGCCAGGGCCAGGTACGCCTGCTCGATGCCACCCAGCTGTTCGAACGTGCACTGGGTTCGGTGGTCAGCCAACTGCGTCAGCGCCAACCCTGAGCGCCCGCACTTTTTAACGATACAACCGTCGATTCCTCGGGGCATACTGCGCCAGAGCCCTCATGCTTCAGGATCTTCTATGCAACTTGACCACGCTACTGGCTGGGTCGCTGGCGTCACCCATTGCCCTTCCCCCAACTTCAACGCGCGCCCCGAGGGCGAAGCCATCAGCCTGCTGGTGATCCACAACATCAGCCTGCCGCCCGGACAGTTCGGCACCGGCAAGGTGCAGGCGTTCTTCCAGAACCGCCTGCCCATCGCCGAGCATGCGTTTTTCGAGCAGATCAAGGACCTGCGTGTATCGGCGCACTTTCTGATCGAGCGTGACGGCAGGGTCACCCAGTTCGTCTCGTGCCTGGACCGGGCCTGGCATGCCGGGGTATCGCGCTTCGAGGGCCGCGAGGGCTGCAACGACTTTTCCGTGGGCATCGAACTCGAAGGCACCGATCAGACGCCGTTCACAGACGCCCAGTACACTGCCCTGCAACACTTGACCCTGCAACTGCAGGCTGCCTGGCCCATCGCGGGGCGAATCCGCGGCCACAGCGACATTGCGCCGGGGCGCAAGACCGACCCGGGGCCGGCGTTCGACTGGGAACGCTATCGCGCCAGCCTGCACGTCAACGAGGACAGATCATGAGTTTTCTGGTGTTACTGCTGGTGCTGTGGGTCGAGAAGTTCTCGGCGCTGCGCCAGCGCCTGCAACGCGACGGCTTCTTTCTCACCGAACTGGCCCGCCTGGAGCGCAGGCCCAAGGCCGACCCCTGGTGGGTGCTGGGCATTCTGGTGCTGTTGCCGGTGGTGGTACTGGCGCTGCTGCTGCACGTGCTCGACCCGGTCGCCTATGGCCTGCTGGCCCTGCCGGTGCACCTGCTGGTGCTGATCTACAGCCTGGGCCGGGGCGATGTGAAGGCGGCGCTGGGGCCGTTTCGCGATGCCTGGCGACGCGGCGATGAACAGGCGGCCGTGCACGTGGCCGAGCGCGACCTGGGGGTGACGGCCGACGACAGCCAGGGCCTGATCCAGAAGGTGCAGGGGCACCTGCTGTGGCAGGCCTACCAGAGCTTCTTTGCGGTGATCTTCTGGTATGTGCTGCTGGGCCCGGCTGCAGCGCTGGCTTACCGGCTGCTGGCGCTGACGGGCGAGCGGGCCGGCAACCCGGCGGTACAGGAACGCGCCCGGCAGTTGCGCCACGCCTTCGACTGGGCGCCGGTGCGGGTACTGGCCGCCAGTTTTGCACTGGTGGGCAACTTTGTGGCGGTCAGCCGCATGATGCTGCACGAACTGCTCAACTGGCACATCGGTGCGCCGCGCCTGGTGGAGCAGGCGGGCACGGCAGCGGCGGAGATTCCCGCCGACGTCGAGGCCGGCCCGCAAGGCCTGACCGGGCTCGACAGCCTGTGGGAACTGCTGCTGCGTGCCGCCGTGCTCTGGTACGCGGGCTTTGCCCTGTGGACCGTGCTCGGCTGACTCACAACGTGTAAACGGGCTGCCGCAACGGCGGCTCGTTCCTACAGGCCGCCGCTACTGGTGGTTAACCTTAAGTTACAAAACTTCCCTTCGATATGCGCTATACAGAGGCTGCTGACGATCGCCAGTGGCCTAGTGCTATTGCGCAGAAAACAATAAGAAATCGAAAGGAGACGACCCTTGAAGCGCCTCTTGTATCCGGCAATCGCATTGATGAACCGGCTGAGCTTCGGCATGAAGTTCAGCCTGATCAGCGTGCTGTTCTTTCTGCCCATGCTGGTCACCAATTTCTATCTGGTGCGCGACGCCTATGCCAAGTTCCACGCCACCCGTGTGGAGCTGCACAGCCTCGGCCTGCTGAGCGAGAGCCTGGCCGTGCGCGGTGATCTGGAGAGCCTGGGCAACCTGGTGCAGATCAACGCGGTGCTGGGGCAGTCCGGCAAGGCCGACGACCTGGAGGCGCGCATCGATGCGCTGGAACAGCAGGTGGCAAAGCGCGTGGCCGCGCTGGCCCCGATGACCGAGGACCCGGCCCAGGTGCAGGCCTTCACCGCCCGGCGCGACGAGTTGCTGGCAGGGCTCGAGGCGGCGCGGGCCGACTCCTCGCTGCAGACCCGTGCAGCCCTGTACGACGCCCTGCTGGCGCAGGCGCAGCTGCTTGGCAAGCTGGTGGTCAGCCAGTCGGGCCTTGGCCAGGACAGCGATGCCGGCGTGCGCCAGATGGGCGAGCTGCTGACCACGGTCACCGCCCAGGTCACCCAGACCCTGGGTGAAGGCCGCGCAATCGGGGCTTACTCGCTGGGCCAGGGGTTTCTCAACTCATCGGCCAGTACCCGTTTCGAAGAACTGCTCAAAAGCCTCGACAAGCTGTCGGCCGACTACGCCATTCGCCTGCAGGACGCCCTGGGCGACGAGCCGCGGCTGGCCAGCCAGGCCGCCAGCAGCCAGGCGTCGCTCAAGCAGGCCAGCGAGCTGCTCGAAGACCAGGTGGTGATGGCCGATACCCTCGACGCGCCGTGGCCGGCGTTCTACCAGCAGGTCAGCGGCCTGATCGAGCAGACCTACCTGCTCAATGGCGCCACCCTGCAGGTGCTCGAACAGCAGTTGCAGGCGCGCCTGGGCGACTACCGCCAGCACATGGTGCTGCTGGTGCTGGCCCTGGCGGCGGTGTTCATGCTGATCGGCTACCTGTATGGCGGCTTCTATGCCTCCACCCGCAGCACCCTGCGTACCCTGGGCAAGGTGATGGACAAGGTGGCCGGGGGCGACATGACGGTGACCTTCCAGGCCCGCAGTCGCGACGAGCTGGGCGAGCTGGGCGAGGTGTTCAACACCACGGTGCGGCGCATCCATGACCTGATCGAGCGGGTCGGGCAGACGGTGGCCGAGGTGGAACACCAGGCCGAGCAGGTGCATGCGGTATCGGCGCGCAGCAACCAGGCGGTGAGCGGCCAGCGCGGGCAGATCGAGCAGGTGGCCACGGCCATGAACCAGATGTCGGCCACTGCCCAGGAAGTGGCGCGCAGCGCTGCGGCAGCCGTGAACAGCGCCCACGGGGTCAACCGCGAGACGGTCAGCGGGCGCGAGCTGGTGGAGTCGCAGCAGGGCAGCATTGCCGGGCTGGCGGCCGAAATCGACCAGTCGGTGGGGGTGATCAACCAGCTGGTCAGCGACAGCCAGCAGATCAGCCAGGTGCTGGAGGTGATCAAGAGCATCGCCGGGCAGACCAACCTGCTGGCGCTCAACGCCGCCATCGAGGCGGCGCGGGCCGGGGAGCAGGGGCGTGGCTTCGCGGTGGTGGCCGACGAGGTACGCACGCTGGCCAAGCGCACGCAGCAGTCGACCGAGGAAATCGACCAGATGATCTCACGCCTGCAGGGCGGGGTGGAGGCGGCGGTGCGGGCGATGGACAGCAGTCACCAGATGGCGGCGGGCACCGTGGGGCAGTCGCAGCAGGTGCAGCAGGCGCTGGTCAACATTCTGGGGGCGATGGGCAGCATCGTGGAGCAGAACCAGCAGATTGCGGCGGCGGTGGAGCAGCAGACGGCGGTGGCGCATGACATCGACCTGAACATCGTGCAGATCAATCGCGCGGCCGAGCACACCACCGAGGGCGCGCACCAGACCGAAGATGCGAGCCGGCAGCTGTCGGCGCAGGTGATGGAGTTGAAGCAGTTGATCGGGGCGTTCAGGGTCTGAGCGAGGGCTGGGCCCTTCGCCGGCAAGGCGCAGGGGCGGTATTACCAGCCAAACAGCTCGCAGGCATTGCGCGTGCTGGCCTCGGCCAGCACCTGGGGCGCAACTCCCATCACCTCAGCCAGTGCCACGGCAATCTGCGGCAGGTGCACAGGGCTGTTGCGCACCCCGGCGTACATCGCCGGGGCCATGTCCGGCGAGTCGGTCTCCAGCACCACGCCGTCCAGCCCCAGGCGCGGCAGCACCTTGCGCAGGCGCAGCGCCTGGGGCCAGGTGGCCGCCCCGCCCAGCCCCAGCCTGAACCCGAGGCGGCGGTACTCGCGGGCCTCCTCGTAGCTGCCGGCAAACGCATGCACGATGCCGCCACGCGCCAGCTTGAAGCGCTTGAGCCGGGCGATCACGTCGGCATGGCTGCGCCGTACATGCAGCAGCGCCGGCAGGTCGAAGTCCACCGCCAGCTGCAACTGGGCCTCGAACAGCGCCTGCTGGCGCTCGCGGTCCAGCTCGGCCACGTAGTAGTCCAGGCCGAACTCGCCCACCGCGCACAGCTGCCGGTCGCCACGCAGGCGGCTCAGCCAGTCGCCCAGCGCCAGCAGGTGTTCCGGGCGATGCTGTTCCAGGTACACCGGGTGCAGGCCGAACGCCGCATACAGCTGCGGATCGCTCTTGACCAGCTCCCATACCCGCTGCCAGTTGTCCTGGTACACCCCCAGCACCACCATGCGCTCGACCCCGGCGCGGCGCGCCTGCCCCAGCACTTCGCTGCGGTCGGCATCGAAGTCGGGAAAGTCCAGGTGGGTGTGGGTGTCTACCAGGCGCATGGTCAGGCCTTGAAGAGGCGTTGCTTGAAGGTGCGCGCCACCGCGTGCACACCCGGCGTGTAGTGCTGCTTCTCCACCGCCTCCAGCGCCAGGCGCAAGGCGGTTTCGGCCATCAGGCCGTGCTGCTGGGCCATGGCGTTGACCGGCAGGGGCAGGAAGTCCAGCAACTGGTTGTCACCGAAGGTGCCCAGGTGCAGGCTGCGCGATGCTGGCGGGCGGGTCTGCAGCACATCGAACACGCCTTGCAGCAGCACATAGGAGGTGGTCACCAGCGCGTCGGGCAGGCGCCCCAGGTCGGCCAGCAGCTCGCTCATCAGGCGGCGCCCGCACTCGCGGCTGAAGGCTTCGCCCTGGTGCTGGCTGGCCCGTCCGTCGAAGCCTTGCAGGGCCTGGTCGAAGCCACGTGCGCGAGCGCGGCTGACGCTCAGCTCAGGGCGTGCGCCAATCAGTGCGATATGCGCCGGGGCGCTGTCGAGCAGGCTGCGGGTCAGGTGCAGGCTGGCATGCTCGTCGTCGCTGACCACCGAGCAGAACTGCGCCGGGTCCAGGCTGCGGTCGATGCCGATGATCGGCAGGCCGTTGGCCTGCAGCGTGCGGTAACTGTCGTCGTCTTCGGGCAGGCAACTGGCGACGAACAGGGCGTCGCAGCGCCGTGCGCGAAACAGCTGCTGCAACTGGCGCTCGCTGTCGGGCTGGTCGTCGCTGCTGGCGATCAGCAGCTGGTAGCCCTGGGCCCTTGCGCCTTGCTCCAGTTGCTTGGCGATGCGCGCATAGCTGGGGTTTTCCAGGTCTGGCAGGATGAAGCCAAGGGTGCGCGTGTGACGGCTGCGCAGCCCGGCCGCCTGCGGGTTGGGCGTGAAGCCATGGGCCTCGACCACCGCACGCACACGCTCTACCGTGCTGCTGCTGATGCGTTGCTGTTCGGCCTTGCCATTGATGACATAACTGGCAGTGGTAACGGACACACCGGCCAGACGGGCGATATCGCTGAGTTTCACCGAATTTTCCTTGTTATTACCGGGGTTGGCTGCAGAGCCTGACCGGGTATTGTCGCCGATTGCGAAGCATCGGCGCAGACGACCATTGTCGCAATTGTCCGACAAAATGGGGCTTTCATTGTTCGCAGGTTATCGAGTAACGTGCACGCTATTCTAGGTTAAACGATTCAGCAGGCGATTTTTCTGCCGTGGCCTTCGCCTGCGCCCGGCCCTGCGACGTGTCGGGTGCTGCTAAATTCACAACAATACCTCGGCGCCGGCCCGGCGCTGCAAAGGAGAGGTTCATGCTCGAGCTCACCATAGAGCAGATTTCCATGGGCCAGTCGGCCGTGGACAAGACCGCCGCGCTGCAGCTGCTGGCCGAGCGCCTGGTGGCCGACGGGCTGGTGGCCGAGGGCTACCTGGCCGGGCTGCAGGCGCGTGAAGCGCAGGGCTCGACCTTTCTCGGCCAGGGCATCGCCATCCCCCACGGTACCCCGCAGACCCGCGAGCTGGTGCATGCCACCGGCGTGCGCCTGTTGCAGTTCCCCGAGGGCGTGGACTGGGGTGACGGGCAGATCGTGTACCTGGCCATCGGCATCGCCGCGCGCTCCGACGAGCACCTGCGCCTGCTGCAATTGCTCACCCGCGCGCTGGGCGAGACCGACCTGGCCCAGGCGCTGCGCCGGGCCGGCAGCGCCGAGGCGTTGCTCAAGCTGCTGCAGGGTGCGCCGCAGGAGCTGGCACTGGATGCACAGATGATCGGCCTGGGTGTGCCCGCCGAGGATTTCGAAGAGCTGGTATGGCGTGGCGCCCGCCTGCTGCGCCGCGCCGATTGCGCCGGCAATGGCTTTGCCGCCGTGCTGCAGCAGGTCGAGGCGCTGCCCCTGGGCGATGGCCTGTGGTGGCTGCACAGCGAGCAGACCGTGCGCAAGCCGGGCCTGGCGTTCGTCACCCCGCAGCAGCCGCTGCGCTACCTGGGCCAGCCGCTCAACGGCCTGTTCTGCCTGGCCAGCCTGGGCGCGGCGCACCAGGCCCTGCTCGAACGCTTGTGTACCCTGCTGATCGAAGGTCGGGCGCAGGAGCTGTTTCGCGCTACCAGCAGCCGTGCGGTGCTGGAGGTGCTGGGCGGCGAGCTGCCGGCCGACTGGCCCAGCGTTCGCGTCGGCCTGGCCAATGCCCACGGCCTGCATGCGCGCCCGGCCAAGGAGCTGGCGCAACTTGCCAAGGCGTTCGAGGGCGAGGTGCGCGTGCGCGTGGTCGACAGCGGCGAGGCCGCCGTGTCGGTCAAGAGCCTGAGCAAGTTGTTGAGCCTGGGCGCACGCCGTGGCCAGGTACTGGAGTTCATCGCCGAGCCGAGCGTGGCCGACAGCGCGCTGCCGGCGTTGCTGGCGGCGGTGCAGGCCGGCCTGGGCGAAGCGGTCGAGGCGCTGGCACCGGTGAGCGAGGTAGCGGCGCCCCAGGTGCTCGAGCCGACGCTGAGCGCGCCGCTGCCGGGCACGCAGGTCCAGGGCGTGGCTGCATCGCCGGGCATCGCCTGCGGCCCGGCGCATGTGCAGGTGCTGCGCCATTTCGACTACCCGCTGCGGGGCGAGTCGCCGGTGATCGAGCGCGACCGCCTGCAACGTGCCCTGGCCGCGGTGGCCAGTGAGCTCGAAGCGCTGATCCGGCGCAGCCCGGCCAAGGCCATCCGCGAGATCTTCGTCACTCACCAGGAAATGCTCAGCGACCCGGGGCTGGGCGATGAAGTCGAGCTGCGCCTGCTCCAGGGCGAAAGCGCCCCAGCGGCCTGGATGACCGTGATCGAGGCCGCAGCGCGGCAGCAGGAGGCCTTGCACGACGCCTTGCTGGCCGAACGCGCCGCCGACCTGCGCGACGTGGGCCGCCGTGTGCTGGCCACCCTGTGCGGGGCCGCCGAGGTGGCGGAGCCGCAACAGCCCTATGTGCTGGTGATGGACGAAGTAGGCCCGTCCGATGTGGCGCGCCTCGATCCGGCGCGGGTGGCCGGGATTCTCACCGCACGGGGTGGCGCCACCGCGCACAGCGCGATCGTGGCGCGGGCATTGGGCATCCCGGCGGTGGTGGGGGCCGGCGCGGCGGTGCTGCTGATCGCCGCCGGCACCGAGCTGTTGCTGGACGGCCAGCGTGGGCGCCTGACCGTGGCCCCGGCGGCGGACGAGCTGCAGCGCGCCCTGGCCGAGCGCGAGCAGCGCGAACAGCGCCTGCAGGCGGCCCGGGCGCGTCGCCTGGAACCTGCCGTGACCCGCGACGGGCATGCCGTGGAAGTGTTCGCCAACATCGGTGAAAGCGCGGGTATCGAACAGGTGATCGACCTGGGCGCGGAAGGCATCGGCCTGCTGCGCACCGAGCTGATCTTCATGGCCCATCCACAGGTGCCCGACGAGGCCACCCAGGAAGCCGAGTACCGCCGTGTGCTCGACGGCCTGCAGGGCCGGCCGCTGGTGGTGCGCACCCTGGATGTGGGCGGCGACAAGCCGTTGCCCTACTGGCCCATCGCCAAGGAGGAAAACCCGTTTCTGGGGGTACGCGGCATTCGCCTGACCCTGCAACGGCCGCAGGTCATGGAAAGCCAGTTGCGCGCCCTGTTGCGCGCGGCGGGCGAGCGACCGCTGCGCATCATGTTCCCGATGGTCGGGCAGGTGGAGGAGTGGCGCCAGGCCCGAGCAATGGTCGAGCGCCTGCGCCGGGAGATACCGGTCGGCGACCTGCAGGTGGGCATCATGATCGAGGTACCTTCGGCCGCGCTGCTGGCACCGGTGCTGGCGCCGGAGGTGGACTTCTTCAGCGTCGGCACCAACGACCTGACCCAGTACACCCTGGCCATCGACCGCGGCCACCCGAGCCTGTCGGCCCAGGCCGATGGCCTGCACCCGGCGGTGCTGCAGCTGATCGACATCACCGTGCGCGCCGCGCATGCCCACGGCAAGTGGGTGGGCATCTGCGGTGAACTGGCCGCCGACCCCCAGGCGGTGGCGGTGCTGGTGGGGCTGGGCGTGGATGAACTGAGCGTGGCGGCGCGCAGCATTGCCGAGGTCAAGGCGGTGGTGCGCGAACTGAATTTTGAACAGGCCCGGCAACTGGCGCGTGATGCGCTGGTGCAGGGCAGTGCCGCCGATGTGCGCGCACGGGTGGAGATGCATTGATGGCACGGATACTCACACTGACCCTCAACCCGGCGCTGGACCTTACCGTCAGCCTCGCCACCCTGCAGCCCGGCGCGGTCAACCGCAGCCACGCGCAGCACAGCCACGCGGCGGGCAAGGGCCTGAACGTGGCGCAGGTGCTGGCCGACCTGGGGCATTCGGTGACGGTGGGCGGCTTCCTGGGCCAGGACAACCTGCAGCCCTTCGAGGCCCTGATGGCCCGTCGCGGCTTTGCCGATTGCTTCGTGCGGGTGCCCGGCGAAACCCGCAACAACCTCAAGCTGGTGGAGGGCGATGGCCGGGTCACCGATATCAACGGCGTGGGCCCGCAGGTCGACGAACACGCCCAGGGCGAGCTGCTGGCGCGCCTGCAGCACCTGGCCAGCGGGCATGACGCGGTGGTGGTGGCCGGCAGCCTGCCGCCGGGTGTGAGCCCGCAGTGGCTGCAGATGCTGCTGGCGTGGTTCAAGTCGCTGGGCCTGAAGGTGATCCTGGACAGCAGTGGTGCGGCCTTGATCGCCGGGCTCAAGAGCGCGCCGTGGCTGGTCAAGCCCAATACCGACGAACTGGCCGAAGCGCTGGGCCGCCCGCTGCACAGCATTGCCGAGCAGCAGGCCGCTGCCCGCCAGTTGATCGACCAGGGCGTCGAGCATGTGGTGGTGTCCCAGGGCGAGCAGGGGGTGATCTGGTTCCGGCGCGACGGCGCCCTGCAGGCGCTGCCGCCCCAGGTGGTGGTGGCCAGCACGGTGGGCGCGGGCGATTCGTTGCTGGCCGGCATGCTGCACGGCCTGCTCAATGCCGAGCCTGCCGCGCAGACCTTGCGCCGCGCCACCGCGATTGCCGCCCAGGCCGTGACCCAGATCGGCTTCGGCATCGGCGACCGCGTGCAACTGGCGCAGCTCGAAGATGCCGTCCGGGTGCAGATTCCCCACGCTCGACAAGAGGGTGAACAATGAAGATCGCCATCGTCACCGCCTGCCCCAACGGCCAGGTGTCCAGCCTGCTCAGCGCGCGCCTGCTGGATGCGGCCGCGCAGCGCCAGGGCTGGAGCACCAGTGTCGAGGTGCACGACCCCGACCATCCCGAGCGCCAGCTTTCGCCGGCAGTGATCGCCGCCGCCGACTGGGTGCTGGTGATCAGCACCGGCCCGTTCGACCTGCAGCGCTTTGCCGGCAAGCGCCTGTTCCAGAGCACCCCGGCCCAGGCCCTGCAGGATGTGGAGAGCTTTCTGCGCCTGGCCGCCGAACAGGCCCAGGTGCACCAGCCCGAAGCCATGGCGCCTGCGCCGGCCGCAGCGGGGGCGGTGAAGAAGATCGTTGCGGTCACTGCCTGCCCCACCGGGGTGGCGCACACCTTCATGGCCGCCGAAGCCTTGCAGCAGGCGGCGCGGCAACTGGGTTATCAACTGGCCGTCGAAACCCAGGGCTCGGTGGGGGCACGCACCCCGCTGAGCGCCGCGGCCATCGCCGAAGCCGACGTGGTACTGCTGGCCGCCGATATCGAAGTGCCCACCGAGCGCTTCGCCGGCAAGCGCATCTACCGCTGTGGCACCGGCGTGGCCCTCAAGCAGGCCCAGGCCACCTTGAACAAGGCGCTGGCCGAAGGTCGCGAAGAGCGTGCCGCCGGCAGCGCCGGCACCGCACCTGCACGCAGTGAAAGGGCTGGGGTGTACAAGCACCTGCTGACCGGGGTGTCGTTCATGTTGCCGATGGTGGTGGCAGGCGGGTTGCTGATCGCCCTGGCATACATGTTCGGGCTCGATGCCTACAAGGAGCCGGGCACCCTGGCCGCCGCCCTGCGCCAGATCGGCGAAGACGCCGCATTCAAGCTGATGGTGCCGCTGCTGGCCGGCTACATCGCTTATTCGATTGCCGACCGCCCGGGCCTGGCGCCGGGCATGATCGGCGGGCTGCTCGCCAGTTCGCTGGGCGCCGGCTTCATCGGCGGCATCGTCGCAGGCTTCGTGGCCGGCTACGCGGCCAAGGCGATCAGCCACTGGGTCCGCCTGCCCAGCAGCCTGGAGAGTCTCAAGCCGATCCTGATCATCCCGCTGCTGGCCAGCCTGTTCACCGGCCTGGTGATGATCTACGTGGTGGGCAAGCCGGTGGCCGGCATGCTCGATGGCCTGACGCATTTTCTCGACAGCATGGGCACTGCCAACGCGGTGCTGCTGGGCATACTGCTCGGCGCCATGATGTGCGTGGACCTGGGCGGGCCGGTGAACAAGGCCGCCTATGCCTTCTCGGTGGGCCTGCTGGCCAACCAGAGCATGGCGCCGATGGCCGCGACCATGGCCGCCGGCATGGTGCCGCCGATCGGCCTGGGCATCGCCACCTTCCTGGCGCGACGCAAGTTCGCCCAGAGCGAGCGCGAGGCCGGCAAGGCGGCGCTGGTGCTGGGCATGTGCTTCATTTCGGAGGGGGCGATCCCGTTCGCGGCCAAGGACCCGCTGCGGGTGATCCCCGCCAGCGTGGTCGGCGGTGCACTGGCCGGCGCGCTGTCGATGTATTTCGGTTGCAAGCTGATGTCGCCCCACGGCGGGCTGTTCGTGATGCTGATTCCGAACGCGATCAACCACGCCCTGCTGTACCTGCTGGCCATCGCCGCCGGCAGCCTGCTGACCGCTGTGGTGTACGCGGTGCTCAAGCGCAGGGACGTGGCCGAGCTGGCACTGGAGCCGGCCAAGGCCTGATCAGGGGCGTGGGCGCGGGTGCTTCTTGCGCAGCGGTTCGAGCAGGTCGGCCAGGCCGTTGTGGTCGACCTCGTGCATCAGCGCCAGCAGCCCGCCCAGTTCGCCCTTGGGAAAGCCCTGGCGGGCGAACCAGTTGAGGTAGTGGCCGGGCAGGTCGGCGATCAGCCGGCCCTGGTACTTGCCATAGGGCATTTCGCGGGTGACCAGCAGTTCGAGTGTCTCGGGAGTCATGGGCTCGGCGCAGCAGTGCAGGAAAGGCCCGACAATACATGCAATCTGCACGAGACCAAAGGTCCGTTCATGCAAAACGCTGCTTGGGGAAGGTTCAAAATTTTTATAAGTTGTTGATTTTAAAAGATTTAATTTTTACAGAAAAGCTGGCATGAACACTGCTCCTGTACTACGCAACCACCCTCATGCAAAGGAGCACTGTCATGACCAACGTGAACAAAGACGTTATTTCGGTTCTGAACAACCTCATCGAGTACAGCAAGGATGGCGAGAAGGGCTTCAAGACTTCTGCCGAGGATGCCAAGAACCCGGACCTGAAGGCGTTCTTCCTGCAGCGTGAAGGCGAATGCCGTAGCGCCGCCGCAGATCTGCAGCAGCACGTGCGTTCCCTGGGCGGCGACCCGGAAACCACCACCAGCCTCAGCGGTGACATGCACCGCGCCTGGGTCAACCTCAAGTCTTCGCTGACCAGCAACGACGACAAGGCGGTGCTGGAAGAAGTGGAGCGCGGTGAAGACCACGCCCTCAAAGCCTACAAGGATGCCCTGGAAAAACTGGCCAAGCTGAATGTACCGGCAAGTGACCCGGCATATGCCCTGGTCGAGCGCCAGTACCATGGCGTGCAGCGCAACCATGACCAGGTCAAGGTGCTGCGCGACGCGGCCCGCGCACGTTCCTAACCGGCGTACACCTCTACCCGGTTGCGCCCGTTGCGCTTGGCGCAATACAGCGCATCGTCCGCACAGCCCAGCAAGGTCGAAAGATCCTGCTGGGCTTCTGGCGTCTGCAGGCCCACGCCAATGCTGACGGTCACCGGGTGCTGGTCGTCGCCGAACGGCGGCAATGCCTCGACGCTGCTGCGGATACGTTCGGCCAGGGTCAGCACGCCGTTGAGGTCGGTCTCGGGCACGATCACCAGAAATTCCTCCCCGCCATATCGCGCGGCCAGGTCCGCCGGGCGGCGAATGCTGTGCGCGATCGTCGTCGCCACCTGGCGTAGCGCTTCGTCTCCGCCCTGGTGACCGTGGCGTTCATTGAACGCCTTGAAGTGGTCCACATCCACCATCAGTACCGCCAGCGGGCGCTGGCTGCGCTGGGCACGTGCCCATTCGCGGCGCAGTACCTGGTCGAGCTGACGACGGTTGGCCAGCCCCGTGAGGCTGTCGGTGGCTGCCAGTTCGGCCAGGCCCTGCTCGGCGCTGTGGCGCCTGCGCAATTCGCGCCCCAGCAGCAACGACAGCCAGAGGATGCCGATGCACAACAGGCCGGTAGCGATACTGACCACCAGTGCGGTGCGCCGCCACGAGCCATAGACCTCGTCGGTGGACAAGGCCACCACCACCAGCAGCGGCAGGTCGTCCACCCGTGAAAAGGTGTACAGGCGATGCTTGCCGTCCAGGCTCGAACGCGCGGTGAAGCTGCCGTTGCCCTGGGCCATTGCGCGCTTGAAGTTGGGCTGCTCGGACAAGTCGGCGCCGATCAGCGGGTCGCTGGGCAGCGAAGGGTGGCGGGCGAGCATCACGCCGTCGCTGTTGAACAGGTTGACGCTGCTGTCGCGGCCGATGTCCAGGCGCTGGAACAGCTCGCTGAAGTAGGCCAGGCGCAGGGCGCCTGACGCGATACCGGCGAAGGCCCCATCGGTATCGTTGATGCGCCGGCTGAAACTGATGCACCAGTCTAGCTCGCCCAGGCGTGCCTTGAATGGCGGGCTGATGACCAGGCCCAGGCCCGGGTTGTCGCGATGGGCCTGGAACACCTTGCTGTCGGCAAAGTTGGCGCTGCGTGGCACCACGCTGGTGGAGTCGGCCGCCACGTTGCCGTTGCGGTCCAGCCACAGGATGTCGCCGCGTAACGGCACGGTGAAGGCCTGGTTGAACAGCAGTTGCTGGCGCAGCGGCGCGGCCACGCTGGCCAGCTCAGGGCGCTGGATGGCCCAGATCAGTCCGTGCAGCGACAGGTCGTAGAGCTCGACGTTGCGCACGATGTCGGTGTCGATCAACTGCACGATATTGCTGGCCGAGCGTGCGGCCGCCTGGCCCACGTTGGCTTTTTCGCGTACCAGCAGGAAAGTCACGATGGTGATGATGGCCAGAACCGCCAGGCAACTGCCCAGGTTAAGGATCAACTCCGGATGAGTCCTGTACAGGGTCGGGCGCTGGGGCGGAAGGCGCGAAGGCATGATGGAGGTGATTCGTACCGCTGTCGTTGAAAGGGCAGGTGCGAGGCGGCGGTATTCTAGGCGGGTGCAGATTGTCGGACAAGCTGTTGCTGGTGCCGATTGATGTACGGCATCTTGGGGCTATTTGCAGGAAAAGAGCCTGCATCCTGCAAGCTCTTTGGCGCATGGCGGTAGGATCAGAAGACGTTGAGCGGGTACTCGACGATCACGCGGTATTCGTCCACATCGTTGTCGACCTGGGCGTAGCCCTGGCTGCCACGGTGCGAGGCCCAGCGCAGCAGCACGCTGAGGTCCTTGAGCGAACCTTGCTGGAACACGTAGGCCAGGTCCATGTCGCGTTCCCAGTGGCGGGCATTGTCGCCGTCGGCGCTGTACCAGTTGCTGTAGCCGGCGCTGGCCGGGTCGACCTTGCTCAGGTCCAGCTTGCCGCGCGAGTACGACACGGCGGTGGTCAGGCCGGGCATGCCGACGCCGGCGAAGTCATAGGCGTACTTGAGTTTCCACGAACGCTCGCCAGGCCCGTTGAAGTCCGAGTACATCTGCGAGTTGTCCAGGTACACGCTGTCGCCCAGGGTGATGTAGTCGAACGGCGTGTTGCCGTTGACTCGCTGGTACACCGCAGTGACGGTGTGGTTACCCACGCCGAGCGCCAGGTGCAGGCTGTAGGTGTTGTTGTCGATGCTGCCCAGCAGCGCATCGCCGGTGTCCTGGGTGTGGTAGTAGTGCAGGCCGGGGTTGAGGCTGACGCCGTCGGCGAACTGCCAGGTGTAGTCCAGGTCCAGGTAGTACTGGTTCCACACGTCCTTGAGTTCGGCGGCGTACAGGCTGCTGGTAAAACCTTCGACCGGTGCCCAGGCTGCGCCGGCCCAGTTCAGGTGACGGCTTTCGCGGTCATCTGGCAGGTTGCCGTAGGTAGCGCCGATGCGCTTGTGGCCGCTCTGGTTGTAGAGCTTGGTGAAGCTGGCCTGGCCGCCTTCGAGTTGCAGCCCGTCGATGCTGTTGTTGGTCAGGCTGACGCCGCGGAAGGTCTGCGGCAGCATGCGCGTTTCGCCACCGGCGATCACCGGGTTGGTCAGGAACAGGTCGCCGGCACGCAGTACGGTGTCGAAGGCCTTGAGCTTGATGGCAGCGCCGGCATTGGAGAACGAATCCGGGGCCTTGCCCAGTTCGCCATCGTCCTTGTAGTGGTAGGGCAGGATGCTCGAACCCGCCGTACCGCCACCGCCGTCCAGCTTGAGGCCGAGCATGGCATGGGCATCCAGACCAAAGCCCACGGTGCCCTGGGTGAACCCGGACTCGAACTTGCCGATGAAGCCCTGGCCCCATTCACGGTTGTCGTGGTTGCCGCGCTGCAGCTGGTTGCGGTTGAGGTAGTAGTTGCGGCTGAGCACGTCGAGGTGCGCACCTTCGACGAAGCCTTCGGCCTCGTCGGCCTGGGCGTGCAGGGGCATCGTTGCAGCCAGCGCAACGAACAGCGGGGTCAAGCGAAACGCGTGGATCACCGGTGTGGACTCCTTGAGGTGAGGGATGCAGCTTTTTATTGTGCGAAGCGGTGTTTTCTTGTGAGGACACATCTCTGGCCGCAGAACCTTTTGTCCAGGCCAAAAAAAAGCCGCTGATAGCAGCGGCTTTGAAAGACGGCCACGCAGGCGAACACGTCGCCAGCGCAGCAGTCGAGGGAATAGGAGAGAGGCAGAGGCAGCGTATCAGCTGTCTTTGTCGGCACTCGCAGAACCTTTGGACGCGGTCTGCTCCAGGTTTTTGGCGTGGTCCTGCTGCTGGGCGAGGGCTTCGCGGCCTTGCTGCGCGGCAGCGGCGCGGGCGGCGTACTGCGCCACGAAAGCAGGGGACTCCTCGGCCATGGCCAGGGGCGAGAGCAATACGGACGACAGGACGAAAATACTGGCAATACCCATACTGTTGGACATTTGAAGCTACCTTCTTGCATAGCAAGCTATCTATTTGGTGTGGGTACGATAGTCCTCGGTGGGGGGTTGAAACAGAGGGGATTGGGCAATGCACTGTTGCATTTCGGGCAACAGTCGAGCGCAGCGTTTGGCCCATCGCGGGTCAAGCCCGCTCCCACAGGGTGTTCGCTGGCCCTTGTAGGAGCGGGCTTGACCCGCGATGGGGGCTTCAGGCCGGCAACAGAATCCCGAAGGTATTGGCCCCCGCCTGGCTGCGGGCAAACACGCTGCCGCCATGCATCAGCGCAATCGCCTTGACGATCGCCAGCCCCAGCCCATGGTTGCCCACGGCGCTGTTGCTGCGCGCGGCATCCACCCGGTAGAAGCGCTCGAACAGGCGAGGCAGGTGCACGGCCTCGATGGCCGGGCCCGGGTTGCTCACGGCAATGCATACCTGCTCGCCCTGACGCTCGATATGCACCTGGATCACCTGCTGGCGGGCCGTGTGCTGCACCGCATTGTTGAGGAGGTTGATCAGCGCCCGGCGCAACTGCGCCTTCTCGATGCGCGCCCGTGCATCGCCGCTGACCTGCACCCGTACCTGGGCGTCCTCGAGGATGTAGTCCAGGTAGTCCAGGGTGGTCGCCACTTCCTCGGCCAGCGAGCTGCTGGTCAGCGCGGTGGCCTTGTTGCCCTGGTCGGCACTGGCCAGGAACAGCATGTCGTTGACGATGCTGCGCAGCCGCTCCAGTTCCTCCAGGTTCGATTGCAGTACCTCGAAGTAATGTTCGGCGCTGCGACCGCGGGTCAGCGCCACCTGGGTCTGGCCGATCAGGTTGGTCAGGGGCGAGCGCAGCTCATGGGCCACGTCGGCATTGAACCCCTCCAGGCGTGAATAGGCCTGCTCGACCCGCTCCAGGGTGGCATTGAAGGTGCCGGCGAACTGTTGCAGCTCTGGCGGCAGGTCGGCCGCATACAGGCGTGCGCTCAGGTGCGGTGGCGCCAGTTGCTGGGCCTCGGCCGACAGCGCCCGCAGCGGCCGCAGGCCGATGCGGGCAGCCCAGTAGCCCAGGGCCGAGGCCAGCAGCACGCCGATCACCGCCAGGCTGATCAATGCCCCCAGCAGGGTGTGCTGGGTGTGCCAGAAGGTTTCGGTATCGATGCCGAGCAGAAAGCGCAGGGCAGGGCGCCGGTCCAGCGCCGGCAGCTCGCTCACCAGCACCTTGTACGGGTACGGCCGGCCCTCCAGCTGCAGGTCGCGCATGCCCAGCGGGCCGGCGGCAAAGTCGCGTAGCGCGGCGTCGGGCTGGCCGTACTCGTAGTGCGCGTCGCCACTCACCACCCAGAAGCGGATACGCCGGTCTTCCTCGCTCAGCAGGTTGAGCTTGTTGGTGATCTTGGCCCAGTGCTCCCGGGTGCCATAGCGGGTCAGCGCCGATTCCAGCACGCTGTAGCGGGCGTCCAGTTCGGCCTCCGGCAGCAGGTCGAGGCTGCGGTCGACCTGTTTGTACAGGGCACCGCCGATCAGCAGGAACACGCCCAGCGCCACCAGGCTGAACAGCAGGCTCAGGCGCAGGGCGATGGAGTTAGTGCGCACGGCTTTCCAGTACATAGCCCATGCCTCGGATGGTGTGCAGCAGCTTGGTCTCGAACGGGCCGTCGAGCTTGGCGCGCAGGCGCTTGATGGCGACCTCCACCACGTTGGCGTCGCTGTCGAAGTTGATGTCCCACACCAGCTCGGCAATCGCGGTCTTGGACAGGATCTCGCCCTGGCGGCGCGCCAGCACGCTGAGCAGCGAGAACTCCTTGGCGGTCAGTTCCAGGCGCTGGCCGGCGCGGCTGGCCTTGCGGCTGATCAGGTCCACCCACAGGTCCGCGACCTGGATCTGCACCGGCTCGTGCCCGCCGCTGCGGCGGGTCAGCGCCTGCAGGCGCGCCACCAGTTCGAGGAACGAGAACGGCTTGCCCAGGTAGTCGTCGGCGCCTTCGCGCAGGCCGCGGATGCGGTCTTCGACGCGCTCGCGGGCGGTGAGCATGATCACCGGGGTCTGCTTGCGTGCACGCAGGGCGCGCAGTACGCCGTAGCCATCCAGGCCCGGCAGCATCACGTCGAGCACGATCACCGAGTAGTCGCCCTCGAGGGCCAGGTGCAGGCCCTCGATGCCGTCCGGAGCGAGGTCCACGGTAAAGCCTTGTTCGGTGAGGCCGCGATGCAGGTAGTCGGCGGTCTTCTGTTCGTCTTCGATAATCAGCACGCGCATGGTCGGCTCTCAGTTCTCGATCGGCCGGGCCGCCGGCAGGTCGTTGCGGCGGCGGTGGAACAGGCGCTCCAGGGCCAAGTATATGACCGGCGTGGTGAACAGTGTCAGCGCCTGGCTGACCAGCAGCCCGCCCACCACCGCGATTCCCAGCGGCTGGCGCAGCTCGGCCCCGGCCCCGGCGCCGAGCATCAGTGGCACCGCGCCCAGCAGGGCGGCCAGGGTGGTCATGATGATCGGACGAAAGCGCGTCAGGCACGCCTCGTGGATCGCCGCCTCTGGCGCAAGCCCGCGCTGGCGCTGGGCCTCCAGGGCAAAGTCGATGAGCAGGATGCCGTTCTTCTTGACGATGCCGATCAGCAGCACCACGCCGATCAGGCCCATGATGGTGAAGTCCTGGCCCATCAGCCACAGCAGCGCCAGTGCGCCAAGGCCCGCCGAGGGCAGGGTGGAGATGATGGTCAGCGGGTGCACGAAGCTCTCGTAGAGCACCCCCAGAATGATGTACACCGCCACCAGCGCGGCCAGGATCAACCACGGCTGGCTCGACAGCGAACTCTGGAAGGCCTGGGCCGCGCCCTGGAAGGTGCCGATGATCGAGGCCGGCATGCCCAGCTCGCGCTGGGTGCGTTCGAGGATGCTCACCGCATCGCCCAGGGCCACCCCCGGTGCCAGGTTGAACGAAAGGTTGGCGGCCGGGAACAGCCCGTCGTGGCTGATCGACAGCGGCCCGGTGCTGGGCGCCGCGACCTTGGCCAGCGCCGCCAGCGGCACCATCTCGCCACTGAGGGGCGAGCGCAGGTAGAAGTAGGCCAGGCTCTCGGCCTTGCCACGCTGGCGTGCATCGATTTCCAGGATCACCTTGTACTGGTTGGTCTCGGTCTGGAACTCGCTGATCTGACGCTGGCCGAAGGCGTCGTACAGCGCCTGGTCAACGTCGGCGGTGGTCAGGCCGAAACGCGCGGCGGCCTGGCGGTCGATGTCGATGCGGGTCACGCTGGCGCCCAGCTGCAGGTCGTTGGACAGGTCGCGGAACGCCGGGTTGGCGTGCAGGCGTTCGGTCAGGCGCTGGGTCCACAGGTTGAGCGCCGGGCCGTCGTTGCTCTTGAGCACGTACTGGTACTGGCTGCGGCTGGGCCCGGAGCTGAGGTTGATGTCCTGCCCGGCCCGCAGGTACAGCACCAGGCCCGGCACCTGGGCGGCCTTGGGGCGCAGCCGGTCGATGAACTCGCTGGCCGACACGTCGCGCTGGGCAGGGTCCTTGAGGGCGATCCAGAAGCGCCCGTTGGCGATGGTCTGGTTGCTGCCGGTAACCCCCACCGAGTGCGAGAACGCGCGTACCGCAGGGTCGGCCTCGATGATCTTCGCCAGCGCCTGGTGCTTGCGCACCATGTCCGGATACGACACGTCGGCCGCGGCCTCGGTGGTGCCGAGGATGAAGCCGGTGTCCTGCACCGGAAAGAAGCCCTTGGGAATGGCCACGTAGCCGCCGATGGCCAGGGCCAGGGTCACGAAGAACAGCCCGAGCATCAGCCGCTGGTGCGCCAGGGCCCTGACCAGCAGACGATCGTAACCGGCCACCAGGCGCTCGCCGAAGGTCGGTGCGGCGTGCTCGGGGTGTTGCGGGCGGCGCATGAACAGCGCGCACAGGGTCGGCGCCAGGGTCAGCGAGACCACCACCGAAATCAGGATGGTGGAGGTGGCGGTGAGGGCGAACTCCTTGAACAGCCGCCCCACCACGCCCCCCATGAACAGCAGCGGAATGAACGCGGCCACCAGCGAGAAGCTGATCGAGACAACGGTGAAGCCGATCTCGCCGGCGCCCTTGAGGGCAGCCGTGCGGCTGTCGTCGCCGGCCTCCAGGTGCCGGTGGATGTTTTCCACCACCACGATGGCATCGTCCACCACAAACCCCACGGCGATGACGATGGCCACCAGGGTCAGGTTGTTCAGGCTGAAGCCGAACAGGTACATCAGCGCGAAGCTGGCCACCAGCGATACCCCCAGCACGCTGGAGACGATCAGCGTGGCCGACCACTGGCGCAGGAACAGCGCCATGACCGCGATCACCAGCAGCACGGCGATCAGCAGGGTGATCTCCACCTCGTGCAGCGAGGCGCGGATGGTCTGGGTGCGGTCGCTGAGCACCGACACCTGCACCGATGCCGGGAGCATTTCCTCCAGGTGCGGCAGCGCCTGCATGACCCGGTCCACGGTGTCGACGATGTTGGCCCCGGGCTGGCGGAACACCACCAGGTTGAGGCCTTCCTGGTCGCCGGACCAGGCTTTGACATAGGCGTTTTCGGCGCCGTTGATGACCGTGGCCACGTCCTTGAGGTGTACCGGGGCGCCGTCGCGGTAGGCGACGATGAGCTGGGCGTATTCATCGGGGTGGAACAGCTGGTCGTTGGTGGCCAGGGTCGACACGCTGCTGTCGCCGTACAGCGCGCCCTTGGCCAGGTTGAGGCTGGTCTGCTGGATGGCCTGGCGCAGGTCGGCCAGGGTCAGGCCGATGGCGGCGAGTTTTTCCGGCTGGGCCTGCACGCGAATCGCCGGGCGCTGCTGGCCGGTGATGTTGACCAGCCCGACCCCGTCGATCTGGCTCAGCTGGCGTGCCAGCAGGGTTTCGGCGTAGTCGCTCAGTTCGTTGGCCGGCATCTGCGCGGAGCTGACGGTCATGATCAGCACCGGGCTGTCGGCCGGGTTGACCTTGCGCCAGGTGGGCAGGCTCGGCATGTCCTGGGGCAGGCGCGAGGAGGCGGTGTTGATCGCGGCCTGGACTTCCTGGGCGGCTGTGTCGATGTTCTTGTCGAGGGTGAACTGCAGGATCAGGCTGGTGGAGCCCAGTGCGCTGCTGGAGGTCATCTGGGTCATGCCGGGGATGGCGCTGAACTGCACCTCCAGCGGGGTGGCCACCGACGAGGCCATGGTCTCGGGGCTGGCGCCGGGCAGCTGCGCGCTGACCTGAATGGTGGGGAAGTCCGCTTCGGGCAGCGGTGCCACCGGCAACTGCGGGAACGCCACCACGCCCAGCAGCACCAGGGCGAAGGTCAGCAGCAGGGTGGCCACCGGGCGGTCGATGCACCACGCACTGATCGAGCTGCGCCCGCTCATGGCTGCACACCGCTGCCGGCAACATCGTCGCCGACGGGCGCGGCGGGCGGGGCTGTCAGTACCTCGACCCGGGCGCCGGGCCTGAGCCGCGACTGCCCGTCGGCCACCAGCGTGTCGTTGACCGCTACGCCGCTGATCACGTTGAGGTTGCTGTCCTGGTACAGCACCTTGACCGGCACCACCGCGACCTTGTCGCCCTCGACGCGGTACACGAAGTGCTGGTCGATGCCCCGCTGCACCACGCCGGGGGGCACCACCAGCGCATCGCGCTGGATGCTGGTCTGGATCTTCAGGCTCACCAGTTGCCCCGGCCACAGGCGGGCCTGGGCATTGTCGAACGCGGCCTTGGCGCGCAGGGTGCCGGTGTTGGCGGCGATCTGGTTGTCGATCAGGCTCAGGTGCCCTTCACCCAGCAGCAGGCCGCCGCTGTCGCCGTTGCCTTCGAGGTAGGCACGGATCGGCGCCGGGGGTTCGGCGGCCACCAGCCCCTGCAGGGTCGGCAGCCATTGCTGCGGCACGGCGAACTCCACCGCGATAGGGTCGATCTGGGTCACGCTGAACAGGCCCTGGGCGTCGCTGGTGCGCACCAGGTTGCCTTCGTCGATGTTGCGAATGCCCACCCGTCCGGTGACCGGCGAGCGGATCTGGGTATACGACAACTGCACCTTGGCCGCAGCGATCGCTGCCTGGTTGCCGAGGATGCTTGCCTTGAGCTGGTTGACCAGCGCCTGCTGCTGGTCGAGGGTCTGGCGCGAGATGCCGTTGTCTTCGCTGAGCAGGCGGTAGCGCCTGAGGTCGACCTCGGCCACCTGCTGCTGGGCCTGGCTCTGGCCCAGTTGCGCCTGGGCCTGCTCGAGGCTGGCGCGGATGCTGCGGTCATCCAGGGTGGCCAGCAGGTCACCGGCCTGCACCGACTGGCCCTCCTTGACCAGGATCCGGGTCAGCACGCCCTCCACCTGGGGGCGGATCTGCACGCTGTGCAGCGACTGCACCGCGCCGATGGCGCTGAGGTAGTGCGGCACATCCTGCTGCTGCACCTGGATCACACTGACCGGGGTGGCCACGGGCATGGCCGGTTGGCTGGCCGTGTGGCGACCGAAAGTCAGGTACAGCGCCAGGCCCAGCAGCAACGCTATCAGGCCGAAAAAAAACACTCGAGAGCTGGAAATTCGCATGCGTGCACGGCGCCAGGGCAGAAAAAGGAGGGCTGTCAGTAGGTTATAGCTGCTACTGGGGGTCAGCAGTGTGACGCCCACCTGTCAGCGCTGTCAGCTGGCAGATGGCCAAGTGCCAATAGTCTGCGCTGGATCAAGGTTTTACTAAATGTTGCCCCGTAGAGTCTCTCGCCCTGCCGCCCCTCCACCTATAAAAACGCGAGCGCTTTCGATGAAGAGCAATCTGCCTGTGACCGGCCGCAATGTAGATTACCCCGGTGACGCGAATATCCTTTCCACCACCGATCTGACCAGCGCCATTACCTATGCCAACGAGGATTTTCTCAAGGTCAGCGGGTTCGAGCGCGACGAGCTGATTGGCCAGTTGCACCATGTGGTACGCCATCCCGACATGCCTTCCCAGGCCTTTGCGCAGATGTGGCAGACCCTCAAGGCCGGCCGCTCGTGGATGGGGCTGGTGAAGAACCGCTGCAAGAATGGCGACCATTACTGGGTCAGCGCATTCGTGTCGCCGGTCACCAGCCAGGGCCAGACGGTGGAGTACCAGTCGGTGCGCACCAAGCCCACCCCGGCGCAGGTGGAGGCCGCCGAACGTTGCTATGCACGCTTGCGCCAGCAGCGCCCGTTGCCCTGGTGGCAACGCCTGCCGCGCCCTGGCCTGGCGTTGCAGCTGGGGCTGGGCACAGGCCTGGTGCTGGCAGTGGTGCTGGGCACCAGCCGCCTGCTGTTGCCGACGCTGCCGTGGCAGTGGCTGCTGGAGCTGGTGGCCGCCGGTGGGCTCAGTGCGCTGCTGGTGTCGGTGCTGCTGCGCCCACTGGAACAACTACGGGTGCGGGCGCAGTCGATTGCCGACAACCCGTTGAGCCAGCAGTTGTATACCGGCAAGGCGGGCGCCGTGGGGCAGATCGAGTTCGCCCTGCTGATGCTCGAGGCGCAGATCGGGGCGGTGGTGGGGCGCATTGGCGACACCTCGCAGCGCCTGGCCGGCCACACCGCAGAGCTGGCCCAGCACCTTCAGCACAGCCACACCACCACCCTGGGCCAGCAGGGCGAGGCCGATCAGGTGGCGGCGGCAATCAACCAGATGACCACCAGCGTGGCCGAGGTGGCCAGCAATGCCCAGCAGGCTTCGGAGGCCGCCGAGCATGCCGAGGATGCCACCCAGAATGGTCACCAGCTGGTGGATCGCAGCCGCAGCAGCATCCTCGAGCTGGCCAGCGCGCTGAGCGCTGCCACCGAGGTTATCCACACCCTGGAAGGCCACAGCATGGAAATTTCCGGGGTGCTGTCGGTTATCCACAGCATCGCCGAGCAGACCAACCTGCTGGCACTGAACGCGGCCATCGAGGCGGCGCGGGCGGGGGATCAGGGGCGTGGCTTTGCGGTGGTCGCCGATGAGGTGCGCGGCCTGGCCAAGCGCACGGCCGAGTCCACCGGCGAAATCCAGCGCATGATCAGCGCCTTGCAGCGCGGCACCCGCGATGCGGTGCAGGCCATGCACGAGAGCCGCGAGCATGCCGGGCAGAGCGTCGAGCAGGCGCAGCAGGCGGCGGTGGCGCTGGACGGCATCAGCCAGCAGGTCAACCAGATCAGCGAGATGAGCCTGCAGATTGCTGCGGCGGTGGAGCAGCAGAGCCTGGTCAGCGAAGACATCAACCGCAACATCATCAGCATTCGCCAGGCCAGCGAAGAGAGCGTGGTGGCCGGTCAGCACGGGCATGCCAACGCCAGCGACGTGGCCGGCCTGGCCGAAGACCTCCGGCGCCTGGCCGAGGAGTTCTGGCAGCGCCGCTAGGCGCCGCTCAGAAACCGATGAAGCTGTAGTGGCCAGCCGATGTGCTGCACACCCGGGCGCCGGCCTGATGCAGTTGCTCGACCAGTGCCGGGTTTTCCACGTGCAGGGTCCAGGGCGCCAGCGCGGCGTTGCCCGGGGCATGCAGGGCGGCGTGCAGCGCCCCGGTGTCGGGCAGGTAGGCGGTGAAGCCGTTGCCCTTGAGCGCGCTGGTGGTGATGCCCAGTTGCTGGCAGATCTGCACCTTGGCGTGGATATCGTCGCGGTCGGCCTGGCGCGAGCGCTCGATCAGCTCGGCCAGTTGGCGGTCCATCAGCTGGCTGCCGTGGATCAGTACCGGGCCGCGTTGCCAGGCTTCGGTCGGGCAGTCCTTGGCGTCGGGGCGCAACGGGATGTGCGGGTTGATTTCCATCGGGTAGATGCGGCACACCAGCGGCCGGCGCTCATAGATGCGGCACAGGTTGTCGGCATCCAGATTGCGGCAGGCGCCGGGGTTGAACGCGGCGAAGGTGATGGCCACGTGTGCCTGGGTACTGCCGCAGGGCACGGCGCAGGCACGGCGGGTGGCGTGCTCGCGCTGGGCGTCGGGCAGGCCCAGGCCGTTGGCCAGAAAGGCTTCCACCAGCACGATGAGCTGGCCGCCATCTGCCACCCAGTGGCGCGCTTCGTCGAGGGTCAGGGGAACGTGGTGGCCATTGCAGCATTTGCCACAGCCGGTGCAGTCGAACTGGAGTGAGGTTGCAGCGCTGGTCACGGTTTGGCGGGGGTCCATTCGGTGATGAAGGCAGTCTTGCGCTGCTTGTCGAACAGGCACAGCTCGCTGCCTTTCTGGTTCTTCATGTGCTTTTGCGGGTAGTGGCCGCTGATCAGCAGGGCACTGTAGCCGACGCGGTCGTCGAACTCGGCCGGCTTGCTGGCGGGCCGGGCATCCTTGAACTGGCTGGCGGCGAGGCAGGCCCTGGTCAGGGCTTGTTCGTGGTCGGCCCAGGCCTGGTCGCTGGAGGCATGGGCGCCGAGGCTGAACAGGGCCAGCAGGGCGAAGGTGAGGGCTTTCATGATGGGCGGCTCATGAGGGGAGAGGCCGCTGATTATGCCAGAGCATCGGTTTTTGCAGGAGCAGGAGCGTTTCAGCGTTTGTCCTGGCCCCTTCGCCGGCAAGGGATCACGGCCCCTGTAGGAGCCGGCCTTGCCGGCGAAGGGGGTCGGCTCAGCGCTCGGCGAAAGCCACCGCCCGCGCGGCCACGATCAGGCAATCGGTGAGTTCCGGCGAGGAGAACTTGGTCAGCACCGCATTCGCCCCTGCCAGCCGGGCTTTCTCGCTGTTCATCGCGCTGTCCAGCGAGGTGTGCAGCAGTACATAGAGGTGCTGGAAGTCAGGCGTTTCGCGCAGCGTGCGGGTGAAGGCGTAGCCGTCCATCTCGGACATCTCGATGTCCGAGACCACCACGTTGATCTCCCGGTCGGTACCCTGCAGCTCCAGCAGGGTGTCGATGGCATCCTTGGCGCTCTTGGCGGTGTGGCATTCCAGCCCCAGGCCGCGCAGGGTCAGCACCGACTGGTGGAGTGCCACATGGCTGTCATCGACCACCAGTATGTTGGTGGCCTGCAGAACGGCGGCGTCTTCGGGGTTCAGCTCGCTGCTGCTCACTTCACGCGGCGGCGGCGCAATGCCGTGAATGACCTTTTCGATGTCCAGCACCTGCACCAGGGTGCCGTCCACCTGGGTTACCCCGGTGATGAATGCCTTGCTGCTCGACCCGTAGGGCGGCGGCTTGATGTCGGTACTCAGGCAATGCACGATGCGGCTCACCGCCTGCACGTGCAGGCCCTGCTTGGAGCGGCTGATGTCGGTGACGATCAGGCAGCCGCCGTTGGGGTCTTCCAACGGGCGCTCGCCAATGGCGCGCGACAGGTCGATGACCGACAGCGAGTTGCCCCGCAGGGTGGCCACGCCTTTGACGTGCGGGTGCGATTCCGGGAGCTTGGTCAGGGGCGGGCAAGGGATGATCTCGCTGACCTTGAGCAGGTTGATTGCCATCAGCTTGCCGCTGCGCAGGGTGAACAGCAGCAGCGACAGCGAGTCGGCGCGGGCATTTTGCGAGGCCATAGGCACCTTCAGGGCAAAGAGAATAAGGGATCTGCCGGGTTATCGACCCGAGCACGCCAGGCTTTAATCCGCCACTGCACTTCAGCGTAGCCCCAGTCGGCGGGCCAGGCGGCTGAGGTTGGCGCGGTCCAGGCCCAGCTCGCGCGCGGCACTGGCCCAGTTGTGCTGGTGGCGCTCCAGGCAGGCCTCGATCAGCTGGCGCTGGTACAGGTCCAGGGCCTGGCGCAGGTCGGTGCCGGGCGGTGGTGGCAGTGGCGCCGCCACGCTGGGCGCTGCCCCCGGGCCGGCGCCGGGCAGGTCGAAGTCGCGGGCCTCCAGGGTGAGGATCTTCGGCCGCTCGGGGTGCTGGCCCAGCGCCTTGAGCGACGAGCGGCCGATCAGGTGCTCCAGTTCGCGCACATTGCCCGGCCAGTCGTACGCCAGCAGCGCGGCCTGGGCATCGCTGCTCAGGCGCAGGCTGTTCAGGCCCATGCGCGAGCGGTTCTGCTCCAGGAAGTAGCCGCTGAGCAGCAGCACGTCGCGCCCGCGCTCGCGCAGCGCCGGCACCCGCAGCGGGTACACGCTCAGGCGGTGGTAGAAGTCGGCGCGGTAGCGCCCGGCACGCACTTCCTCGGCCAGGTCGCGGTTGGTGGCGGCAATCAGGCGTACATCCACCTGGTGCTCCTGGTCCGAGCCCAGGCGCTGCAGCTGTCCGCTTTGCAGCACGCGCAGCAACTTGGCCTGCACGGCCAGCGACAGTTCGCCCACTTCGTCGAGAAACAGTGTGCCGCCGTTGGCCAGCTCGAACTTGCCGCGTCGCTCGCCCACCGCGCCGGTGAAGGCGCCGCGCACATGGCCGAACAGCTCGCTCTCGACCAGGGTGTCGGGCAAGGCGGCGCAGTTGAGGCTGATCATCGGCTTGTCGGCACGCGCCGACTGCTGGTGGATGGCCTGGGCCACCAGCTCCTTGCCGACTCCGGTTTCACCGGTGACCAGTACGGTCAGGTCGCTGCCGGCGACCAGGCGGATCTCTTCGAGCAGGTGCTTGTGGGCCTTGCTCTGGCCGATCAGTTCCTGGTGCTGCTGGCCGCTGGCCTGGCGGTAGATCTCGGCGCGCTGGTGTTCGTCTTCGGCGCGCAGGGCCAGGCGTTCGATACGTTGCGCCACGTTGACCGTGGCGGCGGCCAGGCTGGCGAAGGCCTGCAGGGCGTCCAGCTCGACCTGCTGGAAGCGCTCCGGGGCCAGCGCATCGAGGGTGATCAGGCCCCAGGGCCGTTCGTCGACGAACAGCGGGCAGCCCATGCAGTCGTGTACCTCCAGGTGCTGGTGCAGGCCCTCGACCAGGCCGTCGTAGGGGTCGGGCAGTTGGCTGTCGCTGGCAAAGCGGGTCGGCTCGCTGCGGCTGAGCAGGGCGGCGAAGCGCGGGTGTTCGCTGACCTTGAAGCGCCGGCCCAGGGTGTCGGGGCTCAGGCCGTCCACCGCCAGGGGGACCAGCCATTCGCCATCCAGGCGCAGCAGCGCGGCGGCGTCGCATGGCAACAGGGCGCGCATGGCTTCGAGCAGGCGACGGTAGCGTTCGCGTTCGGGCAGCTCGCGAGACAGGTCGCTGACCAGGGGCAGCAGTGCGGTAAGCAGGGATTTTGCGGTCATGATGACTCCTTCGAGTCTTTATGACTCTAGCAGGGCTGTGGTCAATTTGACTCAAAAATATTCAAGCTATTGATTTATATGGATTTAATAGTTGGCACGAAAGCTGAAACAACCCGGGCAGATTATCCAGAAGCCATAAGGCCCGGGAGTTACCCATGCTCAATGCCCAAGATCGTGCCATCGTCAAAGCCACCGTTCCGCTGCTTGAAAGCGGCGGCGAGGCGCTGACCACGCATTTCTACAAACTGATGCTCAGCGAATACCCCGAGGTGCGTCCGCTGTTCAACCAGGCCAACCAGGCCAGCGGCGACCAACCGCGGGCGCTGGCCAATGGCGTACTGATGTACGCACGCCATATCGACCAGCTCGAGCAACTGGGCGGCCTGGTGAACCAGATCATCAACAAGCACGTGGCGCTGCAGATCCTGCCCGAGCATTACCCGATCGTCGGCGCCTGCCTGCTGCGTGCCATCGAAGAGGTGCTCGGCAAGGAGGTCGCCACCCCCGAGGTCATCGCGGCCTGGGGCGCGGCCTACCAGCAACTGGCCGATATCCTGATCGGCGCCGAAGAGGGCCTGTACCAGCAGAAGGCCCAGGCGCCGGGTGGCTGGCGCGGTGCGCGGGCGTTCCGGCTGGCGGCGCGGGTGCAGGAGAGCAGCGAGATCGTCTCGTTCCACTTCGCCCCGCTCGATGGCGGCCCGGTCCTCAAAGGCGAGCCCGGCCAGTACCTGGGCCTGAAGGTGCAGATCGATGGCCAGGAGCACCGGCGCAACTATTCATTGTCGGCGCTGGGTGACGGCCGCGAGTACCGCATCAGCGTCAAGCGCGAGGCGGGCGGCAAGGTGTCCAACTACCTGCATGAGCACCTGCAGGTGGGCGATACCCTGGAGCTGTTCCCGCCGGCGGGCGAGTTCACCCTGAGCGCCAGCGACAAGCCGCTGGTGCTGATCAGCGGCGGGGTAGGGATCACCCCGACCCTGGCGATGCTCGACGCGGCCCTGGCCAGCGGTCGCCTGGTGCACTTCATTCATTGCGCGCGCAACGGTGCGGTGCATGCGTTTCGCGACTGGGTGGACGAACGCGCGGCGCGTCATCCGCAGCTCAAGCGCTTCTATTGCTACGCCGAGGATGATGGGGTGAGCCTGCCGGCCGACGCCGTGGGGCTGCTGAGCCAGGATCAACTGGCGCAGTGGCTGCCGGTCGAGCGTGACCTGGACGCGTACTTCCTGGGGCCCAAGGGCTTCATGGCGGCGATCAGGCGTCAGCTCAAGGCCCTGGGGGTGCCGGAGCAGCAGAGTCGCTACGAGTTCTTTGGGCCGGCGGCGGCACTCGAGTAAGGGCCGGGGCCTGTTCGCCGGCAATGCCGGCGCCTGCAGCTAAGCGTATGTGCTGCAGGCGCCGGCTAAGCTGCCGACCTTAATCTTCTTTTAATCGGTTTAACCTTCACTCCCTGTGGTCATGGTCGGCGTGTAGAATTGCGCCCAGGCTTGAGCCACCTATCTAGTGAAGGGAACGGGAATGAACGATCTAACGCAGCGCCTGAATCGGGAACGGCGCTTTCTGGTACTGCTGGGCGCCATCTGCCTGGCGCTGATCGGCGGTGCCCTGTACATGCAGATCGTGCTGGGCGAGGCACCGTGCCCACTGTGCATCCTGCAGCGCTATGCATTGCTGTTCATCGCCCTGTTCGCCTTCATCGGTGCGGCCATGCCCGGGCGGCGCAGCCTCACGCTGTTCGAGGCCCTGGTGGTGCTGAGCGCCATCGGCGGCATTGCTGCAGCCGGCAACCACGCCTACATTCTGGCCAACCCGGCCGTCAGCTGCGGCATCGACACACTGCAGCCGATCGTCGACGGCCTGCCGCTGGCCTCGGTGCTGCCGCTGGTGTTCCAGGTGGATGGTTTCTGCTCGACGCCGTACCCGCCGGTGCTGGGGCTGTCGCTGGCGCAATGGGCGCTGCTGGCCTTCGTGCTGACCGCCGTGCTGGTGCCGCTGGGCATCTACCGCAACCGTCGCCAGCGTTAGACAAAAGTCCCGTGTCGAGGCAAGTGCGCAGGGCTTGAGAATTTTCCGAAGAAGTCGCCTCCAGGTTGACCTGGATCAAGTCCCGACCCTTGCGGTACGGGCATTTCAGGGCTACAGCCAGGGGTGCGACAAACTGTCGCGAAACTGATTTTTGCTGCGCTATTGTTACGTTTTCTGTAAAGGACTGTTGCTCAATAAGTCATAGTCATGGCCATGTTACCTCACTACAATCGCCCCCAATTTCCGTTCGGCACCGCTTGCGAGTTGCAGGATTAAAGGAGCTCCGGCCCCTTTCGTGACTCTGACGAGCATCGCCTGCGGCGATGCCGGGCTGACCCCCCTCCCGTGATTTTCCGCACCAAATGGAATTGGTCTGTAAACAGGCCTGATTGCCTACGAAGTCAAAACAATAAGCACCGTTGCACACCGGTTCTGCCGAGCAGCCGCAGCTGAATTCCGGCGTGACCGTATTCGATCCCATAAATGCTGACGCTTGGCAGGACGAAGTGTTGGCGACCAAAACACAAATTGCATTGAAGCAAGCTGCTCTAGAGGTCGTGAGATGAGTAAAAAGCGTTACCCCAGACTGTTTGGCATTCTGCCCTTTTTAGGCATGCTTTTACTCAGTGGGTGCAACTGGACCCTGCTCGACCCGAAGGGCCAGGTCGGCATTGAGCAAAGGAACCTGATCCTGATCGCTACCGGCCTGATGTTGCTGGTGGTGATTCCTGTCATTTTCATGACGATCGCGTTCGCGTGGAAGTATCGCGCCTCCAACAAGGCTGCCACCTACACCCCTGATTGGTCGCACTCGACCAAGATCGAAGTGGCCGTATGGTCCATCCCGGTGCTGATCATCATCGCCCTGGGTTATGTCACCTACCTCTCCACCCACAAGCTGGACCCGTACCGTCCACTGGATTCCGACGTGAAGCCGGTGCAGATCGACGTGGTCGCGCTGGACTGGAAATGGCTGTTCATCTACCCGGAACAGGGTATTGCCACGGTCAACAAGATCGTCTTCCCGGCCAACACCCCGGTCAATTTCCGCGTGACCTCCGACGCCGTGATGAACTCGTTCTTCATCCCGGGCCTGGGCGGCCAGATCTACGCGATGGCGGGCATGACCACCAAGCTGCACCTGATTGCCAACCAGAACGCCGAGTTCGACGGGATCTCCGCCAACTACAGCGGTGCCGGCTTCACCGGCATGAAGTTCAAGGCGATCGCCACGTCCCAGGAAGATTTCGAGGCGTGGGTCAACGAGGTCAAGCAGTCGCCGCAACAACTGGACAAGGCCACCTACGAGGCTCTGGCCAAACCTAGCGAAAACAACCCGGTTGCGCTCTACAGCGTGGCCCCGGAAAACATGTTCCAGTCCATCGTCGACAAGTACGAGGGCATGAACCGTGGCAAGCCGGTGGTGCACGAGAAGAAAGAGCACAAAGAAGCGGCCGAAGCGATGGACGTGAGTATGCATTCAGCTGCTGGGGCAGAGGAGTAAAAGATGTTCGGTAAACTTAGTCTGGACGCGATCCCGTATCACGAGCCGATAGTCATGGTGACCCTCGCCATGATCGCGCTCGGCGGTCTCGCGTTGGTTGCTGCAATCACCTATTTCCGCAAGTGGACCTACTTGTGGACCGAGTGGCTGACGTCGGTCGACCACAAGAAGATCGGGGTGATGTACATCATCGTCGCGATGGTCATGCTGCTGCGCGGCTTTGCCGACGCCATCATGATGCGTACCCAGCTGGCCATGGCCACTGGCGGCGCCGAGGGCTATCTGCCTCCTGAACACTATGACCAGATCTTCACCGCTCACGGTGTGATCATGATCATCTTCATGGCGATGCCATTCTTCACCGGCCTGATGAACCTGGCCCTGCCTCTGCAGATCGGTGCACGTGACGTTGCCTTCCCGTTCCTCAACTCCCTGAGCTTCTGGCTGCTGGTGTCCGGCGTTGCGCTGGTCAACATCTCCCTGGGCGTGGGCGAGTTCGCCAAGACCGGCTGGGTGGCCTATCCACCGCTGGCGGGTATCCAGTACAGCCCTGGGGTCGGTGTCGACTACTACATCTGGGCGCTACAGATATCCGGATTGGGGACAACGCTGACCGGTGTCAACTTCCTGGCCACCGTGCTGAAAATGCGCGCCCCTGGCATGAAGCTGATGGACATGCCGATCTTCACCTGGACCTGCACCTGGGCCAACATCCTGATCGTGGCTTCGTTCCCGATCCTGACCGCGACCCTGGCACTGCTGACCGTTGACCGTTATCTGGACTTCCACATTTTCACCAACGAGCTTGGTGGGAACCCGATGATGTACGTCAACCTGTTCTGGGCATGGGGTCACCCTGAGGTGTACATCCTGATCCTGCCGGCGTTCGGCGTGTTCTCGGAAGTCATCTCGACCTTTACCGGCAAGCGCCTGTTCGGCCACAAGTCGATGATCTACGCCTCGGGTGCGATCTCGGTTCTGGGCTTCGGCGTATGGCTGCACCACTTCTTCACCATGGGTTCGGGCGCCAGCGTCAACACCTTCTTCGGTCTGGCGACCATGCTCATTTCGATCCCGACCGGGGTCAAGCTGTTCAACTGGCTGTTCACGATCTACCAGGGCCGTCTGCGCTTCACCGCGCCAGTGCTGTGGACCCTGGGCTTCATGGTGACCTTCTCGATCGGCGGCATGACCGGCGTACTGCTGGCCGTACCTGGTGCTGACTTCGTGCTGCACAACAGCCTGTTCGTGATCGCTCACTTCCACAACGTGATCATCGGTGGTGCGGTGTTCGGCTACATTGCCGGCTTCGCCTTCTGGTTCCCGAAAGCCTTCGGTTTCACCCTGAACGAGAAGTGGGGCAAGGCTGCCTTCTGGTTCTGGATCTCCGGTTTCTACGTGGCCTTCATGCCGCTGTACGCACTGGGCTTCATGGGCATGACCCGTCGTCTGAACCACTCGGACAACCCTGCCTGGGAACCGTACCTGTACGTGGCCGTGGTCGGTGCCGTGCTGATCCTGTTCGGTATCGCCTGCCAGCTGATCCAGCTGTACGTGTCGATCCGCGATCGCAAGGACAACATGGACGTCACTGGCGACCCATGGAATGCGCACACCCTGGAATGGTCGACCTCGTCGCCACCGCCGTTCTACAACTTCGCCACCATGCCGGAAAAAGTCGGCCTGGACGCATGGACCGAAGCCAAGCGCGCCGGTATCGCCTACAAGGCTCCGGCCCAGTACGCACCGATCCACATGCCGAACAACACCGCTACCGGTCTGTACATGGGCGCGCTGTTGACCGTCTTCGGTTTCGCCACCATCTGGCACATCTGGTGGTTGGCCGCGGTCGGCCTGATCGGCACCATCGCTGTCTTCGTTGCTCACGCTGCGCGTGACGACCAGGGCTACATGGTTCCTGCCGAGGAAGTGGCACGTATCGAAGGTGAGCGTCTGAAGCACCTCGGTCTGGCTACCGGCTCGCCAGTCGGTGCGCCTGTCGAATCGTTTGAACGGGTTTAATCAATGTCCAGTCATGTAATCAATGCTGATGCTGCTCATGGTCACGACCATGGGCACGAAGAACACCACGACTCGGGCCAGATGACCGTATTCGGTTTCTGGCTGTACCTGATGACCGACTGCATCCTGTTTGCGTCGATCTTCGCAGCCTACGCGGTGCTGTCCGGCAACTTTGCCGGCGGCCCGTCGGGTCACGACATCTTCGAACTGCCGTATGTACTGGCTGAAACCGCGCTGCTGCTGTTCTCCAGTATCACCTTCGGCTTCGCCATGCTGCAGATGTACAAGGGCAACAAGAACGGTGTACTGGCCTGGCTGGCAGTCACCTTCCTGCTCGGCCTTGGCTTCATCGTCATGGAAGTCAACGAGTTCCACCTGCTGATCAGCGAAGGCTTCGGCCCGCAGCGCAGCGGCTTCCTGTCGGGCTTCTTCGCCCTGGTCGGCACCCACGGTCTGCACGTGACCGGTGGTCTGATCTGGATGGCCGTGATGATGTACCAGATCCAGAAAAAGGGCATCACCGGTTCGGCCAAGACCCGCATGGGTTGCCTGAGCCTGTTCTGGCACTTCCTGGACGTGGTCTGGATCTGCGTATTCACCGTTGTCTATCTGCTGGGGGTTCTGTAAATGGCTAACGCACATAACGAGCACGCCGAGGGCAGCCACGGCAGCGTGAAGTCGTACGCAATCGGCTTCGTACTGTCGGTGATCCTGACGCTGATCCCGTTCGGTCTGGTGATGTACCCGACCTTGCCCAAAGACATGACCGTACTGATCGTGGTGGCCTTCGCGGTCATCCAGATCGTCGTGCACCTGTACTACTTCCTGCACCTGGACCGTTCGCCAGAGCAGCGTGAGAACGTCAGCGCCTTCCTGTTCACCGGGTTGGTCATTGCACTGTTGGTCGGCCTGTCGCTGTGGATCATGTTCAGCATCCACACCAGCATGATGGCGAAGTGAGGTAAGACGGCATGTCCTTTAAGCACTTTATCCAAATCACCAAACCGGGGATCATTTTCGGTAACGTGCTTTCTGTGGCAGGCGGTTTCTTCCTTGCCGCGCAAGGGCATGTGGACTTCATGCTGTTCCTGGCCACGGTGATCGGCACTTCGCTGGTGGTGGCGTCCGGTTGCGTGTTCAACAACTGCATCGACCGTGACATCGACATCAAGATGGAGCGCACCAAGAACCGTGTGATGGTTCAAGGGCAGGTCTCGCTGAAGATCGCGCTGGCCTACGCCACCCTGCTCGGGGTGGCCGGGCTTGGCCTGCTGTACGTGCAGGCCAATGCCCTGGCAGCGTTGTTCGGCCTGATCGGGTTCATCATCTACGTGGGTTTCTACAGCCTGTACCTGAAGCGCAAATCGGTGCACGGCACCCTGGTAGGCAGCCTGTCCGGTGCCATGCCTCCGGTGATCGGCTACTGCGCCGTGAGCAACAGCTTCGACCTGGCTGCGTTGACCCTGCTGGTGATGTTCAGCCTGTGGCAGATGCCGCATTCCTATGCGATCGCGATCTTCCGCTTCAACGACTACCTGGCGGCCTCGATTCCGGTACTGCCGGTCAAGCGTGGCATCCTGGTGGCCAAGAAACACATCCTCTGGTACATCGTGGCGTTCCTGGCAGCGACCCTGATGCTGACCATCGGTGGTTATGCCGGCATGAGCTACATGGCCGTGGCCGCGGCGATGGGCATGTACTGGTTGTACATGGCCTGGACCGGCTACAAGGCTGTGGATGATCGCCTGTGGGCGCGCAAGCTGTTCGTGTTTTCCATCTTCACCATCACTGCGTTGAGCGTGATGATGTCGTTGGACACCAAGGTGCCGACCGAGCTGCTGCTGACCTACGCGCATTGATCTGATGTGTTGAAAGAGACCCCGGGCCGAAAGGTGCCGGGGTTTTTTTTGCCCTTCAGAAACGGCTTCGTTCCCGCTCTTGCTCTTGCTCTTGCTCTTGCTCTTGCTCTTGCTCTTGCTCTTGCTTTTGCTTTTGATCTTTCCGTCCTTCAGGAGGCCGAATGGAGCCCGCGTGTAGTGGGGTGTAGGGCCATGGATGGCCCGGAAAGTGCCGACGGGCAGGGATGCCCGTGCGGCGCGGCCCCACGGAGCGTGGGTGGAGTGAGGGGACCCGTAGCGAAGCGTAGGGCCGGATGCTGGACGGAGCGGTTTTGCTTACTTTTTCCAAGAAAAAAGTAAGCCGCTGTAAGAGCGGAAGGGGCCATTCGGATCGCCATCCATGCTGGATAATCACTTGGTTTCTGGGGCGATGGCTCCAGAGGCATGCTGGGTAAACACTTGGTTCCTGGAGCGATGGTTCCAGAGGCACCGAGCTTATCCAGCATGAAGAGAGACGCCGAGGGCCCCTTCCGCTCTTACAGCGGGTCACTTTTGGCAAACGCCCCAA
This sequence comes from Pseudomonas palmensis, assembly GCF_017848315.1. Classification (GTDB taxonomy): domain Bacteria; phylum Pseudomonadota; class Gammaproteobacteria; order Pseudomonadales; family Pseudomonadaceae; genus Aquipseudomonas; species Aquipseudomonas palmensis. The sequence goes on from NZ_JAFKEC010000016.1 coordinate 61,658, forward strand.
AAGTAACCAAAAAGGCTGGGCCCTGCATACGGCCCTACGCTTCGCTCCGGGTCCCCTCGCTCCGCACCTGCTCCGGGGGCCGCGCCGCACGGGCGTCCCTGCCCGTCGGCACTTTCCGGGCCATCCATGGCCCTACACCCCACTACGCAGGCGCTCCACTCGGCCTCCTGAAGGGCCAGAAGATCAAAAGCAGATCAAAAGCCTGAGCGCCTCTGGATCGGTGTATGCCAACGGCCGGCAATCCCTCCCACCCGGGCACCACTCCCCGCTGAACACGCAACCCCCGGCATTGCTAGCGTGACGGCTCCCCACCCCAAGGAGCACACCGCCATGAGCATTCTGACCGTTTACTTCTGCGGCACCGGATCGCACCGTTTCGATGACCAGAACCCCAATTTCTGGAACGGCGAACTGGTCGCCACCCTTGCTTCCAACGACCAGAGCCGCGAGTTCGCCAACTGGATCGCCATCGACGGCCCGGGCAGCGGCAACCTGCAGGCCGATGACCTGTTCATCGAAAACAAGGAATACGGCCTCACCGGCACCCTGTTCGGCGCCGGCTGGGAGCAGAACGTGGCCCACGCCCTGCAGGTCATCAAGGGCTCCTGCACCTGGCAGCGCGAAAAACTCACCGAGCAGGACTACAACCGCCTGAAGTCAGCCGGCGTGCCGATCGAGGACGTGAAGAAGGAGGGTTCCTGGTTCTGGCGCCAGTACGACTATGGCGACCGCGGCGTGACCCCGCAGCAACTCCAGGAAGGCATCATCCGCATGCACCGCAAGGACGGCCTGATTCCCGATCAGGTCAACATCGTGGGCTGGAGCCGCGGCGGCATCAGTGCCCACATGCTCGCCAACGCCATGGCCGACGACCCGCAACTGGCCCACGTGCCGGTGAACATCTTTGCCATCGACCCCGTGCCCGGGATCAACAACCTGCAGCCACACCGCCTGCACCTGCGCACCAACGTGAAGGAGTACGTGGGTTTCTTTTCTCGCGACGAGCGCTCCAAGGGCTTCGCCTGCGTCATCCCGTCCACCTATCCCGATACCCGTGTCCACATCTTTCCGCTGCCAGGACGCCACGCCACGCTGGTGGGCAATGCCTCGGCCGATGGCGCCAGTGCCGGCAACGAGCTGCCCGACCCGGGCCTGATCGTGCGCCATTTTGCCGAAACCTGCCTGACCCGCTGGGGCGTGACGCTGCAAAAACGCCTTGAGCTGAGCGAAGGGCAGGTGGCCGACTACCTGGATGCCATGGACCGCGACGATGCCCGCTACAGGGCCATGCGCAAGCACTCCTACACGCTGCTGAGCGAGTCCGAAGGGGAGCATCGGCTGGTCCACCAGGGCGATATGCGCAAGGCTTTCAGCTTCGTGCGCGGGGCCCACATGGCGCCGGAGGAGGGCCTGGATGTGGGGAGCTGGCGCTCGCTGTCGTTCGAGCGTCTGTGCTGACACCCCGGCATCGGTCGCGGCCGCGCTGCGCGGCCCGCGATCGAATCCACTTTACAGGCATTGCCTGCAGGCACTATCTTCTGCCTCGGCCACCGCAGTGGCCAACGTCGCTCGGACGGTTCCGGGCGCTTACGTCCTCGAGGTAACCATGGCTGACCAAGGTTCGCCGCGCCGCTTTGCGCGCATAGATCGTCTCCCCCCCTACGTATTCAACATCACCGCCGAACTCAAGATGGCCGCGCGCCGTCGTGGCGAAGACATCATCGACCTGAGCATGGGCAACCCCGACGGGGCCACGCCGCCGCACATCGTCGAGAAGCTGGTACAGGTCGCCCAGCGCGAAGACACCCACGGTTACTCCACCTCGCGCGGTATCCCGCGCCTGCGCCGGGCCATCTCGCACTGGTACAAGGACCGCTACGACGTCGAGATCGACCCCGAGTCCGAAGCCATTGTCACCATCGGCTCCAAGGAGGGCCTGGCCCACCTGATGCTGGCCACCCTGGACCACGGCGATACCGTGCTGGTGCCCAACCCCAGCTACCCGATCCACATCTACGGCGCGGTGATCGCCGGGGCCCAGGTGCGTTCGGTGCCGCTGGTGCCCGGCGTGGACTTCTTCAACGAGCTGGAGCGGGCGATCCGCGAGTCGATCCCCAAGCCCAAGATGATGATCCTGGGGTTCCCCTCCAACCCCACCGCGCAGTGCGTGGAGCTGGACTTCTTCGAGCGGGTGGTGGCACTGGCCAAGCAGTACGACGTGCTGGTGATCCACGACCTGGCCTATGCCGACATCGTCTACGACGGCTGGAAGGCCCCGTCGATCATGCAGGTGCCGGGTGCCAAGGACATCGCCGTGGAGTTCTTCACGCTGTCCAAGAGCTACAACATGGCCGGCTGGCGGATCGGCTTCATGGTCGGCAACCCGGAGCTGGTCAACGCCCTGGCGCGAATCAAGAGCTACCACGACTACGGCACCTTCACCCCGTTGCAGGTGGCGGCGATCGCGGCGCTCGAAGGCGACCAGCAGTGCGTGCGCGACATCGCCGAGCAGTACCGCCAGCGGCGCAACGTGCTGGTCAAGGGGCTGCACGAGACCGGCTGGATGGTCGAGAACCCCAAGGCCTCGATGTACGTGTGGGCCAAGATCCCCGAGCAGTACGCGCACCTGGGTTCGCTGGAGTTCGCCAAGAAGCTGCTGGCCGAAGCCAAGGTATGCGTGTCGCCGGGCATCGGCTTTGGCGACTATGGCGATGACCATGTGCGCTTTGCCCTGATCGAGAACCAGGACCGCATTCGCCAGGCGGTGCGCGGCATCCGCCAGATGTTCCGTGCCGATGGCATCGAGGCGCCGAAGGCGGCCAGAGCTTCACGCACGTCGTGATGCACCTCGCCGGCAAGGCCTGCTCCCGTAGGAGCCGGCCTTGCCGGCGAAGGGCGCGACACCGCCTTCCGTCGGCCGCCCATATTTCTTTCACTGCCCCCCTTTTCAACGCCACGCCGAAGCATAGAATGATCGTCGGGTTTCTCCCTCCAACGATACTTCTCCCCCCCCTCCCAAATCATGTCCGAAAACAATCCTTGTTTGACTTGCGGTGCCTGCTGCGCGTATTTCCGTGTGTCCTTTTTCTGGGGTGAATGCACCTCGGCCGGGGGTGTCGTGCCTGATGAACTGGTGGTGCAGATCAACCCGACCCGGGTGGCGATGATCGGCACCGACGCCAAGCCGTGTCGCTGCATAGGGCTTGAAGGCGAGATCGGCAAGAGCGTCAGCTGTTCGCTCTATGCCCAGCGCTCCAGCCCCTGCCGCGAGTTCGATGCCGCCTGGGTCAATGGCCAGCCCAACGACGACTGCAACGCGGCGCGGGCCGCCCACGGCCTGCCCCCTCTGGAAGCCAACGAGCCGTTCTGGCCCGCCGAAGACCCGGAGGTGGCCTGACCGTTCGTCGGTTGGCTGACGCTGTAAGTTTGACGAGGCCCTGTATTCACGGGGCCCATTGCCAAAGTATTAACACCATTTGACGTAACGCCTTTGCGCAAGGGCTCCGGGAAAGCGGCTACATATTCCAGCACTGGAATCGTAGTCGCCAAGGTCAGGCATTTCGACGTTAGTGTGTGTAGTTTCCACGGCGTACCCGTCGCACGCATTCAAGGAACGAACTGCCTGATCCACGAAGGAGTCGCCCGTGGACAGACGTGCCGTCAAGCTTGCCCCCACCCGTGTTCGCCCCTTGTCGCTGGCCGTGAGCCTGGCCACCGCGGGAATCGCTTTCGGCCTGTTCAGTGCAACGGCCAGTGCCGCCTGTACCCCGCTGATCCCCGGTGCGGGCGCGACGGTCACCTGCACCCCTGGGTTGAACGGCAACGTCAGTTCCTCCGCCAACAACCTGACCCTTAACCTGAGCAATGGCTCGCAGATAAACGCGCCGTTGCTCGGCACGGCAGTCAACCTGACCGGCAACAATGTCACCCTGAACAACTCGGGCACCATCGACCCCGCATTCCTCGGGATCCTGAGCGGGCTCAGCTCCGGGATCAAGGTCGGCAACTCGGCGGCCAGCACGGTCAGCATCACCAACTTCAGCGGTGGCGTGATCAAGGGCACCACCGGTGTGCTCAGTGCCAGCCTGCTCAACCTCAACGGCCTGGCCCTGAGCGTGCAGAACGGCAACGGTGGCGTTACCACGCTGGTCAACGACGGCACCATCGGTTCATCGAACATTGTCGGCGTCAGCGTGCTGGCCCCAGACGCCCCGGTGGTGGCGGTGTATGGCGGCGGCAGCGTGAACATGACCAACACCGGCACCATCATCGGTCGCGTGGCGTTCCAGGCATCGGGCACTGCCACCGGCAATACCTTCACCAACAGTGGCGCGATCAGTGGCGGCGTGTCGATGGGGGCGAACTCCACCAACCGCTTCAACGCAATCACAGGTTCCAGTGTCAGTGGCGGGGGAGGTGTAGGCGTCGACCTGGGCATCGCCGGCATCAACCTGCTGTATGCGCCTAGCGGCAAGGTCGACGGCGGTGCCGGCGGCAGCAACACCCTGGCCCTGCAGAACGCCATCGGCGGGGGCACCGGTACCGGCGGCACGGGCACGCTTTCGGCCAGCAACTACATCAACTTCAACAACCTGCTCGTGCAGAGCGGCACCTGGACACTCTCCGGCGCGTTGCTCGGGGTCACCAGCACCAGCCTCAACGGCGGCTCGCTGGTGTTCGACGACGCCTCGACCTTCGGCACCGGCACCATCGCGGCCAACGGTGGCGCGTTGGGTGCGGGCGCGGCCAACCTGTCGCTGGCCAACGCCGTCACCCTCGGTGCCGGCGGGCTCGGCATCATCGGCGACAACAACCTGACCCTCACCGGCATCGTCAGCGGTAGCGGCCCCTTGACCAAGACAGGCGCCGGCACCCTGGGCCTGAGCGGGGCCAATACCTATACCGGCGGCACCTTCCTCAATGCTGGCGTACTGTCGCTCGCCAACGCCGCGGCCCTGGGCACCGGCAGCCTGAGCGTTACCGGGGCCGGCAGCCTGCAGGGCTCGGTACCGCTGGTGCTGAGCAACGCCGTGCAGCTGTCGGCAGCGCTGAGCCTGCCCGGCAGCAATGCGCTGACCCTGGGCGGTGTGGTCAGCGGCACCGGTTCGCTGAACAAGACCGGCAGCGGCGACCTGACCCTGGCCGCCAGCAACACCTACAGCGGCGGTACCACGCTGGGCGCCGGCAAGCTGATCCTCGGCAATGCCGCCGCGCTGGGGGGCGGTACATTGACTGCGGCCGCCGGCACCAGCCTGGACACCAGCAGTGCGCTGACCCTGGCCAACGCCATCAGCCTGGGCGGTGCGCTGACCCTCACCGGCAGCAACAACCTGACCCTCGGCGGCGTCATCGGCGGCAACGGCAGCCTGGTCAAGAACGGCACCACCAACCTCAACCTCACGGGCACCAACACCTTCACCGGCGGCCTGCTGCTCAACGGCGGCAGCCTGACCGTAGGCAACGGTGCGGCGCTGGGTACCGGCGCGCTGACCCTGGGCGCCAATGCCAGCCTGGACGCCAGCAGCGCAGTCAACCTCAACAACGCCGTGGTGCTCGGCGCCAACACGCTGAGCCTGCTGGGCACCAGCGCGACCACCCTGGGGGGCGTGGTCAGCGGTACGGGCGGGCTGATCAAGAGCGGTGCGGCCGACCTCACCCTGGGCGCGGCCAATACCTTCGGCGGCGGGGTGCAGTTGCAGGCCGGCAAGCTGATCGTCGGCAACAATGCGGCGCTGGGTCCCGGCACGCTGGCCGTGGCCGATGGCACCACGCTGGACAGCACCAGCTCGGTTGCCCTGGCCAATGCCATCAGCCTGGGCGGCAACCTGACCCTGGCCGGCAGCAATGCCCTCACGCTCGGTGGCGTGGTGTCGGGCAGCGGCGGGCTGGTCAAGAACGGCGCCGCGTTGCTCACGCTCAACGGCAACAACAGCTTCCAGGGCGGTGTGACGCTCAATGCCGGCGGCCTGATGGTGGGCGCGGCCAACGCCCTGGGCAGCGGCGCCCTGAACACCACGGGCACCGCCAGCCTGGATGCGAGCGTGGCACTCAGCCTGGCCAACGCGGTCAACCTTGGCGCCGACCTGACCGTCGGCGGCACGGCCAATCTTGGCCTGGGCGGCCCGATCAGTGGCGCGGGCGGCGTGATCAAGAACGGCGCAGCCGACCTGACCCTTGCCGGCAACAACACCTACGTGGGCAACACCCGGCTCAACGCCGGCAAGCTGGTGCTCGGCAGCAGCACGGCGCTGGGGCAGGGCGCACTGATCGCGGCGGACGGTACCCGCCTTGACGCCGCCCCGGGCGTGACCCTGGGCAACGCCCTCACGCTCAACGGCGCGCTGACCCTCGACGGCAGCAACGACCTGGCCTTGCAAGGCCTGATCAGCGGCAATGGCAGCCTGATCAAGAACGGCACCACCAACCTGACCCTCAGCGGCAACAACACCTTCCTCGGCGGTACCACCCTGAACGCCGGTACCCTGACCCTGGCCAGTGCCGCAGCGCTGGGCACCGGCGCCCTGACTGTCGGCGGCGCGGCGAGCCTTGCCAACAGTTCACCGCTGGTACTGGCCAATGCCGTGGTCCTCAATGGCGTGCTGACCCTGCCGGGCACCAGCAACCTGACCCTGAACGGCGTCATCAGCGGCGCCTCGGGCCTGAGCAAGAACGGTGCGGCCAACCTGACGCTGGGCGCTGCCAATACCTTCGGTGGCGGCGTGGCGCTCAATGCCGGCACGCTGATCCTGGGCAACAACACCGCACTGGGCACCGGTACGCTGGCTGCTGCCGGCAACACCTCGCTGGACGCCACCAAAGCCCTGACGGTGGGCAATGCCGTGACCCTGGCCGGCAACCTCAACCTGCTGGGCAGCAACACCCTCAACCTCGGCGGCGTGATCAGCGGCGCAGGCGGCCTGACCAAGGCCGGCGGTGCCGACCTGACCCTGAGCGGTGCCAACACCTTCAGCGGCGCCACCAACCTGAACGCCGGCAAATTGATCGTCGGCAGCAACACCGCGCTGGGCACCGGCGTGCTGAACGCAGCCGGCAACACCCAACTGGAGGCCAGCACGGCGGTCAGCCTGGCCAACCTGGTCAACCTGGCCGGCAACCTGGGCATCGGCGGGGCCGCGAACCTGACGCTCAACGGCGTGGTGGGCGGCACCGGCAGCCTGGCCAAGACGGGCACGGCCACCCTCGGCCTGAACGCGGCCAATACCTATCAAGGCGGTACCAACCTCAATGGCGGCGGCCTCAGCCTTGGCAACAACCAGGCACTGGGCAGCGGCGCACTGAACGTGGGCGGCGCTGCCACGCTCGACAACAGCGTGGCGCTCAACCTGGCCAACCAGGTGAACCTGAACGCCAACCTGAGCGTTGTCGGCAGCAATGACCTGACCCTGGGCGGTGTGATCGCCGGGGCCGGCCAATTGATCAAGAATGGTGCCGCCACCCTGACCCTCAATGGCCTCAACACCTTCACCGGCGGGACCTTGCTCAATGCCGGCGCGCTGGTGCTGGGCAATGCCTCGGCGCTGGGCAACGGCGCACTGAACGTGACCGGTGCGGCCAGCCTCGACAACAGCGCCAGCTTCGCCTTGGCCAACGCGATCAACCTGGGTGCCAACCTGACCCTGGCCGGCAGCAACGACCTGACCCTGGGCGGCGTGATCAGCGGCGCCGCCGGGCTGGTCAAGAACGGGGCGAGCAACCTGACCCTCAATGGCGTCAACACCTTCCAGGGCGGCACCGTGCTCAATGCCGGCGGCCTGACCCTGGGCAATGCCAATGCCCTGGGCACCGGCGCGTTGACCGTGGCCGGCAACGCCAGCCTGGACAACAGCGCCAGCTTCGCACTGGGCAACAACCTGATACTCAATGCCGACCTGAGCCTGGCGGGCAACAACGACCTGAGCCTGGGCGGGGTGATCAGCGGTACCGGTGGCCTGATCAAGAATGGCCTGGCCGACCTGACCCTGAGCGGCAACAACACTTTCAGCGGCGCGGTCAACGTGCTCAACGGCAGCCTCACCACGGTCGGTGCCGGCGCGCTGGGCAATGCCTCGGCGGTGAACGTGGGGCTGGGCGCCAGCCTCAACCTGGGCAACAGCAGCAGCCTTGCCAGCCTCACCGGCAGTGGCAGCGTGAACCTGGGGGCCGGTACCAACCTGAGCGTGGGCGCGGGGGATGCCAGCAGCGTGTTCACCGGCGGCCTGGCCGGGGCCGGTGGCCTGATCAAGGTCGGCGGCGGCAGCCTGGAACTGGCCGGCAACAACGGCCTGCTGAGCGGTACCACCCAGGTCAATGGCGGCACCCTGAACGTCACCGGTTCGCTGGGCAGCAACCTGGTGCAGGTCAATACCGGCGCCACCCTCACCAGTACTGGCACCGGCAGCGTGCTGGGCGCGGTGACCATCGCCGATGGCGGCCACCTGGCGGCCAACAGCGGCAGCAGCCTGACCCTGGGCTCGCTGGTGCTCAACGCCAACTCCAATCTGGACGTGGGCCTTGGTTCGCCGGCTACCGGCGGCAATGCGCTGATCAAGGTCAACGGCAACCTGACCCTGGACGGCACCCTCAATGTCAGCGACATCGGCGGTTTTGGCACCGGTATCTACAGCCTGATCAACTACACCGGCCAGCTCACCGACAACGGCCTGGTGATCGGCAGCATTCCCGGCAGCGTGCAGTTGGGCGACCTGCAGGTACAGACCTCGATCGGCAGCCAGGTCAACCTGCTGGTCGGTGGCGCCAATGGCAGCGTGTTGTTCTGGGACGGCACCGGCCTGGTCGGCAACGGCGTGATCCAGGGCGGCAACGGCACCTGGGATGCCCTGAGTACCAACTGGACCACGGTCAACGGCACCGGCAACCGTGACTGGAGCAGCAACTTCGCGGTATTCCAGGGCGCCGCAGGCGACGTGCTGGTCAATGGCGCGCAGTCGATCACCGGCCTGCAGTTCGTCACCGATGGCTACCGCCTGCTCAATGGCGTGACCGGCCAGCTGAACCTGGTCAATGGCAGCAATGGCGCCACCACGGTGCGTGTCGATCCGGGTGTGACCGCCACGGTTGGTGTCGCCCTGGGCGGCAGCGGCCTGCTGAGCAAGGTCGACAGCGGCACGCTGGTGCTCAACGCCAGCAACAGCTACAGCGGCGGCACCGCCCTCAATGGCGGCACTTTGGTGGTGGGCAACAACCTGGCGCTGGGCAGCGGTGCGCTGACTGCTGCCAACGGCACCACGCTGGACAGCAACGCCAGCATTGCCCTGGGCAACAGCGTCAACCTGCTCGGCGGCCTGACGGTGGCCGGCAGCAACGATCTGGCCCTGAACGGCAGCATCAACGGCGCCGGCAACCTGACCAAGAACGGCGCTGCCACGCTCACCCTAGGCGGCGCCAACAGCTACACCGGCGGCACCACCCTGGCCGCTGGCCGGCTGCTGCTGGGCAATGACCTGGCCCTGGGCATAGGCGCGCTGCACGTGACCGCTGCCAGCAGCCTGGCAGGCACTACCACGACCAACCTGGCCAACGCCATCGACCTGGGCGCCAACCTGACCCTCGACGGCCTCAACGCCATGACCCTCAACGGCATCGTCAGCGGCAGCGGTGCCCTGAACAAGACCGGCACGGGCAACCTGACCCTCAATGGTGCCAACACCTACCAGGGCGGCACCAGCGTCGGCGGCGGCACCCTCACCCTGGGCAATGGTGCGGCACTGGGCAGTGGTGCGCTGAACGTCACCGGCGCGTCCAGCCTGGCGACCAGCACCCCGCTGAGCCTGGCCAACGCGATCAACCTGGGCGCCGACCTGACCCTGCCGGGCACCAGCAACCTGGTGCTCAATGGCGTGATCGGCGGCAGCAGCGGGCTGGTCAAGAACGGTTCGGCCAGCCTGACCCTCAATGGCAATAACACCTATCAGGGCAGCACCAGCCTCGCCGGCGGCACCCTGATCGTCGGCAGCAACACCGCACTGGGTACCAGCACGCTCACTGCACAGGCCGGCACGTCACTGGACGCCAGCAGCGCCGTGACCCTGGGCAATGCCATCGGCCTGCTCGGCGGCCTGACGGTGGTCGGCAGCAACGACCTGACCCTTGCCGGCAACCTCACCGGCAGCGGCGGGCTGAGCAAGAATGGTGGCGCGACGCTCACCCTGTCGGGCAGCAACACCCACCTGGGCAACACCTTGCTCAATGGCGGCCGCCTGGTCCTGGGCAGTGACCAGGCGCTGGGCCTGGGTAACCTGGTGGCAGCAGGCGGCACCACGCTGGACAGCAGCCTGGATGTCACCGTGCTCAACGCCGTATCGCTGGCCGGCAACCTGACCGTTGGCGGCACCCACGACATCACCCTGGGCGGCCAGGTCAACGGTGCCGGCAGCCTCACCAAGAATGGCGCGGGCAACCTGACCCTGACCGGTGCCAACGCCTGGCAGGGCGGCACCACCCTGAACGCCGGCACCCTCACCGTGGGCAATGCGCTGGCGCTGGGCAACGGCGGCCTCAGCGTGGGCGGGGCGTCCACCCTGGCCAGCAGCGCTGCGGTGAACCTGGCCAACGCGGTCAACCTGGGCGCCAACCTGACGGTCGCCGGCAACACCGACCTGGGCCTGACGGGCGTGGTCAGCGGCACTGGCGGGCTGATCAAGACCGGTGGCGGCAACCTCGCCCTCACCGGTGCCAACACCTACAGCGGCGGCACCACCCTGAATGCCGGCACCCTCACCGTAGGCAACGCCACCGCACTGGGCAGCGGCGCGCTGACGGTCGGCGGCGCCTCCACCCTGGCCAGCAACACCGCGCTGAATCTGGGCAACGCCATCGGCCTGAATGCCGACCTGACCGTCGCCAACAGCGCCGGCCTGACCCTGGGCGGCGACATCAGCGGTGCGGGCGGCCTGATCAAGACTGGCACCGGGGTGCTGACCCTCGGCGGCAACAATACCTACCAGGGCGGTACCGCGCTCAATGCCGGCGGCTTGCTGCTGACCTCGGCCACGGCGCTGGGCAGTGGCACCCTGACCGCCGCCGGCGCCACCACGCTGGACACCAGCACCGCGCTGACCCTGGACAATGCCCTGGTACTGACCGGCAACCTGACCCTGCTCGGCGCGCAGAACCTGGCCCTGACGGGCGCGATCAGCGGCGCGGGCGGCCTGGTCAAGACCGGCGCCAGCGACCTGACCCTGAGCGGCGCCAACACCTACAGCGGCGACACCCTGCTGGGCGCCGGCCGCTTGATCGTGGGCAGCGACAGCGCACTGGGCGTCGGTACCCTGCGCACCAGCAACAACACCATCCTCGATGCCAGCACGGCGGTGACGCTGGGCAATGCGCTGAACATCGTCGGCAACCTGAACGTCGGCGGCAGCAACGACCTGGCCCTGAACGGCGTGATCGACGGCCCCGGCGACCTGACCAAGAACGGCGCTGCGACCCTCACCCTCAACGGCAGCAACACCTACAGCGGCGAGACCATCCTCACCGCCGGCACCCTGGTGCTGGGCAACAACAATGCGCTGGGCACCGGGGTGCTGTCGGTCACCGGCAACTCGAGCCTGAGCAGCGGCAACAGCGCCGTGGTGGTGAACAACGGCATCGGCCTCAATGCCAACCTCACCGTCAACGGCAGCAACGACTTCGGCCTGGGGGGCGTGATCAGCGGCAACAGCCAACTGATCAAGACCGGTAGCGGCAACCTGACCCTGAGCGGTACCAACACCTATTCCGGTGGTACCAGCCTGGGCGGCGGCACCCTGACCGTCACCAATGGCGCTGCGCTGGGCAGCGGCGCACTGAGCGCGACGGGCACCAGCACCCTGGGCAATACCCAGGCTGTCACGCTGCTGAATGCCATCGCGGTCAATGGCGATCTGACCCTGGACACGGCCGCCAACCTGACCCTGGGTGGGGTTATCAGTGGCTCGGGCAACCTGATCAAGAGCGGCGCCCAGGAACTGGTGGTGTTCGGCAACAACACCTTCAGCGGCACACTCGATATCACCCAGGGCATGCTGACCACCTTGAATAGCAACGCCCTGGGCAATGTCGCCAGTGTCAACCTGGGCAGCGGCACCGACCTGAACCTGAACGGCAACACCAGCATCGGTGCACTCACCGGCAGCGGCACCACCAATATCGGCCTGGGCAGCACGCTGAGCCTGGGCAATACCAACCTGGACAGCGTCTTCGCCGGTGCCCTGGTCGGCAGCGGCGGCTTGAACAAGGTCGGCACCGGCGTGCTGGAACTTGCCGGCATCAGCAACCTGGGCGGCGCCAGCCAGGTCAGCGGCGGTACCTTGAACGTGTCGGGCGCCCTGAACGGGGGGAACCTGACGGTCAATTCCGGCGCGACCCTGACCGGCAGCGGCAGCGCGGGCGGGCTGACCACCATCGTCAACGGCGGCCACCTGGCCGGCACCAGCGGCACCCAGCTCAGCTTCGGCTCGCTGGCGCTGGCGCCAAACGCCAGCATCGACGTCGCACTCGGCTCGCCCGTCACCGGCGGTACCTCGTTGTTCAGTGTTGCCGGCAACCTGACCCTGGGTGGCACGCTCAACATCACCGATGACGGCGGCTTCGGCAATGGTATCTATCGCCTGTTCGATTACGGCTCGCTGACCAACAACGGGTTGGTGCTGGGCAGCCTGCCGGGCAGCGTCACGCCCGGCGAGCTGCAACTGCAAACCGCGATTACCGGCCAGGTCAACGTGCTGGTCAACTCGCCCAACCTGATCGTGCAGTTCTGGGATGGGGCGGGCACTGTCCCCGATGGCGTGGTGCAGGGCGGCAGCGGCACCTGGAACACCACCACCACCAACTGGACCGACCTCAACGGCAACGTCAACGACGTCTGGCAGGGGCAGTTCGCGGTGTTCCAGGGCGCCGCGGGCGGCGTGGTCACGGTCGAAGGTGGCCAGGCCGTCAATGCCCTGCAGTTCATCACCGACGGCTACCAGCTGGTCGCCGGCAGCGGCGGCGTGCTCAACGCCGTCAACGGCAACAGTGGCAGCTTTGCGGTACGTGTCGACCCGAACGTGACCGCCACCCTGGGCCTGCCGGTCAATGGCAGCGCGACCCTGGCCAAGCTCGACAGCGGCACGCTGGTGCTCAACGGCGCCAACGGCTACACCGGCGGCACGCAGCTCAATGGCGGCACCCTGGTGGTCGGCAATGACGGCGCGCTGGGCAGTGGCACGCTGACTGCGGCCAATGGCACCACCCTGGACAGCAACAAGGCGGTGAGCCTGGCCAACACCATTGGCCTGCTCGGCCAACTGAGCATTGCCGGCAGCAACGCACTGACGCTGGACGGTGACATCAGCGGCACCGGCGGCCTGCTCAAGGCGGGCGGCGCCAGCCTGACGCTCAACGGCGACAACAGCTACACCGGCCCTACCGCCCTGAATGCCGGCACGCTGGTACTGGGCAGTGACACCGCACTGGGCGTCGGCGCCCTCAACGCGGCCGCGGGCACGCAACTGGACAGCAGCAGCGCGCTGGCGCTGGCCAACACCTTCAACCTGAGCGGCAACCTGACGCTACTCGGCAGCAACGACCTGACCCTCAATGGCCTGGTCAACGGCGCCGGCAGCCTCACCAAGCAGGGCAGCGGCAGCCTCACGCTCAACGGTGCCAACGGTTTCACGGGCGGTACCGTACTGCAGAGCGGCACCCTGAATGTCGGCAACGCCGGGGCGCTGGGCAGTGGCGCGCTCACCGTCAGTGGCGCCTCCAGCCTGGTCAATGGCAGTGCGCTGTCGCTGGCCAATGCCATCGTGCTCAACGCCGGCCTGACCCTGCCGGGCAGCAACAACCTCACCCTGGGCGGCGTCATCAGTGGCACGGGCAGCCTGAACCACACCGGCAGCGGCGGCCTGACCCTCACCGGGGTGAACACCTACAGCGGCGGCACCCAGCTGGGTGCCGGCAATCTGACCCTGGGCAACGGCTCGGCGCTGGGCAGCGGTGCCCTGAGTGTCAGCGGCACCTCCACCCTGACCACCACCAGCGCCATGACCCTGGCCAACGCGGTGGATGTGGGCGGCACGCTCAACGTGGCGGGCACCAACAACCTGACCCTGGCCGGCGTGCTCAGCGGTGCGGGTACCCTGAACAAGAACGGTGCGGCCAACCTCACCCTCAGCGGCAACAACAGCTTCAGCGGCATCCTCAACATTCTCTCCGGCAGCCTCAGCACGGTGGGCAGCGGTGCACTCGGCAACCCTGCCGAGCTCAACCTGGGCAACGGCGCCAGCCTCAACCTGGGCGGCACCACCAACCTGGGCGAGCTCAGCGGCAGCGGCACCGTGAACGTGGGCGCCGGTACCGGCCTGCAAGTGGGCGAGGGCACGTTCGGCGGGGTGCTCAGCGGCACCGGTACGCTGGACAAGACCGGCACCGGCACGCTGACCCTGGGCGGTGGCAATACCCTGAGCGGGGCCACCACCGTCAGCGGCGGCAGCCTCATCGTCAATGGCAGCCTGGCCAGCAGCACCGTCACGGTGAACAGCGGCAGCACCCTGGGCGGCACCGGCAGCCTCGGCGGCGCGCTGACCGTCGCCGACGGCGGGCACCTGTCGCTGCGCAGCGGCGATACCCTGAGCGTCGGCTCGCTGGTACTGGGCGCGGACGCCAACCTGGATGCGGCCCTGGGCGCCCCTGTGGTGGGTACCCCGGCGCTGATCAACGTGGGCGGCAACCTGACCCTGGACGGCAAGCTCAATGTCACCGACCTGGGCGGGTTCGGTGCGGGCGTGTATCGCCTGATCGACTACAGCGGCGCGCTGACCAACAACGGCCTGGCCATCGGCAGCGTGCCCAATGGGGTCATCGCGGGCGATCTGGATGTGCAGACCGCCGTCAACAACCAGGTCAACCTGGTGGTGGGCGGCAGCAACAACAACGTGCTGTTCTGGGACGGCAGCCAGACCGTCGGCAATGGATCGGTCGACGGCGGCGCCGGTGTCTGGAGCGTCGGCGGCACCAACTGGACCGATGCCAACGGAGCGCTCAACCAGGCCTGGAACGGCACCTTCGCGGTGTTCCAGGGCACGGGCGGCGCGGTGACCGTCGATGGTGTGCAGACCGTCAACGGCCTGCAGTTCCTCGACAATGGCTACGTGCTGAGCGGTGACGCGCTGAACCTCACCAACGGTGCCCAGGGCACCGGCAACGTGCGTATCGGCAACGGCGTGAGCGCCACACTGAACGTGGACATCAACGGCAGCGGCACTCTGGCCAAGCTCGAAGGCGGCACCCTGGTGCTCAACGGCAACAACGGCTATACCGGCGGCACCCAGCTCAACGGCGGCACGTTGGTGGTGGGCAGCAACACCGCCCTGGGCAGCGGCGCGCTGACGGCTGCCGACGGCACCATGCTGGATGCCAACCAGGCCGTGACCCTGGGCAACGCCGTGACGCTCGGCGGTGCGCTGACCATCGCGGGCAGCAATGACCTTGATCTCACCAACCTCGTCAGCGGCAGCGGCAGCCTGGTGAAGAACGGTACGGCCGACCTGACCCTGGCCGGCGCCAACACCTACCAGGGCGGCACGCGCCTCAATGCCGGCAGCCTGACCCTGGGCGACAACGCTGCACTGGGCAGCGGCGCGCTTACGGTGGGTGGCACTGCGCAGCTGGACGGCACGCTTGACCTGCAACTGGGCAACGCCGTCAGCCTGGCCTCGCAACTGACCCTGGGCGGCAGCCACGACCTGACCCTGAACGGGGTGATCAGCGGCAACGGCAGCCTGGTGAAAAACGGCAATGGCGCACTGCTGCTGAACGGTGCCAACACCTACAGCGGCGGCAGCACCTTCAACGCCGGCAGCGTGCAGGGCAATACCAGCAGCCTGCAGGGCGCGATCCTCAACAACGCCGCGCTGACCTTCGAACAGGCCAGCAACGGCACCTACACCGGCAACCTCACCGGCAGCGGCACGTTGATCAAGAACGGCAGCGGGCAATTGCTGATGACCGGCAACAGCGGCTTCACCGGCGCCACCACGGTCAACGCCGGCAGCCTGCTGGTCAACGGCAGCCTGGCCAGTGCCACGGTGCAGGTCAACAACGGGGCGACCCTGGGCGGCAGCGGCAACTACGCCGGCACGGTCAACCTGGCCAGCGGTGCGACCCTGGCGGCAGGCAGCGGCGCCACGCCACTCAAGGTCGGCGCGCTCAACCTGGATGCCGGCAGCAATGTCGACCTGGCGCTCGGGCAGGCATCGGCCTCGACCACCGTGGTCAAGGTGGCGGGCGACCTGACCCTTGATGGCACGCTCAACATCAGCAATGCCGGTGGCTTCGGCAGCGGCGTTTACCAGCTGTTCAGCTACGGTGGCAACCTGACCGACAACGGCCTGCTGTTCGGCCTGCTGCCAGGCGGCACCTTGCCAGGCCAACTGACCCTGCAGACGGCCATCGCCCAGCAGATCAACCTGGTGGTGCAGGGCGCCGGTGGCGCACTGCAGTTCTGGAACGGCGGCAAGACCAATGCCGACGGCACCATCGGTGGCGGCAGCGGTACCTGGGGCAACGGCACCAACTGGACCGACGTCAACGGCAACCTGAGCGAAACCTGGGATGCGCAGTTCGGCGTGTTCGGTGGCCAGGCGGGGACCGTCACCGTGGCCGGCAACCAGTCCTTCACCGGCCTGCAGTTCCTCAGCGGCGGCTACCAGTTGGTGGCCGGCAGCGGCGGCAGCCTGACACCGGTCAATGCAGCCAATGGCGACCTGGCCGCCGTGCGCGTGAACACCGGCGACAGCACGCAGATCTCGGCGCCGCTGGTGGGCGCGGGCGGTATCGAAAAACTCGACGCAGGCACGCTGATCCTGAGCGGCGCCAACACCTACACCGGCGGCACCAGGGTCAGCGGCGGTACGCTGGTGGGCAACACCACCAGCCTGCAGGGCAACATCGTCGACAACGCCAGCCTGGTGTTCCAGCAGGACACCGACGGCCGCTTCAACGGTGTGCTCAGCGGCACCGGCAACACCGTCAAGCAGGGTAGCGGCAGCCTGCTGCTGACCGGCAACCAGCCGTTCAGCGGCAACCTGGCGGTCAACCAGGGCCTGCTGCTGGTGGGCAATGCGGCCAACCCGGGCACGGTGCTCGGGGCCAAGGTCACGGTGGGGGCCGGTGCCGCACTGAGCGGCAACGGCAGCGTGGGCTCGCTGGTCAACAACGGTGTGGTGCAGCCTGACCCGGCCAGTGGGCTCAAGGTCGGCGGCAACTTCACCAACGCCCCGGGCGGCACCCTGCAGGTGGTGGTCGGCAACCCCGCCAGCAGCGGCCTGACCGTGGGCGGCACGGCCAACCTGGGCGGCAGCCTGGTGGTGCTGAACTCGGCACCGGCCTCGGGCAACGCGCAGTACACCGTGGTGACTGCCGGCGGCGGGGTGAACGGCACCTTCACCACCGTGCAGTTGCCGGATACGCCGTTCTACGACACCACGCTCAACTACGGCAGCAACCAGGTCGGCGTCACCATCAGCCGCAACGGCACCAGCCTCGGCGATGTGGCTGCGACCCCCAACCAGCAGGCCGTGGCCGGCGCACTGGGCAGCAGCGGGGCACCGGCGGCGGTGCTGGGCGCGGTCATGGCGCAGAACCGTGGTGGCGTTCAGGCGGCGCTGGACAGCCTGTCGGGCGAGATCCATGCCAGTACCGCCAGTGCGCTGATCGAAGACTCGCGCTACGTGCGCGAAGCGATCAACGACCGCCTGCGCCAGCCAGGCTGCATGCGCGAGGAGGATCCGCGTCGGGCCCTGGCACCGAACGCCAACCAGCTCACCAGCGACGGTTGCCACGACGAGGCCGTGGGCTGGGCGCAGGCACTGGGCACCTGGGGCAAGATGGACGGCAACAGCAACAGCGCCAGCATCGACCGCAACGTGCAGGGCTTCCTGCTCGGGGTGGACCGCAGCCTGAACAGCGACTGGCGCGTGGGCGTGGCCGCCGGCTATACCCGCAGCGACCTGGATGCCAGCGGCCGCCGTTCCGATGCGAGCATCGACAGCTACCACCTGGCCACCTACCTGGGCTACCAGCTCGATGCCTTCTCGGCCCGCGTGGGTGCGGCGTACAGCTGGCACGACATCGAGAGCAAGCGTGACGTCGCCATCGGCAGCTACGACGACCGCCTCAAGGCCAAGTACAAGGCGCGCACCGCGCAGGTGTTCGGCGAGGTGAGCTACGCCATCGAGGCAGGCGGCGTGGCGCTGGAACCGTTCGCGGGCCTGGCCTACGTCAACTACGACAGCGACACTGCACGCGAGAAGGGCGGCGCGGCGCGGCTCAAGGCCAGTGCCGACCAGGACATCACCTTCTCCACCGTGGGCCTGCGGGCGGGCAAGGCGTTCAAGCTGGCCAACGGCAGCACCCTGACCCCGCGTGGCAGCCTGGGCTGGCGGCATGCCTACGGCGACACCAAGCCCGATGCCGACCTGCGCTTCATCGAGGGCGGCGCCGGCTTCACCACCCAGGGCGTGCCGATCGCCCGCGATGCGGCGGTGGTCGAGGCGGGGCTGGACCTGTCGATCGGGCAGGCCGGCAAACTGGGCCTGGGCTATTCGGGGCAGCTGTCCAGCGACACCCGCGACCATGCGGTAACGGTGAGTTTCAGCATGGGGTTCTAGGCGGCGAACGACGATCACGGCGCGTGAAGGCGGTGGCTTGAGCGCAGGTACCTCAAGTACCATCGCCCTCTGATTTGATGAGAGGGAAGTTGCTGATGATCGTCGGTATCGACCTGGGCACGACCCACAGCCTGGTGGCGGTGTGGCGCGATGGCGCCACTGAACTGGTGGCCAACGCACTCGGCCACACGCTCACCCCCAGCGTGGTGGGGCTCGACGACCAGGGCCGGGTGCTGGTCGGGCAGGCGGCGCGCGAGCGCCTGCACACCCATCCGCACCTGACCACCGCATTGTTCAAGCGCTACATGGGCAGCAACCAGCAGGTCACCCTGGGTGGGCGTGCCTACCGCCCCGAAGAACTCTCGGCACTGGTGCTCAAGAGCCTCAAGGAAGATGTCGAGCGTGCCTATGGCGAGCCGGTCACCGAGGCGGTCATCAGCGTGCCGGCCTACTTCAGCGATGCCCAGCGCAAGGCCACCCGCGTGGCCGGCGAACTGGCCGGGCTGCGCGTCGACAAACTGATCAACGAACCCACCGCCGCCGCACTCGCCTACGGCCTGCACCAGCGCGACAAGGAAACCTCGTTTCTGGTCTTCGACCTGGGTGGCGGCACCTTCGACGTGTCGATTCTGGAGCTGTTCGAAGGGGTGATGGAGGTGCGCGCCAGCGCCGGCGACAACTACCTGGGCGGTGAAGACTTCGACCAGTTGCTGCTGGAGCATTTCGTGCAGGCCCAGCAGGGCAACGACTTCCCCGGCGCGACCACGCTGCTGCAGCCGCTGCGCCGCGAGGCCGAGCGTGTACGCCGGCAGCTGGGTCAGGCCCAGCAGGCCGACTTCGTGGTACGCGTGGAGGGCCGCGAATGGCGCCACGTGTACACCCAGGACGCCCTGGCCGACCTGTTCGCACCGCTGCTGGCACGCCTGCGCACCCCCATCGAACGCGCCCTGCGCGATGCGCGCATCCGCGCCTCGGACCTGGACGAAGTGCTGCTGGTGGGCGGTACCACGCGCATGCCGCTGGTGCGCAAGCTGGCGGCCGGGCTGTTCGGGCGCTTCCCTTCGATCAGCCTCAACCCCGATGAAGTGGTGGCCCACGGCGCCGCCGTGCAGGCCGCGCTCAAGGCCCGGGATGCCGCGCTCGAAGAGGTGGTGCTGACCGACGTGTGCTCCTACACCCTGGGCATGGAAACCGTGCGCCAGGTCGGTGACCGCCACGAGAGCGGGCACTACCTGCCGATCATCGAGCGCAACAGCGTGGTGCCGGTGAGCCGGGTGCAGACGGTGTACACCGTCGGCGACCAGCAGGAGCAGGTGCTGGTCAAGGTGTTCCAGGGCGAGAGCCGCCTGGTGCGCGACAACGTGCTGCTGGGCGTGCTGGAGATTCCGGTGCCACGGCGCAAGGCCGGCGAGGTGGCCCTGGACGTGCGCTTCACCTACGACATCAACGGCATTCTCGAAGCCCAGGTGAGCATCCCGCTGACCGGCGAGCAGCATGCCCTGGTGATCGAGAACAACCCCGGCGTACTCAGCCCCGAAGAGGTACGCGAACGCCTGGCGGCGCTGGCCGAGCTCAAGACCCACCCGCGTGACCAGCAACCCAACACCCTGTTGCTGGCGCGCCTGGAGCGCCTGTATCAGGAAAGCCTGGGCGAGGTACGTGAGCTGATCGGGGCCTGGGCCGCGCAGTTCCAGCGCGTGCTGGAAACCCAGGACGAGCGCCAGATCCGCGAGGTGCGCCACGAGCTCGAACAGCGCGTGAATGAACTGGGCCAGGACAGCTGGCGCTGAAGGAGCGGCAATGAGTGACGTGATCGAAGACTGCTGGAGCGTGCTGGCCCTGGCCCCGGGCGCTGATGAACGCAGTATCAGGCGCCAGTATGCGCGCCTGCTCAAGGTGCACCGCCCCGACGAGGACCCCGAGGCCTTCCAGCGCCTGCGCGAGGCCTATGAACAGGCGCTGGCGCGCAGCCGCTGGGCACACGAGGACGATGCAGCGCCAGCGCTGGAGTCGGCCGATGTGTTAGCCCCGCAGGCCGCTGCGGTGCACGTCGACGTCGAACCCGCACCCGCCAGGGAGCAACAGGCCCGCGCGCTGCTCGAAGGGCTGGACCCTGCGCAGCTCGACAACCTGTGGCGCCAGGCCGGTGAACTGGGGTGCGAGGCGGCCTTCGAGCAGCAGTTGCTGCAGCGCAGCCTGGATGACGAAACCCTGCGCCTGCCCATCCTGCACTGGGCGGTGCCGAGGCGTGGCTGGTTCACCCCCTGGCAGGCGGTGCCGATCGGCGCGTACCAGGGCGACGAACTGCTGGGCAGCCTCTGGCAAGCCTGCCACGCGCAGTTGCAGCACTATTTGCAGGCGGGCGACGAACAGGCGTTTTTCGCCAGCCTGCAGCACTGGGGCGGGCAGGCCTGGCTGGAGCCCTTCGACCGCCGCGAGCAGTTCCAGGCCATGCTGCTGGAGCTGCTGCACGATCACCCCGGCAGCAGCACCGCGCTGTTCGAACGCGTGTGCGGCTACTTCAACTGGAGCGACGATGACGGTGGACCCCGGCCCGCGCACCTGTGGCAGGGCCTGAACGAGCGCTGCCGTCGCGATACCTGGTTCGCCCGCCAGCAGGCCCTGGCCGAGCAGTGGCACTGGCACACCAACCCCGAGGGCAATGCGGCCTACCTGCTGCTGCGCAACCTCGAGTTCAAGCAGCAGGTGGCGCTGGCCCAGGGCTTCAGCGAGGCCGACTGGGAAGCCTGTGAGCATCTGACGCAAACCCTGCTCTACCACTACCCCGAACTGCTTGACCAGGTGCCGCACCGCGACCTGTACTTCTGGCGCAGGCTGGCGCCGCGCCCGCTGCACCCGCGCAGCTACCTGCGGGTGATGAGCTGCATGGTGCTGGTGATCGTGCTGTGGCTGGCGGGGCCGGATTTCTTCGCGCACCCCTCCAATGTACTGATTGCCGCCGTGGTGGGCTCGCTGCTGACGGTGCAACTGTCGGCGGTGTTCATGCGTTTCTGGCTGTGGACCGTGCCGAACCTGCTGGCGCTGGACCTGCGCCTGAGCGAATGGCTGATCCCGCGTCGGTTCAACCCCGATGGCGAGCGTCTGCTGCTGCGCCATGGCGTGCCGCGCCTGCTGCTGGCACTGCCGATCTACCCGATGCTGGCCGGTACCCACCCGTGGACCGGTATCGTCGCGCTGACGGGCTACTTCGCTGTCGGGCTGCTTGGCCTGTTGCCGTATCAGCCACCACAGGAAGGCGGCCCGGCGTGGCGCCAGCCGTGGGTGACGCTGCACCGGCTCTACGAATTCAACCTGGCCCAGGCCGCGGTGCTGCTGGTAACGGTGGGCGTGGTGGCGTGGTGGCAGGTTCACCCACCAGGAGTAATTTCATGAGTTTGCCTGAAGCTTTCGACACCGAGCTGTGCCTGAACGGGCCGCGCCTGCAACTGCGGCCCATGCAGGCCCGCGATGCCGAGCAGTGGCTGGGGATCATGGCCGACCCCGAGGTGATGCGTTACTGGCACCACGGGCCGTGGCAGACCCTGGACGAAGCCGAAGTGGCCTTGCTGGCCGACCGCGCCGCCTACCTGGCCGGGCGCAGCCTGAAGCTGGGTATCTACCCGCAGGGCAGCGACCTGCTGCTGGGCATGTGCCAGTTCTTCAACATCGACGCCGAGTCGCGCCGCGGCGAAATCGGCTACTGCCTGGCCAGCAGCGCCCAGGGCCAGGGCTACATGGGCGAGGCGCTGGAGCTGTTCGTCGAGTACCTTGCCATCGGCCTGAACATGCGCCGCCTCGAGGCCGAGATCGACCCGCGCAACGGTGCCTCGGCGCGCACCCTCGAACGCATGGGCTTCGAGCGTGAAGGGCTGCTGCGCGAGCGCTGGTGCATCGCCGGCGAGGTGTCGGATTCGGCGTTGTACGGGCTGCTGCTCGAATCGGCCTGAATGACTTGGACAGCGGGGCGGGCGATGGGCTATCGTCGCGCCCCGCTTCCCACCCGGCTGAATGGACTTACTGGTGCGCTTCGATTTCCGCTTGCTGAGCCTGCTGCTGTACCTCGCCTGCCTGTACCCGGAGGCCTGCGCCTGGGGGCACGATTCGGTGCTGCGCGGCATGCACGCGCTGTCGATGGGCTGGCTGGCCGGCGGCCTGTGGTTTGCCAACCCGCTGCTGCTGGGCGCCTTCGCAACCCACCGCAAAGACCCCAAAACCGCTTACCGCCTGGGCTGGTGCGCACTGCTGCTGGCGGGCTCGGCCCTGGCGCTGGGCTGGACCGACTGGTCGCCGATCCCGCCGGCGCCCCACGGCGGGCCTGACGTGCGCACCGGCTACTACCTGTGGCTGGCCTCGATGCTGGCATTCGTGATCGGCCAGCACCGCTACCGGCGCCAGCCCAGGCTTACCCAGCCAGCGCTGGGCTGGCTGCACTGGGTGCTGGTGGCGGGTATCGTGCTGACCATTCCACTGTCGTTCGTCAAGGCCACCGTCGCGCCGGCGCGACCGGTCTACATGAACCTCGGCGAGCCACCAGCGGCCTGCGACGACTGCGAACTCGGGGTCAACTAGATGCTGGCACTGTTCAAGCGGCATTACGTGGTACTGAGCCTGGCGCTGTACCTGGGCAGCCTGTTTCTGGATGCCGTGCCGGTCAGCGAGGTGACCATGCGCGGCATGCATGTGCTGACCCTCGGCTGGCTGGGTGGCAGCGCCTGGTGGGCCAACCCGCTGCTGTGCCTGGCACTGATGCTGCGGCGCAACCGGCCGCTGCTGTCGCTGTTGGCGGCGGTCGCGGCACTGGTGCTGGCGGCGCAGTGGCTGCCAGTGATCGGCTGGGGCGACAGCGCGCTGGTGCCGCGCAAGGCCAATGGCCAGGCCAACCTGCTCGGCGCCTACTACCTGTGGTTGCTGGCGTTGGCGGCATACGTAGCCGGCCAGTTTCTCAACCGTCGGCAGGCGCCGGGCGGGCCGGGCCAGGGCTGGCTGGCCTGGGTGCTGGTGGCGGCGATCTATGCCACGGCGGCGTTCTCGTTCAGCATGGGCAGCGGCGCCAATGTCACGCCCCCGGCCCCGGCAATACCCTCCAATTCCATCTGACCTGCGGACACTCCTGTGAAACGTCATTACCTCACGCTCAGCCTGGTGCTGTACGTGGCCTGCCTGTATTTCAATGCCTACTACACCGACAACGGTGCCCACATGAGTTCGGTATGGTTGCTGGTGTACGGGCTGTGGGGCATCCCGTTCCAGATCTATGGCTGGTTTGCCAACCCGGTCTTCGGCCTGGCGCTGCTGGCCCATCGCTGGTGGCCGCGGGTGGGGTTGGGCCTGTCGGTGCTGGCGCTGCTGCTGGGGCTGTCGTTCCTGGTGGTGAGCACGGTGCCGGATAACACGCCGCAGTCCTACGATTTCGTGCAACTCACCGCGCTGGGCGTGGGGTATTACCTGTGGATCGGCGCCTTCGTACTGATGACCCTGGGGCAGGCGCTGCACTGTCGTGACCGGCGCGAGGTGCGCCAGGTGCCGCGTCTGCGCGTTGTCGACTGGCTGCTGTTGCTGGTGGTGCTGGGGGTGATCCTGTTCAATGCGTTCCCCCAGCACGGCTACGTGTTCGAGCGCACCCACCCCTGGTGAGCCCTCAACGGTTGGCGCGGGTGCCCCATTGCACCACCAGCATGCCGACGATGATCAGCGCCACCCCGGTGATGCGCAGGCCGTTGACCGGGCGCGATGGCAGGCCCATCAGCCCCCACTGGTCGATGATCAGCGACGAGAGTACCTGGCCGGCGATCACGCACACGATGAAGCCGGCCGCGCCCAGGCGCGGGGTGAGGATCAGCGCCGCGGTGATGTAGGCCACCCCGGCCACGCCACCCAGCCACGCCCACCACGGCACCTGGCCGAGGTTGGCCAGTTGCGGCAGCGGTGCGCGCATCAGCAGCAGGGCCGGCAGCACCATCAGCACGCTCACCGCCAGCGAGATCAGCGTGGCCCACAGCGGGTGCCCGAGCAGGCGCCCGAGCGCGGCGTTGGCGCCGGCCTGGAACGGCACGGCGGCACCGGCCAGCAGGGCGACAAGCAGCGGTATGGCGACAGCGAGGTTGAGGTTCATGGTGGTTTCCTTCTGGCTATGGAGGGCTTGGTACAGTCTTGGTTATCTGTTTCACTGATGGAAATTCGAATTGTGCACAGGGGCTATTCGCCACATGGATGATCTGCGCCGTATCGACCTCAACCTGCTGCTGACCCTGCATGCGCTGCTGGCCGAGCAGCACGTCTCGCGCGCGGCCTTGCGCCTGCACCGCAGCCAGCCGGCGGTGAGCCATGCGCTGGCGCAGTTGCGCGAGATCTTCCAGGACCCGCTGCTGGTGCGCCGTGCGGGCCGCCTGCAGCCCACGTTGCGTGCGCTGGAACTGGCGGTGCCGTTGCAGGATGCCCTGCAGCAACTGGATGCGCTGCTGGGCAGCCCCGGTTTCGAGCCGGCGCGGGCGCGGCGCAGCTTTCGCCTGGCGATGTCGGACTATGGCGCGCGGGTGGTGCTGCCGGGCCTGATGCGCTGCCTGCGCGAGACCGCACCGGGCATCGACCTGGTGGTCAGCCAGGGCAGCCGCGAGGCGATGCTCGGCCAGTTGCTCGATGGCGAGGTGGACCTGGCGCTGGGCGTATTCCCCACCCTGGCCGAGCCGTTGCAGGCCGCCACGCTGTTCGAGGAGGGGTTCGTGTGTGTGGCCGACCGCGCCACGCTGCCGGCCCGTGGCGGGCTGACATTGCCCGCCTGGCTGGCGCGCCCCCATGTGCTGGTGGCGATGCGGCCCGGGGCCGACAACGAGATCGACCAGGCCCTGGCGGCGCTGGGGCAGCAGCGCCGGGTGGTGCTGGCGTTGCCGCACTGGGCGGCGGCCAGCGACGTGCTGGTGGGTACCGACCTGGTGCTGACCGTGGCGCGGCGCAGCGTGCAGAACCTCAAGGCGCAGCGTGGGTTGCGCTATTTCGAGCCGCCGCTGGCGATTCGCGCGTTCGCCTTTCAGCAGGTGTGGCACGAGCGACGCAAAAAGGAAGCGGCGCACCATTGGTTGCGCGAGCAGGTCATGCGAGCCTGTGCGCCCTAGGCAGTCAGAACAGGAGAGGCAAGCCATGAGTATCAAGCGGATGATGGGGGTTGCGGTGCTGTCGCTGGCGGCAGTTGCGCCGCTGGCGCTGGCGCAGGACAAGACTTCGGCGGCCTACAAGGCCTGCATGGACACCGCGAACACCACGGTGAGCATGAACGAATGCAACAACGCCGAGATCGCCCGCCAGGACAAACGCCTGAACCAGGTCTACAAGAAGGCCATGGCCGCGTTTGGGCCGGTGCAGCAGGGCAAGCTCCGGGATGCGCAGCGGGCGTGGATCAAGTACATCGACAGCAACTGCGATTTCTACTTCACGCAGACCGGCGGCACCATGGATATCCTCAATGGCGGTGGCTGCCGCCTGCGCATGACCTCCGAACGCGCGGATGAGCTGGAGGCATTGCAGGCGCCTTGAACGCCCTACGCCGGCAATGGCACGCGCTCGATGACAGGCGCGCGCCTTGCTGGCGAAGGCCGCGCCGCAACCCTCAGCGCAGAAACGGCAGCAGGTGCCCGACAAACGCCTCGGGCGCCTCTTCGGTCACAAAGTGCCCGCAGCCCTCGATGATCGCGCCCTGCAACGTGGTGGCGCGCCCCTCCAGGGTTACCCGCGGCGCATCATTGGTTGCCAGTTGCGCCCCGATCGCCAGCACCGGCATGCCCAGTGGCACCTGCCCGCGCTGCTGGTTCTGGCGAATCGTTTCGGGTATCGCGCGGTAGTAGGCAAACCCGCCACGCAAGCCCCCCGGCGCCGAGTACGCCTGCACATAGGTATCCACCGCCACCCGATCCAGGCGCACAGCCCATTTCTCGAACATGAACCTCAGGTACTGCGCTTCGCGCCCGGTAATCAACGCCTCGGGCAGGTCCTGCAACTGGTTGAACATGAAGTGCCACAGGAAGATGTTCTGCTCCGGCGGCGCGAAGATCGACGGCGCCGGCGCCAGGCCCGGAATCACCGCTTCGCTCAGGCACAGCCGGTTCACCACCCCCGGAAAATCGCTGGCCAGGGCATACCCCACCCACATGCCCACATCGTGGCCCACCACGGCATAGCGTTCGTGCCCCAGTTGCCCCATCAGCGCGTGCAGGCGGGCGGCGCAGGTGCCGGTGTCGTAGCCGTCCAGCGGCTTGTCGGAAAGCCCCATGCCGGGAAGGTCCACGGCAATCGCCTGGTAACCGTTGTCGGCCAGGGCCGCCATGACGTGCCGCCAGGTGTACCAGGTCTGTGGCCAGCCGGGGATCAGCAGTACCGGTGCCCCTTCGCCCTGGGTGACGTAGTGCAGGCGCAGGCCGTGCACATGGGCGTAATGGTGAGTGTGCGTGCTCATCGTTGCAGCTCCCCGACAGGGTTGCCTTCAAGGCCGAGCATCCTGGCGATGACCGCCGGCGCCACCGGGGTACCGGCGAAGTCGTCGAACACCGTGTCGGTGACCTGGATGATGTGCCGGTTGATGAACGCCACCCCTTCACGTGCCCCATCGTGCTGGTTTTTCAGGCAGCACTCCCACTCCAGCGTGGCCCAGCCGCTGTAGTCGTATTCGGCCAGCTTGCTGAAGATGCCCTTGAAGTCGACCTGCCCGTCCCCCAGCGAACGGAAGCGTGCGGCGCGCTTGAGCCAGGGTTGATAACCGCCGAACAGGCCCTGCTTGCCGGTGGGCAGGAACTCGGCGTCCTTGACGTGGAACATGCGGATGTAGTCCCGGTAGTGGTCGATGAACGCCAGGTAGTCGAGTTGCTGCAGGATCAGGTGGCTGGGATCGAACAGCATCTTGCAGCGCGGGTGGTGACCGACGTGTTCGAGAAACAGCTCGAAGCTTGCGCCGTCGTGCAGGTCTTCGGCGGGGTGAATTTCGAAGCACAGGTTGATGCCCTGTTCGGCGCAGGTATCGAGCACCGGCAGCCAGCGCCTGGCCAACTCGGCGAAGGCTGTTTCAACAAGGCCGTCGGGGCGTTGCGGGAAGGGAAAGACGTACGGCCATGCCAGTGCACCGGAAAAAGTCCCCATGTCGCTCAGGCCCAGGCGCCGCGACGCGATGGCCGCGCAGGTGAGCTGGTGCACCGCCCAGGCACTGCGGGCAGCCGGGTCGCCCTGCAGGTGGGCCGGTGCAAAACTGTCGCACAAGGCGTCGTATGCCGGGTGTACCGCCACCAGCTGGCCAAAGAGATGCGTGGTCAGCTCACTGATCACCAGCCCGTGTTCGGCCAGCATGGCAGTGATGTCGTCGCAGTAGGCCTGGCTGCTTGCGGCTAGCTCGACATCGAACAGACGCTTGTCCCAGGCCGGTATCTGCAACGCCTTGAAGCCCATGTGCGCGGCCCATCGGGCGATGTTGGGCAGTGAGTCGAACGGTGCCTGGTCGGCACTGAATTGCGCCAGATGCAGGCTGGGGCCTTTCAACGTGATCATGTGGAACTCCTATTGTTTGTTGATCGACAAACAATAAGGATGCAGTCTGCGCGCCGTCAAGTATTCTTTGTCTTTCGACAAACAATTACGGATAATGCCGCCTTCATTCCTGGTTGGAGAACTATCGAGATGGCAGGCCGACCACGCCAGTTCGACCGTGAAGCCGCGTTGCGCACCGCCCGGGATGTGTTCTGGGCGCGCGGTTTCGAAGCCACGTCCATGAGCGACCTGGTGGCTGCGCTGGGTATCGCTTCGGCGCGCATCTATGCCGCGTTCGGCTCCAAGGAGCGCTTGTTCAAGGAGGCCATCGAGCTGTATGAGCGCGAAGAGGGCGCATTTTCGACCCAGGCGCTGAGCGAGCAACCCACGGCCTACCAGGCCATCGAGCGGCTGTTGCTCGATGCCGTCGACCTGTACACCCGCCCAGCGGGTCCACTGGGCTGCATGGTGGTGTCGGCAGCCACCAACTGCTCGGCCGACAACGACGCCGTGCGTGAATGGCTGGCCGACCACCGCCGCGAAAAAACCTTGTCGATCATTCAGCGCTTGCAGCAGGCGGCCGAGGCGGGCGAGTTGAAACCCGAGGTCGATGTGCAATCGCTGGGCGATTTTTTTGCCACGCTGCTGCATGGGTTGTCGGTGCAGGCCCGCGACGGGATCGCGCGTGAGCGCCTGCTCAAGGCAGTGGCGCCGGCCATGCAGATGCTGGCCCTGGCTACCGGTGGGCATGGACCATCGGCCGCCGATCAAATACCCTGACACCGTCATTTCCCAACCCCGTACCGACCATGATTGCCCACTTCGCGATTTTTCTCTGCACCCTGGTCGCCATGGAAGGTGTCGGTTATCTGGCGCACAGGTACGTGATGCACGGCTGGGGCTGGTTTCTGCATCGCTCGCACCACGAACCGCACCTGGGCACGCTTGAAACCAACGATATCTACCTGCTGATCCTGGCCCTGGCCGCGATCACCCTGATCGTGCTGGGCAATGCCGGCCACGACCCGTTGCAGTGGGTGGGCGCCGGGGTGGCGGGGTTCGGGCTGATCTACGTGTTGGTGCACGACGGCATCGTGCACCGCCACTGGCCCGCGCGCCCCAGGCCGCGCCACCCCTATCTGCGTCGGCTGTACCACGCACACCTGATGCACCACGCGGTGAAGGGGCGCAGGCACAGCGTGTCGTTCGGCTTCCTCTACGCACCGCCCCTGCATGTGCTCAGGCAGCAGCTGCGCGAGCGCCGTGTCAGGCCGGCTCGCTCAGCGCCGGGGCCTTGCTCGGCGGCTTTATCGAGCCAATGTACACCGCCAGCACCGTCACCAGCGCCCCGGTGATCTGCATGGCCGAACTGGCCTTGTCCAGAAACGCCACGTCGATGAAGTAGGTGATCACCGGCTCCAGCAGCAGGATCAGCCCTGCCAGCCCGAGGCTGATGGCACCAATCGAGCGGTTGACCAGCAACCAGCCGACGAACTGCACCAGCACGCCATAGATCACCAGCATGTAGAAGGTCTGCTGGTCGGCGATGGCCAGGCTCTCGCCCCGCAACAGCGCGTACCCCAGCATCACCCCGGCCGCCCACAGGCTCAGGTGCAGCATCTGCGCGATCTTGTCGCCGCCGCCCTGGGGCAGTTGGGTGGTGACTTTCAGGTAGTACACGCACACGGCATAGGCCAGCCCCGACAGCACGCCATAGACCACGCCCTGGATACCCAGCGCGCTGCCCATCTCCGGCAGCAGCAACAGGTACAGGCCGACGAAGGCCAGGCTGATCGAGGCGACGAAGTACAGCGACGGTTTCTCTTTGAGCAGGCACAGCCCGAGCAATGTCATGAAGAACACCTGGCAGTTGGTCAGGATCGAGCCGATGCCCGGCCCGACGATGTAGATGCTGTGGTGCCACAGGATCAGGTCGATGGCCAGGAACACGCCGGCCAGGGCGGTGTAGCGTCGAGCCCTGGGGTGGGCCAGGCGAGCAGGTTGCCTTCTCACCCGCAGCAGCAGGTAGAACAGCACCGAGGCGATCAGCATCCGGTAGAAACCCGCGCCCCCGGCGCCGATATGGGCGAAGGCCACCGCCAGCGCCGACAGGCTGAGCATCAGCCCGCCCAGTGTCAGCTCGACGATGGCCCGGTTGCTGGAGAGGGTGACCCCGTTGGATGACTGCATGGTTTTCTCTGGTCTGTTGCGAAGAAGTCGGGCAAATTTATCCACCCGCCCTGCGCGCGTATTGCACAAAACTGGACAGGCCATGGAGCAACAGGACTTCTCGCGCTTCTGGCGCGTCCCCGAAGGGGGCTGTGAATTGCTGGCGGCGCGCTACAGCGCACGGGCCTTCGGCCGCCATTCCCATGAGCGCTACGCGGTGGGGGTGATCGGTGCGGGCGTGGAGAAGCTCTTCTACCGTGGCACCCAGCACCTGGGCACCGCCGGCAGCATCGTCACCCTGACCCCGGGCGAGATGCACGACGGCGTGCCGGGCAGCGCCGAGGGTTGGAGCTACCGCATGCTCTACCTCGACCCGCAGTGGCTCAACCGTGCGGTGTTCGAAGGGCGTTTCGGCGACGGGCATATCCACCTGTTCCAGCAGGCGCTGACCCACGACATGGGCTTTGCCCAGGCCTTCCTGCACCAGCATCAGGTGATCGAGCAGTCGTGTTCGAGCCTTGAGCGCGAGAGCGTGCTGCTGCACCTGGTCAGCCAGCTGTTCGAGCGGTGCGGCGGGCCGCAGCCCCGGGCGGTGGCCGACGAACGCGAAGTGGTGCGACGGGTGCGGCAGATGCTCGACGAGCAGTACGCGCAGAACATCGCGCTGAACGACCTGGCGCAGTGGGTGGGGCTCGATCCGCTGTACCTGATACGGGTGTTCAAGAAGAGCGTGGGCGTATCGCCGCACAGCTATCAGATCCAGACGCGGGTGGCGCGGGTGCAGCAGTTGCTGCGCAGTGGCGTGGGCATCGCCGAGGCGTCGCTGCGTTGCGGGTTCTTCGACCAGAGCCACATGACCCGGGCCTTCAAGAAAGTGGTCGGCATCACCCCGGGCTGCTTCCAGCGCGGCTGACTCGTGCAGGAGCCGGCGTGCAGGAGCCGGCCTTGCCGGCGAGGCGCCTGGCCCCGACAATGTGTTCCCGATGGATGCTCCACCAAGGAAGGACTTCACCGTGCACCGTATCGCCACGCTGTTGTGCTTGCTGCTCACCCTGGGCGGCTGTACCGAATACAAATGGGGCCATGACTGGAAGCCCGACCGCCTGGGCGGCTGGCAGGACCACACCGACCCAAAGCTGCGCTACGGCGCGTCGCTGGGCGCCACCTGCAACGCCAGCCCGTTGTGGCTCAAGGTGGTGAATCACGGTCAGTCGACCTACCAGTCGCTGTTGTTCATTCCGTTGTTCCCTGACCGCACAGGCGGCGAGTACCCCCTGTGGATAACCGTCAACCATCCGGCCCTCAAGGCGTGCAGCTCATCGGCACCGAGCCCGCTGCGGGTGAAGATGGGCGATCAGGTGGTACAGGGCCTGCGCTTTCCCGAGCGGGCGCAGGAGGACGGCACCTGCGTGATCGAATTCGATGACGATCGCTACGCGGCCGATGAGATGTCGATCGAGATCGACCCGGCGGTGCTGCCTTGCACGATCGCCCCCGTGACCCTGAAAAAGGACCGCTACTTCTGCATTCGCAACATGCGCTGGGGCGGCTCGCCCAGTTGCCGCGAGTAGGGCACGGCTTGCAAATCCCAGGGCGAGGGATAAGAATGCGAACAATTACCATTAGTGTGCCTCTCGCATGTCCAACCCGCGCCCGTCCGCCCAGCACCCGTTGCACCTGCTGTACGCTGAACACCATCACTGGTTGCGCGGCTGGCTGGCCCGTCGGCTCAATTCCCACGCCGATGCCGCGGACCTCACCCACGACACCTTCCTGCGTACCCTGACTTCGCCGCACCTGGGCCAGTTGGACGAGCCGCGGGCGTTCCTGTGCATGGTCGCCAAGCGGGTGCTGTACACCTTCTGGCGTCGCGGCGAGCTGGAGCGCGCCTACCTTGAAGCGCTGGCCAACCTGCCCGAGCCGGTGGCGCCGTGCGAGGAAACCCTGGCGGTGCTGCGCGAGGCGCTGGAAGCGGTGGATGCCTTGCTGGCCGGGTTGCCGGCCAAGGTGCGCCATGCCTTTCTGCTCAACCGCCTGGAGGGCCTGACCCACCAGCAGATCGCCGACCAGATGCAGGTGTCGTTGAGCAGCGTCGAGCGCTGGGTGCGGCGCGCCGTGACCCATTGCTACCTGGCGCAACTGGGCGCGGGCACGTGAGCGGCCGCAGCCTGGCAGCGCTGACCCCGGCGGTGCGCGAAGCCATCGAATGGAGCGTGCGCCTGGGCTCGGGGGCGGCGACGGCAGCCGACCGCGACGCCTTCGAGCAGTGGCAGGCGCTGGACGCAAGCCATCGCCAGGCCTGGCAGGCGGTTACCCAGGCCACCCACACACCCTTGAACCCCTTGCTGGAAGTGCCCGGCAGCGCCAGTGCGGCCACCCGCGCCCTGCGCAGCAGCGGGTTGTCGCTGCAGCGGCGCCGGTTGCTGCGCGGCGGCAGCGTCTTGCTGCTGATGCTGGGCCTGCCGGCGTTGTTGACGGTACAACGGCGCATGCCGCTGGACGCCGTGTTCAGCGACCACTACAGCGGCACCGGCGAGCGCAGGCGCATTCAACTGGCCGACGGCAGCGTGCTGTTGCTCAATGCGCGCACCACCGTGGAGGTGGCGTTCAGTGCCGAAGCCCGGGTGATCCATCTGCGCCACGGCGAGCTGAACATCCAGGTGGCCCGCGACCCGCACCGCCCCCTCGAGGTGGTCACTGCGCAAGGCCGAGTGCGGGCCCTGGGCACGCGCTTCAGTGTCGCCACGCTGGATCAGCGCAGTGCCGTCAGCGTGCAGCAGCACAGCGTGCAGGTGCGTAACCGCGCCGGGCAGAGCATCGTGGTGGACAGCGGGCAGACCCTGCGCTTTGCCGACGATGCACTCTCACCCTTGGGCAATGAGCAAGGCCGCCTGGACGCCTGGATGGAAGGTCGCCTGGAGGTGGACGACGCGTCGCTGGGCAGCGTGATCGATGCCTTGCGCCCTTACCGCTACGGCGTGCTGCGGGTTTCCCCGGCGGCAGCGCAACTGCGCGTGTTCGGGGTGTTCCCGCTGGACGACAGCGACCGCGCCCTGCAATCGCTGGCGCAGGTGCTGCCGATCAGTGTCGAGGCGTTCGGGCCGATCACCCTGATCGACCTGCGCTGAAAAAACATTCCGCCAGGGTGAAGGCTTTTTTCGGCTCGCTGGACATAGCAGGAAACGCCCATTCACTTCCTGCGAGGAAAGCCCTTCACATGCGTCCCCAACTCCTGAGCCCCGCGCGCCTGGCACTGGCTGTCGCGGTTGCCGTTTCTGCCTGCTCCCTCGACCTGAACCGCGCCTGGGCGGACCCAGCCATGCAGCGCTATGCGTTGCCGGCGCAACCGCTGGACCAGGCCCTGCGCCAGATCGCCCGGCAAAGCGCCAGCACCCTGGTGGTGGACCCGGCGCTGCTGCGCGGGCGCCAGAGCGCGGCGGTGAACGGGCAACTGAGCGCCGAGGCAGCGGTGCGCCAGGCAGTGGCGGGCAGCGGCCTGCAACTGCGCGTGACCGACAACGGCACCCTGACCCTGGAGAAGGCCGACAGCAGTGATGCGCTGCAACTGGGTGCCACCAGCATCACCGGCAGTGCGCTGGGCGAGGTCACGGAAAACACTGGCTCCTACACCACCGCCAGCATGGCCACGGCCACCAAGTTCAAGGCCTCGGCCCGGGAAACTCCGCAGTCGGTGACCGTGGTCACCCGCCAGCGCATGGACGACCAGAACATGCAGACCCTGGACGACATCGCCAGCTACACGCCGGGGCTGACCCTGCGCAAGACCGGCGGCGAGCGCCCGCAGTTCTACTCGCGCGGTGCGGCCATCGACAACATCATGGTCGACGGCCTGCCCATCGCCTACGACAGCGACACCCTGGGCACCGCGACCCTGGCGATGTTCGACCGGGTGGAGGTGGTACGCGGGGCTTCCGGCCTGATGGTCGGCTCGGGCAACCCGTCGGGAACCCTCAACCTGGTGCGCAAGCGCCCCACGCTGGCGCCGCAGATCACCCTCACGGCAGCAGCCGGCAGCTGGGACAACTACCGTACCGAAATCGACGCCAGCAGCAGCCTCAATGATGCCGGTACCGTACGCGGGCGAGTGGTGGGCAGCTACCAGGACAAGAACAGCTTTACCGATGCCTACAGCAACCAGCGCCAGTTGCTGTACGGGATCACCGAATTCGACCTGTCGGACGCCACCACGCTGACCCTGGGCGGCTACTACAACCGCGAGGACAACCCCGGCGCGGACTGGAACGGCAGCCCGACCCATGCCGATGGCAGCTTCCTCGACATTTCCCGCTCGTCGCGCTTCAGCCCCGACTGGACCTACTGGGACAAGACCAACAAGAGCGTGTTCGCCGAGGTGGAACATCGCCTGGACAACGACTGGCGCCTGCGTCTGAGCGCCAGCTGGCTGAAGGCCAACCTGGAGATGCTGGGCAGCAGCTACTACCGGCTCGACCCGACCGCCGACGAGCTGCAACTGAACGTGGGGCGCTACTCCTACGAACATACGCAGAAGAGTGTCGATGGTTATGCCAGCGGGCCGTTCAGCCTGTTCGGGCGTACCCATGAACTGGTGGTGGGGGCGAGCTACCGCCGCGACGATACCGACGACGGCCCTGGCGGCGGCCCGGATGCGAGCTTCAACTATGTCGTGGACCCCAACAACTTCCACTACAAGGACGTGCCCCGGCCGGCCATCGACTACAACTGGTCGCGCAAGGGCAAGGTGGATCAGTCCAGTGCCTACACCGCCGTGCGCTTCAACCTGCGCGATGACCTGAAGCTGATCCTCGGCTCGCGCCTGGACTGGTATGAGTACCAGCAGCACACCGAGGTCGGGGCCTACGCCTTCGGCGCCGACTACAAGGCCACCCGCGAGGTCACCCCGTATGCGGGGCTGATCTATGACCTGAACGACACCTACTCGGTCTACACCAGCTGGACGCGCATCTTCAAGCCGCAGGAATACCAGAACAGCAGCGGTGGCCTGCTGGCGCCGGTAACCGGCACCAACTACGAGGCCGGGCTCAAGGCCGAGTACTTCGGTGGCGCGTTGAACGCCAGTTTCGCGCTGTTCCAGCTCGACCAGGAGAACCTGGCCAAGTCGTTGCCGGCAGGTGATTGCCCGACCATGGATGCCTGCTACGAGGCGGCCGGCGAAATTCGTACCCGCGGCCTGGAACTGGAGCTGGGCGGCGAACTGGCGCCGGGTTGGCAGGCGTCGGCCGGCTATACCTATGCGGCGGCCGAGTATGTGAAGGCGACCGGCTCGGCGCAGAAGGGTGACCGCTTCGACAGTGATTCGCCGTACAACCTGTTCAAGCTGGCGACCAGCTACCAGTTGCCGGGCGACCTCGATCAATGGAGCGTGGGCGGGGCCTTTCGCACCCAGAGCCGCACCTATACCAGCTACAGCGTGAAGCAGG
Source organism: Pseudomonas palmensis (assembly GCF_017848315.1). Taxonomy (GTDB): domain Bacteria; phylum Pseudomonadota; class Gammaproteobacteria; order Pseudomonadales; family Pseudomonadaceae; genus Aquipseudomonas; species Aquipseudomonas palmensis. Next base: position 97,422 of record NZ_JAFKEC010000016.1, read on the forward strand.
GCGGGTACAGCGTGGTCGACCTGATGACCCAGTACCGCGTGACGCCGGCGGTGACGTTGCAGACCAACCTCAACAACGTGGCGGACAAGCGTTACTACCAGAGCATCAGCAACCCGGCCGGGGCCAACATCTTCGGCGAGCCGCGCAATGTGATGTTCACCGTGAAGTGGTCGTTGTGAAGTCGCTGAAGGCGCGGAACAGGCGGGTGCCCACGTAGCTGCGCAGGTGCGGGTGGCGGCTGCGGTGGTAGCAATCCCAGTAGCTGACCATGCGTGCGCGGGTCAGGCTGAAGTAGGCGGGGTTGTCGTTGAAGAAGCGGCCGTAGGCGCTGGCGTCCAGGGTCGGCAGGTTGGCCTCGCACAGCGCCAGCAGCTCGATCACGTATTCGCCGGTGAGCTGGAACACGAACGGGATGACCCACGTCTCTGGTGCCCGAATGATCTGCTGCAGGTAACGCTCGCGCACGTGGCCGTCGGGGTGGCGGGTGAGCAGGCAGGCGTGGATCAGTGACCGGGCTGTATCGGCAGCCGGCAGGTGAAGGCGGTAGGGCAGGGTCAGGGGTTCGTCGTCGAGGGTGACGGCGATGCCCTGGTCACCGTTGGGCAGGTCGAGGTGCCGGGCCAGGTCCTGGACTTCGCGGGCCAGGTGG
>NZ_JAFKEC010000017.1 GCF_017848315.1 Pseudomonas palmensis
GTGGTCGGCGGGCTGTTCGGGGTAGGGGGCGCGGTGGTCGCCACACCGGTGCTGACCAGTGTGTTCGGCACCACCCAGGTGGTTGCCCAGGGCCTGTCGCTGGCACTGGCGGCGCCCAGTACCTCGGTCACGCTGCTGACCTACGGGCTGCACCAGCATGTGGACTGGAACATGGGCATCGCGCTGGCACTGGGCGGCTTGCTGAGTATCAGCTGGGGCGTGAAGCTGGCCCATGCGCTGCCGGAAAAGGTCCTGCGCTCGTTGTTCTGTGTGTTTCTGGTGGTGTGCGCGTTGATGCTGGGCTTCAGGGTCTGAAGCCCGCCGCGGGTCGAGCCGGCACGGCCGTCGAGGGCCGTGCAGGTGTCAGCGCCGTACCTGCTTGAGCGTTTCGGCGATCAGGAACGCCAGCTCCAGCGACTGGTCGGCGTTCATGCGCGGGTCGCAGTGGGTGTGGTAACGGTCCGACAGCGCGTCTTCGGTGATCGGCCGGGCGCCGCCGATGCATTCGGTGACGTTCTGACCGGTCATCTCGATGTGAATGCCACCGGCATGGCTGCCTTCGGCCTGGTGCACCTGGAAGAACTGCTTGACCTCGCCCAGGATCTGCGCGAAATCGCGGGTCTTGTAGCCGCTGCTGGCCTTGATGGTATTGCCGTGCATCGGGTCGGAGCTCCACAGCACCTTGCGCCCCTCGCGCTCGACGCTGCGGATCAGCCCCGGCAGGTGCTCGCCGACCTTGTTGGCCCCCATGCGCACGATCAGGTTGAGCCGGCCCGGGTCGTTGGCCGGGTTGAGGATGTCGATCAGGCGGATCAGCTCCTCGGTGTTCATGCTCGGGCCCACCTTGACCCCGATCGGGTTGTTCACCCCGCGCAGGAACTCCACGTGGGCGCCGTCCAGCTGACGGGTGCGATCACCGATCCAGAGCATGTGCGCCGAGCAGTCGAAGTAGTCGCCGGTCAGGCTGTCGCGCCGCACGAAGGCTTCCTCGTAGTTGAGCAGCAGCGCCTCGTGCGCGGTGAAAAAGCTGGTTTCGCGCAGTTGCGGCGAGCTGTCCATGCCGCAGGCGCGCATGAAGGCCAGGGTTTCGTCGATGCGGTCGGCCAGCTGGCTGTACTTTTCGGCCAGCGCCGAGTTGGCGATGAAGTCCAGGTTCCACTTGTGCACCTGGTGCAGGTCGGCGAAACCACCCTGGGCGAAGGCGCGCAGCAGGTTGAGGCTGGCGGTGGACTGGTGATAGGCCTGCAGCAGGCGCTCCGGGTCGGGCACGCGGCTGGCAGGGTCGAAGCCGATGCCGTTGACGATGTCGCCCCGGTAGGCCGGCAGGGTCACCTCGCCGATGGTTTCGTCATTGGACGAGCGCGGCTTGGCGAACTGCCCGGCCATGCGCCCCACCTTGACCACCGGGCAGCCGGCGGCAAAGGTCATGACGATGGCCATCTGCAGCAGCACCTTGAAGGTGTCGCGGATTTTCGCTGCCGAGAACTCGGCAAAGCTTTCGGCGCAATCGCCGCCCTGCAGCAGGAAGGCACGGCCTTCGGTCACTTCGGCGAACTGGCGGCGCAGCTCGCGCGCCTCGCCGGCGAACACCAGCGGCGGGTAGCTGGCCAGGGTCTGCTCGACCTTGAGCAGGTGCGCTGCATCGGGGTAGTGCGGTTGCTGCTGGATCGGCAGGGCACGCCAGCTATCGGGACTCCAGGGTTGGCTCATCACAGGCTCGGTTTCTATCGGAAAAGGGCTGTGAACATGCTAACACCTGGACCCTGCCTTGTTGCATCGCCTGTATTGACGGACAATGGTCGTTTTTGCTTGGGCACATGCAGGTGTCGGGAGAGAGCATGACAGAGGAACGGGTAGAGCGGCTGCTGGCGCAGGTGCACGACGAGTTCGGCACCATCAGCGTGCTGGAAGTCGAGGACTACCGCTTTCTCGAGTTTGGCGAGGCCATCGAGCAGAGCTGCGTATTCACTGCCGACCCGAGCTGGCTGGAGTACGACTATACCCGCGCCATGCTGGTGGGCGCGCTGTGCCACTGCGAGCCTGAAAGTGCGCTGTTTCTCGGCCTGGGTGCCGGTACCCTGACCCAGGCCTGCCTGAAGTTCCTGCCCCTGGAGGACGTGGAGGCCATCGAGCTGCGTCCCGAGGTGCCGCGCCTGGCCATCGAGTACCTGGGGCTGGACGATGATCCGCGCCTGTACATCCGCGTGGGTGATGCGGTCGAGCTGCTGGAGACGGCCGAGCCTGCCGACCTGATCTTCGTCGACCTCTACACCGACCACGGGCCCGGCGTCGGCCACCTGGCCTGGAAGTTTCTCGAAGACTGCCAGAAGCGCCTGAACCCCGGCGGCTGGCTGGTCATCAACCAGTGGGCCACCGATGACGGCAAGCCGCTGGGCGCTGCGCTGTTGCGCGGGCTGTATCACCGCCATTACTGGGAGCTGCCGGTGAAGGAGGGCAACGTCATCCTGCTGGTGCCCGCCGACCTCGACCAGACCCTCGACCGGGAGGCGCTCACCGCGCGCGCCCGGGCTCTTGAACCGCGCCTGGGCTACTCCCTGCAGCGCCTGATCGAGGTGATCCGACCGGCATCTTGAATAAATCGTTTCAGCTCCGGCCGCGCCGCCAACAGACGCGTGGGCCTCGATCATCGGCAAGGGCTGTCGATTCGAGGCCTCCGGGCTTCTCTTCCCTGTAAAAAAGTCTCACGCGATGCAGGAAATCGGGTATAGTACGCGCCGGTCTTTTACCGGACCTCGTTCAGGTAGTGCAATTCCCCGAAGCCAGCTTCGGCTGCGCGTCCGCACCGCGGACTCTGCCTTGACGTTCCTTTTTTTCTTCAATCGTTTTCGCAAATCCCCGCCGACAAAGCTGCCAGGGTGACCTTCGGGTCTTACAAGGCATGTGCAGCTTTGGAGCATGGGTCTTTGCGGATGCACTTAGAGGCAGACCCATGACCCAGGAAACCGGCGGCTTCGCCGCTCTCGATCTTCATCCAAGTATTGTTGCCGCCGTTATCGCCACTGGCTACGAAGAGCCATCGGCCATTCAGCAGCAATCGATCCCGATTATTCTTGCCGGTCATGACATGATCGGTCAGGCGCAGACAGGTACCGGTAAAACCGCTGCCTTCGCTCTGCCAATCCTGCACCGCATCGACCCGAGCAAGCGCGAGCCGCAAGCCCTGATCCTGGCGCCAACCCGTGAGTTGGCGCTGCAAGTAGCTACCGCATTCGAAACCTACGCCAAGCAGATGCCGGGCGTTACCGTGGTAGCGGTATACGGTGGTGCCCCGATGGGCCCACAACTCAAAGCAATCCGTAACGGCGCGCAGATCGTCGTCGCTACCCCTGGCCGTCTGTGCGACCACCTGCGTCGCGACGAGAAGGTGCTGGCTACCGTCAATCACCTGGTGCTCGACGAAGCTGACGAAATGCTCAAGCTGGGCTTCATGGACGACCTGGAAGTCATCTTCAAGGCCATGCCGGAAACCCGCCAGACCGTACTGTTCTCGGCCACCCTGCCGCAGTCGATCCGTGCGATCGCCGAGCGTCACCTGCGTGACCCGAAACACGTCAAGATCCAGACCAAGACCCAGACCGTGACTGCCATCGAGCAGGCACACCTGATGGTCCACGCCGACCAGAAGGTCTCGGCGGTACTGCGCCTGCTGGAAGTCGAAGAGTTCGATGCACTGATCGCCTTCGTACGTACCAAGCAAGCCACCCTGGACCTGGCCAGCGCCCTGGAAGCCAAAGGCTACAAGGCTGCCGCGCTCAACGGTGACATCGCCCAGAACCAGCGTGAGCGCGTCATCGACTCGCTCAAGGACGGTCGCCTGGACATCGTCGTCGCTACCGACGTCGCTGCCCGTGGTCTGGACGTACCGCGCATCACCCACGTGTTCAACGTCGACATGCCGTACGATCCGGAGTCCTACGTTCACCGTATCGGCCGTACCGGCCGTGCCGGTCGCGAAGGTCGTGCACTGCTGCTGGTCACCCCGCGTGAGCGCCGCATGCTGCAGGTGATCGAGCGTGTGACCGGCCAGAAGGTTGCCGAAGTTCGTCTGCCCAACGCCCAGGCCGTACTGGACGCGCGCATCAAGAAGCTCACCAACAGCCTCGCGCCGTTGGTTGCCGATGCAGAAGCTACCCACGGTGATCTGCTCGACCGCCTGACTGCCGACATCGGTTGCAGCCCGCGTGCCCTGGCCGCGGCCCTGCTGCGCAAGGCCACCAATGGCCAGGCGCTGACCCTGGAAGCCGTCGAGAAAGAGCAGCCGCTGGTGCCGACTTCGGCCCCACGTGGTGATCGTCCTGCCGGTGAGCGCTCCGAGCGTGGCGAGCGTGAGCGTCGCGCGCCGATGCCACTGGGTGAAGGTCGTGCACGTTGCCGTACCGCGCTGGGTGCGCGTGACGGTATCGCGGCCAAGAACCTGCTGGGTGCGATCCTCAACGAAGGCGGCCTGGCCCGCGAAGCGATCGGTCGCATCCAGGTGCGCGACAGCTTCAGCCTGGTCGAGCTGCCGGAAGATGGCCTCGAGAAGCTGCTGACCAAGCTCAAGGACACTCGCGTTGCCGGCAAGCAGCTGAAGCTGCGTCGTTATCGCGAAGATTGATCTTCGAGTGAAATGAAAAATCCCCGACTGGTTCGGGGATTTTTTTTGCCTGGGCGGCCTGTTTCGCTTATAGGGGCCGGCCTTGCCGGGGAAAGGGCTGCCGCCTCAGTCGAACCGATAGATATCCATTCCCAGTGCTCCCAGGGTAAAGCCCTGGTGCTCGATCGCGAACCGTTCGCCCGCGCCGCGGGCAAAGTACAGCGGCAGCAGGTGTTCGTCGCTCGGGTGGTTGCGCACCGCAAACGGCGCCTGCCGGCGATAGTCATGCAGGGGCGGCGTGTCGCCCGCAGCCAGCTTGTCGATCATCCAGTCGCGAAACGCCAGTGCCCAGGGCTCTACGCTCTCGGGGCCGGCATGCCAGTCGAGTTCGCGCAGGTTGTGGGTAATGCTGCCGGAGCCGATCAGCAGCACGCCTTCCTCGCGCAGGGCCGCCAGTGCCTGGCCTACCTGTTGCTGGTACGCCGGGCCGTGCTGGCTGGGCAGTGATACCTGCACCACCGGTATGTCCGCCGCCGGGTACATCAGCGACAGGGGCACCCACGCGCCATGGTCGAAAGGCCGCTTGGCGTCGAGTGTTGTGGGCAGCCCGGCTTCATTGAGCCGTTGCCTTACCTGTTCGGCGAGCTGTGGGTCGCCGGGGGCTGGGTACTGCACGGCATACAATGCGGCCGGAAAGCCGCCGAAGTCGTGCCAGGTGGGTGGGTGCGGGTTGCTAGTCACGCGCAGTTCGGTGGTTTCCCAGTGCGCAGACATCACGACAATCGCTCTGGGGCGCGGCAGTTGCGCCGCCAGGCGCGCAAGTGCCGGGCCGCTGGCACCCGGTTCCAGTGCCAGCATGGGAGAGCCGTGGGAGATAAACAGGCTGGGCAGCATCGGGGTGGTCCTGAAGGTTAATATGCAGCCATCTTCAGGCAGATCATTGATCTAAATCTAATATAAGTTTTTGCGGTATTTAATCGAATTTATCGAGGTAAGGTTATGCAGCCCGCGTTCTGGCACAACCGCTGGGAGAACGATCTGATCGGCTTTCACCAGCAGCAGGTCAACCCGTATCTGCAGCAGCATTGGCCCGCACTGGGCATTGCGCCTGGTGCCCGTGTACTGGTGCCGCTGTGCGGCAAGAGCCTGGACATGGCGTGGCTGGCCGCGCAAGGCCACGACGTGCTTGGGGTGGAGTTGTCCGAGCGGGCGGTGAAGGACTTTTTTTCCGAGCATGAGCGGGAGCCGCAGGTTTCGCAGCAGGGGGCCTTCACGGTCTACCGCAGCGAGGGCATCGAGTTGTGGTGTGGCGATTTCTTCGCACTGACTGCGGGTGACGTGCGGGGCTGTGCGGGCCTTTACGACCGTGCCGCGATCATCGCCTTGCCGCCTGCCATGCGCGAGCGGTATGTGGCGCATCTGCAGCAGCTCCTGCCGTCGCCTTGCAAGGGCCTGTTGATCACTCTTGACTACGATCAGGCGGTCACTGACGGTCCGCCCTTTGCCGTGCCCGATGAAGAGGTCGAGCGCCTGTTTGGCGAGCAGTGGCAGTTGGCGATCGCCGCGCAGGACGACGTGTTGGCGCAGAGCCCCAGGTTCATCAAGGCGGGTGCTGATCGGCTGGTGGAGCGGGTGTACCGTCTGCAACGCTGAAATGAAAAAGGGCAACCCGTGGGTCGCCCTTCCTGTTTGCCTGCTGCTCGCTTAGCCGCGACGACGCAGGGCTTCGATACGATCTTCCAGCGGCGGGTGGCTCATCAGCAGCCCTGCCAGGCCCTGCTTCAGGCCACCATTGATGCCGAAGGCATTCAGGGTGTCAGGCATGTGCACAGGCACGCCTTGTTCAGAACGCAGGCGCTGCAGCGCGCCGATCATCGCGTTGGTGCCGGCCAGGCGGGCGCCGGCTTCGTCGGCGCGGAACTCGCGTTTTCGCGAGAACCACATGACGATGATGCTGGCCAGGATACCCAGGACCAGTTCGGCAACGATGGTCGCGATGTAGTAGGCAATGCCCTGGCCTTCTTCGTTCTTGAAGATCACCTTGTCGACGAAGTTGCCGATGATGCGTGCGAAGAACATCACGAAGGTGTTGACCACACCCTGTACCAGCGCGAGGGTCACCATGTCGCCGTTGGCGACGTGGCCGATCTCGTGGGCCAGCACGGCGCGTACTTCATCACGCGAGAAACGCTCGAGCAGGCCCTGGCTGACCGCGACCAACGCATCGTTGCGATTCCAGCCGGTAGCGAAGGCGTTGGCCTCATAGGCCGGGAAGACGCCCACCTCGGGCATCTTGATGCCTGCCTGGCGGGAAAGCTCTTCGACGGTCTGCAGCAGCCATTGCTCATGGTGGGTGCGCGGCTGGGTGATGATCTGGGTACCGGTGCTCATCTTCGCCATCCACTTGGAGATGAACAGCGAGATCAGCGAGCCGGCAAAGCCGAACACAGCGCAGAAGATCAGCAACTGGTCGAGCTTGAGGTCAACCCCGTTTGCCGCCATGAACCCGTTGAAGCCGAACAGGCTCAGGGTGATGCTGGCAATCAGCACGACCGCAAGGTTGGTGGCCACAAACAGCAAAATGCGCATCATGGTTGTTACGTTCTCCTGACGGATAGAAAGCTTGCGTATGCGGGGTATATAAGGTGCGCGCTCCGTGTATTCAACCGGGCGACTATTTCAAACTGTGTACTTGTGCGGGCAGGCGCGGAGAATGCCAGGTGCGCGAGCCAGAGCGGCAGGCTTGAGGTTGGCCCGTGGCCTGCGCCAGGGCTGGCGCAGGCAGGCATTCGGGCTTACTGCTGGTAGGTCTTGAGGAAATTGCCGATGCGACCGATCGCCTGCTCCAGGTCATCGACACGTGGCAGGGTCACGACGCGGAAGTGGTCGGGCCACGGCCAGTTGAAGGCGGTGCCTTGCACGATCAGCAGTTTTTCCGACAGCAGCAGGTCAAGGGCGAACTTTTCGTCGTTGAAGATCGGGCAGACCTTCGGGTCGATGCGCGGGAAGGCATACAGGGCGCCCATCGGCTTGACGCAGCTGACCCCTGGAATGTCGTTGAGCAGCTCCCAGGTGCGGTTGCGCTGCTCCAGCAGGCGACCTGGCGGCAGCACCAGGTCATTGATGCTCTGGTAGCCGCCCAGTGCGGTCTGGATGGCGTGCTGGCTCGGCACGTTGGCGCACAGGCGCATGTTGGCCAGCATGTCGATGCCTTCGATATAGCTCTGGGCGTGCTGCTTGGGCCCGGACAACGCCAGCCAGCCGGAGCGGAAGCCCGCCACCCGGTACGACTTGGACAGGCCGTTGAAGGTCAGGCAGAGCAGGTCGGGGGCCAGCGAGGCGGTGCAGATGTGCACGGCATCGTCGTACAGGATCTTGTCGTAGATCTCGTCGGAGAACACCACCAGGTTGTGTTGGCGGGCGATTTCCAGCATGCCCAGCAGCAGCTCGCGCGAGTACACCGCGCCAGTGGGGTTGTTCGGGTTGATGATCACCATGGCCTTGGTGTTGGGGGTGATCTTGGCCTTGATGTCGGCAAGGTCGGGGAACCAGTCGGCCTGCTCGTCGCACAGGTAGTGCACCGGGTTGCCGCCGGCCAGGCTCACCGCAGCGGTCCACAGCGGGTAGTCCGGGGCCGGGATCAGCACCTCGTCGCCGTTGTTGAGCAGGGCCTGCATCGACATCACGATCAGCTCGGACACGCCGTTGCCCAGGTAGATGTCCTCGATGCCGACACCTTCGACCTGCTTCTGCTGGTAGTACTGCATCACCGCCTTGCGCGCGCTGAACAGGCCCTTGGAGTCGCTGTAGCCCTGGGCGGTGGGCAGGTTGCGGATCACATCCTGGAGGATCTCGTCGGGCGCCTCGAAACCAAAGGGCGCCGGGTTGCCGATGTTCAGCTTGAGGATGCGGTGGCCTTCCTCCTCCAGGCGTTTGGCGTGCTTGAGCACCGGGCCGCGAATGTCGTAGCAGACATTGGCGAGCTTGTTCGATTTGCTGACCTGCATGATGTGATCCCGATTAGAAAAGATCGCCGCGCATTGCGCTGTGAAAACGTTTGAAATGCGTGTAACGCGGGTGCCAGACTGACGTCTGATGAGGCGCAATAATACGTGCCACCCGCGTTGTCGAAAAGACGCAGTGCGGGGTTTTTAATTCAGCGAGGCCTGGTGATGGAAAAGATCGAGAAAACTCTGGAAGAATGGCGTGCGATGCTCGACCCCGAGCAGTACAACGTGTGCCGCCTGAAGGGCACCGAGCGCCCGTTCAGCGGCAAGTACAACAGCACCCGCACCGATGGCGTCTACCATTGCATCTGCTGCAACAAGCCGCTGTTCGATTCCAGAGCCAAGTTCGACTCCGGCTGCGGCTGGCCCAGCTTCTACGAGCCTATCGCCGACAACGCGATGGTCGAGATCCGCGATACCTCACATGGCATGATTCGCACCGAAGTCACCTGCGCCACTTGCGATGCCCATCTGGGCCATGTGTTTCCCGACGGCCCGCCGCCCACCGGTCTGCGCTACTGCATCAACTCGGTGTGCCTTGACCTGGTGCCGCGACAGTAACCCACCCGAACGCAGGAGACGCGGTCATGGCCGACAACAGTTTGCTCAATATTCCCTGCACCACCCTGCGGGGCGAGCAGAAAACCCTGGCGGATTACCCGGCAAGGGCGGTGCTGGTGGTCAATACCGCCAGCCAGTGCGGGTTCACGCCACAGTACAAGGGCCTGGAGTCGCTATGGCAGCGCTATCGCGAGCGCGGCCTGGTGGTGTTGGGCTTTCCCTGCAACCAGTTCGGCAAGCAGGAGCCGGGCGATGAGCTGGCGATATCGCAGTTCTGTGAAGCCAACTTTGGCGTGAGCTTTCCCCTGTTCAGAAAGGTCGAGGTCAATGGGGCGGGCGCGCATCCCCTGTTCGCCGCGCTCAAGCAGAGGGCTCCCGGCCTGTTCGGTTCGCAGGCGATCAAGTGGAATTTCACCAAGTTCCTGGTCGATCCGCAGTCGGGTGCCGTGAGCCGTTATGCGCCCAGCACCAAGCCCGAGGCGCTGGCGGGCGATATCGAAAAGCTGCTGCGCTAGGTTTCAGGGGCTGTTGGCGGCACCCAGTGATCGATCAGCGCCAGCAACTCTTCGCGGCGAAAGGGTTTGGCCAGGTAGTCGTTCATGCCTGCCGCCCGGCAGCGTTCGCGTTCCTCGGGCATGGCGTTGGCGGTAAGTGCCACGATGGGCAGGTCGGGCCAGCGTCCGCTCTGGCGTATGCGTCGGCTGGCCTCGTAGCCGTCCATCACCGGCATGTTGCAGTCCATCAGCACCAGGTTGAAGGCGGCTTGCTCCAACTGCTCCAGGGCCTCCCCGCCGTGGGCGGCCACGATCACCTCGCAGCCCAGCTTGCCCAGCATGCCCTTGGCGACCAGCTGGTTCACCGGGTTGTCTTCCACCAGCAGGATGCGGGCACGACGCTCGCTGGTCTGGGTGCCTGCCTGGGCGACCGGGCCTGCATCGTCACTGCCCTGCAGAATGCGCTGCAAGGTCTGGTACAGGGCGTTGCGGGCCAGCGGGCGGGCCTGCTGCTGCAGCGGTGCCAACTGGGCGGCTTCTTCCCCCGGCAGGAAGTTGCCATAGGCGGTCACCAGCAGGATTGGCGCCTTGAGTGACGGACGCAGGCCGAACAGGCCATCCAGGTTGTCGGTGACCAGCAGGTCGGGCTCCAGGTCGACCAGGCTGTCGATGCTGTCATGGCGCGAGTACGTCAGCCCCCAACGTGGCAGCAGGCTCTGCAGCAGTTCGGCAAGGCCGCTGCTGGCGCTGCTGATCGCCACCACCTTGCCGCGCAGGGGGGCGGGTGCAATCGCCGGGGTGTGGGAGGCCAGCGGCAGCTCGACACTGAACTGGCTGCCGAAGCCAGCTTCCGAACTGATGCTCAGGCGCCCCTGCATGGCTTCGCAGAGGTTGCGGGTCAGCGCCAGGCCCAGGCCGGTGCCGCCATACTGGCGGGTAATGCCGGCACCGGCCTGGGTGAAAGGCTGAAAGATCCTGACCTGGGCTTCCAGCGGGATGCCGATGCCCGTGTCGCAGACCTCCAGGCGCACGCCGCCGGGGTAGGTGCCCAGGCGAACGTCGACACGCCCGAACCGGGTGAACTTGAGCGCGTTGGACAGCAGGTTGCTGACGATCTGGCGCACCCGCGTGGGGTCACCCAGCACGCTGCTGGGAAACTGCGGATCGATCAGGCAGGTCAGCTCCACGCTGGGCGCCGCGTTCTGCGACAGCAGGTTGGCGGTGTCTTCCACCAGGGCGCCGAGGTCGAAGGGGATGCGCTCCAGCTCCAGCTGGCCGGCGTCGAACTTGGACAGGTCGAGAATATCGTTGAGCAGTTCCACCAGTACCTTGCCCGAGTCGTGGGCGATGGACAGCTGCTGGCGTTGTTCGGCGTTGAGCGGGCTGTCCAGCGACAGCGCGATCATGCCCAGCAGACCATTGAGCGGGGTGCGGATCTCGTGGCTCATGTTGGCCAGGAATGCGGCACGGGCCTGGGCCATGTCCAGCGCTCGGCGTCGCGCCTGCTCCAGTTCCTCGTTGGACTGGCTCAGGCGGGTGTTGCTGGACTTGAGTTCGTTGGTACGGGCCGAAACGATGTTTTCCAGCTCGTTGAGGTAGTCGGTCAGGCGGTTTTCGGCGTTGCGCCGCTGCTGGATCTCGGTGGCCATGCTCACGAACTGCTGGTTGGCGACCTTGACCAGCACGCCGATCTCGTCCTGTTCGTGACCGGGCGGGAAGGCCAGCTTGTTCTGGTTGGGCGCGCGTGCATTGCTGTTGCTAAGGGCGCTGATCACCCGCACCAGCGGCTTGGTCAGCATGAAATAGAACAGTGCCAGCAGGATGCCGGTCAGCACCAGGCTGCGCACGAACCCGTTGAGCAGCGTTACTTCGGCCCGCTTCAGAAAGCGGCTGCCGAAGGCGAAGGTGTCGACTTCAAGATACAGGGTGCCGAGGTATTCGCTGGGCATCTGGTCGAGCATCAGGCGATCCTGGAACTGCCGGCTCTGGCCGAAGAGAAAATCACTCAACATCCGATAGCTGCTTTGTTCGCGCGGGCGCTGCACATCGGACAACACGCTGTCGGTGTTGTCGATCAGGCGCGCACGGGTGATGGCGGGGGATTTGAGCAGGCCCAGGGTCAGTTCGTTGGCCAGTTCCGCATCGAGGTTGTAGGCAATGCGCGAGGCAGGGTTGTGGCTGATTTGCAGCAGTGCCTGCATCTCGCGATTGATAGAGGCGTCTTCGCTGGCATAATCGATGCCGATCTGGATGAGACTGAGCAATGTTCCCAGGATGAAACCGACCAGGACCGTCAGCCGGGCTTGCTTGTAAGACAGGCGATTGGTGAACTTGATATCCATGTATCCCGAGCCAGTTCCACTTTCCGTGCGCTGCGCAAGCATAGCCGATCACCCCCGGTAGCTGGCAGGTACTGTCGCACATTCAGGCTTTCCCAAGAATCTGTGTCGAGGACATAACGTGGACTCTCGCTTGAATGCTTTCCTGGAGCGCGCCGAATCGGTATTGGCGCGTCTGGAACCGCTGCTGCCGGCATTGCGCCCCAGCATCGATTGGACCCAGTGCCTGGCTGCCCGTTGGCAGCGCGAAGGGCGCAGCGGTTTTCTGCTGCCGCTCGAGGTCAGCCTGGACATGCGCCTGACCGACCTGATCGGTGTCGACAGGCAGCGTGAACAACTGGGCCGCAATACCCGCCAGTTCATCGACGGCATGCCGGCCAACCACGCGCTGCTGTGGGGCTCGCGCGGCACCGGCAAGTCGTCGCTGGTGCGTGCCTTGCTGGCAGAGTACGCCCCACAGGGGCTGCGCCTGATCGAGATCGAGCGTGACCACCTGGCGGACCTGCCGCGGGTGGTGGAACAACTGCACAAACTGCCACAGCGTTTCGTGCTGTTCTGCGATGACCTGTCGTTCGAGGCCGGGGAGGGCGACTACCGCGTGCTCAAGAGCGTGCTGGACGGCTCCCTCGAGCAGGCGCCGGACAACGTTCTGCTGTATGCCACCTCCAACCGTCGGCACCTGGTGCCGGAAAAGCAGAGCGACAACGAGAACTGGAAGATGGTCGACGGCGAGCTGCACCCCAGCGAGGCCGTCGAGGACAAGATTGCCCTGTCGGACCGCTTCGGTCTGTGGCTGTCGTTCTACCCGTTCACCCAGGAGCACTTCCTTGATGTGGTCGAGCACTGGATCACCCAGTTGGCGCTGGCGCCAGGTCTGGTCTGGGCGCGGGATGAAGAGCTGGACAAGGCCGCGATCCGCTGGGCAACCGGCCGCGGCAATCGCAATGGCCGCTGCGCCTATCAATTTGCCCGCTATTGGGTGGGCCTGAAACTGCTGGAGCAACAGTAATGATCGATTTGAATGCAGTGGGGGGCGGCCAGTGCGGCTATGACCTGCTGGCGGCGCAGCTGGAGGCACTACTGGACGGGGAGCGGGATTTCATTGCCAACGCTGCGCAGCTTTCCGCCTTTCTGTACAGCCAGGTCGAAGACCTGAACTGGGCAGGTTTCTACCTGGCGCGCGGTGAAGAGCTGGTACTGGGGCCGTTTCAGGGGCAGGTGGCGTGTGTACGCATCCCGTTCGGGCGCGGGGTGTGCGGGGCTGCGGCGGCTACACGCCAGACCCAGCGTGTGGAGGATGTGCATGCCTTCCCGGGGCATATTGCCTGTGACAGCGCCTCCAACAGCGAGTTGGTGATCCCTCTGGTCAAGGACGGAGCGCTGATCGGCGTACTGGACCTGGACAGCCCTGTACTTGCACGCTTTGGTGAGCAGGATCAGGCCGGGCTGGAGCGTCTGGCGCGGGTTTTCCTGGATTCGACGGACTGCTGAGGCGGGTAGAGGCGTTGCGCCCATTCGCCAGCAAGGCTCCTGTCGGGGGGGGCTGGCGAATGGGTTGTGTTGCAATCAGTCGTAGATGACTTTCTTCTTCCAGTCTTCTTCGGTGTCGGACTTCAGCCCTTCGGTCAGTGGGTTGACCTCGTCTTCGGTTGGCTGGTTCTGGCTCAGTACCATGGCGTTGGCGCGTGCCAGCAGTTTGTCCATATAGTCGAGCTGCTCGCGGTAGAGCACCGGATCAGGTTGCTTGCGCAGGTACTGCACCCCCCGTTCGAACGCCAGGCGGGCCTGCCCCGGCTGGTTCTGCTGCAGCGCATGCTGCCCCAGGTTGTTGAAGAACTCGATGTGCAGCAGCACCAGGATATGGCGAATTTCCTTTACCCAGTACTTGGCTTCGTTGGTCGGCAGGAAGCCTTCCTGGGAGGCGCGAACCACCTGGCTGTGCAGGGCTTCGAGCAGAAAGCGTACATCCTTGGCACGGGCTTCGGTCTGGATCGGGCCGGGAGGGTTGTTCACCGGTATGCCATCGCCCAGGGCAATCAGGCCCTGGAGCTCGCTGATGCGTGCCTGGATTTCACGGTTGTGCTTGTCCAGGGCCAGGCGGCGCTGATTCAGGTTCAGTTCGAGGCGGGTCAGCAGCAGCTTGAGTGCCGGGGTCATCAACTGGCCGGGAAAGGTTTCGGTGATTTCGCCACAACGACGCAAGCGGTCGGCCAGCTCGATCTTGAGGCGGGCTCGTTCCAGCTTGTTGCTCTCGACTACATTGTTCAGGTAGCCAATCACGATCAAGAGTGCGATACCCGCTACTATAAGCAGGGTGATCAGAAGTGGTGTCACCGTTAACGCCTCATACAGGAAGGTTTGCCGTTTGAGTGTAGTGGCTTCGCTTTTGCCCGGATAGAGCTGTTTGGCAGTTGAGCAGGGCGGATTGCTGGCATTTTGCCTTGAGGTGCCGCCAGCACTGGGCCGCGTCGCGTATGCGCGTCAGAAAATAATCGTCAAGGCTCAGGCGCGCTGCGGCCTCCGTGGCAGCGTAAAGCAGGGCGAAGTCATTGATTTAAATAAATTTATATCTAGGGGTTGACGACTTCTCAAAGCACCCCTAGAATGCGCGCCACTTGCAGCGTAAAGCACACAGCGAAACGCGGCAGGGAGTGAATGTTGTAGCGTGTCCCCTTCGTCTAGTGGCCTAGGACACCGCCCTTTCACGGCGGTAACAGGGGTTCGAGTCCCCTAGGGGACGCCATTGCGGGAATAGCTCAGTTGGTAGAGCACGACCTTGCCAAGGTCGGGGTCGCGAGTTCGAGTCTCGTTTCCCGCTCCAATTTTAAGCAGCTTTGCTTCAGGGCAGGGCTGAGTGAAACCAGAAAGCATCTTCGGGTGTATTTCTGGAGCTGAAACACTACACCATGGTGTTTCAGGCAGTGTCCCCTTCGTCTAGTGGCCTAGGACACCGCCCTTTCACGGCGGTAACAGGGGTTCGAGTCCCCTAGGGGACGCCATTTGCGGGAATAGCTCAGTTGGTAGAGCACGACCTTGCCAAGGTCGGGGTCGCGAGTTCGAGTCTCGTTTCCCGCTCCAAATTCAAAGAAAACGCCGTTCGTATGAACGGCGTTTTTTTTTGCGTAAAAAACGCCGCGCGATGGCAGGGGGCAGCATGAAAATAATCTGTGTGCCGTTGAGCCGAGGCGCCATGTCGCGGCTGGATACCGATACCTGTACGGACGCAGACCTGCTAGATGTTCAGCTGGATGCAGAGGAATTCGAAGCCGTGTGGCGATCGGGGCTGTTCACGCAGGCCAATCGAGCGCTGGCGCTGAACATCGACGAGTATGAAGATGAAAGGATTCTAGGCACTGTGCAGTTGGCGGCATTCAGTGCGTTGGTGTCGGCCTGTATCGAAGCCTGCCCCGAGGTAGGTGCACTGCTGAAGGTGGAGGCGCAGGTGCGAACGGCACTCGAGCTCGATACCGGCGTGTACTTTTTCTTCTGAGCCCGTTCAAGCACACGCAGTCATGTGAATGCGCTTTGTGCGGGACGTGGTCATGAGGGCTACCTGCCAGTTCTGCTGGTCGCGCTGACAGGTAGCTTGCGCATCAGTGCTTACTGTCGTCGCCCGACATGCTCAACAACTGCTTCTCCTGGTTCCAGTCGAACGGTTCGTCGTTCTGCTCGGCTTCGTAGCGGCGTTCTTCCAGCTCCTGGTACATGGCCAGTTCTTCTTCCGGCATGTAGTGCAGGCAATCGCCGCCAAAGAACCACAGCAGGTCGCGGGGGATAAGGTGCGCGATCTGCGGGTAGCGCTGGATGACCTGGCAGATGAGGTCCTGACCCAGGTAGGTGCTCTCCGGGTCGACCGGCAACTGTTGCATCAGGTCGTCGAAACGCTCCAGAAACAGCGCGTGGCTTTCTTCCGGTACCTGTTCGGCCTCACCCAGGGCTGCAAGGATGGTGCGCAGGTGGGTGAGCAGGGCGAGGTGGTATTCCAGTTGAGCAGTGGCGTTGGCCATGCGGGCGATCCTCTAGAGCAAAATCGGGCGCGGGAGTATAAGGCTCCCCGCGCCCGATGTCCCGTTGGAGTGATGCTCAGCGCACCTTGCCCTCGGTGGGCAGCAGCTCGTCCTTGCTGAACGCATCCACGTCGATCACACGGCGCCGTGCGGCTTCGGCCTCGTGCAGGCTTTGAGCTTCGCCGGCCTGCAAGGTGTTGGCGTGCAAGGCTGCGTCGATCAGCGATTCGCCGGGAGCCGGCGCCAATTGGCCGCCCTTGTGGGCCTGGTGCAGCTTCTTGTGCAGCGGGGCGCTGGCCCTTAGCAGGTCGCTGGCCTGTTGCAACGCGCCCACCGGGTCGCTTGCATCGGTGGGGCGATAGCAGCCAGCCAGCAGTTGTTCGAGTGCCGGATCACCCTTGGCGCGACCCAGCAGCGCAGCAACCTCGGCATCCAGTTCGTCCGACGGGCCGGTATGACGGCGCCCGAACGGGAACACCACCAAGCGCAGCGCGCCACCGAGGAACCGATTGGGGAAGTTGTCGAGCAGGCGGTCCAGGGCTTTTTCGGCCTGGCCCAGGCTTTCTTCCATGGCCCAGCGCAACAGCGGCCGCAGGTACTCGGGCGAATCGAGATCGTGGTAGCGCTTGAGGGCTGCCGAACCCAGGTACAGGTTGCTCAATACGTCGCCAAGGCGCGCCGACAGGCGCTCACGGCGTTTCAGCTCGCCACCGAGCAGCATCATGCACAGGTCGGCCAGCAGGGCGAAGGCCGCCGCCTGGCGATCGAGTGCGCGAAAGTATCCCTGGCTCAATGCATCGCCGGGTGCCTTTTCAAAGCGCCCCAGGCCCAACCCAAGGACCAGCGTGCTGGCCGCGTTACCCACCGCGAAGCCCACATGCCTGAGCAGCAGGGCGTCGAACTCCTTGAGCGCCTGGTCGTGGTCTTCACGTGCTGCCAGGGCCATCTCCTTGAGCACGAACGGGTGGCAGCGAATCGCCCCCTGGCCAAAGATCATCAGGTTGCGCGAGAGGATGTTGGCGCCCTCGACGGTGATGAAGATCGGTGCCCCCTGCCAGCTGCGACCCAGGTAGTTGTTCGGGCCCATGATGATGCCCTTGCCCCCGTGCACGTCCATGGCGTGCTGGATGCATTCGCGCCCCCGTTCGGTGAGGTGGTACTTGAGGATCGCCGACAGCACCGAGGGTTTTTCACCCAGGTCCACCGCGTTGGCGGTGAGCATGCGTGCGCTGTCCATCAGCCAGGCATTGCCGCCGATGCGGGCCAGAGCCTCCTGAATGCCCTCGAACGCGGCCAGCGGTACGTTGAACTGCTCGCGCAACTGTGCGTACTGGCCCGTTACCAGGCTGGTGTACTTGGCGGCACCGGTACCGACTGCCGGCAAGGAGATCGAGCGTCCCACCGACAGGCAGTTCATCAGCATCATCCAGCCCTTGCCGAGCATCTCCTGCCCGCCAATCAGAAAACTCAGCGGGACGAACACGTCCTTGCCGCTGTTGGGGCCGTTCATGAACGCGGCGCCCAGCGGCAGATGGCGCTGACCGATCTCGACACCTGGGGTGTCGGTCGGGATGAGAGCCAGGCTGATACCCAGCTCCTCCTTGTCACTCAGCAGGTGATCGGGGTCGTAGGCCTTGAACGCTAGACCCAGCAGCGTCGCCACCGGGCCCAGGGTGATATAGCGCTTCTCCCAGTTCAGGCGCAGGCCCAGTACTTCCTCGCCCTGCCACTGGCCCTTGCAGATGACCCCGGTGTCGGGCATGGCGCCGGCGTCGGAGCCGGCCAGCGGACCGGTGAGGGCGAAGCACGGGATGTCGTCACCGCGGGCCAGGCGGGGCAGGTAATGGTTGCGTTGCTCGTCGGTGCCGTAGTGCAGCAGCAGTTCGGCCGGGCCGAGCGAGTTGGGCACCATCACGGTGGAGGCCAGGTCGCCGCTGCGGGTGGCCAGTTTCATCGCGACCTGTGAATGAGCGAAGGCGGAAAAGCCCTTGCCACCGTATTCCTTGGGAATGATCAGGGCAAAGAAGCCATGGGTCTTGATGTGCGCCCAGGCTTCGGCGGGAAGGTCCATGTCCTGGCCGATCTGCCAGTCGCTGACCATGGCGCAGAGCTCCTCGGTGGGCCCGTCGATGAAGGCTTGCTCTTCTGCGCTCAGTTGCACCTTGGGATAGGCCAGCAGGGTGTTCCAGTCGGGGCGGCCACTGAAGAGCTCGCCGTCCCACCAGACCGTGCCGGCATCGATGGCCTCGCGCTCGGTCTGCGACATCGGCGGCAAGGTTTTGCGAAACCAGCCGAACAGCGGGGCAGTCAGCCATTTGCGGCGCAGATCGGGCAGCACCAGGGGCACGGCAGTGGCCACCAGCAGCAGCCAGAAGATCGTCAACAGCCAGCCGGGGGCATGGCTGAATGCGCCCATCGCCACCAGGTAGACGGCAACCACGCCCAGTGCGGGCAGGGGGGCAACCCGCCGGTGCGCCAGGTAGGCAATACCGACCACCAGCACCACTAACCACAACAGCAACATATGCTTTCCTCCGTGAGCTCCAGAAATAGCTATCCGACAGAGCTTAGACCGCCTGTGCCAAACAACCCGTCAGAACAGTGACAGGACGTGACCTGTGGAAGTTCGCGTTTTCGGGCCGCGGGCCAGCGATTGTCAGCCTCGCCAGCTCGGGTAGACTGAGTGCCCACCGCCTATGTCAGGAGTCGTCATGCTGAAGATCTGGGGACGCAAGAACTCGTCAAACGTCAGGAAGGCGCTGTGGTGCGCCCAGGAGCTGGGCCTGGACTACCAGTCGATCGATGCCGGTGGCGAGTTCGGCGTGGTCGACGAGCCGCACTACCGTGCCCTCAACCCCAACGGCCGGGTGCCGATGATCGAGGATGGCGAGCTGGTGCTGTGGGAATCCAATACCATCGTGCGCTACCTGTGTGGCCGGTATGCCCCAAACACTGACTGGTACCCCGCCGACCCGGCGGCCCGGGCCAGCGCAGACAAGTGGATGGACTGGACCACGTCATCGCTGGCTACGCCATTTCGCCCGTTGTTCTGGGGCATCCTGCGTACCCCGTCTGACCAGCAGGACTGGGTGCAGATCAACGCCGCGCACAAGCAATGCGCCGAACTGCTGTCGATCGCCGATCAGGCCCTGGCCACGCAACCCTACCTGTCGGGGGAAGCGATCGGCATGGGCGACATCCCGCTGGGCTGCTTCGTGTATGCCTGGTTCGAGATGCCCATCGAGCGTCCGGAAATGAAGCACCTGCGTGCGTGGTACGAGCGCCTCAGGCAACGGCCGGCCTACCAGGCGGCGGTAATGACCGCGCTGACCTGAACCTGTCGATTACCCTGATAGTCAATATCGATACACTTCACTGTACTTGCGTGGCCTGGGCAAGCACCATGGCCACATTCGTCGCGGTCGGCCCTGTCTGACCGCCTGCCTTGTGAACCCTTCAACCTGGTGTGTAGACCTGCTATGAGTTCTGCTCTGTCCATTCGGCAGCTAACCAAGACCTACGGCAATGGCTTCCAGGCCCTCAAGGGCATCGACCTGGATGTCGCCGAAGGTGATTTCTTCGCCTTGCTCGGCCCCAATGGCGCCGGCAAATCCACCACCATCGGCATTCTCTCGACCTTGGTCAACAAGACCAGCGGCACGGTGAATGTGTTCGGCCATGACCTGGACCGAGAGCCAGCCGCGCTCAAGCGCTGCATCGGCGTGGTGCCCCAGGAGTTCAACTTCAATCAGTTCGAAAAGACCTTCGATATCGTCGTGACCCAGGCGGGTTACTACGGCATCCCGATGAAGGTGGCCAGGGAGCGCGCCGAGCAGTACCTGACCCAGCTGGGCCTGTGGGACAAGCGTGACGTGCCATCGCGCTCGCTGTCCGGCGGCATGAAGCGCCGCCTGATGATTGCCCGCGCGCTGATCCACGAACCGCGCCTGCTGATCCTCGACGAGCCTACCGCTGGCGTCGACATCGAGCTGCGCCGTTCGATGTGGAGCTTTCTGACCGAGCTCAACCAGAAGGGCATCACCATCATCCTGACCACCCACTACCTGGAAGAGGCCGAGCAGCTGTGCCGCAACATCGGCATCATCGACCACGGCACCATCGTGCAGAACACCAGCATGCGTCAGTTGCTGGGCACGTTGCATGTGGAGACCTTCCTGCTCGACCTCAAGCATGACCTGGCCCAGGCGCCGCAACTGGCCGGCTACCCGTGCCGGCTGATCACCCCGCACACCCTGGAAGTGCAGGTGGACAAGGACGTGGGCATCACCGCGCTGTTCGGCCAGTTGGCCCTGCAGAACATCGAGGTGCTGAGCCTGCGCAACAAGACCAATCGTCTCGAGGAGCTGTTCGTGTCCCTGGTGGAAAAAAACCTGGCGAAGGTGGCGGTATGAGTTCGGAACTGCGCGCCAACCTGGTTGCCCTCAATACCATCGTCTATCGAGAAGTGCGGCGGTTCACGCGGATCTGGCCGCAGACCCTGCTGCCCCCGGCGATCACCATGGTGCTGTACTTCGTGATCTTCGGGAACCTCATCGGCCGGCAGATCGGCGACATGGGTGGCTTCACCTATATGGAGTACATCGTGCCGGGCCTGATCATGATGTCGGTGATCACCAACTCCTACGGCAACGTGGTGTCGAGTTTCTTCGGCAGCAAGTTTCAGCGTTCGATCGAGGAGCTGATGGTGTCGCCGGTGTCGCCGCACACCATCCTCATCGGCTACACCCTGGGCGGCGTGCTGCGCGGGTTGGCGGTGGGAGTGATCGTGACCCTGCTGTCGCTGTTCTTCACCCATCTGCAGGTGCATCACCTGGGCGTGACGGTGCTGGTGGTGGTGCTGACCGCGACGATCTTCTCGCTGCTGGGCTTCATCAACGCAGTGTTTGCGCGCAACTTCGATGACATCTCGATCATCCCGACCTTCGTGCTCACGCCGCTGACGTACCTGGGTGGGGTGTTCTACTCCATCACCCTGCTGCCGCCATTCTGGCAGACCGTGTCGCTGGCCAACCCGGTGCTGCACATGGTCAACTCGTTCCGCTACGGCATCCTGGGCGTCTCGGACATCCGCATCGGCGTGGCCATCACCTTCATGCTGGTGGCCACCGCGGTGCTGTACATCGGCTGCGTGCGCCTACTGGTCAGCGGGCGAGGAATGCGCAGCTGATTTCTGCTTGCGCCTGCGCCACTGCCTGCCCACCCACCAGCGCCAGTAGAGCATGGTCAGGCAGTAGGCCAGCGCCCCCAGCAGCACGCCGCACACCAC
Source organism: Pseudomonas palmensis (assembly GCF_017848315.1). Lineage (GTDB taxonomy): Bacteria > Pseudomonadota > Gammaproteobacteria > Pseudomonadales > Pseudomonadaceae > Aquipseudomonas > Aquipseudomonas palmensis. The sequence continues at coordinate 21,293 of NZ_JAFKEC010000017.1, forward strand.
CGAGCCCAGCAGAAAGGGCTGCCACAGCGTCGACAACTGGTCGGTGATCCATTCGAAGGTGAGTTCCTCGGGCAGCGTGCGTGGCGGTATCTGCATCAGCCATGCCCCCACCTGGTAGGTGCAGTAGAACACCGGCGGCATGGTGATGGGGTTGGTCAGCCACACCAGGCTGACGGCGATGGGCATGTTGCCGCGCACCAGAACCGCCAGGCTGGCGGCCAGCAGCATCTGCATCGGGATAGGGATGAAGGCTGCGAAAAGGCCTACGGCCATGGCCCGTGCCACCGAATGGCGATTCAGGTGCCAGAGGTTGGGGTCGTGCAGCAGCCGGCCGAGAAAGCGTAAGGATTTATGTTCCCGAATGCTCGTCGGATCTGGCATGTAGCGTTTGAAAAGTCGACGCGGCATGTGGGCTCTCGGCGTTCTGAAGTGGCCAGTATGCACGGATTGTAAACAGCGCCAATTCAGACTTTGTGACAATTAATAAGCAAGGTGCGGGCCTGGGTGATCTAAGCCTCTGGGGTGAGATCTGCTCAGGAGCTTTACCCATGCGCACAAGGATGTTGGCGCTGGCCTTGGGGCTGTTGGCGCTCAACGTGCTACCTGCCTTGCCGTCGGTCGGCTGGCTCTGGGGCATCGGCATGACGGGAATGTTATGCCTGGTGTGTCGATGGGCAGTGCCCGGTCTGTTCTTGCTTGGTTTTGCCTGGGCCTGTTGCTCGGCGCAATGGGCGCTGGACGATCGACTCCGGCCCGAGCTGGAGGGGCGCACCCTGTGGCTGGAAGGTCGGGTAGTGGGCCTGGCGCAGCAGGGCCCACATTCGGTGCGTTTCGAGCTGGCCGAAGCCTCCTCACGCCGCGCCCAGTTGCCGCAGCGGCTGAGCCTGAGCTGGTTTGGCGGGCCGCCGGTCAACAGTGGCGAGCGTTGGCGCCTGGCGGTACAGCTGCAGCGCCCCTCCGGCCTGCTCAACCCCCATGGGCCTGACCAGGAAGCCGCCATGCTGGCCCGGCGAATCGGTGCCACCGGCCGTGTAAGGGCAGGTGAACGACTGGCCCCGGCCAGCCATGCGTGGCGTGATTCGGTGCGCCAACGCCTGCTCGTGGCTCAGGCCCATGGGCGCGAAGGTGCGCTGGCGGCGCTGGTGCTGGGTGACGGCGGGGCGCTGGCACAGGAGGACTGGCAGGTGCTCCAGGCAACCGGCACGGTGCACCTGCTGGTGATTTCCGGTCAGCACATCGGCTTGCTGGCCGGTCTGGTGTACGGCCTGGTGGCCGGGTTGGCACGTGTGGGGGCATGGCCCAGGGGGCTGCCCTGGCTACCCTGGGCGTGCGGCCTGGCGTTTGCGGCGGCCCTGGCGTACGGCTTGATGGCGGGCTTTCAGGTACCGGTACGACGCGCATGCATCATGCTGGCGGTGGTGCTGTTGTGGCGCTTGCGTTTTCGCCACCTTGGGGCCTGGATTCCCTTGCTGCTTGCCCTCAACGGTGTATTGCTGGTGGAGCCATTGGCCAGCCTGCAGCCGGGGTTCTGGCTGTCGTTCGCAGCGGTGGCGGTGCTGGTGTATGTGTTCGGCGGCCGGCTGGGGGCCTGGAACCCCTGGCTGGCATGGTGCCGGGCCCAATGGCTGATCGCGATCGGCCTGTTGCCGGTGCTGCTGGCGCTGGGGCTGCCGATCAGTCTCTCGGCACCGCTGGCCAATCTGGTTGCGGTGCCCTGGGTCAGTATCGCGGTGTTGCCCCTGGCGCTGGCCGGCACACTGCTGCAGGGGCTCCCGTTGCTGGGGGAGGCCCTGTTGTGGCTGGCTGGAGGATCGCTGGCAGCCTTGTTCTGGACACTGGCACAGGTGGCACATTGGCAACCGGCCTGGACACCGGTCGCCTTGCCGATATGGGCATGGTTGATGGTGGGCGGTGGCGCGGTACTGCTGCTGTTGCCGGGCGGGCTGCCGATGCGGGTGCTGGGCTGGCCCTTGCTGCTGCTGGCCGGCTGTGCGCCTCGCAACGAGATCGCCCATGGGCAACTGGAGGTGTGGCAGCTGGATGTCGGCCAGGGCCAGGCGTTGGTGCTGCGTACCCGTCACCATGCGATGCTGTATGACGCAGGCCCGGCCACCCGTGGCAGCGACCTGGGTGAGCGGGTGGTCGTGCCGACTCTGCGCAAGCTGGGGGTGCGCGAGCTGGACCTGGCGCTGATCAGCCATGCCCATGCCGACCATGCCGGCGGCGCCCTGGCGGTGCAGCGCAGCGTGCCGCTGGTGCGTGTGGTGGGCGGCGACCCGGATGAGCTGCCCGGGCAACTGCAGGCCCAGGCCTGCGCCAGTGGCGAGCAATGGCAGTGGGATGGCGTGCTCTTCAGCCTGTGGCGCTGGCAGCAGGCCGGCGACAGCAATCAGCGCTCCTGTGTGTTGCACGTGGATGCCGGCGGGGAAACCCTGCTGCTTACCGGTGACATCGATGCCCAGGCCGAGCGCGCCTGGCTGCGCGAGTCGACAGCCGGCCCGGTCGACTGGTTGCAGGCGCCCCATCATGGCAGCCGCACCTCGTCGAGCCAGGCCTTTCTCGAACGAACCCGGCCCCGGGGCGTGCTGATTTCGCGAGGGCGCCACAATGCATTCGGGCATCCGCACGCACAGGTGATGGCGCGTTACCAGGCGCTGGGTATCACCGTGCACGACAGCGCACTGCACGGGGCGGTGCGCCTGGTGCTGGGCAGCTTTGGCCAGGCGGTCGGGCAACGCAGCCAGCGGCGCTTCTGGCGGGAGCCGACATGACGCTGTTCGGCCCCGTGGCCCCCTATGGTAAAGTGGCGGACTTTTTCGAGGGGGTCGCTACTGTGTGGGAATTGGTCAAGTCCGGTGGCTGGATGATGCTGCCGATCATTCTGAGTTCCATCGCTGCCATGGCTATCGTCGCCGAACGCCTGTGGACCCTGCGCGCCAGTCGTGTCACCCCGCCGCACCTGCTCGGCCAGGTGTGGCGCTGGATCAAGGACAAACAGCTCACCAGCGAGAAGCTCAAGACCCTGCGCGCCGACTCGCCGCTGGGCGAGATCCTGGCCGCAGGCCTGGCCAACTCCCGCCATGGTCGCGAAATCATGAAGGAGTGCATCGAGGAAGCCGCCGCCCGTGTCATCCACGAGCTGGAGCGCTACATCAACGCACTGGGCACCATCGCCGCCATGGCGCCGCTGCTGGGCCTGCTGGGCACCGTGCTGGGCATGATCGATATCTTCAGTGCCTTCACCGGGTCCGGCATGACCACCAATGCCTCGGTATTGGCGGGGGGGATCTCCAAGGCGTTGATCACCACCGCAGCCGGCCTGATGGTGGGTATCCCGGCAGTATTCTTCCATCGTTTCCTGCAACGGCGCATCGATGAGCTGGTGGTGGGCATGGAGCAGGAGGCCATCAAGCTGGTGGAAGTGGTCCAGGGGGACCGTGATGTCGACCTGAGCGAGGGCAAGGCGTGAAATTCCGGCGCAAGCCACGGGAGACCGTGGACATCAACCTCGCTTCGCTGATCGACGTGGTGTTCATCCTGCTGCTGTTTTTCGTGGTGACCACCACCTTCACCCGTGAAACCCAGTTGCGTGTCGAACTGCCCGAGGCGGTCAGCGGCGCTCCGGCGCCCGACGCCGAGGCCAAGCAGCTGGAAATCACCATCAGCGCCGAAGGCGTGTACTCGGTCAACAACCACCTGTTGCCCAAGAGCGACCTGGGCACCCTGATCGAGGCCCTGCAGAAGGAATCACAGGGCGACACCAAGATGCCGCTGTCGATCAGCGCTGACGGCAAGACTCCGCACCAGGCCGTGGTCACCGCCATGGATGCCGCTGGCAAGCTCGGCTTCAGCCAGTTGCGGATGACCACGGTCGAGGCCGCCCAGGGGACACCTTGATGGCGCTTGCCGATCGTCTGTTGCATGCCTGGTATGCCGGCCACCCGGCATTGGTAATGTTGCGCCCGCTCGAGGCCCTGTACCGTCGGGTGGTGCGGGGCAAGCGCGAGCGTTTTCTGGCCGGGCAGGGCGACATCTATCGCGCACCGGTGCCGGTGCTGGTGGTGGGCAACATCACCGTGGGTGGCACCGGCAAGACCCCGCTTATCCTGTTTCTGATCGAGCACTGTCGCCAGCGCGGCCTGCGCGTGGGGGTGGTCAGCCGAGGCTATGGGGCCACTGCGCCGCAACTGCCGTGGCGCGTGCGTGCCGATCAACCGGCCGAACAGGCCGGTGACGAACCCTTGCTGATCGTGCAGCGCACCGGCGTGCCGCTGATGATCGACCCCGATCGCAGCCAGGCCGTGCGGGCCTTGCTCGACGCCGAGCCGCTGGACCTGATCCTGTGCGACGACGGCATGCAGCACTACCGCCTGGCGCGTGATCTCGAGCTGGTGCTGATCGACGCGGCCCGCGGCCTCGGCAATCGCCGCTGCCTGCCTGCCGGGCCGCTGCGTGAGCCGGTGGAGCGCCTGGATGAAGTGGACGCCGTGCTCTACAACGGCGCCCTCAGCGACCGTGATGATGGCTTTGCCTTCACCCTGGCCCCTACGGCACTGGTCAACCTGCGCAGCGGCGAGCGACGAGGCCTTGAGCATTTTGCGCCGGGCCAGGCATTGCACGCGGTGGCCGGCATCGGCAACCCTCAGCGATTTTTCAACACCCTGCAGGGGCTGGGCTGGCAGCCTGTGCCGCATGCGTTTGCCGACCATGCGGTGTACAACGCCCAGGCCCTGAGCTTCACCCCGTCATTGCCGCTGGTCATGACTGAGAAGGATGCGGTGAAATGCCGTGCTTTCGCCGCCGATGACTGGTGGTATCTTGCGGTCGACGCACTGCCTTCGCCGGCCTTCGTGGCCTGGCTCGACGCGCAGCTGTCGCGTCTGCTGCCCGGGCCTCGCCAGCCCTGACATTTTCTTTTTCCGGCCACAGGCCTGAGGAATATCCATGGACACCAAATTGCTCGACATCCTTGCTTGCCCGATCACCAAAGGCCCGCTCAAGCTCAGCGCCGACAAGACCGAGCTGATCAGCAAGGGGGCCGGCCTGGCGTACCCGATTCGTGACGGTATCCCGGTGATGCTCGAGAGCGAAGCCCGAACCCTGACCGATGACGAGCGCCTGGACAAATGAGCCTGGATTTCACCGTTGTGATTCCAGCACGCCTGCGCTCCACCCGTCTGCCGGGCAAGCCATTGCTGTCGATTGCCGGCAAGCCGATGGTGCAGCACGTCTGGGAGCAGGCGCGCAGAAGCAGCGCCACCCGCGTGGTGATTGCCACCGATGACCCGAGCATCGTCGCTGCATGCCAGGGGTTTGGCGCCGAGGTGCTGCTGACCCGTGAGGACCACCAGTCGGGCACCGACCGCCTGGCCGAAGTCGCCACCCAGCTGGGCCTGTCGGCAGATGCGATCGTGGTCAATGTGCAGGGTGACGAGCCGTTGATTCCACCGGCGATCATCGACCAGGTGGCGGCCAACCTGGCCGCGCATCCTGAAGCGGGCATTGCCACGCTGGCCGAGCCGATCGAAGACGTCGAAGTGCTGTTCAACCCCAATGCGGTCAAGGTGAGCACCGACCGCAACGGCCTGGCCCTGACCTTCAGCCGTGCGCCCTTGCCGTGGGCGCGTGATGCGTTTGCCCAGAGCCGCGAGCAATTGCCGGCGGGTGTGCCTTATCGCCGGCATATCGGCATGTACGCCTATCGCGCAGGCCTGTTGCAGGACTTCGTCGCCTGGGGCCCGTGCGGCCTGGAGCAGACCGAGTCGCTGGAGCAGTTGCGTGCGCTGTGGAACGGCGTGCGCATCCACGTGGCCGATGCCTTGCAGGCGCCGCCTGTGGGCGTCGACACACCTGAAGACCTGGAGCGCGTTCGGCGCTTGCTGGAGGCCTGATGCGCGTCCTGTTCGTATGCCTGGGCAACATCTGCCGCTCGCCGACGGCCGAGGGCGTGTTGCGCCATCAGTTGAAGCTGGCAGGCCTCGAGGATCAGGTCGAAGTGGCCTCGGCGGGTACGGGAGACTGGCATGTGGGCAAGCCGCCCGACAGCCGAACCCGCCGCGCTGCGCTGGCGCGCGGCTACGACCTGTCCGCACAGCGTGCACAGCAGGTGAGCGCGCAGGACTTCAGCCGGTACGACCTGATCCTGGCAATGGACACCAGCAATCTCGGCCACCTCAAGGCGCTGCAACCGTCTGCCGGTACCGCCGAACTGGACCTGTTCCTGCGCCGCTACGAGGGTGAGCTGGATGAAGTGCCCGACCCGTACTACGGCGGCGAAGAGGGCTTCGAACAGGTGCTTGATCTCATTGAGCTGGCTTGTAGCAAGCTGGTGGTCGAGCTGAAGGGCCGGCTATGAGCGTGCAGGTGCAATCGCAGGTTTCACTCAAACCTTACAACACCTTCGGAATCGAGGTGAAGGCGCAGTATTTCGCCCAGGCACACAACGATGACGAAGTGCGCCAGCTGCTGGCGCACGCAGCCGAACAGCACCTGCCGGTGCTGGTGATCGGTGGCGGCAGCAACCTGCTGCTGACTGCCGATATCCACGCGCTGGTGCTGCGCATGGCCAGTGTCGGTGTGCGGATACTGTCGGATGATGGCCAGCGCGTGGTGGTCGAGGCAGAGGCGGGTGAGCCCTGGCATCCCTTCGTACAGTGGACCCTGGCCCAGGGACTGTCGGGGCTGGAAAACCTCAGCCTGATCCCCGGTACCGTCGGGGCGGCGCCGATGCAGAACATCGGCGCCTATGGCGTGGAGATCAAGGACGTGTTTGCCGGTCTTACGGCACTGGATCGGGAAACCGGCCAGTTGCACGAGTTCGCGCTGGAACAGTGTGATTTTGCCTACCGTGACAGTGTGTTCAAGCGTAATCCCGGGCGCTGGCTGATCCTGCGGGTTCGCTTCGTGCTCAATCGCGCCGAGCACCTGCACCTGGACTATGGCCCGGTACGCCAGCGGCTGAGTGAGCAGGGCATCGGTCAGCCGACCGCACAGAATGTCAGCGATGCCATCTGCAGCATTCGTCGCGAGAAACTGCCAGACCCGGCCGAGCTGGGCAATGCCGGAAGCTTCTTCAAGAACCCGGTGGTGAGCGCCGAACTGGCGCAGCGCGTGCGCGAGGCGTATCCGGATGCGGTAGGTTATCCACAGGCCGATGGTCAGGTGAAGCTGGCGGCGGGGTGGTTGATCGAGCAGGCGGGCTGGAAGGGGTTTCGCGAGGGCGATGCCGGGGTGCACCGTTTGCAGTCGCTGGTGCTGGTGAACTACGGGCAGGCCAGTGGCAAGCAGTTGCATGCGCTGGCGCAGCGGATTCAGGCTGATGTGCTGGCGCGCTTCGGCGTCGCGCTGGAGATGGAACCCAACTTGTATTGACTGGGCGACTTGTTCGCTGGCAAGGCCGATTCCTGCGGGTTCGGCGTTGTCGGTGACACATCCACCACCAGGCAGCAGGCAATAAAAAGCCCCGCCAGTTTGCACTAGCGGGGCTTTTTAATGGCCGTCAGACGAGCGGTTTATGCTCTTCTGCAGCTTCCTGCGACTGCTCGGCAGCAGCGGCGGCCGCTGCGGCTTCAGCTTCGCGCTTGCGGCGACGCACTTCACGCGGGTCGTTCGGTGCACGGCCGTTGGCCAGCGTGACGACCGGTGCCTCAACCTCGGCAGGCTCGGCGATCGGTGCCTGTGCCTCGGCGACCGGTGCTGGCTCAGCGGCAATAACTGGCTCGGCTTCGACTGCAGCCGGCGCTTCAGGCTCGCTCGGCAGGGCGATGACCGGCTCGGCAGCTACAGGTGCCTCGACGGGCGCTTCGACAGCTGGCGCCTGCTCAGGGGCTTGAGCCGGTGCTTCCACCAGGGCCTCTACCTTGGCCTCGGTCTCGATCTGGGCCTCGACTGGTTGCGGAGCAACTTCGACGACAGGCTCGATGCTCGACTCGACTGCCTGCACCGGTGCTTCGAACGGTTGTTCGATCACAGGGGCGATGGCCGCTTGTTCAGCAACAGGTTCTTCGGCAGCGGGCTGTTGAACGGTTTCGTTCGACTCGGTGCTGGTTTCGACAACCACTGGCTCGACGGTGCCGGCCTCGAAAGGCGTTTCGGCCACGACGGCTGGGGTGTCATCGACAGCGGCAGTTGCACGCTCGGCCTGAGCGTTGGCCTGGGCCTCGGCGTCGGCACTGATGTTGCTGGTGGCAACGGCGGCAGTCACGGCCAGGCCGGCAGCAAGTTCCACGCCCGAAGGCTGCGCATTGCCTTCGCTGCGTTTTTCCGCAGCAGCAGGTTGTTCGCCAGCTTGTTCGGCGCCTTCTTCGGTGCCGTCTTCGCTGCCTTCGACCACATTGCCGTTGGCATCACGCTGACGCTCACGACGGTTGCTGCGACGACGCTGACCGCGCGAGCGACGACGTGGACGATCGCCTTCGGCGCCTTCCTGGTTGTCATCCTGCAGCAGCTCTTCGTTTGGCAGTTGCTCTTCGGCCGCATCCTCGACCGGCTCGGCCGGGCGTGGCTGACGCTCTTCGCGTGGCGGACGCGGTGCGCGCTCCTCGCGAGGGGCACGTTCTTCACGTGGTGCGCGCTCTTCACGCGGTGCACGCTCTTCACGTGGCTGACGCTCTTCGCGCGGGGCGCGCTCAGGACGTTCTTCGCGGACGGCCGGGGCCGGGGTGGCATCCAGAGGCTCACGCAGTTCGCGTACCGGGCGATCTTCGCGTGGGCGACGGTCTTCGCGTGGGGCACGCGGCTGACGTTCTTCACGCGGGGCGCGTGGTGCGCGTTCCTCGCGGGTCGAGGTCTCTTCACGGGCTTCGCGAGGCTGGCGTTCTTCACGCGGCTCACGTGGCGCGCGCTCGGCACGCTCTTCGCGTGGCTTGCGCTCTTCATCGCGACGACCGTTGCGGTTGCGGCTCTGCTGGCGACCGTTGCGACGCTCCTCGTTGCGCTGAGGACGCTCGGTGGCAGGCTTCTCGGTTACCACCGGTGCGGCGGCCACAGGTTCTTCCTTGCCGGCGAACAGGCTGACCAGCGACTTGACCAGGCCCTTGAACAGGCTTGGCTCTGGCAGGGCGTGTACCGGGGCGGCTGGGGCAGCAGGGGCTTCCGGAGCCGGTACCGGAGCATTGGCGCGGGCCGGTGCAGTCTTGACCGCGGCTTCCTGGCGAACCAGGGTGCGGGTGGCGGCAGCCGGTTGCACTTCTTCGGTTTCGGTCGCAGCGATTTCGTAGCTGGACTGGTTGTTCAGGGCTTCCGGGCTGTCGTCGCGCAGGCGCTGCACTTCGAAATGCGGGGTTTCCAGGTGGTCGTTCGGCAGAATGACGATACGCGCCCGGGTGCGCAGTTCGATCTTGGTGATCGAGTTGCGTTTTTCGTTGAGCAGGAACGCGGCGACCGGGATCGGTACCTGGGCACGCACCTCGGCAGTGCGATCCTTCAGGGCTTCTTCCTCGATCAGGCGCAGGATTGCCAGCGACAGCGACTCGACGTCACGGATGATGCCGGTGCCGCTGCAGCGCGGGCAGACGATGCCGCTGCTTTCGCCCAGGGAAGGGCGCAGGCGCTGGCGGGACATTTCCAGCAGGCCGAAGCGCGAAATGCGGCCGACCTGTACGCGGGCACGGTCGGCTTCCAGGCACTCGCGCACCTTTTCTTCGACGGCGCGCTGGTTCTTGGCCGGGGTCATGTCGATGAAGTCGATGACGATAAGGCCACCGATGTCACGCAGACGCAGTTGGCGGGCGATTTCCTCGGCCGCTTCCAGGTTGGTCTGCAGGGCGGTTTCCTCGATGTCGCTGCCTTTGGTGGCGCGCGCCGAGTTGATGTCGATGGACACCAGGGCTTCGGTCGGGTCGATCACGATCGAGCCGCCCGATGGCAGGTCGACGACGCGCTGGAAGGCGGTCTCGATCTGGCTTTCGATCTGGAAGCGGTTGAACAGCGGCACGCTGTCTTCGTACAGCTTGATCTTGCTGGCGTACTGCGGCATCACCTGGCGGATGAAGGTCAGGGCTTCTTCCTGGGCGTCGACGCTGTCGATCAGCACTTCGCCGATGTCCTGGCGCAGGTAGTCGCGGATGGCGCGGATGATGACGTTGCTTTCCTGGTAGATCAGGAACGGCGCTGCGCGGTCGAGGGACGCTTCCTTGATGGCGGTCCACAGTTGCAGCAGGTAGTCCAGGTCCCACTGCATCTCTTCGCTGCTGCGGCCCAGGCCGGCAGTGCGAACGATCAGGCCCATGTCGGCAGGGGCAACCAGGCCGTTGAGCGCTTCGCGCAGTTCGTTGCGCTCTTCGCCTTCGATGCGACGGGAGATGCCGCCGGCACGCGGGTTGTTAGGCATCAGGACCAGGTAACGACCGGCCAGGCTGATGAAGGTGGTCAGGGCGGCGCCCTTGTTGCCGCGCTCTTCCTTCTCGACCTGGACGATGACTTCCTGGCCTTCGCTCAGCACTTCCTTGATGTTCACCCGGCCTTCGGGCGACTTCTTGAAGTATTCGCGGGAGATTTCCTTGAGGGGCAGAAAGCCGTGGCGCTCGGAGCCGAAATCGACGAAGGCGGCTTCAAGGCTGGGCTCGATGCGGGTGATCTTGCCCTTGTAGATGTTGGCTTTTTTCTGCTCGCGTGCACCGGACTCGATGTCCAGATCGTAGAGGCGCTGGCCGTCTACCAGAGCAACACGCAACTCTTCGGGTTGAGTCGCGTTAATCAGCATTCTTTTCATGTAGTACCGTCGGTTTCCGGGCTGCCGGAAACGGCGTTCGGCACACACGACTTCTCACGGTCGGTGTCAGGGTGCGTCAGGGTTGGCGGACCATCCCGTGTCCAGCGGCTTGCGGTCGGACTGGTCGCCCAGTGCTGCCGAAGTCGCGACGACGCGTCCTGCTAGCTGTGGTGTCAAATGCACTCAGTCAGGAGGAGGAATCAGCCTTCGGCCGTGGACACCCTGGGGCATCTTGATCAAGACCGGGTCCGGTCGCGGGCCAGAGGGCCTGTGGACTGGACGCAGTGCTACACGGTCCGACGGTTGTGCATCTCCACCCTACACGTATCCCTGATAATTCGGGTGCTGCCGCGCGCTGAATCCGCAACGGGTTGCAGTTATCGCCAGCTCCATACGGGAGCCCGCGCTTTCTATGGCTAAGGCTGGTATTTCCGAAGCATTCGCCGTGACTGCGTGAAAGCGACTGCACTGAAGGAGTGGGCATCGAAAAAAACGTGCAGGAGGGTCAAACACCGCTCTTGTTGTTTTTTATCGGTCTTCTCTCATCGGCGCTGGTAGCGATTCCAGGCACTTCTGTAAACTGGCGAAAGCCCCGTCGGACGGCCTCGCGTCCTCGAGAATTGCGTAGGTCAGGGCCGGCTCAAAGCCATTGGTCCGCTGGCCAGCCGCTTTTGGCGGCGTTCGCGACTATAGCAGCAATCATTAAGTGCTTCAAATCCATAAAAAATTGTTATGATTCGCAAATGACGACTACTACCCCTCCGACCTCCGGCGTCCAGCTGATCGAGGTCGCGCCGGAACTTGCCGGCCAACGGATCGACAACTTCCTGATCACTGCACTCAAGGGCGTTCCCAAGACCTTGATTTATCGCATTTTGCGCAAAGGCGAAGTGCGGGTGAACAAGGGACGGATCAAGCCAGAGTACAAATTGCAGGCCGGCGATATCGTGCGCGTGCCGCCCGTTCGTCTGCCTGAGCGTGACGAGCCGGTGCCGCTGGCACAGGGCCTGCTTCAGCGACTCGAAGCGGCCATCGTGTACGAAGACAAGGCCCTGATCGTGCTCAACAAGCCTGCTGGCATCGCCGTGCACGGCGGCAGCGGGCTGAACTACGGTGTGATCGAAGCCTTTCGTCAGTTGCGCCCGGATACCAAGGAGCTGGAGTTGGTGCATCGGCTCGATCGCGATACCTCCGGTCTGCTGATGATCGCCAAGAAGCGCAGCATGTTGCGCCATCTGCATGCCGCGTTGCGCGGTGACGGCGTCGACAAACGCTACATGGCGCTGGTGCGTGGTCACTGGGCCACGGCCAAGAAGCAGGTCAATGCGCCGCTGCTCAAGAGCAACCTGCGTTCCGGCGAGCGGATGGTGGAAATCAACGACGAAGGCAAGGAGGCGCTCACCCTGTTTCGCGTGCTGCGCCGTTTCGGCGATTTCGCGACCATGGTCGAGGCACGCCCGATTACTGGCCGTACCCACCAGATTCGCGTGCATACCCTGCATGCCGGGCATTGCATCGCCGGCGACAGCAAGTATGGCGACGAGGATTTCACTCGCGAGATCCGCGAGCTGGGCGGCAAGCGCCTGTTCCTGCATGCCTATGCGCTGACCGTGCCGTTGCCCGATGGCGGCGAGCTGAAGCTGGAGGCGCCGGTGGACGACATGTGGGCCAAGACCGTGGAGCGTTTGAGTGCGCCGTGATTACGACCTGCTGATCTTCGATTGGGACGGCACGCTCGCCGATTCGATCGGGCGCATCGTCGAAGCGATGCATCGCTCGGCCGAGCGTGCCGGCTATGCGCTGTGCTCGGACGAGGCGGTCAAGGGAATCATCGGCCTGGCGCTGCCCGAGGCGATCAGCACGCTGTACCCGCATCTGGATCAGCCTGAAGTCATGGCGTTTCGTCAGCATTACGCCGACATCTATATGGCCCTGGATACCCAGCCGTCGCCGCTGTACCCCGGCGTGGTCGAGGCCCTCGAGTCGTTCAGGGCCGATGGCTATCGCCTGGCAGTCGCTACCGGCAAGGCGCGTCGCGGCCTGGACCGGGTGCTGGTGGCCAATGGCTGGGAAGCGTTCTTCGACGTTACCCGGGCTGCCGACGAAACCATGGGCAAGCCGCACCCGCGCATGCTCGAGGAGATCCTGGCCCATTGCCAGGTGCCGGCGAGCCGTGCGTTGATGGTGGGCGATTCGTCATTCGACCTGCTGATGGCGCGCAATGCCGGCATGCATTCGGTGGCGGTGGGGCATGGTGCGTTGTCGCTCGAGGCATTGAGCGTTTACGAGCCGCAGTTGTCCATACAGCACTTTTCACAATTGCAGGCGTGGCTAGGCCGAACCGCTGCAATCGAATTTCCAGGGTAGGTGAGCATGACTGACGAGTGGAAGGCGCCTGACGCCGAAAAGAACGAAGAGCGCACCAGCTGGAAGCTGCTCGAGAAGACCTTGCTGGCGGGCGTGCAGGAGCAGCGTCGGGCCCGGCGCTGGGGCATTTTTTTCAAGCTGCTGACGTTCGTGTACCTGTTCGGCATCCTGGCCCTGTTTTCGCCGTTGATGGATATCGACAAGACCGCCGCCCGTGGCGCGAGCCATACGGCGTTGATCGAGGTGCGCGGGATCATTGCGGACAAGGAGCCGGCCAGCGCCGACAACGTGATAGCCAGCCTGCGTGCGGCCTTCGACGACGCCAAGACCAAGGCGGTGGTGCTGCGTATCAACAGCCCGGGCGGCAGCCCGGTGCAGTCTGGCTACATCTATGACGAGATTCGTCGTCTGCAGGCCGCCAAGCCGTCGGTCAAGGTGTACGCGGTCATCAGCGACCTGGGTGCGTCAGGTGCCTACTATATCGCCAGTGCGGCTGACCAGATCTATGCCGACAAGGCCAGCCTGGTGGGCTCGATTGGTGTGACGGCAGCTGGCTACGGCTTTGTCGGCACCATGGAGAAGCTGGGTGTCGAGCGTCGTACCTATACGGCGGGTGAGCACAAGGCCTTCCTTGATCCATTCCAGCCGCAGAAACCGGACGAAACGGCCTTCTGGCAGGGTGTGCTGGACACCACCCACAAGCAGTTCATTGCCAGTGTGAAGCAGGGGCGCGGCGAGCGGCTCAAGGACAAGGAGCATCCCGAGCTGTTCAGCGGGCTGATCTGGTCGGGTGAGCAGGCCGTGCAGCTGGGGCTGGTGGACGCCCTGGGCAATGCCGATTATGTGGCGCGTGAGGTGGTGGGGGAGAAGACCCTGGTTGATTTCACCGTCGAAGAGTCGCCGTTTGATCGCTTCTCCAAGCGCCTGGGTGCCAGCGTCGCCGAGCACCTTGCCATGTGGATGGGCTTTCAGGGGCCGGCACTGCGCTGAGTGTGCTGATTAATGAAAAACCGGCCAGATGGCCGGTTTTTTATTGCTGGTATTGGCTTGCCCTCACGGTATGCTCACCCCTTCCTTGAGCAGCATGTCGACCAGTCGGATCAGCGGCAGTCCCACCAGGCTGGTGGCATCGCAGCCGTGGGTGCTTTGGAACAGGCTCACCCCCAGCCCTTCGCACTTGAAGCTGCCGGCGCAGTCATAGGGTTGCTCGGCGTGCAGGTAGCGTTCGATGCGTGGCAGGTCCAGTTCGCGCATGTGCACGGTAAATGGAACGCAATCGACCTCGCAATGGCCGCTCTGGGTATTGAGCAGCGCCACGCCGGTCAGGAAGGTGACGTGATTGCCGCTCGCAGCCAGCAATTGCTCGCAGGCCTTTTCGAAGGTGTGTGGCTTGCCCAGAATCTGTTCGCCCAGCACGGCAACCTGGTCGGAGCCGATGATAAGATGCCCCGGATGGCTGGCAGCCAATGCCTCGGCCTTGTGCCTGGCCAGGCGCTTGACCAGCTCTGGGGCGGGCTCTTCGCCGATGCGCTGTTCGTCGATATCGGGCGCTGCCCAGGCAAAGGGCAGTTGCAGTCGCGCCAGCAATTCGCGCCGGTAGGGTGAGCTGGAAGCCAGTAACAAGGGCAGCATGATGAACTCCTGAGCAGGTGCGCCGATTCTAACATGTTGAACGGGGCCGAATTTCCTTTGACAGGGGCGGGGGGCATCCCTAGAATGCTGCGCCTATGTTGAATGACCCGATTCCACCTCACGTTGACCCGCGCAAATTGGCCGATCGTGGTGTTTCTCTCGAAGGAACGCTGCTACTCGCCGATTTGGAGAGACTCTGCGACCCGCTTTCCGACGATGTCGGTACGGTGCAGGCTAAATTCGATTTTGAGCGAGACGAACAGAAAACCGTGGTTATCCACAGTGCTCTGACCGTCGAGGTCAAGATGGTTTGCCAGCGTTGTCTTGAGCTGGTCACCCTGCCGATCCACAGCGAATCTACATATGCTGTGGTGAAAGAGGGTGCGAATACCCAGTCGTTACCGAAAGGTTATGACGTGCTGGAACTGGGCGAAGATCCTTTGGATCTGCAAGCATTGGTCGAGGAAGAGCTTCTGCTCGCCTTGCCCATCGTGCCTGCTCATCATCCGGAAGAATGCCAGCAGCCGGCGGGCGCCGATGAGCCCGAACCGAGCAAGGACGAGGTAACGCGGTCCAACCCGTTCAGTGTATTGGCGCAGTTAAAGCGTGACCCAAACGTTTAGGAGTTAATCAATTATGGCTGTTCAGCAGAACAAAAAATCCCGCTCTGCCCGTGACATGCGCCGTTCGCACGACGCTCTCTCGGAAAACGCTCTGTCCGTAGAGAAAACCACTGGTGAAGTGCACCTGCGTCACCACGTATCGCCAGAAGGCGTATACCGTGGTCGCAAAGTGATCGACAAGGGCGCTGACGAGTAATCCTTGTCCGCTCAGATCGCGATTGACGCAATGGGCGGGGACTTCGGTCCCCGCAGCATTGTTCAGGCCAGCATTGCTTGCCTGTCGGCTACTCCCTCGCTGCACCTGACCCTCGTCGGTCAACCCTCCCTCCTTGAAGATCTGATCGCTGGCCAGTCGGCAGCGGATCGCGCGCGCCTGCATATTGTGCCGGCCAGCGAAGTGATCGGCATGGACGAGCGGCCGTCCCAGGCGCTGCGTGGCAAGCCCGACTCGTCGATGCGCGTGGCCCTCGAACTATTGCGTGATGGCAAGGTGCAGGCCTGCGTGAGCGCCGGCAACACCGGCGCGCTGATGGCGTTGTCGCGCTATGTGCTCAAGACCCTGCCCGGCATCGATCGGCCTGCGATGGTGGCGGCCATACCGACCCAGACTGGCTATTGCCAGCTGCTTGACCTGGGGGCCAACGTCGACTGCAGCGCCGAGCACCTGTTCCAGTTCGCCGTGATGGGCTCGGTGGCGGCGCAAGCGCTGGGCATTTCCCGGCCGCGCGTGGCGCTGCTCAACATCGGTACCGAAGACATCAAGGGCAACCAGCAGGTCAAGCTGGCTGCGACGCTGCTGCAAAATGCCCGCGGCCTCAACTACATCGGCTTTGTCGAGGGCGATGGCCTGTACCGTGGCGAAGCGGATGTGGTGGTGTGCGACGGCTTTGTCGGCAATATCCTGCTCAAGTCCAGCGAAGGCTTGGCCACCATGATCGGTGGGCGCATCGAGGCGCTGTTCAAGCGTGGCCTGATGGCGCGGGCAGTGGGGGCCCTGGCGATGCCGCTGCTCAGTCGCCTGAAGGCCGACCTTGCGCCGGCGCGCCACAATGGCGCGAGTTTTCTCGGCCTGCAGGGCATCGTCATCAAGAGTCATGGCTCGGCGGGTGTGCAGGGTTTCCAGAGCGCGATACAGCGGGCGCTGATCGAGATCCAGGAGAACCTGCCGCAGCGCTTGCACGGCCGTCTGGAGGATCTGCTGCCTTAGGCATCGGCACAACGACGTGCATAAATGTGACCGCTTGGTTCTCGTTACCATCCAATTGTCAGTTTTCTCGCGCTCAGCCCCGGCTGGGCGCTATTTTCGACGACAAGATCATTAGGGGCTTGTTCAATGTCTGCATCCCTCGCATTCGTCTTTCCTGGCCAAGGTTCGCAGTCGCTCGGCATGCTTGCCGAGCTGGGCGCCCAGTACCCGCTGGTCATCGATACCTTCCGTGAGGCCTCCGAGGCTCTCGGTTACGACCTGTGGGCACTGACCCAGCAGGGCCCGGAAGAACAACTCAACCAGACGGACAAAACCCAGCCGGCCATCCTGACCGCCTCGATCGCCCTGTGGCGCCTGTGGCTGGCCGAAGGTGGCGCGCGCCCTGCATTCGTTTCCGGGCACAGCCTGGGTGAATACAGTGCGCTGGTGGCTGCCGGCAGCCTGAGCCTGGGTGACGCGGTCAAGCTGGTCAAGCGTCGCGGCGAGCTCATGCAGGAGGCCGTGCCGGCCGGGCAGGGCGCCATGGCTGCGATTCTGGGCCTGGATGACGCCGTGGTCGTGGACCTGTGTGCTCAGGCCGCGCAGGGTGAGGTGGTCAGTGCGGTCAACTTCAACTCCCCGGGCCAGGTTGTCATTGCCGGTGCCAAGGCTGCTGTAGAGCGCGCCATGGAAGCCTGCAAGGCCGCCGGCGCCAAACGCGCGCTGCCGCTGCCGGTCAGCGTGCCGTCGCACTGCGAGCTGATGCGCCCGGCCGCCGAGCGGTTTGCCGAATCGGTGAATGCCATCGACTGGCAGGCCCCGCAGATCCCGCTGGTGCAGAACGTCAGTGCGGGCGTGGCTGGCGATCTCGAAACCCTCAAAAGCGACCTGCTGGAGCAGCTGTACAAGCCGGTACGCTGGGTCGAATGCGTGCAGACCCTGGCTGCCAATGGCGCGGTGCAACTGGTCGAGTGCGGCCCCGGCAAGGTGCTGGCCGGCTTGAACAAGCGCTGCGCCGACGGCGTGAACACCTTCAACCTCAATACCCCGGATGCTTTCGCCGCCACCCGTGCGGCGCTGGCCTGATTTAGGAGAAACTTGCATGAGCCTGCAAGGTAAAGTTGCACTGGTCACCGGCGCCAGCCGTGGCATTGGCCAGGCGATCGCCCTGGAACTGGGGCGTCTGGGCGCCACCGTCATCGGTACCGCCACGTCCGCCTCCGGCGCCGAGCGTATTGCCGCGACCCTCAAGGAGCACGGCATCGCCGGTACCGGGCTGGAGCTGAACGTGACCAGCGACGAGTCGGTCACCGCCACCCTCGCTTCTATCCAGGTGCAGTTCGGTGCGCCGACCATCCTGGTCAACAACGCCGGCATCACCCGCGACAACCTGATGCTGCGCATGAAAGACGACGAGTGGTTCGACGTCATCGATACCAACCTCAACAGCCTCTACCGTCTGTCCAAGGGCGTGCTGCGCGGCATGACCAAGGCGCGCTGGGGTCGTATCATCAGCATCGGTTCGGTCGTTGGGGCCATGGGTAACGTCGGCCAGGTCAACTACGCCGCCGCCAAGGCCGGCCTGGAAGGCTTCAGCCGCGCCCTGGCGCGTGAAGTCGGCTCCCGTGCGATCACCGTGAACTCGGTAGCGCCGGGTTTCATCGATACCGACATGACCCGCGAACTGCCAGAGGCGCAGCGTGAAGCGCTGCAAAACCAGATTCCGCTGGGTCGTCTGGGCCAGGTCGACGAAATCGCGAAAGTGGTTGCGTTCCTGGCCTCTGACGGCGCAGCTTACGTGACCGGTGCGACTGTCCCGGTCAACGGCGGGATGTACATGTAGTTAAATGTGACGGATTGCTTCAAAAAAATGTCATACGAGCTGTCTAAAATCCGTTATAAAGCTGCAACCAAATTCTAGGCGGCAGGTGGGTGTGAAGTTCGAGGGATGCATTACGCTTGAAAAGCGGGCGTCTTTCTATAAACTTACACACCGGCCAGCTGCCTGACATATATCCATTAGGAGTGAAAACTAGGTATGAGCACCATCGAAGAACGCGTCAAGAAAATCGTCGCCGAGCAACTGGGCGTTAAAGAAGAAGAAGTGGTCAACACCGCTTCCTTCGTAGAAGATCTGGGTGCCGATTCCCTTGACACCGTTGAGCTGGTGATGGCTCTGGAAGAGGAATTCGAGACCGAAATCCCTGACGAAGAAGCCGAGAAGATCACTACTGTTCAAGCAGCCATCGACTACGTCACCAGCCACCAGGCTTAAGACTTTGTAGTCGTCGCTTCTTGTCATGGAAAAACCGCACTGCCGTTACTGGCGTGCGGTTTTTTCTTTGCATGAGATGTAGACCATAGAATAAGGAGAGTGCTGTGTCGCGTAGACGCGTCGTGGTCACCGGTATGGGTATGCTGTCGCCACTGGGCACGGATGTGCCAAGCAGTTGGCAAGGCATTCTGGCTGGCCGCAGTGGCATAGGTCTGATCGAGCATACTGACCTGTCTGCCTACTCCACCCGTTTTGGCGGCTCGGTAAAGGGCTTTGAAGTCGAGCAGTACCTGTCGGTCAAGGAAGCCCGCAAGCTCGATCTGTTCATTCAATACGGCCTGGCGGCCGGGTTCCAGGCGGTGCGCAATGCCGGGCTGGAAGTCACCGATGCCAACCGTGAGCGTATCGGCGTGGCCATGGGTTCGGGCATCGGCGGCCTGACCAATATCGAAGAAACCAGCCGGACCTTGCACGAGCAAGGCCCGCGGCGCATTTCGCCGTTCTTCGTGCCAGGCTCGATCATCAACATGATTTCCGGTTTCCTGTCGATCCACCTGGGTGTACAGGGGCCCAACTACGCCATTGCCACTGCCTGCACCACGGGCACGCACTGCATCGGCATGGCGGCGCGCAATATCGCCTACGGCGAAGCCGACGTGATGATCGCCGGTGGCGCAGAGATGGCGGCCTGTGGCCTGGGTATGGGCGGTTTTGGCGCTTCGCGTGCGCTGTCGACGCGCAACGACGAGCCAACCCGTGCCAGCCGGCCGTGGGACAAGGGCCGTGACGGTTTCGTGCTGTCCGACGGTGCCGGTGCGCTGGTGCTCGAAGAGCTCGAGCACGCCAAGGCGCGGGGTGCGACCATCTATGCCGAACTGGTTGGTTTTGGCATGAGCGGCGACGCCTACCACATGACTTCGCCACCCGACAACGGTGCCGGTGCGGCCCGCTGCATGGCCAACGCCTTGCGCGATGCGGGCGTGAACCCCAGCGAAGTCGGCTACATCAACGCCCACGGTACCTCGACGCCTGCCGGCGACCTGGCCGAAGTGGCAGCGATCAAGTCGGTGTTCGGCGAGCACGCCTACAAGCTGGCCGTGAGCTCGACCAAGTCGATGACCGGTCACCTGCTGGGGGCTGCCGGCGCGGTAGAGGCGATTTTCAGCGTGCTGTCCATCAATGGGCAAGTGGCGCCGCCGACCATCAACCTCGATGAGCCGGATGAAGGCTGCGACCTGGACTTCGTGCCGCACCAGCCGCGCAACATGCCGATCGAGGTCGTGCTGTCGAACTCCTTCGGTTTTGGCGGTACCAATGGCTCGCTGGTGTTCCGCCGGTTCGCCGAGTGATGCACAGCTGGGTCGATGGCCTGCCGGCTGACGCCCTGACGTTGGGCAGCCGCGGGCTGGCCTATGGCGATGGTCTGTTCGAGACCATCGCCGTGCGGGCCGGGCAGCCCTCGCTGCTGACGTATCACCTCGACCGCCTGGCGCTGGGTTGCCAGCGCCTGGCGATCGACGCCGATCACCCACTCATCCGCGACGAGGTATGCCGTTATGCCGGCTTGCTGGGTGATGGCGTGCTCAAGCTCATTCTCACCCGTGGCGACAGTCAGCGCGGCTATGCCCCGGCTGCCGGTGCACCGCCGCGTCGCATTCTTCAGGCCAGCCCCGCCGCCAGCTACCCGCCGCAGAACGCCGAGCAGGGGGTAAGGCTGTTTGCCTGCCAGACCCGCCTGGCCGAGCAACCCTTGCTTGCCGGGCTCAAGCACCTCAATCGCCTGGAGCAGGTACTGGCACGGGCCGAGTGGCAGGGCGCCGAGTACGCTGAAGGTTTGATGCGTGATGTATCCGGGCGCGTGATCGAAGGTGTCTACAGCAACCTGTTCGTGGTGCGCGATGGCGTGCTGTACACCGCCGACCTGGCGCGTTGCGGCGTGGCCGGGGTAATGCGCGCTGCCTTGCTGGACGAGGCGCCGCGCCACGGTATCACGGCCCGTGTGGTCGACCTGGCGCTGGCCGATCTCGAGCAGGCCGACGAAGTGTTGCTGTGCAACAGCGTGTATGGCGTATGGCCGGTGCGTGCATTTGCATCGCTGAACTGGTCGCCGGGGCCGCTCACCCGTAAACTGCAGGCCATTGCCCGTACGCTACTGGATGCCTGATTCGTGAGACGTAAATTGTTGGTGCTGCTGGAGACCGGGTTGATCCTGGCCGGCCTGCTATTGGGCTTCTCGGCCTGGAAGGTGCACTCGGCGCTGGAGCAGCCGCTGCACCTGACCGGCGAGCGGTTGCTCGATGTTCCTACCGGCACCACGCCCAACCGCATGTTCTACCGCATGCAGCAGGACGGCGTGATCCGCGACGCCTTCTGGCTGCGCCTTTACTGGCGCTTCAACATGCCGAGCGTGGCTTTGCATACCGGCGAGTACCGCATGACCCCCGGCATGAACGTGCGCGACCTGTTCGAGGCGTGGCGGCGTGGTGACGTGGTGCAGTACAGCCTGACCCTGGTCGAGGGCTGGAATTTCCGCCAGGTGCGCTCGGCACTGGCCAGACATGAAAAGATCCGCCAGACCCTGGATGGCCTGAGCGACAGCGAGGTCATGGACAAGCTCGGGCACCCGGGCGTGTTCCCCGAGGGGCGCTTCTTCCCTGACACCTATCGGTTCGTGCGCGGCATGAGCGATGTCGAGTTCCTGCAGCAGGCGTACGCGCGCCTGGAGGAGGTGCTGGCCAAGGAGTGGAACGAGCGCTCCCCGGCTGCGCCCTATCGCGACCCTTACCAGGCGCTGATCATGGCCTCGCTGGTCGAGAAGGAAACCGGCGTGCCACAGGAGCGTGGTCAGATCGCCGGCGTCTTCGTGCGTCGCCTGCAGATCGGCATGCTGCTGCAGACCGACCCTACCGTGATCTATGGCATGGGCGAACGCTACAACGGCAAGATCACCCGCGCCGACCTGCGTGAGCCCACGCCCTACAACACCTACGTGATCGCCGGCCTGCCGCCGACGCCGATTGCCATGGTCGGGCGTGAAGCCATTCACGCGGCCTTGAACCCGGAGCCGGGCAGCAGCCTGTACTTCGTCGCGCGGGGCGATGGCAGTCATGTGTTCTCCGACGACCTGGGGGCGCACAATTCAGCCGTGCGCGAGTACCAGATCAAGCGGCGTGCCGACTACCGTTCAAGCCCGGCGCCAAGCGCCGGCGACACCCCGAACGAGGTTCCTGCATCCGAGGCGCCCCAGGCTGCACCGCAGCCTGCCGAGCCCTCGGTGCAGCCGGATGTTCCCCCGGCCAGCGAACCTACCCCGCAATGACCCTGATTAAGGACTGCCTGTGAGCGGCTTGTTTATCACCCTGGAAGGTCCCGAAGGCGCGGGCAAGAGCACCAATCGCGAGTACCTGGCCGAGCACCTGCGCGCCCACGGGCTGGATGTGGTGCTGACCCGCGAGCCGGGCGGCACCCCGCTGGCCGAGCGCATACGCGAACTGTTGCTGGCCCCCAGCGATGAGACGATGGATGCCGACACCGAGCTGTTGCTGGTGTTCGCCGCGCGCGCCCAGCACCTGGCCCAGGTGATCCGCCCGGCGCTTGCGCGGGGCGCCATCGTCCTGTGCGACCGTTTCACCGATGCCACCTATGCCTACCAGGGCGGTGGCCGCGGGCTGTCGGTCGAGCGCATTGCCACCCTTGAAACCTTCGTCCAGGGCGACCTGCGCCCCGACCTGACCCTGGTGTTCGACCTACCGGTGGAGGTCGGCCTTTCGCGCGCAGCGGCGCGCGGGCGGCTGGATCGCTTCGAGCAGGAAGGCCAGGCGTTTTTCCAGGCTGTTCGCCAGGCCTACCTGGCCCGCGCAGCCGCCGACCCGGCGCGCTATCACCTGGTCGATGCCGCGCAACCGCTGGCCCGGGTTCAACTCGCCCTGGATGCGTTGCTGCCGCAGATCCTGGAGCGTTGCCGTGGCTGAGGCCTACCCGTGGCAGGCGACGCTCTGGCAGCAACTGGCCGGGCGCACACAGCATGCCCATGCGTACCTGTTGCACGGCCCGCAAGGCATCGGCAAGCGGGCGCTGGCCGAGCGCCTGATGGCGTTTCTGCTGTGCCGCCAGCCCGAGGGGCTTGAGGCGTGCGGGCACTGCAAGTCGTGCCAGTTACTGAAGGCGGGCAGTCACCCGGACAACTACATCCTGGAGCCTGAAGAGGCCGACAAGCCGATCAAGGTCGACCAGGTGCGCGACCTGGTCAGCTTCGTGGTGCAGACCGCGCAGATGGGTGGACGCAAGGTGATTCTCATCGAGCCGGTCGAGGCAATGAACATCAACGCTGCCAACGCCTTGCTCAAGAGCCTCGAAGAGCCTTCGGGCGATACCGTGCTGTTGCTGGTCAGTCACCAGCCCAGCCGGTTGCTGCCGACCATCAGGAGCCGTTGCCAGCAACAGGCCTGCCCGTTGCCAAGTCAGGCGCAGAGCGAGGCGTGGCTGGCAGCCGCGTTACCCAACAGTGACGAGGCCGAGCGCCACGAACTGCTGAGCCTTGCAGCAGGTTCGCCACTGCTGGCTGTCAGCCTGCAGGCCCAGGGTGTGCGCGAGCAGCGCGCGCAGGTGGTCGAGGGGGTCAAGAAGCTGCTCAAGCAGCAGCAGTCCGCGACCCAGTTGGCCGAAGGCTGGAACAGCATCCCGCTATTGTTGCTGTTCGACTGGTTCTGCGACTGGTCCAACCTGATCCTGCGCTATCAGCTGACCCAGGACGAAGAGGGCCTGGGGCTGGCCGACATGCGCAAGGTCGTGCAGTACCTTGCCCAGAAAAGCCCGCAGGGCAAGGTGCTGGATATCCAGGACTGGATTCTTGTGCAGCGCCAGAAGGTGCTGAACAAGGCCAACCTCAACCGCGTGCTGTTGCTCGAAGCGTTGCTGGCCTCCTGGGCCCTGTTGCCGGGCCAGCGTTGAGCTGGCCTTTCGATCCTCCATTTTCAGTGTTGTCATTACGCCCATGCTTGTAGATTCCCATTGCCACCTCGACCGTCTCGACCTCGCCGCCCATGGTGGCTCCCTGGATGCCGCGCTGGATGCCGCGCGGGCACGGGGTGTCGGGCATTTCCTGTGCATCGGCGTAAGTGCCGACAATGCGGCCAAGGTCAGGGCGCTGGCAGCGCGCTACCCTGATGTGGACTGCTCGGTCGGCATCCACCCGCTGGACCTGGCGCCAGGCGAAGCGCCGGCGCTGGACTGGCTGCTCGGCGAACTGAACCACCCCGAGGTGGTGGCCATTGGTGAGACCGGGCTGGACTATCACTACGAGCCCGAGGCTGCACAGTTGCAACAGGCGTCGTTTCGCCTGCACCTGGAGGCGGCCAGGCTCACCGGCAAGCCGGTGGTCATCCACACCCGTGCGGCGCGCGCCGATACCCTGACCCTGCTGCGCGAGGCGGCATTGCCGCAGGCAGGCGTGCTGCACTGCTTCACCGAAGACTGGGAGATGGCCAAGGCAGCGCTGGACCTGGGGTATTACATTTCGTTGTCGGGGATTGTCACGTTCCGCAATGCCGACGCGTTGCGTGATGTGGCGCGGCAGGTGCCGGCAGATCGTTTGCTGGTAGAGACCGACTCACCGTACCTGGCGCCGATTCCGCACCGCGGCAAGCCGAACTTGCCGGAGTATGTGCGTGACGTGGCGGAGTTCATCGCGTTGGTGCGGGGGGAGCGTTACGAGCAGCTGGCGCAACAGACCACCGAGAACTTCAGGCGTCTGTTCCCCCTGGCACGGGTGCGGGTGGCCTGACCCCGCTGCGCGGGCGCCGTGGCGGTCGCGCGGGCAAAAAAAACCCGGGTTCTGGGGGGGAATCCGGGTTAAGACCATTAGGAGTAAAACAAAGGCGAGCGGTCCGTGTTCACCCTTATCGGCGCGTCACTTGGGGGGATGCGTCGCGCCAACACCTCAAGTATTGGTCAGGTTCGCCGCGATTCCACCAAGGGTTGAGCGTTTTTTAAACAGATTTGGAATACGTGCGGCCCTGCTGAGCACGCATTGCTCTGCCGTGCGCCTGACCGCCTGGATTGCACGTCTGGGGCAGGGGGAAGGGGAGGTCCGCTTCGGGCAACCGGGTCGCCGGCCTGTTCAAACTCATCAAGAAACATAGGCATGCGCGGATGATCCGTGCATTTTTGCGCAAGTTAGGCATAATAACGGGCTTCGATTTTGATCCAGTCCTTCTTATGCAGAAAGAACCTCGTAAGGTCCGTGAGTTTCGTCGCCGAGAGCAAGAGATTCTCGATACCGCGCTCAAGCTGTTTCTCGAACAGGGTGAAGACAGTGTCACCGTCGAGATGATCGCTGACGCCGTGGGTATCGGCAAAGGCACGATCTACAAGCACTTCAAGTCCAAGGCGGAGATCTACCTGCGCCTGATGCTCGACTACGAGCGCGATTTGAACGAACTGCTGCACTCTGCCGATGTGGATCGCGACAAGGAGGCCCTGTCGCGTGCCTACTTCGAATTCCGCATGCGCGACCCGCAGCGCTACCGCCTGTTCGACCGCCTCGAAGAGAAGGTGGTCAAAGGCAACCAGGTGCCGGAAATGGTCGAGGAGCTGCACAAGATCCGTGCCTCCAACTTCGAGCGCCTGACCCTGCTGATCAAGGGTCGCATCACCGAGGGCAAGCTCGAGGACGTGCCGCCGTATTTCCACTACTGCGCAGCCTGGGCCCTGGTGCATGGCGCGGTGGCACTGTATCACTCGCCGTTCTGGAGCAATGTGCTGGAGGACCAGGAAGGCTTCTTCCAGTTCCTCATGGACATTGGCGTGCGCATGGGCAACAAGCGCAAGCGCGACCCGGAGCCATCTGGCAGCTGAATGCTCGCTGGCGCCGTGCAGGCATATACTCAGGTAAGAGGCTTGCAAAAAACTGATTTCTGAGTCAGGTTTTGCAGGCCCGATTCACACTTGCCGGAGTGCTCCATGATCGTCGACCGTCAAGGCAGACGTTTTCGCAACCTGCGCGTCAGCCTCACCGCGGCGTGCAACTATGCCTGCACCTATTGCGTGCCGGACGGCAAGCGTCTGGTCGCAGCGCAGGATGAGCTCTCGGCCCAGGCCATGGTGCGTGGGGTGGCCTGGCTGATCGAAGCTGCCGGTATCGAGCGCCTGCGTATCACCGGTGGCGAACCCCTGGTCAGTCCCAAGCTCGAAGCCTTCCTGGCTGGCGTGTCGGTGCTCGGCCTCGATGACATCGCCCTGACCACCAATGGCCAGTTGCTCGCGCGCAAGCTGCCATTGCTGCTGGATGCCGGCATCCGGCGCCTGAATGTCTCCCTTGATACCCTCGACGCCGATGCCTTCCGCGGGATCTCCCGTGGCGGGGATCTGGCCAGCGTGCTCGATGGCATGCACAAGGCCAGCGACGCCGGCATGAAGATCAAGGTGAACATGGTGCCACTGCGCGGGCGCAACCTCGATCAGGTGCTGCCGCTGCTCGACTACTGCCTGGCCCGTGGCTATGAACTGCGCTTTATCGAACTGATGCGCATGGGGCACCTGGCCAGTGACCACAACGCTTTCCTGCAGCAGTTCGTGAGCCTGGAGCAGTTGCTGCAACTGATCGGCGAGCATCACGAGTACGCCCAGGCCGATGCGCCAGTGGACGCCACTGCATTGCGCTACCGGGTGCCGGGGCAAGGCCACTTCGGCGTGATCGCCAACGAAAGCGTGCCGTTCTGCCGAACCTGCTCGCGCCTGCGTCTGTCTTCTACCGGGTGGCTGCATGGCTGCCTGTCGTCGAGCAACCGGCATTTCATCGGTGACCTGCTCGACAAGCCGCGCCACCAGGCGTTGCCGGCCTTGCAGGGCATGTTGATGAAGGCCCTGGGCGACAAGCAGGCCGTGGCATTTTCAGGCGGTGCCACGGTGATGAAGATCATCGGCGGTTGAGCCATACCCTCCAGCTGGCGCAAAACCTGCATCTGGCGGCTGTTCGCCGGTTTTCCGTCACCGGCTTCTGGAGGAAAGATGCGTAGCCTGGTTCTGCTGCTGGCGCTGATGGCGCTGGGTGGCTGCATGAATGTGAGCGATATGGGCGAAGGTGTGCGCTACCACATGAGCGACGCCGGCCTGCTCGACCATAGCGAAACCCGCCGTTCGTTGTCGGTGCGCCTGCAGCCCGACTCGTTCGTCTTCATCGGTCAGGGCGTGTTCGTGCCGCCGGGCAATGCCTATCCGCGGCCCAACGTGGTGGCCGAGGAAGCCTTCAAGGCCTTTGTCGAGTACTTCCCGCTGGTGCGACGTGCCGAGGGTCCGCTGGGGCTGGAGGATGCCTTGTCCCAGGCGCGCGACGTGGGCGCGCATTACCTGCTGTATGCGCGTTTTGCCAAGGCCGACAACCGTATCGGCAATGGTGACGAGTGGTACGACGAGCAGGCGGTGGACCGCCTGGGTGTCGACACCGGAAGAATTCAGCTGATGCTGATCGAAACCAGTACCCGCTATCTGATCGATACCGTGAGCATCCGCAGCCGTGGCGGTTTGCTGACGTTCCACGACAATCAGCCGCAGGATTTGATTGCGGCACCGCTTGAGGATTACGCTCGCAGTTTGTTGGGCATGAGCCGCTGAGGAGCAGATGATGGTGGATACCGGCAAGGCCAATGACCTGTTGGCGCAACTCCCGAAGGTCGGCAAAGGTCCGGCGCCGGTCCACCTGTGGAATCCGGACTTCTGCGGCGACATCGACATGCGAATCGCCCGCGACGGTACCTGGTACTACCTGGGCACCCCGATTGGTCGCAAGCCGATGGTGCGTCTGTTCTCCACCATCATCCGTCGCGACGGGGATGACTACTTCCTGGTCACGCCTGTGGAAAAGGTCGGAATCCAGGTCGATGATGCGCCGTTCGTGGCGGTGCTCATGGACGTGCAGGGCAGTGGTGAGCAGCAGGTGCTGCGCTTCACCAGTAATGTGGAGGATGTGGTCGAGGCCGGGCCCGAGCACCCGCTGCGTTTCGTGATCGACCCGCTGACACAGGAGCCTTCGCCTTACGTGCACATGCGCAACAACCTCGAGGCGCTGATCCATCGCAGCGTGTTTTACCAGCTGGTAGAGCTGGCTGTAACGCGCGACATCGATGGGCAGCCATGGCTGGGCGTATGGAGTGCGGGGCAGTTCTTTCCAATCGGGCAGCAATAGCCTGTCGCAGCCTTTATCGCCAGGCAGCCCTGGTCCGGGCTGAAGACAAAAACGAAAAAACCCGCCAAAAGGCGGGTTTTTCGAGTATTTCAGAGGCTGTGCAAGCACGCTCTGAAATGGTGTTTGGCTCCGCGACCAGGACTCGAACCTGGGACCCAATGATTAACAGTCATTTGCTCTACCGACTGAGCTATCGCGGAATCTGGGGCGTATCTTACTGATTGCTAAGGGGAAGTCAAGCTCCCCCTGAGCAATCAGGTGTTACAGGACCTCGACGATCGCCTTGGTCACCACGTGAATGTTGTTCTGGTTCAACGAGGCGACGCAGATACGACCGGTATCCAGAGCATAGATCGCATGCTCGTCCTTCAGGCGTGCCACCTGCTCGACGGTCAGGCCCGAGTAGGAGAACATGCCGCACTGGCGCCCGACGAAGCTGAAGTCCTGCTGTGCGCCGTACTGGGCCAGCAGCTCGACCATCTGCTTGCGCATGCCGTGGATGCGCTGGCGCATCTCGGCCAGTTCCGCTTCCCACATTGCGCGCAGCTCGGGGCTGTTGAGCACGGTGGCGACAATGGTGGCGCCGTGGGTCGGCGGGTTGGAGTAGTTGGTGCGGATCACGCGCTTGACCTGCGACAGCACGCGAGTGGCCTCTTCCTTGGACTCGGTGACGATCGACAGGGCGCCGACGCGCTCGCCGTACAGCGAAAACGACTTGGAGAACGAGCTGGAGACGAAGAAGTCCAGGCCCGATTCGGCGAACAGGCGCACGGCAGCGGCGTCTTCGGCGATGCCCTGGCCAAAGCCCTGGTAGGCCATGTCCAGGAACGGGATGTGACCCTTGGCCTTGACCACCTCGAGCACGTTGTTCCAGTCGGCCGGGGTCAGGTCGACGCCGGTCGGGTTGTGGCAGCAGGCGTGCAGTACCACGATCGAGCCGGCCGGCAGCGCGTTGAGGTCCTCGAGCATGCCGGCACGGTTGACGTCATGGGTGGCGGCGTCGTAGTAGCGGTAGTTCTTGACCGGGAAACCGGCGGTTTCGAACAGGGCGCGGTGGTTTTCCCAGCTCGGGTCGCTGATTGCGACAGTGGCATTGGGCGACAGCTGCTTGAGGAAGTCAGCGCCGATCTTCAAGGCGCCGGTACCACCGACGGACTGGGTGGTGACCACACGGCCGGCGGCCAGCAGGGGCGAATCGGCACCGAACAGCAGCTTCTGCACGGCCTGGTCGTAGGCCACGATGCCGTCGATCGGCAGGTAGCCGCGGGAGGCGTGCTGGGCGGCGCGTTGGGTTTCGGCTTCGATGACTGCACGCAGCAGTGGGATACGCCCTTCTTCGTTGCAGTAAACACCAACGCCCAGGTTCACCTTGTGGGTGCGGGTATCGGCATTGAACGCTTCGTTGAGGCCCAGGATAGGGTCGCGGGGTGCCAGCTCGACAGCGGAAAACAGGCTCATTTTTACCTTGGCTCTGAATGGAGAGTGATAGAGGTCGCACGCTCCAGCCGAATGCACTGAAGCGGTGCACAAACGGGGAGTCAGTATAGTGATACCCATCGGTCACGGCGACAGTCTGTCGCAGCTTTTACTGCTGTTTTCGCGAATATTTTTCGACCGTCAGTCGCTTGCGCCGGTCAATACTGTGAAACAGGCCGTGGTTTGCCTTGAAACTGGCGCCGGGCACCACCAATTGGGTATAAGTACTGTCTATAAATACAGTTGCCTGTATCCGTTCATTTCCAGGGGTTCACCATGTCCGAGTTTCAACTCGTCACCCGTTTCCAGCCGGCGGGTGATCAGCCCGAAGCCATTCGCCTGATGGTCGAGGGGATCGAGGCCGGGCTGGCGCACCAGACCCTGCTCGGGGTGACGGGTTCGGGCAAGACCTTCAGCATCGCCAACGTGATTGCCCAGGTGCAGCGCCCGACCCTGGTACTGGCGCCGAACAAGACCCTGGCCGCCCAGTTGTATGGCGAGTTCAAGTCATTCTTCCCGAACAACGCGGTGGAGTATTTCGTTTCCTACTACGACTACTACCAGCCCGAAGCCTACGTGCCGTCCTCCGATACCTTCATCGAGAAGGACGCCTCGATCAACGACCATATCGAGCAGATGCGCCTGTCGGCGACCAAGGCGCTGCTGGAGCGGCGTGACGCGATCATCGTCACCACGGTGTCGTGCATCTATGGTCTGGGCAGCCCGGAAACCTACCTGAAGATGGTGCTGCACGTGGACCGTGGCGACAAGCTCGACCAGCGGGCCTTGCTGCGCCGTCTGGCCGACCTGCAGTACACCCGCAACGACATGGACTTTGCCCGCGCCACCTTCCGTGTGCGCGGCGACGTGATCGACATCTTCCCGGCCGAATCGGACCTGGAGGCCATCCGCATCGAGCTGTTCGATGACGAGGTGGAGAACATCGCGGCCTTCGACCCGCTGACCGGCGAGGTGATCCGCAAGCTGCCGCGCTTCACCTTCTACCCCAAGAGCCACTACGTGACCCCGCGTGAAACCCTGCTGGAGGCCATGGACGGGATCAAGGCGGAGCTCAAGGAACGCCTGGAGTACCTGCACAAGCACAACAAGCTGGTCGAGGCCCAGCGCCTGGAGCAGCGCACCCGGTTCGACCTGGAGATGATCCTGGAGCTGGGCTACTGCAACGGCATCGAAAACTACTCGCGCTACCTGTCCGGGCGTCCGGCCGGCGCGCCGCCGCCGACCCTGTACGACTACCTGCCGCCGGATGCGTTGCTGGTGATCGACGAATCCCACGTCAGCGTTCCGCAGGTGGGGGCCATGTACAAGGGGGACCGCTCGCGCAAGGAAACCCTGGTGGAGTACGGCTTTCGCCTGCCTTCGGCGTTGGACAACCGGCCCATGCGCTTTGACGAATGGGAGTCGGTCAGCCCGCAGACCATCTTCGTCTCGGCCACGCCGGGCAACTACGAGGCCGAGCACGCCGGCCGTGTGGTGGAGCAGGTGGTGCGCCCGACCGGTCTGGTCGACCCCCAGGTGGAGGTGCGTCCGGCCACGACCCAGGTGGATGACCTGCTGTCGGAGATTCGCAAGCGTGTGGCGGTGGAGGAGCGGGTGCTGGTCACTACCCTGACCAAGCGCATGGCCGAAGACCTCAGCGACTACCTGGCCGATCACGATGTGCGGGTGCGCTACCTGCACTCGGACATCGATACCGTTGAGCGAGTCGAGATCATCCGCGACCTGCGCCTGGGCACCTTCGATGTGCTGGT
Organism: Pseudomonas palmensis; assembly: GCF_017848315.1. Classification (GTDB taxonomy): domain Bacteria; phylum Pseudomonadota; class Gammaproteobacteria; order Pseudomonadales; family Pseudomonadaceae; genus Aquipseudomonas; species Aquipseudomonas palmensis. The sequence continues at coordinate 52,516 of NZ_JAFKEC010000017.1, forward strand.
GGGTATCAACCTGCTGCGCGAGGGCCTGGACATGCCCGAGGTCTCGCTGGTGGCGATTCTGGATGCGGACAAGGAGGGCTTCCTGCGTTCGGAGCGCTCGCTGATCCAGACCATCGGGCGCGCGGCGCGCAACCTCAACGGCCGCGCGATCCTGTACGCCGACAACATGACTGGCTCGATGGAGCGGGCGATCGGCGAAACCGAGCGTCGCCGCGACAAGCAGATGGCCTTCAACGAGGCCAACGGCATCGTGCCCAAGGGCGTGGTCAAGGACATCACCGACATCATGGAAGGCGCCAACGTGCCCGGCTCGCGCAGCAAGAAGCGCAAGGGCATGGCCAAGGCCGCCGAGGAGCGCGAGCGTTACGAGGCCGAGTTGCGTTCGCCTGGCGAGATCGCCAAGCGCATCAAGGCGCTGGAAGAGAAGATGTACCAGCTGGCGCGGGACCTGGAGTTCGAGGCTGCAGCGCAGATGCGCGACGAGATCGCGCAGTTGCGTGAGCGACTGCTCACGGTCTGACGGGCCTTTCGCGGGTCAAGCCCGCTCCCACAGGATCACATTGACGCCAAGGGCAATGGAGTACCTGCGGGAGCGGGCTTGCCAGCGAAGACTTCAACGCGGTCTAGTGCGCCTCACCCGCCTTCAACCCCTGCGGCAGCTTCTTCGTCAACAGCACCGCCACCATGCTGATTGCCAGCCCGATGCCGACAAAATGGAAGGCATCGTTGTACGCCATGATCATCGCCTGCTGATGGGTGATCTCGCTCAGCCTGGCCAGCGCTGCCCCTTCGCTGCCCAGCTTCTCGGTCAGCAAGGTCAGCCGCTCAGCGACTGCGGCATTGGTCGGTACCACCGCCTCGCGCAGGTAGTCGAAATACATCTTGGTGCGCGCATCCAGCAGCGTGGCCAGCAGCGCAATGCCGATGGCCCCGCCCAGGTTGCGCAGGATGTTGAACAGGCTCGACGCCGAGCCTGCGTCCTGCGGCTGGATATAGGCCGTGGCAATCAGCGAGATGGTCACCATGATCATCGGCTGCCCCAGCGCACGGATGATCTGGATATGGTTGAACTGGGTGCCGGCAAAGTCCGGGTTCAATACCCCCGAGCTGAAACTCGCCAGCCCGAACAGTCCGAAGCCGATGGTGCAGAGGATCTTCGGCGAAATCACCTTCATCAGTTGCGGCACCAGCGGGATCAGGAACAGCTGCGGCACCCCCATCCACATGATCACTTCGCCGATCTGCAGGGCGTTGTAGTTCTGGATCTGCGCCAGGTACAGCGGCAGCAGGTAGATCGAACCGTACAACCCCACGCCCATGCCCAGGCTGGCAATGCTCGACAACCCGAAATTGCGGTTCTGCAGGATGCGCAGGTTGATCAGCGGGTTGGGTTTCGAGAACTGCACGATCACGAAGGTAATGAGGCTGACCAGGGCAATGCTGCCCAGGGTTACGATCAGCCCCGACTCGAGCCAGTCCTTGCGATGCCCCTCCTCAAGAAACACCTGCAGGCAGCCAAGCCCGACGCCCAGCGTCAGGATGCCGGTGTAATCGGTGCTTTTGAGCAGCTCCCAGTGCGCTTCCTTCTTCTCCAGGCCGTACAGCAAGCCGCCGATCATGATCAGGCCGGGCGGGATGTTGATGTAGAAGATGTATTCCCAGCCCCAGTTCTCGGTCAGCCAGCCGCCCAGGGTAGGGCCGATGGACGGGGCGAAGGTGGCGGTCATGGCGAACATCGCCATGCCCTTGGCGCGGTGATGCTCGGGCAGCTTGATCAGGGTCAGGGTGAAGGCCAGCGGGATCAGGGCGCCGCCGGTAAAGCCCTGCAGGGCGCGGAACACGATCATGCTTTCCAGGTTCCAGGCCATCGAGCACAGCAGCGACGACACCAGAAAACCCGCCGATACCCACACTGCCAGGCGCCGCGCCGACAGCAGCTGCACCAGCCAGGCGGTCAGCGGGATCATGATGATCTCGGCCACCAGGTAGGAGGTGGAGATCCACGAGCCTTCTTCCAGGGTCGCCGACAGGGCGCCCTGGATGTCCTTGAGCGACGAGTTGGTGATCTGGATGTCGAGCACTGCCATGAACGCGCCGAGCATCACGCTCATCACCGCGATCCAGTCGCGCCGGCTGGGTTCGCCGGCGGGACGGATCAGTTGATCACCGGCCATCGGTACGGATATCGACGGTGGCGGTCACCGACATGCCCGGGCGGATCTTGCCGTGCAGCGGGTTGTCGGCGGCGAAGGTCAGCTTGACCGGGATGCGCTGCACGACCTTGGTGAAGTTGCCGGTGGCGTTGTCGGGTGGCAGCAGGCTGAACTGCGCGCCGGAAGCGGCGAACAGGCTGTCGACGCGGGCTTCGATCGGCGTGTCGGGGTAGCTGTCGAACACCAGCTCGGCACGCTGGCCGGGCTGCATCTTGCCGATCTGGGTTTCCTTGAAGTTGGCCTGCACCCAGATGTCCTGATCGGGCACGATCGACAGCAGGTAGGCGCCGGCCTGCACGTACTGGCCGTTGCGTGCCGCGCGCTGGCCGATCATGCCGCTGATCGGCGCGCGAATTTCACTGCGGCTCAGGTTCAGCTCGGCCTGGGCCAGGTCGGTGCGGGCGGTGGCGATCTGGGCGTCCAGGCGCTTGAGTTCGGCAGCCAGTGCGTTGACCTGCTGGCGTTGACCCTGCAGGTCGGCCTGGGCCTTGCTCACCTGGGAGCGTGCCACGTTGCTTTCGGCCGACAGGGTGGTCACCCGTTCTTCCGAGACAAAGCCTGGCTTGCGCAGCGCCTGTGCACGGTTGAGGTCCAGCTGGGTACGCCCAAGTGTGGCCTGGTTGGCCGACACCTGTGCCTGGCCGGCGGCGATCAGGCTCGCCTGCTGCGTCAGGCGGCTGTCGGCTTGCAGGCGCTCGGCCTCGCGGGTGGCCAGGGTGGCGCGGGCGCGCTCCACGGCAAACTGGAAGTCGTTGCCTTCCAGGCGCACCAGCAGGTCGCCCTTGGCCACATGCTGGTTGTCCTCGACCAGCACCTGCTCGATGCGCGCACCCAACTGGCTGGAAACCCGGGTGATCTCGCCCTGCACGTAGGCGTTGTCGGTGCTCTCGTAGAAGCGCCCCTTGAAGTACCAGTGGGCCAGAAAGCCCAGGCCGATGAGCAGAACCAGGGTCAGGAAAATCAGCAGGCGACGCTTGAGTTGGGCAGGCATGGGTACGATCGTTCCAAAAATGTAAGCAAATTTAACAAGGTTTGCCTTGGCAAACACAAGCGCCGATCGTGCCCATTGCTGGAGCCGGGTGGCCCCGTGCTGTTAACATCCAGCCTTTGTTTCACCTCTTGTTCGAGACTCTCATGACCACCGTTCGCACGCGTATCGCGCCTTCGCCGACTGGCGATCCCCATGTCGGCACTGCCTACATCGCCCTGTTCAACTACTGCTTCGCCAAGCAGCACGGTGGCGAATTCATCCTGCGTATCGAAGATACCGATCAGCTGCGCTCCACCCGCGAGTCCGAGCAGCAGATCTTCGATGCCCTGCGCTGGCTGGGTATCGAATGGAGCGAAGGCCCGGATGTCGGCGGCCCGCACGGCCCGTACCGCCAGAGCGAACGTGGCGAGATCTACAAGCAGTACGCCCAGCAACTGGTCGATCTGGGCCATGCCTTCCCGTGCTTCTGTACCGCCGAAGAACTGGACCAGATGCGTGCCGAGCAGATGGCCCGCGGCGAAACCCCGCGCTATGACGGGCGCGCCTTGCTGCTCTCGCCTGAAGAAGTGCAGCGTCGCCTGGCCGCCGGCGAGCCCCATGTGATCCGCATGAAAGTGCCGACCGAAGGCGTGTGCGTGGTACCGGACATGCTGCGCGGCGACGTCGAGATTCCGTGGGACCGCATGGACATGCAGGTACTGATGAAAACCGATGGCCTGCCGACCTACTTCCTGGCCAACGTGGTCGATGACCACCTGATGGGCATCACCCACGTATTGCGTGGCGAAGAGTGGCTGCCTTCGGCGCCCAAGCTGATCAAGCTGTACGAGTACTTCGGCTGGGAGCAGCCAACCCTGTGCTACATGCCGCTGCTGCGCAACCCCGACAAGAGCAAGCTGTCCAAGCGCAAGAACCCGACCTCGGTGACCTTCTACGAGCGCATGGGCTTCATGCCCGAAGCCATGCTCAACTACCTGGGCCGCATGGGTTGGTCGATGCCGGACGAGCGCGAGAAGTTCTCGCTGGCCGAAATGGTCGAGCACTTCGACCTGTCGCGTGTGTCGCTGGGCGGCCCGATCTTCGACATCGAGAAGCTGTCGTGGCTCAACGGCCAGTGGCTGCGTGAGCTGCCTGTCGCAGAGTTTGCCGCGCGCGTGCAGAAATGGGCGTTCAACAGCGACTACATGATGAAGATCGCGCCGCACGTGCAGGGCAGGGTAGAGACCTTCAGCCAGATTGCGCCGCTGGGTGGGTTCTTCTTCGAAGGTGCGCTCAAGCTCGACGCCAAGCTGTTCGAGCACAAGAAACTGTCGGCCGACCAGGTACGCCAGGTGATCCAGCTGATCCTGTGGAAGCTCGAGGGGCTGCGCCAGTGGGAGAAGGATCGCATCACCGGCTGCATCCAGGCGGTGGTCGAGGCGCTGGAGCTCAAGCTGCGTGACGCGATGCCGCTGATGTTCGCCGCGATTTCCGGCCAGGCCAGCTCGGTGTCGGTGCTCGATGCGATGGAGATCCTCGGGCCGGACCTGACCCGCTACCGCCTGCGCCAGGCGCTGGACCTGCTGGGTGGTGTGTCGAAGAAAGAAAACAAGGAATGGGAAAAGCTGTTGGGCACCATTGCCTGAGCATTTTTCCCGTAGGAGCCGGCCTTGCCGGCGAACAAAGCGCTGCGGTACCCGGTATTGCGCAGCGCCTGTTTCGCCGGCAAGGCCGGCTCCTGCAAGGGCGAGACCCCCGAGTTTGCGGGGGCTCTCCTGACCCAGGCCGGTAAGTGTTTGTTATCTCGGAAATTTCTTTTGGATTTTGTTGAAAATTTATTTGACAGGTCTTCAATCCGATCTTAATATGCGCCCCGTCCACAGCGATGAACGAAACGAAGCGCGAAGCACCCAGCCAAGCGATTCAGTTCAAAGCGACATTGTGGGGCTATAGCTCAGCTGGGAGAGCGCCTGCATGGCATGCAGGAGGTCAGCGGTTCGATCCCGCTTAGCTCCACCAAATTCCCTATCCGGAGTTGGTCATACAACTCAGGGTTCAACCGGGTTCCAGCAGCCGGGTTGTGTGGTAAGAAGGTTCGTCCCCTTCGTCTAGTGGCCTAGGACACCGCCCTTTCACGGCGGTAACAGGGGTTCGAGTCCCCTAGGGGACGCCAGTTTTACACAAGTGATGTTGCAAGACATCGCTGGGCCGCGAGGCTAGAAATCTGGGGCTATAGCTCAGCTGGGAGAGCGCCTGCATGGCATGCAGGAGGTCAGCGGTTCGATCCCGCTTAGCTCCACCAATTTTGCCAGGGTTCGTGAAAACGAGCCTGCACGAAGGTTACAAGTCCCCTTCGTCTAGTGGCCTAGGACACCGCCCTTTCACGGCGGTAACAGGGGTTCGAGTCCCCTAGGGGACGCCATTTTACCCGCTCTGCGGGATTTCAAGGCTCATTCGATTATTGAATGAGCCTTTTGTTTTTTCCCTCGAAAAAATCTCTTTCGCCCTTGGGCCGCAGGAGAAAGTGCTTGCCAATAAATATTATGAGCATAATATTAGATCCATAATATTTGGAGGCCTGCCATGCACGACAAAAAAGCCCAGACCCGCCAGCGCATTTTGGATGCGGCGCGCAGTGCGCTGATCCTTAACGGCCCGGCCGACCCCAGTGTGCAGCAGGTGATGGGCGCTGCGGGGCTCACCGTGGGTGGGTTCTATGCGCATTTCGAGAACAAGGATGCGCTGATGCTCGAAGCCTTTTGCCAGTTACTTGGCGAGCGCCGGGCCTTGCTGGCACAGGTCGACGCGTCGCTGGACGGGGAGGCGCGTCGTGCCCTGGTGGCGGCCTTCTACCTGTCGCGCAAACACCGCGATGCCGTCGACAGCGGCTGCCCGCTGCCCAGCTCTCTGGGCGAGATCAATCAGTTGCCGGCGACCTTTCGCGCGGTGCTGACCGAGCATATCGAGTTGATGATGGCCAACCTGGCCGACACCCCCGAAGACGCCGACAAAGTGCTGGCCGACCTGGCCCTGATGGTCGGCGGCCTGGCCCTGGCGCGAGCGCTGGGTACCAGCGAATTGTCCGACCGTGTGTTGCGTGCCGCCAAGTCCGCGGTGATCTGATCTGGAGCGACGTGATGAACAGCCTGAGCTGGATTCGTGGTATCAACGCCACTGTTGGACGCCTGGCACCCAATCGGGTGGCCGGGCAGATGCGCCAGGCCTTCATGAGCCCGCGCACCTTGCCGCCACGCGACTGGGAACTGCCGCTGCTGGCGCGTGCCGAGCGCATTACCCTGCGCTTTGGCCTGAGTGCGCTGCGCTGGGGGCAAGGCCCCACGGTGCTGCTGATGCACGGCTGGGAGGGGCGCCCCACCCAGTTCGCCCATCTGATCGAGGCCCTGGTGGCCGCCGGCTATTGTGCGGTGGCGCTCGAAGGGCCGGCCCACGGCCGCTCGCGTGGAAACAAGGCCAACGTGGTGTCGTTCGCCCACGCCTTGCTCGAGGCGGCCGGTGAGCTGGGCCCATTGCACGGGGTGATCGGCCATTCCATGGGCGGTGCCAGTACGCTGCTGGCCCTGCAGTGGGGGCTGCGTACCGAGGTGGCGGTGAGCATCGCCGCGCCGGCGCGCCTGCTCGAGGTGCTGCGCGGCATGGCGCGGCACCTGGGGTTGCCGGCGCGGGCGCGGGCAGCCTTCATTCGCCAGGTGGAGCGAGAGGTCGGGGTGCCGATCTCGCGCCTGGACGTGGCCGTCTACCAGCTGGAACTGCCCGGTTTCATCGTGCATGCCGAGGACGACCCGCTGGTCGCCGTCAGCGAGGCGCGGCTGATTCATCAGGCGTGGTTCGACAGCCAGCTGCTGCTGTTGCCCCAGGGCGGGCATATGCGTGTGCTGTCCGACCCGCAACTGGTCGACGGCGTGCTTGCGCTGCTGCAACGCAGTGCCCGGCCAGTGCGCCAATCAGCCTGAGCATCCGTTACACTCTGCCCGTTCACTACAGATCGGGAGCGGGCATGAGCTGGGATCGGGCAACGCCATTTACCATCGACCTGCAGGTCGGTGCCGAGGATATCGACGGCCTGGGGCACGCCAACAACGCGGTGTACGTCACCTGGCTCGAGCGCTGCGCCTGGCGTCATTCCCAGCGCCTGGGGCTGGACCTGGCCGAGTACCGGCGCCTGGACCGCGCCATGGCCGTGGTGCGTCACGAGATCGACTATCTGGCCAGCGCCTATGAGGACGACATCCTGCAGTTGGCCACCTGGATCGTCGACTGGGACCAGCGCCTGAAGATGACCCGTCACTTCCAGCTGGTGCGACCAAGCGACGGCACCACCTTGCTGCGGGCGCAGACCACCTTCGTGTGCATCGAGCTGTCCACCGGCAAGCCCAGGCGCATGCCGGCAGAATTCATCGAGGGCTACGGCGCCGCGATGGCCGGAGCCCGATAAGCCACGGTTTTTGCTAGACTGCCGGCCTTTTTCGCGCGAGACCCACGCCATGCAAATTGCCCTGGCCCCCATGGAGGGGCTGGTCGACAACATCCTTCGCGACGTACTGACCCAGGTGGGCGGCATCGACTGGTGTGTCACCGAGTTCATTCGCGTGTGCGACCGGTTGCTGCCGGCGCATGTGTACGAGAAGCTGGCCCCGGAGCTTGGCCGCGGTGCGCAAACCGCCGCCGGCGTGCCTTTGCGTGTGCAGTTGCTGGGCTCCGACCCGGCATGCCTGGCCGATAACGCGGTGCTGGCCTGCGAGCTGGGCGCCCCCGTCATCGACCTCAATTTCGGTTGCCCGGCCAAGACCGTGAACAAGTCCCGCGGCGGTGCGGTGCTGCTCAAGGAGCCCGAGCTGCTGCATGCCATCCTGCGCGAAGTGCGCCGGGCGGTGCCTGCGCATATCCCGGTCACCGCCAAGATGCGCCTGGGCTTCGACAGCCCGGACGGTGCGCTGGACTGCGCCCGCGCCCTGGCCGAAGGCGGTGCCGACCAGTTGGTGGTGCACGCACGCACCAAGGTCGACGGCTACAAGCCGCCGGCGCACTGGGAGTACGTGGCGCGGGTGCAAGAGGTGGTGAAGGTGCCGGTGTTCGCCAACGGCGAGGTGTGGACGCTGGAAGACTGGCGCCGCTGCCGCGAGGTCAGCGGCGTGGAGGACATCATGCTCGGTCGCGGCCTGGTGTCGCGCCCGGACCTGGCCCGGCAGATTGCCGCCGAGCGCCAGGGCATCGAGTTCGTGCCGCTGGACTGGCAGGCACTGCAACCGCTGCTGCAGGACTTCTGGGTGCAGGCCCGGGAGCAGATGACCGAGCGTCAGGCACCGGGGCGACTGAAGCAGTGGGTGGCGATGCTGACCCGTACCTACCCCGAAGCCACGGCACTGTTTACCGAACTGCGCCGCGAGACCGACTGTGATCGCGTGGCGCGGCTGCTGGGTATTCCGGTCAGCGAGGCGGCCTGAAAAAATTTTTGTGGTCGATGCTTGAAATGTTAGGGCGGGTCCTTATCTAGGGAGTACGCGATGCCGAAGTCGGGTCGCGCAATCACCAACTCGCTGATATTTCAGGAGATGTACCATGACTACCGCATTTTCTCTGGCTCCACTGTTCCGTCAATCCGTTGGCTTCGACCGTTTCAACGACCTGTTCGAATCCGCGGCACGTAGCGAGTCGGGTAGCACCTACCCACCCTACAATGTTGAAAAACATGGCGAAGACCACTACCGAATCGTCGTTGCTGCAGCTGGCTTCCAGGAAGAGGACCTCGACCTGCAAGTGGAAAAAGGCGTTCTGACCGTCAGTGGCGGCAAGCGTGACAGCAGTGGTGAAAGCGTCACCTACCTGCACCAGGGCATCGCCCAGCGGGCCTTCAAGTTGTCCTTCCGCCTGGCTGACCACATCGAAGTGAAGTCGGCGGGCCTGGCCAACGGTCTGCTCAGTGTCGATCTGCTGCGTGTTGTGCCTGAAGAAGCCAAGGCCAAGCGCATCCCGATCAACGGCGAGAAACCTGCGCTGAACTGAGTGTGGGCTGAGTGAAAGAGGGCACCTTCGGGTGCCCTTTTTTGTGCCCGGTCCGCGGCTCTTCACTGCAGGAGCCAGCCTTGCTGGCAACTGCCGTGCTGCGGTGTGTCAGTAGTCCGCCGGTGCCTGCAGCAGCATCGCCCTGAACTCGTTCAGCGGCAATGGCCGGCTGTGCAGGTACCCCTGGTACAGATGGCACCCCAGCCGCTCCAGAAACTCCAGTTGCTCCGACAGCTCCACCCCTTCGGCAATCACTGCCAGGTCCAGGCTTCTGGCCATGGCCACGATGGCCTTGACGATCTCTGCATCATTGGGGTCCAGCGGTGCATCGCGCACGAACGACTGGTCGATCTTCAGCGCATCCACCGGCAAGCGCTTGAGGTAGGTGAGCGACGAGTAGCCGGTGCCGAAGTCATCCATCGCAAAGCTCACCCCGAACGCCTTCAGCTCGCGCATCTTGCTGATGGTGTCCTCCAGGTTCTGGATCACGATGCCCTCGGTGATCTCCAGCTTGAGCATCTGGTAGGGCAGGCGGTAGTCGTCCAGGCTGCGCCGCACCCGCTCGACGAAATCGTTCTGGCGGAACTGGCGCGGGCTGATGTTCACGCACAGGCTGAAATCCATCGGATCGATCAGCCCGTCCTGCAGCATGCGCGAGCAGGCATCACAGGCTTCGTCGAGTATCCAGCTGCCCACCTCCAGGATCAGCCCGCTTTCCTCCAGCACCTGGATGAACTGGCTGGGCGGCTGCTGGCCCAACAGCGGATGGTGCCAGCGCAGCAGAACCTCGGCCCCGACGATGCGGTTGTCACGGGCATCCACCTGGGGCTGGAAGTGCAGCGCCAGTTCGCCCCTGGCCAGGGCCATGCGCAGGTCGCTCTCCATGCGCAGGCGTTCACTGGCGGCCTTCTGCATGGTGGTGTGGAACAGTTGCGTGGTGTTGCGACCCGAATCCTTGGCGCGGTACAGCGCAATGTCGGCGCGCTTGAGCAGGTCGGCCGGCGTGGTGCCGTGGTCGGGGATCAGCGCCACGCCGATGCTGGGGGTTACCTGCAAGCGCTGGCCGTCCAGCGACATCGGCTCGGCCAGCAGCTCGCGCAAGGTGTCGGCCAGTTGGCGAACCTTGTCGGTGACCTCTTCGCGGCTGCCTTCCAGGCCGCTCAGCAGCACCACGAACTCGTCACCCCCCAGGCGCGCCACGGTGTCCTCCAGGCGCACGCTGGCTTCAAGCCTGGCTGTGATGATCTTGAGCACCGTGTCGCCCACCGGGTGGCCCAGCGAGTCGTTGATGTGCTTGAAGTGGTCGAGGTCGAGGAACAGCAGGGCACCGCGCAGGTTCTGGCGTTTGAGCAGGGCGATCTGCTGGCTCAGGCGATCCATCAGCAGGGCGCGGTTGGGCAGGTTGGTCAGCGGGTCGTGGTAGGCCAGGTGACGGATCTGCGCCTGGGCATTCTTGAGCTGGCTGACGTCGCGGGCAGTCAGTAGCAGGCAGTCTGTCTCGTTGAGGGTGATCGGCTCCATCGACACCTCCACGGTGAGGATTTCGCCGCGTTTGTTGCGCCCCAGCATTTCGCGGTGGTGCACCCGCCCGCGCTCACGCATTTCACCGAACAGCAGGGTCTGCTGCTTGTCGTCGGCCCACAACCCGATCTGAGCCATGCTCTGGCCGATCACCTCGTCGGCGCTGTAGCCGGTGAGCCGGCAGAAGCCGTCGTTCACCTCCAGGTAGCAGCCACTGTCGCGCTCGGTGATGGTGATGGCGTCGGGGCTGGAGTGGAAGGCCTTGGCGAACTTCTCCTCACTGGCCTTGAGTGCGGCTTCGCCGCGTTGCTGCTGGGTGATGTCGCGCAGGGTGGTGACGCTGCAGGGCTGGTTGTCGACCTTGATCAGGCGGCTGGAAATCACACAGGTCAGGGGCTGGCCATCCTTGTGATTGACCACCACCGCGACATTGTTCAACGCCTGGTCGCGAATCACCTGCTCGATGCGTCGTGCGCGGGCGGCCGATTCGGCCCACAGCCCCAGTTGTTCGGCGGTACGACCCAGTACCTGGTCGGCGCACCAGCCGAAGGTCTGGGTGAACGCCTGGTTGATCTCGATGAACTGGCCGGTGTCCTGGCGGGTGACGCAGATGGGGTCGGGGCTGACCTGGAACAGGCTGGCGAACTTTTCCTCCGAGCTGGTCAGGCGCTGTTCGCGTTCAACCTGTTCGGTGATGTCCAGCAGGGTGCCGGCCATGCGAAGCGGGTTGCCCTGGTCGTCACGGTACAGCCGTGCACGACTCTCCAGGTAGCGTGAGGCGCCGTTTTCCAGCTGGATGCGGTAGGTGATCTGGTAGTTGCCCGCGGGGCCTTCGCGCAGGCTGCGATAGGCCTGGCGCATGCCGCTGCGCTCAAGCTCGGGCACGCCTTCGAAAAACGCCTCGAACGACTCGTGGAACGGCACCGGCGCCAGGCCGTGCAGTTGTGCCGCGCGGGCCGAGCCGTACAGCATGCCGCTGGGGATGTGCCAGTCCCAGGTACCCAACTGGGCAGAGTCCAGTGCCAGGTCCAGGCGCTCCTGGCTGTCCTTGAGGGCTTGTTCGGCACGTTTGCGCTCGCTGGTGTCGACGAAAGTACTGAGCAGGTAGGTGACACCTTCGAGTTCGATGGCCTGGGTGCTGAGGATGCCATCGTGGACCTGCCCGCTGCTGGCGCGAAACTGCACTTCCAGGGTCACCGGGCCGTTGTTGCCGCTGGTGGCCTCCAGCACCTGGTCACGCTGCCTGGGGTTGGCCCACAGGCCCAGCTCCAGCGTGGTACGCCCGATCACCTGGGCGCCGGGCCAGCCAAGAATGTTCTCGAAGTGCTGGTTGACCTCATGGATCAGCCCGTCGGCGCGCCGGGTCAGCAGCACCACGTTCGGGCTCAGGTGAAAAAGCGTGGCAAAGCGCTTTTCGGAGTTGATCAGTGCGGTTTCGCGTTCGCGCTGGCGGGTGATCTCGCGCACCACCCCGATCATCTGCAGGCGCCCGTCGCGGTTGGTGGCCAGGCTGCCATTGACTTCCAGCCAGTGCAGGCTGCCGTCCGGCCAGCGGATGCGATGGCGCAGGGCCTGGTCCACCGGCTCGCCGTTGAGCACTGCATGAAAGGCCTGGCGCATGCGCGCGCGGTCCTCTTCCGGCAGCAGGTCGAGGTAGTCGATGTCGTGGGTCAGCGGTTGATGCGGATCGAAGCCAAACAGTGCCTGGGTGCCTCGTGACCAGTTGATGCGCCCGCTGCCCACATCCCACACCCAGGCGCCAAGGTGCGCACCATTGAGCGCCGCGAGCAACTGCGGCGCACTTTCCCAGGCCTGTTCCAGCTCCTGGGGGTCTGCTGCGTGGATACGGGGAAGGCGCGCAAAACGATTGGCTGACTTGGGCATCGGTACCAGACCTTTGGCGGGTGATACGTCCTTGGTGGCGGGCCGCCCCGGGGCAGGGGCGGGCTACGCCGGGCTTGCGTGACTGTCGAGCAGGGCCATGAAGGCTCTGGCCGCATTCGATAACGTTCGTTCCGTGTGCAGAATGTAGCCTAGCTGGCGCGACAGCTGTATGCCCGGCAAGTCGATGGATGCAACCTGCTCATCGAGCATTGTGCGCGGCAGCACACTCCAGGCCAGCCCGATCGACACCATCATTTTGATGGTTTCCAGGTAGTTGGTGCTCATGGCGATGTTGGGGACCAGGCCCTGGGCCTCGAACAGACGCTGCACAATATGGTGTGTGAAAGTGTTGCCGCCGGGGAACACGGCCGGGTGGTGGGCAATGTCCGCCAGGCCCACCGCGCCCTTGCAGGCCAGCGGGTGCTCGGGGGCGACCACGAAATCCAGCGGGTCGTCCCATACCGGCACCGCGCGCACCAGGCTGTGGGGCTCGGGGGCGAGGGTGATCACGGCGATTTCGGCGCGCCCGTGCAGAATTTCCTCGTAGGCCACTTCCGAGTCCAGAAACTGGATGTCCAGAGCCACCGCCGGGTACTGACGGGTAAACGCCCGCAACAGCGGCGGCAGGCGGTGCAGGCCGATGTGATGGCTGGTGGCCAGGGTCAGTCGACCGCTGACCTCGCCGGTGAGGTTGGTCAGGGCCCGCCGGGTGTCGTCCAGCACGTTGAGGATCTGGTAGGCGCGCGGCAGCAGGGCACGGCCGGCTTCGGTCAGGCTCACCTCGCGGCCAAGGCGGTCGAACAGGCGCACATCCAGCTGCTGCTCCAGCCCGGCAATGCGCTTGCTGATGGCCGGCTGGGTCAGGTGCAGGCGCTCGCCGGCACCGGAAAAGCTCCCGGTTTCAGCGATGGCGATGAAGGCACTAAGGTTGGCCAGGTCCACGGAATGAGTTCCTCGGGTTTGGATTCCTGAAAGTTATCCAAAGCATAAAAAATATGAATTTGAGTTATTCAATCTAACCCCATAGCATCGTCCGTACAAGCCAAGGGGTTATTGGCATAGAAAGACTGATGAGGAAAGTCTGATGGCTGGCAAAACGCTCTACGACAAGCTCTGGGATTCGCACTTGGTCAAGCAGCGCGACGACGGTTCGGCGCTGATCTATATCGACCGTCACATCATTCACGAAGTGACGTCGCCGCAGGCCTTCGAGGGGCTGCGCCTGGCCAACCGCAAACCCTGGCGCATCGATGCCAACATCGCCACCCCCGACCACAACGTGCCCACCACGCCAGAGCGCAAGGGCGGCATCGAGGCCATCGCCGACCAGGTGTCGCGCCTGCAGGTGCAGACCCTCGACGAAAACTGTGACGAATACGGCATCACCGAATTCAAGATGAACGATGTGCGCCAGGGCATCGTCCACGTCATCGGCCCGGAGCAGGGTGCCACCTTGCCCGGCATGACCGTGGTCTGCGGCGACTCGCACACCTCCACCCACGGCGCGTTCGGCGCCCTGGCCCACGGCATCGGCACCTCCGAGGTCGAGCACGTGCTCGCTACCCAGTGCCTGGTGGCCAAGAAGATGAAAAACATGCTGGTGCGCGTCGAAGGGCAATTGCCGTTCGGCGTCACTGCCAAGGACATCGTGCTGGCCGTGATCGGCAAGATCGGGACCGCCGGCGGCAACGGGCATGCCATCGAGTTTGCCGGCAGCGCCATTCGCGAGTTGTCGGTCGAAGGCCGCATGACCATCTGCAACATGTCCATCGAGGCCGGTGCGCGGGTGGGCCTGGTGGCCACCGACGAGAAGACCGTTGCCTACGTCAAGGGTCGTCCGTATGCGCCCAAGGGCGAGCAGTGGGACCTGGCCGTCGAAGCCTGGAAAGACCTGGTGTCCGACAGCGACGCGGTGTTCGACACCGTGGTCGAGCTGGACGCGGCGCAGATCAAACCGCAGGTCAGCTGGGGCACCTCGCCCGAGATGGTGCTGGCGGTCGACCAGCGCGTGCCGGACCCGGCGGCCGAGGCCGACCTGGTCAAGCGCGGTTCCATCGAACGCGCGCTCAAGTACATGGGCCTGAACGCCAACCAGGCGATCACCGACATTCAGCTCGACCGCGTGTTCATCGGTTCGTGCACCAACTCGCGCATCGAAGACCTGCGCGCCGCGGCCGTGATCGCCAAGGGCCGCAAGGTGGCCTCGACCATCAAGCAGGCCATCGTGGTGCCGGGCTCGGGCCTGGTCAAGGCGCAGGCCGAGCAGGAAGGCCTGGACAAGATCTTCCTCGAGGCCGGTTTCGAATGGCGTGAGCCGGGCTGCTCGATGTGCCTGGCGATGAACCCGGACCGCCTCGAAAGTGGCGAGCATTGCGCCTCCACCTCCAACCGCAACTTCGAGGGGCGCCAGGGCGCCGGTGGGCGTACCCACCTGGTGAGCCCGGCAATGGCGGCGGCTGCCGCAGTAACCGGTCGTTTTGTCGATGTACGCGAGTTGATCCAAGGGAGCGCAGCATGAAAGCCTTTACCCAGCACACCGGCCTGGTCGCCCCGTTGGACCGTGCCAACGTCGACACCGACCAGATCATCCCCAAGCAGTTCTTGAAGTCGATCAAGCGCACCGGGTTCGGCCCGAACCTGTTCGACGAATGGCGTTACCTGGACGTGGGTCAGCCCTACCAGGACAACAGCAAGCGCCCGCTGAACCAGGATTTCGTGCTCAACCATGCGCGTTACCAGGGGGCCAGCGTGTTGCTGGCGCGGGAGAACTTCGGTTGCGGTTCGAGCCGCGAGCATGCGCCTTGGGCGCTGGAAGAGTACGGCTTTCGCAGCATCATTGCGCCCAGCTACGCCGACATCTTCTTCAACAACAGCTTCAAGAACGGCTTGCTGCCGATCATCCTCGGCGACGAGGAAGTCGACGAGCTGTTCAAGCAGGTTGAGGCGGACCCGGGCTACCAGCTGACCATCGACCTGCAGGCGCAGACCGTGACGCGGCCGGACGGCAAGGTGCTCCACTTCGAGATCGACGCGTTCCGCAAGCATTGCCTGCTCAACGGCCTGGATGACATCGGCCTGACCTTGCAGGATGGCGATGCGATTGCAGCGTTTGAAGCCAGGCACCGTGCTAGCCAGCCCTGGTTGTTTCGCGACGCCTGAATGATGCAGTGATGTGCCGGCCAAGCCGCCCCAGGAGATCCATGATGACCCGCAGCACCGCCCACACCGAAGTCGTCCAGCGCCAGTTCGGCGAACAAGCCTCTGCCTACCTGAGCAGCGCCGTGCATGCCCAGGGTAGCGAATTCGCCCTGCTGCAGGCCGAGCTTGCCGGGCACGCCGACGCCCGCCTGCTGGACCTTGGCTGCGGTGCCGGTCACGTGAGCTTCCATGTCGCCCCGCTGGTGGCCGAAGTGGTCGCCTATGACCTGTCGCAGCAGATGCTCGACGTGGTCGGCGCCGCCGCCATCGAGCGCGGCTTGAACAACATCGTCACCGAGCGTGGCGCCGCCGAGCGCCTGCCGTTCGCCGACGCCTCGTTCGATTTCGTCTTCAGCCGCTACTCGGCGCACCACTGGAGCGACCTGGGCCTGGCCCTGCGCGAGGTGCGCCGGGTGCTCAAGCCCGGCGGCGTGGCCGCGTTCGTCGACGTCATGTCGCCGGGCAGCCCGCTGCTCGACACCTACCTGCAAAGCGTCGAAGTACTGCGCGACACCAGCCACGTGCGCGATTATTCTGCCGGCGAGTGGCTGCAACAGGTCAGCGAAGCCGGCCTGTGCACCCGCAGCCACACGCGCCAGCGCCTGCGCCTGGAATACACCTCGTGGGTGGAGCGCATGCGCACCCCCGAGCCGATGCGTGCGGCGATTCGCCAGTTGCAGCAGGCGATGGGCGACGAAGTTCGCCAGCATTACCAGATAGAAGCCGATGGCTCCTTCAGCACCGACGTGATCGTGCTCTGGGCCCAACGCTGAGTTTTCCCCGGTACGCCAGTGCGGCGCACCGCTTGAATTGAATGATGAGGAACCCATGAGCAAGCAGATTCTGATTCTCCCAGGTGATGGCATTGGCCCGGAAATCATGGCCGAGGCGGTCAAGGTGCTGGAACTGGCCAACGACAAGTTCCAGCTCGGCTTCAGCCTGGCGCACGATGTGATCGGTGGCGCGGCCATCGACAAGCACGGCGTGCCGCTGGCCGACGAGACCCTGGAACGTGCGCGCCAGGCCGACGCCGTGCTGCTGGGCGCGGTGGGCGGGCCGAAGTGGGACAAGATCGAGCGTGATATCCGCCCTGAGCGCGGCCTGCTGAAAATCCGTTCGCAACTGGGCCTTTTCGCCAACCTGCGTCCGGCCATTCTCTACCCGCAGCTGGCCGATGCGTCCTCGCTCAAGCCAGAAATCGTCGCCGGCCTGGATATCCTGATCGTGCGCGAGCTGACCGGCGGCATCTACTTCGGTGCGCCGCGCGGCACCCGCGAACTGGAAGGCGGCGAGCGCCAGGCCTACGACACCCTGCCGTACAGCGAGAGCGAAATCCGCCGCATCGCCCGTGTCGGTTTCGACATGGCCCGCGTGCGCGGCAAGAAACTGTGCTCGGTGGACAAGGCCAACGTGCTCGCCTCCAGCCAGCTGTGGCGTGAAATCGTCGAGGACGTGGCCAAGGACTACGCGGATGTCGAGCTCAGCCACATGTACGTCGACAACGCCGCCATGCAACTGGTGCGCGCGCCCAAGCAGTTCGACGTGATGGTCACCGACAACATGTTCGGCGACATCCTGTCGGATGAGGCTTCCATGCTCACCGGTTCCATCGGCATGCTGCCGTCGGCGTCACTGGATGCCAACAACAAGGGCATGTACGAGCCGTGCCACGGTTCGGCCCCGGACATCGCCGGGCAAGGCATCGCCAACCCGCTGGCGACCATCCTGTCGGTATCGATGATGCTGCGTTACAGCTTCAACCAGCAGGCGGCGGCCGAGGCCATCGAACAGGCCGTGAGCCTGGTGCTGGATCAGGGCCTGCGCACCGGCGACATCTGGTCGGCGGGCTGCAGCAAGGTAGGTACGCAGGAAATGGGCGACGCAGTAGTCGCAGCGCTGCGGAATCTGTAATCTCTCGGGCCCGCCGCTGGTTTCTTCCAGGCGGCGGCCCACTTTTAGCGAAGGTGTAGTTGCGATGAAACGTGTAGGTCTGATCGGTTGGCGCGGTATGGTCGGTTCCGTGCTCATGCAGCGGATGCTCGAAGAGCAGGATTTCGATCTGATCGAGCCGGTGTTCTTCACTACCTCCAATGTCGGGGGCCAGGGGCCATCCGTGGGCAAGGACATTGCTCCGCTCAAGGATGCGTACAGCATTGAAGAGCTCAAGACCCTCGATGTGATCCTGACCTGCCAGGGTGGCGACTACACCAACGAGGTGTTCCCCAAGCTGCGCGAAGCCGGCTGGCAGGGTTACTGGATCGATGCCGCTTCCAGCCTGCGCATGCAGGATGACGCGGTCATCGTGCTGGACCCGGTCAACCGCAAGGTCATCGACCAGCAGCTGGACGCCGGCACCAAGAACTACATCGGTGGCAACTGCACCGTCAGCCTGATGCTGATGGGCCTGGGCGGCCTGTTCGAAGCCGGCCTGGTCGAATGGATGAGCGCCATGACCTACCAGGCGGCCTCCGGCGCCGGCGCGCAGAACATGCGCGAGCTGATCAAGCAGATGGGCGCTACCCATGCGGCGGTTGCCGATGACCTGGCCAACCCGGCGGCGGCCATCCTCGACATCGACCGCAAGGTCGCCGAGGCCATGCGCAGCGACGCCTACCCGACCGAGAACTTCGGCGTGCCGCTGGCCGGCAGCCTGATCCCGTGGATCGACAAGGAGCTGCCCAACGGTCAGAGCCGTGAAGAGTGGAAGGCCCAGGCCGAGACCAACAAGATCCTGGGTCGTTTCAAGAACCCGATCCCGGTCGACGGCATCTGCGTGCGCATCGGCGCCATGCGTTGCCACAGCCAGGCGCTGACCATCAAGCTGAACAAGGACGTGCCGATCGCCGACATCGAAGGCATGATCAGCCAGCACAACCCCTGGGTGAAGCTGGTGCCGAACCAGCGCGAGATCAGCATGCAGGAGCTGAGCCCGACCAACGTCACCGGCACGCTGAACATCCCGGTAGGGCGTCTGCGCAAGCTGAACATGGGGTCGCAGTACCTGGGCGCCTTCACCGTGGGCGACCAGCTGCTGTGGGGCGCGGCCGAGCCGCTGCGTCGCATGCTGCGGATCCTGCTGGAGCGTTGATCGCTGCTGCGCGGTAGAACAGGCCCCCTCGTCTTGCGACGCAGGGGGCTTTTTTGTGGTGGCCTGATGCCTTTGCCGGCACCGGGTGGTCTCGCTGCGGCAATCCGAGTAAAGTGCCGCTCCCCCCGTTCTGCCAGAGGCACTGTCCATGACCCAGACCTACGATATCGCCGTGATCGGCGCCACCGGCACCGTCGGCGAGACCCTGGTGCAAATCCTCGAGGAGCGCGATTTTCCCCTGGGCACCCTGCACCTGCTGGCCAGCAACGAGTCGGCGGGCAGCTCGGTGAACTACCGTGGCAAGAACCTGCGCGTGCGCGAAGTCGATGCCTTCGACTTCAGCCAGGTCAAGCTGGCGTTCTTCGCCGCAGGCCCTGCGGTTACCCGCAGTTTCGCCGCCAAGGCGCGTGCCGCCGGGTGTGCGGTGATCGATCTGTCCGGCGCGCTGTCGGCCGAACAGGTGGCAGCAGTGGTGCCCGAGGCCAATCCACAGGCCATCGACAGTCAGAGCCTGCCCGTGCAACTGGTCAGCCCGAGCGCTGCCGCGGTTGCCCTGGCGGTGGTGCTGGCCCCGCTCAAGCACCTGCTGGAACTGGAACGGGTCAACGTGACGGCGTGCATGGCGGTGTCGGCCCAGGGCCGCGAGGCGGTGGGCGAACTGGCCCGGCAAACTGCCGAGTTGCTCAATGCGCGTCCGCTGGAGCCGCGCTTCTTCGATCGCCAGGTGGCGTTCAACCTGCTGGCCCAGGTGGGCACCAGCGACAGCGAGGGCCATGGCGCCCTTGAGCGTCGCCTGGTGAGTGAGCTGCGCGAGTTGCTTGGCCTGCCTTCGCTGAAGATTTCCGTGACCTGTGTTCAAGTCCCGGTGTTTTTCGGCGATAGCTACACTGTGGCCGTGCACAGTCGCAAGGCGGTCGATCTGGCGGCGGTGAACGCCGTGCTGGAGCACGCCGACAGTGTCGAGCTGGTGGAGGCGGGTGACTATCCGACCCCGGTCGGTGATGCGGTCGCCCAGGATGTGGTGTATGTCGGGCGGGTGCGTGGCGGTGTCGACGAGGCCGAACAGCTCAATCTCTGGCTGACCACCGACAACGTGCGCAAAGGCGCGGCGTTGAACGCCGTACAGCTGGCGGAGTTGTTGATAAAACACCTTGCGTAAAAGATACTTGGCGACGATTTGCACATTGTTTCTGAAATACTGGAAGTGAGCGGCCGTCACGCGCTTGCGGGGCACCTTGCCAACATGATCCGGTGGTCATGCCAGTCAAATGCCTCACGGCGGTTTTTCACTTTCTTCTCGGTAGCCGGGGAAGGTTCATACAAAGGATGAGGTCATGCTTCGAATTCGCAAACTGGTGTTAGCAATAGCCGCGGCATCGGCGCTGTCCTCGGGTATGGCGCATGCGCTGGGGCTGGGCGAGCTGACCCTCAAGTCGGGGCAGAACCAGCCGCTGGATGCCGAGATCGAATTGCTCGATGTGCGTGACCTCACTCCCGCCGAAGTGGTGCCCAGCCTGGCGCCGGCCGAAGAGTTCAGCAAGGCCGGGGTCGAACGCCAGGCGTACCTCAACGACCTGACCTTCACCCCGGTGATCAACCCCAGTGGCAAGAGCGTGCTGCGGGTGACCTCCAGCCAGCCGCTGCCGGCCCCTATGGTCAAGTTCCTGGTGCAGGTGATGTGGCCCCAGGGCCGCCTGCTGCGCGACTACAGCGTACTGATCGACGCCTCCAAATTCTCTCCCGAAGCGGCCCAGGCGGCTTCGGGCGTCACCCCTGCGGTGACCGCGCCCGCCCGCCACACCACCGTGCGTCGCGACACCTTGTGGCAGATTGCCGCCAAGGCGCGCCAGGGTGGATCGGTGCAGCAGACCATGCTGGCGATCCAGGCGCTCAACCCCGATGCCTTCTACAACGGCAACATCAACCAGCTCAAGGTTGGCCAGGTACTGCGCCTGCCCGACCAGCAGCAGATCGCCGCCATCCCCCAGGGCCAGGCCGTCAAGGAAGTGGCCGAGCAGTATGCGGCCTGGCGTGAGGGGCGCCGTCTGGGCCCGCGTGCGCGCCAGCTCGACGCCACCCGGCGTGACGCGGCCGGCGCCGCCCCGGCGCGTATCGCCCAGCAGGACAACCTCAAGCTGGTGGCACCCGGCGGCAAAGGTGCGGCTGGCGACAGCAAGGCCCTGGCCGACAAGCTGGCGATGGCCGAAGAGAGCCTCGACACCACCCGGCGTGACAACGCCGAGCTGAAAAGCCGTGTGGCGGATCTGCAGAGCCAGCTGGACAAGCTGCAGCGCCTGATCGAACTGAAGAACGACCAGCTGGCGCGCCTGGAAGCCCAGAGCGCCGCGCCGACGAGCGTGCCTGCGCCCGAGCAGCCGGCGATCGATGCCCAGTTGCAGCAGGCGGTACCGAGCGAAGCGGTGGTGTCCCCGGCGCCGGCTGCCGTGGATACCGCGCCGGTGGCCGAAACGCCGCCGGCTGCCGTTACCCCGAGCGATTCGGACAAGATGCTCGACGACCTGCTGGGCAACAGCTGGCTGCTGGCGCTGATCGCAGGTTCAGCCTTGCTGGTGCTGTTGTTGCTTCTGCTGCTGTTGGCGCGCAAGCGTCGTGCCCAGCAGGAGGCTGAAAAGCACATGCGCATGGCGCGAGCCCTGGCCGAGGAAAGCGACCTGGGCCTGGGGCCGGACATGGACCTGCCGCAAAGCAGTTTCGAGGGCCTGGAGGTCTCCGCGCCGAGCGTGACCCTGGCGCCGGGTGTGGTGGCGGCCTCCGCTGCAGCGGCTGCGGCTGCCGAGGTAGCACCCGCCTACGACAGGCTGGACCCGGAGTCCGAGCTGGAGCTGGAGCCGGAATTCGAGCCCAAGCCGGCCCCCGTGGTCGAGCCCGCGCCCGAGCCGGTAGAGGTTCCGTCTCCGGCCCCGGCTGCGGTGGTGGCACCGGCCGTCATCGCGGCTGCCGTGCAGGCACCGGCCGAGGACGCCCCCGCGCCAAATGACGATGCCCTGCTGGCGGAAGTCGACCTGAGCATTGCCCGCGGTCGTCTGAACCATGCCGCCGAGCTGCTGGAGCCTGCGGTGGAGCAGGCCCCCGAGCGTGCCGACCTGCGCCTGAAGCTGATGGAAGTCTATGCCCGCCAGGGCGACCGTGACGCCTTTGTCGGCCACGAGCGCCAACTGGTTGCCAATGGTCAGAACCACGCCGATGTCGAGTCGCTCAAGCAGCGTTACCCGGCCATGCTCGGCGTGGCCGCAGCGGGCGTCAGCGCTGCGGCCCTGGCCGCCGAGCTGGATGCCCAGTATGTGCAGGACCTGCTGCAGGACGACCCGCAGCCCGCGCCGGAAATCGAGTTGCCGGGCGAAGACGACCTGGACAGCGCCTTCGACCTGAGCCTGGATGACCTGGAGGGGTTGGAAGGCCTTGAAGACCTCGAAGGTCTCGAGGGCCTGGCAGACCTGCAGATCGATGATCCGCAGGCGCCGCAGGCCACGCCGCCTGCCGATATCGCGGCGCTCGACGACCTCGATTTCGATACCCTGCTGCAAGAGCAGACCCAGGCCCAGGCCCAGGCCGAGACGCCAGCGCCGCAAGTGCCCGACGTGCAGGAGCAGGCAGTGACTGAAGTGCCGGCCGAGACGCCCGCCGAGGTGCCTGCCGAGCCGATGCCCGAACCTGCACCGGTCGAGCCCGAGCCAATCCTGGATGACCTGTCCGACTTCGACCTCGACATGGGCGCCGACCTTGCGCCACCGGCGCCTGAAGCTGCACCCGCCGCTACGCCTGAAGCGCCACTGGATATCGAGGCCCAGTTGGCCGCGTTCGATGACTCACTGGGGCTGGACGACAGCTTCCCGGACCTGGCCGATGATTTCGACCTGTCCCTGGCCGACGAGCCGGACCCGCTGGATGCCAGCTTTGCCGCCGAGCTGGACGACGTCAACGCCGAGCTCGACAAGCTCTCGCAGAACCTCGAGCAGCCTTCCATCGCGCCGCACTTCACCGCCGAAGATGCCTCCGACCTGATGCTCGACGAGCCGGAGTTCGACTACCTCTCCGGTACCGACGAAGCCGCCACCAAGCTCGATCTGGCACGTGCCTACATCGACATGGGCGACAACGACGGCGCCCGCGAGATACTCGATGAAGTGATGAAGGAAGGTACCGAGACCCAGCGCAAGGAAGCCATCGAACTGCGTTCGCAGATGAGCTGAACGCCCACCTGAAAGGCCAACGGCAGCCCTCGTGGCTGCCGTTGTCGTTATAATCCGCGCCATTGCGTAAACCGACAGGCTGTATCCCCTTGGAAATCATCGATAACGCCGCAGCCGAAATGGCCGCCGAAGGCTTTTTCAGAATCGCGCTGGGCGTGGAATACAAAGGCACCCGCTACCGTGGCTGGCAACGCCAGGCCAGTGGCGTGCCGAGCGTGCAGCAGACCCTCGAGGAGGCGCTGTCGAAGGTCGCCGACTCGCCAGTGTCGCTGCAGTGCGCCGGGCGTACTGATGCCGGCGTGCATGCCAGCGGCCAGGTGGTGCATTTCGACACGCGGGCGGTGCGCAGCATGAAGGCCTGGACCATGGGCGCCAACATCAACCTGCCGCATGACGTCAGCGTGTCGTGGGCCAGGCAGATGCCGGCGCACTTTCACGCGCGCTTCAAGGCCATTGCCCGGCGCTACCGCTACGTGATCTACAACGACCAGATCCGCCCGGCGCACCTGGGCGACCAGGTCACCTGGAATCACCGCCCGCTCGATGCCGGGCGCATGGCCGAAGCCGCAGCCTACCTGGTGGGCATCCATGACTTCAGCGCCTACCGCGCCGGCCAGTGCCAGGCCAAGTCGCCGATCAAGCAGATCCATCACCTGCGGGTGAGCCGGCATGGGCGCATGATCGTGCTGGATATCCGTGCCAGCGCCTTCCTGCATCACATGGTGCGCAACATTGCCGGCGTGCTGATGACCATCGGCGCCGGCGAGCGTCCGCCCGAGTGGGCCAGGGAAGTGCTCGAAAGCCGCGTGCGTCGTACCGGCGGGGTGACCGCGCACCCGTTCGGGCTGTACCTGGTGCAGGTGGAATACCATGACGAGTTCGAACTGCCCGAGCGTTTCATCGGGCCACATTTCCTTACGGGTTACGAGTCGTTGACGGCTGACGGCCCGCAAGGCATTTGCTAACATCCGGAGCTTTCCGGTTCAGCTGAGGTTCACAGGCCATGTCCGCCGTTCGCAGCAAGATCTGCGGGATTACCCGCATCGAGGATGCGCTGGCCGCGGCCGAGGCGGGCGCCGACGCCATCGGGCTGGTGTTCTACGCCAGAAGTCCGCGGGCGGTGAACGTGCAGCAGGCGCGGGCGATCATCGCTGCACTGCCGCCCTTCGTCACCACCGTGGGCCTGTTCGTCAACGCCAGCCGCTGTGAGCTCAACGAGATCCTCGACGCCGTGCCGCTGGACCTGCTGCAGTTTCATGGCGACGAAACCCCGGCCGACTGCGACGGCTACCACCGTCCCTGGATCAAGGCCCTGCGGGTTCGCCCCGGGGATGACCTGGAGGCCGGCTGCCAGCAGTACGCCAAGGCCAGCGGCATCCTCCTCGACACTTTCGTGGCCGGCGTTCCGGGCGGAACCGGCGAGGCGTTCGACTGGTCCCTGATACCCGAGCACCTGAGCAAGCCGATCATCCTGGCTGGCGGCCTCTCGGCCGACAATGTCGGGGCGGCCATCGCCCAGGTGCGTCCTTACGCAGTGGACGTCAGTGGTGGGGTGGAGCAGGCCAAGGGCATCAAGGACCCGGCCCGCATCGAGGCGTTCATGCGCGCGGTGCGCCAGGCGTGAGGGGCGGGCGAATGCTCGATGTGACGGCTGGCGGTGCGCCATCGTCCATAGCTTTCGCAGCCCGTTGCTGCCGGATCGCGCCCACGGGCCGATCGAAATTACCGGGTGGCGCCACCGGCGTCGCCTTTACAGGTTGACGATGAAGCTGGGGCAGGGTGGTACCGCGCTGAACGCGCACCGCCGGCCACGGTTCATCATCGCGTCATACACGAATTGAGCTCAAGGGCATACGCGTGACCCGGCAACTTTTGCCTGCCGGTCGCCGCTACTGGAGAAAGAAAGCATGAGCAACTGGTTGGTAGACAAACTGATCCCTTCGATCATGCGTTCCGAGGTGAAGAAGAGCTCGGTACCCGAAGGGCTGTGGCACAAATGCCCGTCCTGCGAGGCCGTGCTGTATCGTCCGGAGCTGGAAAAGACCCTGGATGTGTGCCCCAAGTGCAATCACCACATGCGCATCGGCGCACGTGCACGCATCGACATCTTCCTCGACGCCGAAGGCCGCAATGAGCTGGGTGCCGACCTGGAGCCGGTCGACCGCCTGAAGTTCCGCGACGGCAAGAAGTACAAGGACCGCCTGGTTGCTGCGCAGAAGCAGACCGGCGAAAAGGACGCCCTGGTTTCCATGAGCGGTACCCTGCTGGGCATGCCGGTGGTGGTCAGTGCGTTCGAGTTCTCCTTCATGGGCGGTTCGATGGGTGCCATCGTCGGCGAGCGTTTCGTGCGTGCCGCCAACTATGCCCTGGAAAACCGTTGTCCGATGGTCTGCTTCTCGGCCTCGGGCGGCGCGCGCATGCAGGAAGCGCTGATCTCGCTGATGCAGATGGCCAAGACCTCCGCCGTGCTGGCGCGCCTGCGCGAAGAAGGCATCCCGTTCATCTCGGTTCTCACCGACCCTGTTTACGGGGGCGTTTCGGCCAGCCTGGCAATGCTCGGCGACGTGATCGTGGGCGAGCCCAAGGCGCTGATCGGCTTTGCCGGCCCACGGGTTATCGAACAGACCGTGCGCGAAAAACTGCCTGAAGGCTTCCAGCGCAGCGAGTTCCTGCTGGAGCACGGTGCTATCGACATGATCATCGCCCGATCCGAACTGCGCCCGCGCCTGGGCAATCTGCTGGCACAGATGATGGGCCTGCCGACGCCGAAGTTCGTCGCCCCCGTGATCGAGCCGATCGTGGTACCACCGGTGCCTGCCAACGTATGACCCAGCGCACCCTGGGCGAGTGGCTCGCCTACCTCGAGCAGTTGCACCCGTCGACAATCGACATGGGCCTGGAGCGTTCGCGGCAGGTCGCAACGCGCCTCGGGCTGGGCCAGCCCGCGCCTCGGGTGATTACCGTTACCGGCACCAATGGCAAGGGCTCTACCTGTGCCTTCGTGGCCAGCCTGCTGCAGGCCCAGGGCCTGAAGGTCGGGGTCTACAGCTCGCCGCACCTGCTGCGCTACAACGAGCGGGTGCAGATCGACGGCCAGCAAGCCAGCGATGCGCAGCTGTGCCAGGCATTCGCCGCCGTCGAAGCGGCGCGTGGCGAGACCTCCCTGACCTACTTCGAGGCCGGTACCCTGGCGGCGTTCTGGCTGTTCCAGCAGTCGGCGCTGGACGCCGTGGTGCTTGAAGTGGGCCTGGGCGGGCGGCTTGACACCGTCAACCTGGTGGACGCCGACCTGTCCGTGGTCACCAGTATCGGTGTCGACCATTGCGATTTCCTTGGCGATACCCGTGAGTCGGTGGCCTTCGAGAAGGCCGGGATTTTCCGTGCCGGCAAGCCGGCGCTGTGTGGCGACCTCGACCCGCCGCAGCCGCTGCTGGACAAGGCACGCGAACTAGGCTGCCGGTTCCTGCTGCGCGGACGCGACTTCGACCTGTCCAGCACCGACCAGTACTGGCAGTGGCGGGGCGTGGATGCGCACGGCAATGCCGTCGAGCTGCACGACCTGCCGTTGCTCGATCTGCCCATGGAAAACGCGGCGCTGGCGCTGCAGACCTACCTGCTGACCGGCCTGCCCTGGAATGCCGCGCAGATCGCCCAGGCACTGCGCGACACCCGTATCGTCGGGCGTCTCGACCGTCGCCAGTTCATCTGGCAGGGCAAGCACCTGAGCATTCTGCTCGACGTCGGCCATAATCCACATGCGGCCCAGTACCTCGCTCAGCGCCTGGCTTCGCGCCCGGTGCCCGGCAGGCGCCTGGCGGTGTTCGGCCTGCTGGCCGACAAGGACCTGGCCGGGGTGATCGAACCGCTGCATGCGCAAGTGGCCCACTGGGCGGTTGCGCCTCTGGACACTGCCCGCAGCCGGCCTGCAAGCGAGTTGCAGGCCGCGTTGCAGAACCTTGGCGCCGACGTGAAGTCGTATGCAAGCGTCGCCGACGCCCTTGACGGGCAGTGCGCGCAAGCGACGGCAGGCGACCAGATCCTGCTGTTCGGATCATTTTTCTGTGTCGGCGAGGCCCTGCAGTGGCTGAGCCGGCAGACCATGGAGGACGGGGCAAATGGCGTTGCTGGATAAAGTCGTCAAGCAGCGGATGGTGGGCGCGCTGGTGCTGGTGGCACTGGCGGTGATCTTCCTGCCGATGCTGTTCACCCGTGAGGACGAGCTGCGCCAGGTGCATGTCGAGGCGCCCGCCGCCCCGGCTGTGCCGGCCTTGCCGCAGGTGCAGGTGGAACCGGTGGAGGTGCCCGAGCCGCAGGTGATCCAGGATGAGGCGCTCACCGCCCAGGAACCCAGCGCACCGAGCACGCCCATTGCCCCGGCACCGGTGGTGACTGCGCCCACCCCAGCGCCCGCCGCGCCGGTGACGGAGGCCAAGCCGGCCCCGGCCAAGCCGGTTGCCAGTGCACCTGCCAAGGTCGATGGCAATGGCCTGCCGGTGAGTTGGTCGGTGCAACTGGCCAGCCTGTCCAACCGCGCCAATGCCGAGAACCTGCAGAAAACCCTGCGTAGCCAGGGCTACAACGCCTATATTCGCTCGGCCGAAGGTACCAACCGGGTGTTCGTCGGGCCGCTGATCGAGCGTGCCGAAGCCGAGCGCCTGCGCGATGTGATCAACCGCCAGCAGAACCTCAAGGGTTTTGTGGTGCGCTTCCAGCCCGAACGTAGCTGACCCCCCGCCGTCCGGCCGCCGCCGGACGGCAAATCACCGCTTACCGATAGCCCACCGCTCTGGTAAAATGCGCCGCCTTATCCGTTTGCAGGCAGCACTGTGGCATTTACCTGGGTCGACTGGGCGATTCTCGCGATCATCGCCGTTTCTTCGCTGATCAGTCTCAAGCGCGGTTTCGTCAAGGAAGCCTTGTCGCTGCTTACCTGGATCATCGCCGGTGCGGTCGCCTGGATGTTCGGTGGCGGTATCTCGCAGTACCTTGAAGGCTACATCCAGACGCCGTCGGCGCGGGTGATAGCCGGATGTGCCATTCTTTTCGTCGCCACCTTGCTGGTGGGGGCAATGATCAATTTTCTGATCGGCGAGCTGATTCGCGTCACCGGGTTGTCCGGGACCGATCGCTTCCTGGGCATGGCGTTCGGCGCCGCTCGCGGGGCCCTGCTCGTCGTGGTGGCGGTCGGGCTGCTGAGCCTGGGGCCGGTACAACAGGACCCGTGGTGGCAGGAGTCTCGCCTGCTGCCACAATTTCTATTGGTGGCTGACTGGTCGAAAAACCTCATTCTGGGGCTGACCAGCCAGTGGCTAGCCAGCGGAATCAGCGCACCGGCTGATCTCCCGTTTCAAGAACAGTTGCTTGGGCCCAAAGCGCCCTGAGTGCTGATCCGTCAAGTTTCATAATGTAGGGGTTGCGTCGCATGTGTGGCATCGTCGGTATCGTCGGTAAGTCGAACGTCAATCAGGCGCTGTATGACGCGCTAACCGTGCTCCAGCACCGCGGCCAGGATGCTGCCGGTATCGTTACAAGCCATGATGGCCGACTATTCCTGCGCAAGGACAACGGCCTGGTACGTGACGTGTTCCAGCAGCGTCACATGCAGCGTCTGGTGGGCCACATGGGCATCGGTCATGTGCGCTACCCGACTGCGGGCAGCTCGACCTCGGCCGAGGCCCAGCCGTTCTACGTCAACTCGCCGTATGGCATCACCCTGGCGCACAACGGCAACCTGACCAATGTGGAGCAACTGGCCAAGGAGATCTACGAGTCCGACCTGCGCCACGTCAACACCAACTCCGACTCCGAAGTGCTGCTCAACGTATTCGCCCATGAGCTGGCGGTGCGCGGCAAGCTGCAACCGACCGAGGAAGACGTGTTCGCCGCCGTGACCGACGTGCACAACCGTTGCGTGGGTGGCTACGCGGTGGTGGCGATGATCACCGGCTACGGCATCGTCGGCTTCCGCGATCCGAACGGCATCCGCCCGATCGTGTTCGGCCAGCGTCACACCGACGAAGGCGTCGAATACATGATCGCCTCCGAAAGCGTCTCGCTGGACGTGCTCGGCTTCACCCTGATCCGCGACCTGGCGCCGGGCGAAGCGGTGTACATCACCGAAGAAGGCAAGCTGCACACCCGCCAGTGCGCCATCGCGCCCAAGCTTTCCCCCTGCATCTTCGAGCACGTTTACCTGGCCCGCCCGGATTCGATCATCGACGGTGTGTCGGTGTACAAGGCGCGCCTGCGCATGGGCGAGAAGCTTGCCGAGAAGATCCTGCGCGAGCGTCCCGAGCACGACATCGACGTGGTCATCCCGATTCCCGACACCAGCCGTACCGCGGCGCTGGAACTGGCCAACCACCTGGGCGTGAAGTTCCGTGAAGGCTTCGTCAAGAACCGCTACATCGGCCGTACCTTCATCATGCCCGGCCAGGCCGCGCGCAAGAAGTCGGTACGCCAGAAGCTCAATGCCATCGAGCTGGAGTTCCGCGGCAAGAACGTGATGCTGGTCGACGACTCGATCGTGCGCGGCACCACCTGCAAGCAGATCATCCAGATGGCCCGCGAAGCCGGCGCGAAGAACGTCTACTTCTGCTCCGCCGCGCCAGCGGTGCGTTTCCCCAACGTCTACGGCATCGACATGCCGAGCGCTCATGAACTGATCGCGCACAACCGCAGCACCCAGGACGTGGCCGAACTGATCGGCGCCGACTGGCTGGTCTACCAGGACCTGCCGGACCTGATCGAGGCTGTAGGTGGTGGCAAGATCAAGATCGAGCATTTCGATTGCGCGGTATTCGATGGCCAGTACGTGACTGGCGACATCGACGCCGCCTACCTGGACAAGATCGAGCAGGCGCGCAACGACGCCTCCAAGGTCAAGAACCAGGCGGTCAGCGCGATCATCGACCTTTACAACAACTGACAAGGGGAGCAACGGCATGACACAGCAATGGGATGCCGGGCGCCTGGACAGCGACCTCGACGGGGTCGCTTTCGATACGCTGGCGGTACGCGCCGGCCAGCATCGCACGCCGGAAGGTGAGCACAGCGACCCGCTGTTCTTCACTTCCAGCTACGTGTTCCGTACGGCGGCCGATGCCGCTGCGCGGTTCGCCGGCGAGGTTCCAGGCAACGTCTATTCGCGCTACACCAACCCGACCGTAAGGGCCTTCGAGGAGCGCATCGCCGCCCTGGAAGGCGCCGAGCAGGCGGTCGCCACCTCCACAGGCATGTCCGCGATCCTGTCGCTGGTGATGGCCTTGTGCAGCGCTGGCGACCACGTGCTGGTCTCGCAGAGCGTGTTCGGTTCGACCATCAGCCTGTTCGAGAAGTACTTCAAGCGCTTCGGCGTGCAGGTCGACTACGTGCCGCTGGCCAACCTGGCTGGCTGGGAACAGGCGATCAAGCCCAATACCAGGCTGCTGTTCGTCGAGTCGCCGTCCAATCCGCTGGCCGAGCTGGTGGACATCGGCGCGCTGGCCGAGATCGCCCATGCCCGGGGCGCGCTGCTGGTGGTGGACAATTGCTTCAGCACTCCGGCCCTGCAACAGCCATTGAAGCTGGGCGCGGACATCGTCATGCATTCGGCGACCAAGTTCATCGACGGCCAGGGCCGCTGCATGGGCGGCGTGGTCGCCGGGCGCAACGAGCACATGAAGGAAGTAGTGGGCTTTCTGCGTACTGCGGGGCCGACGCTGAGCCCGTTCAACGCCTGGGTGTTCCTCAAGGGCCTGGAAACGCTGAACCTGCGCATGCGCGCCCACTGCGCCAATGCCCAGGCCCTGGCCGAGTGGCTGGAGCAGCAGGACGGTGTCGAGAAGGTGCATTACGCCGGCCTGCCAAGCCACCCGCAGCACGAGCTGGCCAAGCGCCAGATGCGCGGCTTCGGTGCGGTGGTGAGCTTCGAGGTCAAGGGTGGCAAGGAGGGCGCATGGCGCTTCATCGACGCAACGCGGCTGATTTCGATCACCGCCAACCTGGGTGACAGCAAGACCACCATCACCCACCCGGCCACCACCTCCCACGGCCGTCTGGCGCCGCAGGAGCGTGAGGCCGCCGGGATTCGCGACAGCCTGATCAGGGTTGCCGTGGGCCTGGAAGACGTGGGCGACCTGCAGGCCGACCTGGCGCGCGGTCTGGCGGCGCTGTGATCGACTGGTCGGTGAGCGAGAGCAGCCACAACGGGCGTGTGGCGCTGGTAACCGGCGCTGCACGCGGGATCGGCCTGGGCATCGCGGCCTGGCTGATCAGCGAGGGCTGGCAAGTGGTGCTCACCGACCTGGATCGGGCCCGTGGCGCGAAGGTGGCCAAGGTGCTCGGTGACAACGCCTGGTTCGTCGGCATGGACGTGGCCGACGAGGCCCAGGTGACGGTGGGCGTGGCCGAGGTGCTGGGGCAGTTCGGACGCCTGGATGCGCTGGTGTGCAACGCGGCGATTGCCGACCCGCACAATACCACCCTCGAAAGCCTCAGCCTGAACCACTGGAACCGCGTGCTGGCGGTCAACCTGGGTGGCCCGATGCTGCTGGCCAAGCACTGTGCGCCTTACCTGCGCGCGCATTGCGGCGCCATCGTCAACCTGGTGTCCACCCGTGCGGCACAGTCCGAACCCGATACCGAGGCCTATGCTGCGAGCAAGGGCGGGCTGCTGGCCCTGACCCACGCACTGGCCATGAGCCTGGGCCCGGAGATCCGCGTCAACGCTGTCAGCCCTGGCTGGATCGATGCGCGGGACCCTTCGCTGCGCCGTGCCGAGCCCTTGAGCGAGGCCGACCATGCGCAGCACCCGGCGGGCAGGGTAGGGACCGTGGAAGATGTGGCGGCGATGGTGGCATGGCTGTTGTCGCGCAACGCGGGTTTTGTCACCGGCCAGGAGTTCGTGGTGGACGGTGGCATGACCAAGAAGATGATTTACACGTAAGCGGCAGGCTTCACGCGACACGCTGCAAGAACCTGTGCAATCGGCTTTTGATTCTGCTTTTACTTGCAGCTTGTTGCTTGAAGCCTGCAGCTGTTTTTTTACGAAAGTGAAAAAAACTTCAACACTGGTATTGACTTAGGTTCGATACCTGCGTAAATTTCACCACCTCAGCGAAGCACACGGGTGATTAGCTCAGCCGGGAGAGCATCTGCCTTACAAGCAGAGGGTCGGCGGTTCGATCCCGTCATCACCCACCACTTTCTGAGATGTTCCTGGCCCGACACTTTCGAAAGACGGTGTTACCAGAGAGGAACAGGACGCAAGTCCACTATGCGCAGCGGTAGTTCAGTCGGTTAGAATACCGGCCTGTCACGCCGGGGGTCGCGGGTTCGAGTCCCGTCCGCTGCGCCACTTTTCTCCAGATCGGTTCAACAACCGGTTTGAGGTCCGAAGCCAAGGCTTCAGGCCAGATCCCAGTTTCAAACAGGTGAAAGCCTGTGCGATACGCAGCGGTAGTTCAGTCGGTTAGAATACCGGCCTGTCACGCCGGGGGTCGCGGGTTCGAGTCCCGTCCGCTGCGCCATATCCGCCTCGAGGCCCTTGAACTCCTCGAAGCAACAAAAAAAGCGACCTTAAGGTCGCTTTTTTTGTGCCTGCAGAAAAGCCTGGCCGCCAAGGCTGGCACCTGCTGGCGACGTACTGCCTGCAGGTGCCGGCCTTGCTGGCGAAAGAATATGCCCCTCAGACCTTGAAGCGCGAAAGCAGCCCTTGCAGCTCAGTGCCCAGGCGCGCCAGCTCTGCCGCCGAGGTGGCAGTGTGCGCCGAGGCGGTGGACGTCTGTTCGGCCACATCACGCACACTGATCACGCTGCGACCGATCTCTTCGGCTACCGCGCTCTGCTGTTCGGCGGCGGTCGCGATCTGCACGTTCATGGCCTGGATGTGCGTGACCGTGTGTGTGATGGCCTGCAGCTCCACGCCTGCCTCATTGGCCAGCCCGACTGTCGTACCGACCATGCCCTGGCTGGTGTGCATGCGTTCTGCAGCCCTCTGCGCACCCTGCTGCAATGACCCGATCAATGTCTCGATCTCTGCGGTGGACTGCTGGGTGCGTTGGGCCAGCCCGCGCACCTCATCGGCCACCACGGCGAAGCCACGCCCGGCCTCGCCGGCACGTGCCGCCTCAATGGCGGCGTTGAGCGCCAGCAGGTTGGTCTGCTCGGCGATGGCATTGATCACCGTCATCACACTGCCGATGCGTTCGCTCTCTTCGGACAACCTGCCGACGGCGTCGGCGGAGGTGCCGATGTCGTCGGCCAACTGGTCGATCTGGGTCAGTGCGCGCTGTACCACCAGATTGCCCTGGCTGGCCTGGCTGTTGGCCTGGCGGGTGGCGGTACTGGCCTGCTCGGCATTGCGCGCCACTTCCTGCACCGTGGCTACCATTTCGCTCATGGCCGTGGCGACCTGGTCGGTCTCCAGTTTCTGGCTGTCGACGCCGGCACGGGTCTGTTCGGTGATGGCCGAGAGCTGCTCGGCCGCCGCTGACAACTGAGCGGTAACGGTGCCCACCTGGCCCAGCACACCGCGCAGGTTGTCGCCGCTTTGGGAGAGGGCTTGGAGCAACTGGCCAAACTCGTCACGGCGCAGCTCGCTGCTGTTATCCCTCAGGTCGCCGGCACCGATACGACGCGCGATCACTACGGCCTGCTGCAACGGCTGGGTGATCTGGCGGATGATCACCCAGCCGATCGCACCGCCCAGCAGCATGGCGCCAACCAGCAGCCCGAGCATCAATGCACGGCTGTGGCTGGATTCGTCGACGCTGAGCTGATTCTGGCGTGCGATCAGCGTATTGATCGCTTCCAGGCTGGTTTCGATATTGCTCACCAGCACCGTACGGCTGCGGGCCTGCTGCTCGACATCGCGGGCAAAGCGCTCGGCCAGTTGCATGTACTGGTCCAGGTCGGAGGGCAATCTACCCAGTTGCGGGTGACGGCTGCCCAGGCGCTTCACGCTGTCATTGGCGCGCGTGTGGGCCTCACGCACCGTGTCCAGGCGTTTGGTGCTGCCCTCGCGCATCATGGCCAGGCTGTTCTGGCGCAGGTCGCTCAGGGCGTCGTTGAGGGTGGCAAGGTCGCGACGGACGTTACTGGCGTCGTCCTGGTACAGCGCCTGGGTCAGTGTACGTACATCGTTCTGCAGGCTGCTGCCCAGGCGCTCGGAACCGGCCTGGATGCGGCCTATGTCCTGCTGGGCGGTTTGCAGCTGGCGAAACTGCTGCATGTAGCCCTGCATGTTTTCCAGCACGTGTTGCAACTGCTGCCTGGACACTGCGTCGTCCAGGCGCTGGAGGTTCTCCTCGATCAGCGCCACCAGGGTGCTGTAAGAGGTGTTCAATTGCGCCGCAAGGTTTTCATCGCCGTGGTGTTCATACGACAGGCGCGCGGCGCGAATGTCATTGGTGTGGTCGAGCACGTGATTGACCGACACCAGCCGATCGGCACGGGTGGTCAGGGTGTTGAGGCTGCGAATGCCGATCACGGCGAGGAGCGCCATCAGCAGCACGATACTCGCGAAACCGAGGGCCAGCTTCACTTTCACCGATATGTTTTTCACCTTGAATGCTCCTGGGTCGATGGTCAGTGGCTGACGTAGTGGCGTATTGCCATTTTCTGTCGTATGCCGGGCCAGTATCGATGGGCTCAAGGTGTAGCGGGGAGTCAGACATTTCCCGGTATGACGTGGGAAAGCTGGTTAAATAGTGAGCGAAAAAAATCGCGACCAATGGTTCAGGACGGCTGTGTAGTGCAGGCCAGCCGCTGTGCAGGTGAAATTTAGTGCCGGATCGCCCGGTTGCGGTTTCAGTCATCTGCGGATGTGATGCACAATAGGCGCCGACCGTTTTTCGCAGGATTTTCAATGTCAAAGTCAACCGTCTTCACTGCGCTCGGGCTGGCCCTTGTGCTGGCGGGCGTTGCCGGCTGTTCCTCGAAGAAAGCCGCCATCTACGAACACGAGAACTTCGACGACTCGGGCACCTTCTCGCGCAGCTTTCCGGTCAGCGAAGCAGGTACCTGCGAGGCTGCCCGGCGCGCGCTGCTCAGCCAGGGCTACATCATCACCACCAGCGAACCGGGCCAGGTCAATGGCAACAAGAGCTTCCAGCAAACCGGCGACTCGCACCTGCAGATCAGCTTCAACGTGGTCTGTGCCAACGATACCGGTTCCGGTCAGCGCTCGACCATGTTCGCCAATGCCCTGCAGGACCGTTATGCGCTGAAAAAATCCAACACTTCGGCCAGCCTCGGGGTGGGTGTGCTGGGGTCGGTGTCCATGCCGATCGGCTCGTCGGACGACTCCATGGTTAAAGTGGCCAGCGAAACGGTGACCTCGCCCAAGTTCTACGAGCGCTACTTTGCGTTGGTCGAGAGTTTCCTGCCCAAGCCGAGCAAGAAGGCCAAGGTCGAGCCCAAGGCCGAACCCGCCAAGCCGGCTCTCGACCTGGGAGTGCCCGAACCTGCGCCTGCTGCGCCAAGCGCTCCGGCCGTCGAGGCCGCGCCGGCGCAGGCTCCGGCCCCTGCGGCACCTGCCGAGGTTGCAGCGCCGGTGGTGGCGGTACCGGCAGCGCAAGCGCCGGCTGCACCGCTGGTCGACGACAGCAAGAGCTCGCAGCCTGTGGCGCCGCCCCAGGATGCGGCGCCGATCACGGTCGAACAGACTGCACCGCCCACCGAGCCTGCCGCCGCACCGGCGCAGCCTCCAGCGGCCCCGACGCCCGACGCGCCTGCGCCGCTGTGACGCATCGGATAAATCATCGATTGCCTGCTACGTTTATCTCAATGGGCTGAGCGCTTGTAATTTTCGCTGGCTTGCCAGCGAAGGGCGAGCCACCTTGCGCCAGCCTGTCACGTCACGGTCATTTTTTCTTCACCTGGGCACTTTAGGGTGAAGCACGACTCAATGACATGATCGAGAAAATCAAGGAGCAGGCAATGGACGACTATCAAGAAGAACTGCTGGAATACCGCGCATTCGAACTCGACCCGCCAGAGCCGGCCGAAGACGCTACCGAGCTCTGATCGGGCTCATGCGCCCCGCCGCTGGCTGCGGCGAAAGTCCCCCGGCGTCACGCCGTTCCAGCGCTTGAATGCGCGCTGGAAGGCCTCTGCCGACGCAAACCCCAGCAGGTAGGCTATTTCGCCAAAGGCCAGCTCCGTGTCGCGGATGTAGGTCACAGCCAGATCGCGGCGCGTGTCGTTCAGAATCGCCCGAAACTGCGTGCCTTCCTCGGCCAGCTTGCGCCGTAAGGTCCACGTGGGCAGTTGCAACTGCGCCGCCACTTCACCCAGGTCAGGTTCACGTCCGCCGTTGAGCAATGGCCCCAGCAGATGGGCGATACGCTCAGCCAGGCTGCGCATGCGCGTGCGCTCCGCCAGTTCCTGCTCGCATAGCTGCAACAGGTGCTGCCAGGTGCTGGGGCAATGGGCCGGGTTGCGCAGCGCCAGGCTGGCGCGGTCCAGGCGCAACTGATTATGTGTGGCCCCGAACTGCACCGGGCTGCTGCACAGGGCCTGGTAACGGTCGGCATAGGCAGGCGCGCAAAACTCGATCTCCATGCGCTCCGCCTGCACTGCCACCCCCACCAGCCCCGACAGTTGTGCCAGCCAGCCGGCCAGTACCGAGTCGACCACGAAGCGGTTGTAGTCGTTGTACGGGCTGATCGAATAGAAGCGCAGCCAGGCGCCCTGATTGTCCTCATGGAGGCTGGACTGGCCACGGTAGTTGGCGGCGTACAGCGGCTCGAAACGCACCAGCGTACGCGCGGCCTCGCCCAGGGTAGGGGCCTGGGCGGCGGCTACACCGGCCAGGCCGGCCTGGTTCAGGCGGCTCAGGCGGCCCATGTGCAAGCCCAGCGCCGGTTCGTTGCTGAGTGCAATGGCGGCATGCCCCAGGTGCATGTAGCGCGGAATCGACAGGCGCGCACCGGCTTCGGCCAGCCGTGCAGGCACAAGCCCGTAGCGTTGCAGAAGGGGGGCCGGATCATGCCCCAGTTGCTGCAGCGCCTGCGCAAGGCTCTGGATGAACCCCACCGACAGATCCCCCAGGCGTACCCGTGGTCGGTTCATCGGTTACAGCCAGAGGTTGAGCAGGCGCGCGCCGGGATGACTGCTGGCACTGACGTAGTGCCCGCCGCGGCTGGTGAAGCCCAGGCCGTCGCCGGCAATTTCCCAGAACTGGCCGCGCAGGAACACGCTCAGCAGGGCGGTATCGGCGCTTTGGCCGTGGCCGATCAGGCGCTGCCAGGCCTGGCCTTCCTCGACCTGGCCGGCCTTGAGCGGCAGGCTCACGGCCATCGGCTGGTGGCGGTTGCCGCGCCAGGGGGCGGTCCAGCTGTCTCGGCCGCTGATGAAGGCGGGTACCGCGATCAGTTGTGCCGACTGCGCGGCCAGTTGCTGGTAGTTGGTCGGGTACCAGCTGTCGCTGCCCACCAATACGCCGAGGCGGCCTGCGGGTGTATCGAATACTTGCAGCGGATAGGCATCGCCGCTGCGGATGAAGCGGCGCACTTCACTGTCGGGGTATTGCTGGCGTTGCGGCTGGCCGATCACCTTGCCGTCGCTGGCGAACACCACGCCGTTGTTGTACAGCGCGCCGCTGCCACTGTGAAGGATGCCTTGCTCTGCATACGGCGTGGGCAGCACGATGGAACCGGCCACCAGGGTCACGCCGAACTCCCTGGCCAGGCCGCCGAACAGTTGCTGGTAGTCGGCTGCCATCTGCGTGGCCTTCATGCGCAGGTGCGCATCGGCGCGGCGGTCGTCGCCCTCGGCGTTGAACATCGCCAGCCCGTAGCGCAGCGGGTTGCTCAGCTCCAGCCATTGCCAGGCCTCCTGCAGGCGGGTGACCTGGTACAGCTCTTTCTTTTCGCCGCGGGCCCACAGCCAGGTGCCGATATGCTCGGGCAGCACCACGATCGTGCGCGGGCCGACCAGGCCCTGGGTGCGAGCGTGTTCAAGGTAGGCGGCGAGCTTGCGGTGCAGCAGGGCCAGGTTCTGGTAGTCGCCCGGATACAGCAGTGGCTCGATGCCCAGCAGATTGCCCTTGTCGGCGGGCACGCCCTGGTTCAGCGCCACTTCAACACGAAGGTCGGACAGGTAGTGGCCGGCCGGGCGTTGTTCGGTCCACAGGCCATAGCCCAGGAGCATGGCAGTCAGAACAAGCGCCAGGGCGCCAAGCAGAAGTTTTCGCATGGAATCAGATGTATGTCCGCAGTTGCGTCGAGGGTACTGGAAACAGGGGGTTGGTGAAACATATCCTGCTCGCACTGGGCCCTGAGTCGAAGCATAGGACTGCTGCAGGCGTCTTAAATACTGGCGCACTTGCTATTTGCCATGGCGGATCTATCGTCGTTGTTACAGCCTTCCAAAGGATTGGCATCATGACGATACGGCTGGTCAGACTGCTGGTCATGGGCGGGGCCGCGCTGCTCGCATCCTGTGCGCTGTTCAACCCTTATGTGCAGAGTATCGCGCCTGAAACAAAGACTGCCACTGGCTCGCAACTGGCCAGCAAGATCCGCATGGAGCTCCAGGGCAAGACCAACGGATTGGCCTACTGGCAGTCGGGATCGTCATTGGCGCTGGCAGGTGCGCTGGGTCTTGGGGGCTACAAGGCCGTCACTGCAGGCAACGGTCACCAGGTGGCAGCGCTTGCGGCTGGCAGTGCATCGCTCTATGGTTTTTCCGCTGCGCAGTACAAACCCACCAGAGAGCAGCTTTATCACCGTGGCGTGCAAGCGGTGATGTGTGTCGAGTCGATATACGAGCGGGCCAGCCTGGAGGAGGGTAACGAGCTGATAAGGCGCATCGCCCAGCTGAAGGCTGGCTCTGGAGCCGTGTCGATTACCAATGCCTACTCGTTGTATGGCGCGATTTCCAGGGCGAAGGCATTCGACAGGGTGTACAAGGAGAAACTGGTCGAAATCGTCGCGGCGCTCAATAACTACCTGGCTGCATTGCAGCCTGCCCCTGAGGTGACGTACCGGATCATCTCCGACGCGATCGGGTCACGGCCGGTTCCCCCGCCGGACGGCACGAAGAACGCGTGGTCAGCCGGCCTGGCGCCTATTTCCATCAATGGACGTTTCAATGCCCAGCAGCAGCTCCAGGCGGCCTTGCTGGCCGATGAGGCCAATGAATGGATTGCGCGCATCTACACCACTGCACCGGGCTTTGACAGTGATGCTCCCGGTTGCAACCCGTTTCAGGGGCAAGTGCCCTCGATCAAAGGGCTGCCATCCGGATCCACACTGGACATGGTGGCAGGCGGGCAGGAGCGCTTTCTGATCCTGAACTCCTCCGGCGACCTGCGCATCACCTACGCAACCCAGGACTCATCCGATCAGGGCGCTGCCGAAATCAGAGTGATTACTGAAAACAGAAGCTACTGGGTGGAGGTCAAGGCGCTCAGGCAGACCCAGAAACCGCTGAAGGCCTATCTGACGGATAGCCAGAAGGGCGAAGTCACCATCGACTTCTACATCAGTATCTCCGCCGCTCCTGCGGCTGGTCCTTGAGCTGGGGGGGTCGAGAATGTCTGGCGCAACGGTACTGTCCGGGCTTGCTGCGGGCTTTCTGCTCGCCGCGTCAATGGCTTCAGGCGCCGAGGATTGCGGTACGCCTGGCACACTGACCAGCAGCAAGGGTGATTCCCGAGTGTTGGTGACGCGAGTGTTCAAGGATGGCTCGATCGCCGTGCGTGCGCGGCTGGCAGTGAATCCGGATGGTGGCAAGGGCGCCTACACCGTTGGCGATCATGGGTTCACCTATATCGCCAACGGCCTTTCGATCATGCGCAAAGGTGTCCCCTATCGATGCGACCTTGATTGCCGAAACGCTTTTCTGAAGGCGGAACTCAAAGGGTTTGCCGAGCACACGCCCGAGTTCTGCGTGTATGCCATGGAAGTCGAGCCCTTTGCGCCAGGGCAGGCCAGAACATCCTGCGGCAATGGGCGCTACCTCATCGGAAATGGCAAGGGCCGCCTGCGCAAGGGGCCGCTGCTTGACACCGTGAGCGGCGCCACGGTGCAGAGCTATGTTTCCACCACCTCATTGCGCCACAAGGTGGATGGCCAGGTGCAACCTCTGGACTCCGAGACACTGCCCATAGCGGTGGCCGCCAAGGCGAGCATGCTGGGATCGATCGTCTGGGTCGCAGGCAAGGGCCTGCACGGCACGTTCGCGCTTGTGGGCGAAAGCGGGCCGGCTTTTGGCGAAGGCTCAATCGCGCTGCACCAGTTGTTGCACACCAATGCAATCACCGCACAGGCATCCGGCCCTATCCCTGTGGGGCAGCGCTGCAGCGCTGTCGAGTCAGGCCTGACGCCCCCTTTTCGGTCGTCCCCGGACAAACCAGGGGACGGCTGCCGGAGAGGGCGAGCAGCCAGCAGCGCCAGCGATATCCGTGCCTACAACGGTATCAGCGAGCCAGTCGATTTCGTCGTGCTTGGCCAGGCCGGATTTTCCCGCAAAGGCGGGTTGATCGAGCAGACGGTGACTCGGCAGTCGATCGATGAGGCGGCTGCACGAGCCGGCTATACCCAGCAGCGTATTCGTCAGATGCTGGCCTGCCTGCCGCGGTCCTGAGCCAGGTGACCGCCTACGGCTGGTCTCAGCCCTTGGCCGCCATGGCGGTCACTTCCACGCGCATGCCTTCAACCGCAAGGGCGGCCACGCCAACTGCGGCCCGCACTGGCCATGGTTTGGCGAAAAAGCGCTGGTACACTGCATTGAAGGCGGCGCGGTCGGCCATGTCGGTGAGGTAGATGGTCAGGTGCATGACCCTGTCCATCGAGCTGCCGGCGCGCTCCAGTGCCACCTTCAGGGCTTGCAGGGTGCATTCGCTCTGCAGGGTGATGTCGCCCAGTTCCAGGCTGCCGTCTGCCCGGGTCGGGATCTGGGTGGAGACCAGCACGCCGCCGAAACCGACAACGTCGGAGGAGATGGAGTCGGCATCGAGATCGGGAACGAAGGTGAGGTCGTGGTTGGCCATGGGCAGCTCTCGTTTGAGGGGGGGACAAGTTGGCCGACAGTTTACAGGGTCATGGCGCATGAGGTGCGATGGCGAGCGCATTCAGTCGTCAGTGAGTGGGTGCCTGTCGGCGACGATCGATCGGTCAGTCGACGCTCGTTTTGCCTCTTGAAATGCTCGCGGCCGATTTCCCCAACTGCGCAACTTCTTGCGCACTCAAATGTGGATAACCCTGTGCATACATTGCTGCGGGCCATAATAAACGTGGTCTTCAGCCAACTGCGCAACTTCTTGCACAGTACTGCGCAAGAAGTTGCGCACTTTTTCGGGTTTTCTCGCGTAAAAGTGCTCAAAAAACGTACAGCAAAAACACAAGCCACTGATTAACAACAATTAAATTTCAGTTGGCACGGGTCTTGAACTGTCTCCTTGCAGCCGCACGGCATTTTTCGCCTGTCCGGCTTCACTTTTTGCAAGGAGCAAACCCCCATGGCAACACCTGCCTACATGTCCGTCACCGGCACCAAACAAGGCCTGATCACCGCCGGTGCCTTCACCGCCGATTCGGTCGGCAACACCTACCAGGAAGGCCACGAAGACCAGGTCATGGTCCAGGGCTTCAACCACGAAGTGATCATCCCGCGCGACCCGCAGTCCGGTCAGCCGACCGGCCAGC
>NZ_JAFKEC010000018.1 GCF_017848315.1 Pseudomonas palmensis
GCCACACCCGCCCCTGTTGCAACGCTGGCCAGCACGTTTTCGGCCACGCCGGTCAGATGCGCCAGGGCCTCCTTGCGCTGGCCCTTGCTCCAGTCGACGGCGCCCTCATAGACCTCGCCCAGCAACTGCCCGACGCTACTGAGCAGCATGATCTGGCCAACCCCGGGGACGAACGAGGCCGCTATGCCGAGCAGGGTTTCACCTGCGGCCAGGTAGGCCTCGCGACGTGCTTCGGCCAGCGCATCGTCAACCCTGGCCGTAGGCACGGCAAGCACCGCTGCGTCGGCCTTGAGCCGGGCGATACGCCATTGCGCAAGGCTGGCGAACAACTCTCCGGCCAGCGGGTAATCGAGCAGTTCCAGGTCCGGGCGCGCCGCGTCTCGCTGCGCCTGCCACGCCGCGCCGAAAGCTGCACGCTCCTGCAGGCTGATCAGGCTCTGGAAGTAGCTCAGGTAATCAGCCGATTTCAAGGCCAGGCCCAGATCGGTTGCACAGGCATACCAGGTCGGATACTGACGCAGCGGGCGCTG
Organism: Pseudomonas palmensis; assembly: GCF_017848315.1. Taxonomy (GTDB): domain Bacteria; phylum Pseudomonadota; class Gammaproteobacteria; order Pseudomonadales; family Pseudomonadaceae; genus Aquipseudomonas; species Aquipseudomonas palmensis. The sequence goes on from NZ_JAFKEC010000018.1 coordinate 531, forward strand.
CGGATCGCCAGGCAGAAACACCACCACCTGGCGCACCAGGCCGGCCTCGGTCCAGCGTATCGCCCCCTCCAGGGGTTCGCCACGGGCCAGAAAGGCGACCGCGCCCTGTACCTGCTGCCCCAGCACCTCGATGCTGCGCACCCTTACCGGGTGCTCGGCGTAAGTCACCTGGCTCGCCCCGTCGACCACCTGGCGCAGCATGCGGTAGGCCACCTCGTCGATGTCCTTTTTCAGGTAGCCGACCTGGGCGGCCACATCCAGCTGATCGCGCTGTTCGCGGGCCAGCAGCGCATGGCGCTGGCGCTTGAGTGCGTCATCCGGCGGGTCGAGCACACTGTCCAGATGAGCCTGATACTTCTGGCCCAGGTCCAGCGTGCGGCACAGGCCGGCAAACCGCTCGGGCGCGACGCCCAGTGCCTGACCCGCAGACACGATCGCCGTGCCGCGAAAGAATCCCCAGTAGCCGCCGGCAGTCTCGCTGAAGTTCTGCAGGGCACGCTGCAACAGCGGGCTCTGGATCTCGATCGCCTCCAGATAAGGCATGGGCGTGGCCGAAAGCCCCGGGCGGTACTGACGCAGGCGCACTTCCTTCCAGTGCGCCGCACGCGTGTCCAGTTGCAGCCCCAGGGTGTCGCGCAAGGCCTTGTCCAGCAGGGGCGCAGCGAACACGTCGGGCGACTGCAGGAGCTGGAACAACTCGGTCAACGCTTCAAGCGACGCCTGATGCCGGATCAGTGCAGCGCTCACTGCGCGCGCCTGGTCCCTGGATGCCGTGCGCAGCCAACCCGGCAGGCGTTCGGCGATGAATTGATCGAGGATGGTGGGATCGTCTGTGGTGCCGGTGGTTTTGCGGGTGCTCGAGGTCGGGCTCATGGCGCCTGCTCCATCAAGGGGTGGGCACCCAGACTAGGAACAGCCCCGCCGGCAAGGGAGCGGGAAGGCTTGCCTCGCGGCCTCAGCCCGAACCCAGCACGAGGCTGCGGTAATGCCCGGGGTTGCACCCCGACCACTTGCGAAAGGCCTTGTAGAACGAACTGGTGTCGGCAAACCCCAGGCGTTCGGCGATCTCCACGTAGCTGACCTGCGCATCGGCCAGCCAGCCGATGGCCAGCTCGCGGCGCACGCTGTCCTTGAGGGCCTGGTAGGTCTGGCCCTGCTCGGCCAGGCGTCGACGCAGGGTGGAGGCCGACAGGCACAGCTGCTGGGCCAGTGCCTCGGCATCCGGCCACTGGCTGGCGGGCAACTGGCGCAGGTCGTCGCGGATCCGCCGCGCCAGGCTGGTGGGGTCGCGGTACTTCACCAGAATGTTGGCCGGCGCCTCGGCCAGAAAACGCTGCAGCTCTTCGGGTGTGCGCCTGAGCGGCAGGTCCAGGCAATCGGCAGCGAAAATCAGCCGCGTGCGTGGGCGCTCGAACTGCAGGTTCTGTGAAAACATCACGCGGTAGTCATCGCAGTAGTCCGGCTCGGCGCAGCGCAATTCGATGGCCAGAATCGGAATGCGCCGACCCGCCAGCCAGCAGGCCACACCATGCACGATCATCCAGAAGGTGAAATAGGTGAAGGGTCGGCGCGGCGCCTCGGCGGGTTCGCCGATCACGATTTCAGCCAGGCTTTGCTGGCGCACCAGCACCGGGTGCAGGTGCTCGAGCATCAGCGACAAAAACCCCAGCGCGCACTCCAGGCCCGCGCCCAGGGTCGGCTGGGCCATGGACGAGCGGCAGATGAACGCCAGGCTGCCGCTGCGCAGCCCACGCGGGTCCATGCAGAAGAACTCGTCGTTGCAGCGCCGCGCCAGCAGCCGCCACAGCCGGGCATAGGCACTGGCCGGCACGCGGGCCTGGGGCTGCTCCAGTTGCTGCGGGTCGATCCCCACCCGCTGCAGCAACGCCGCAGCCGCCGCGCCGGGTGCGCTGCTTTGCAACAGGGCCTCGCGCACCAGTTGCATGGAGATGGTGTCTTTCTCCTTCATCGACCCTCACTCGTGTTGCAGGTGGTGTGTGCCGGCCATCTTAGGGGGCCGACGGCAAAACGCCAACGCCGTGTCATGCCGGTGACGCCAGGCCGAGAAAGGCCTGGATCAGGCGCAACTCGCGGCGCCGCTCCAGGCAACCGAGCATGTGCTGGTTGACCAGCCCTGGCCCCTCTATGGGCCGGGCCACCACCCGCGGATCGTGGCTGGTCTCCATCGACGAGACGATACCCAGCCCCAGCTGCGCGGCCACCGCCTCGGTCACCGCTTCGCGGCTGTCGAGCTCCAGCAGCACCCGTGGCTGCACCCCGGCCCGGGCACAGGCCTGGTCGAAGGTGCGCCGGGTGATCGAGCCGGGTTCGCGCAGCACCATGATCTGCTGGTCCAGTTCGGCAAGGGGCAACTCGGGGCGGCTGGCCCAGCGATGGCCGGCCGGCAGCAAGGCACAGATACGCGACGACCCCAGGGCCTGCAGGTGCAGGCCCTTGCGCGGTTCGACCTCGGTCAGCACGGCCACGTCGGCATGCTCGGACAGCAGCGCCGCCAGGGTTTCCTGGGCATTGCCCAGGCGCAGGTTGACCGTGATGCCGGGGTAGCGCACGCGCAGTTGGGCCAGCATCGGCATGACCTGGTGTGGCCCGTCGGCGGCAACTTCCAGGCGCCCGGTAAGCAACTGGCGGTTGGCTTCGAGCATCACCTGCGCCTCCTCGGCCAGGCCGAACATCGCGCGGGTGATGGCGGCCAGGCGGGTGCCCTCCTCGGTCAGCTCCACACGCCGCGCAGTGCGCCGCAGCAGGGTGATCTGGTAATGCTCCTCGAGTGCCTTGATGTGCCCGGTGACCGCTGGCTGGCTGATGAACAGGCGCGCGGCAGCGCGAGTAAAGCTGCCCTCGCGGGCCACCGCATCGAAAGCGCGAAGCTGGAACAGGTTCATATCTATCGGCCTGACTTATGGTTGGCATAACAACAAACAATTTGATTGATGAAGCGCGCAATTGCAACGTAGGCACCGTAGTTTCAGCCCACCGCTTGCGAGGAGCATCGCCATGACCCACACCCCCGTCCTGCTGACGCCGGGCCCCCTGACCACCTCGGCACGCACGCGGCAGGCGATGATGCTCGACTGGGGCTCATGGGACCGCGAATTCAACACCTTGACCGCCAACCTGTGCCAGCAGTTGCTGAGCATCGTCAATGGCCACGCCAGCCACCACTGCGTGCCCCTGCAAGGCAGCGGCACCTTCGCCGTGGAGGCGGCCATCGGCACGCTGGTGCCCCGTGACGGCAAGGTGCTGGTACTGGTCAACGGCGCCTATGGCCAACGCCTGGCCAGGATCTGCCAGGTGCTGGGCCGCGCATTCACCACCTTCGAGACCGCCGAAGACCAGCCCACCACCGCCGCCGATGTCCAACGCCTGATCCGCGCCGATGCCAGCATTACCCACGTGGCGCTGATTCACTGCGAAACCAGTACCGGCATCCTCAACCCGCTGGCGCAGATCGCCCAGGTCGTCGCCGATCACGGCAAGCGCCTGATCATCGACGCCATGAGCTCGTTCGGCGCCCTGCCGATCGACGCGGCCCAAGTGCCTTTCGATGCCCTGATCGCGGCGTCCGGCAAGTGCCTCGAAGGCGTACCGGGCATGGGCTTCGTGTTCACCGACAAGACCGCACTGGCTGGCGCCGAGGGCAACTCGCCGTCGCTGGCCTTGGACCTGCATGACCAGCATGCCTACATGGCCCGCACCGGCCAGTGGCGCTTCACCCCGCCCACCCACGTGGTGGCGGCGCTGCACGAGGCGCTGCTGCAGTACCACGAGCAAGGCGGCCTGGCGGCGCGCCACCAGCGCTATGCAAGCAACTGCAAGACCCTGCTCGACGGCATGGCGGCCATCGGCTTGCGCAGCTTTCTGCCCGCCGCCATCCAGGCCCCGATCATCGTCACCTTCCACGCCCCGCGTGACCCGCGCTACCAGTTCGCGGACTTCTACGAACGGGTCAAGGCCAAGGGGTTCATCCTCTATCCCGGCAAGCTGACCCAGGTCGAGACATTCCGCGTGGGCTGCATCGGCTGCGTCGGCCCCCACGAGATGCGCGCCGCGGTCCGGGCCGTGGCCGATGCGCTGCGGGAAATGGAAGTGCTGCACATCTGATTCCGTTTTATCCCCCTTTTCTGCGGTATACCGAACAAGGAACGCAATGATGAACTACAGCAACCCCACAAAGCTGCAAGCGGCCATTCTCGACTGGGCCGGAACCGTGGTCGACTTTGGCTCGTTCGCCCCCACGCAGATCTTCGTCGAGGCCTTTGCCGAATTCGATGTACAGGTGTCCATCGAGGAGGCCCGCGGCCCCATGGGCATGGGCAAGTGGGACCATATCCGCACGCTGTGCGACCAGCCGCAGATTGCCGAGCGCTATCGCGCGGTGTTCGGCCGCGTGCCGAGCGATGATGACGTGACGGCGCTCTACAACCGCTTCATGCCGCTGCAGATCGAAAAGATCGCCACCCATTCGGCGCTGATCCCCGGCGCACTGCAGACCATCAGCGCCCTGCGCCGGCAGGGCCTGAAGATCGGTTCGTGCTCCGGCTATCCGAAGGTGGTGATGGACAAGGTAGTGGAACTGGCTGGGCACAATGGCTATGTGGCCGACCATGTGGTGGCCACCGACCAGACCCCCAACGGTCGCCCGTGGCCGGCCCAGGCGCTGGCCAACGTGATTGCGCTGGGTATCGACGATGTGGCGGCGTGCGTGAAGGTGGACGACACCGTACCGGGCATTCTGGAAGGGCGTCGTGCCGGCATGTGGACCGTGGCGCTGGTGTGCTCGGGCAACGCGCTGGGGCTGACCCATGAAGGTTACCTGGCACTGGATGCCGAGCAACTGGCCAGCGAGCGTGCGCGCATTCATGCGCTGTTCGAAGGGTCACGCCCACACTACCTGATCGACACCATCAATGACCTGCCGCAGGTGGTGGAGGATATCAATCGGCGTTTGGCGCAGGGTGAGATGCCGCAGGGGGTATAGACCGCGTTGGGCTTTCGCCGGCAAGGCCGGCTCCTGCAATCGGCAAGGCGGCTTCTGCAGGCCAGGAGCCGCCCTCGCCAGCCAAGGGCGCGCCTGAGCCCTATGCCAGGTGCCGCGCCACCCACGCCGCATAACTGTCGATGAAGCTCTGCAGAAACGGCCGGGTCTTCTCCGAAAGCTTGCCATGTTCGTCGAACAGCGTCGCCGCCCCACCCACATAGGCCTCTGGCTGCTGCATGCAGGGCACATCGAGAAACACCAGGGACTGGCGCAGGTGGTGGTTGGCACCAAAGCCCCCCACCGCCCCCGGCGACACACTGATCACCGCCCCCGGCTTCTTGCTGAACACGCTCTGCCCATACGGGCGCGAGCCGACGTCGATGGCGTTCTTGAGCACCCCGGGCACCGAGCGGTTGTACTCGGGGGTCACGAACAGCACCGCGTCGCTGGCACGCACCTTGTCGCGAAAGGCCTTGTAGGCTGCCGGTGGGTCGGTGTCGATATCCTCGTTGTACAACGCCAGCTCGCCAATTTCGACGATACCCAGCTTGAGGCTGGCCGGTGCCAGCTCTGCAAGCGCCCTGGCGACCTTGCGGTTGATCGACTCCTTGCGCAAGCTGCCTACCAACACCGAAACCGAATAGACCTGGCTCATGACCACGCTCCAACCTGATCGACATAGAGAAGTGGTAGTTATAGACGCTACGGCGCGGCCCACAGGTTTTTTTCCAGGGGGACTAAACTTCCCAGGCAAAACAGTGGTCTATGGCCCATAGAGAACATTTCAGAGGGCACACGCCAAATGACAGCAGTACTGGTCGGACAATTTCATGCTCGGGATGCTGAAGGACGCATCTACCCCGTTCATGAATTTCAGGAAGCCACCCTGCAGGCCGATGGAAGTGCCGACTCCTTGCCGATCACCAGCTATCGCCTGGCCATCGGCGATCGGGTCAACCACCTGGGCGAGGATCGCTTCGAGCTGGTACAGAGCGGCGTGGAGATCACCCGTATCCCCTGATGCACCGCGCGGCCCGAGCAATCCGGCTGCGCCCTTTGCTTCAGGCAAACAAAAAGGGCGACCCTTGCGGGTCGCCCTTTTTGTGTTACCGCCAGCAGGGGCGGTGATGTTTGGTAGGCACAATTGGATTCGAACCAACGACCCCCACCATGTCAAGGTGGTGCTCTAACCAACTGAGCTATGTGCCTGCTGCGGGGCGCATTCTACTCAGGTTCAAGCCCCCTCGTAAAGCGAAATGTACAAAAAAATCAGCAGCTTTGCCGCGCCCATGAAAACGGCCCAAACGAAAAAGGCGACCCTCTCGGATCGCCTTTTTCGTGTACCGCCAGCAGGGGCGGTGATGTTTGGTAGGCACAATTGGATTCGAACCAACGACCCCCACCATGTCAAGGTGGTGCTCTAACCAACTGAGCTATGTGCCTGCTGTGAGGCGGCATTCTACGCAATCGACGCAGCGTGTCAATACTTTTTTTCACGCTAAGCCACTGAATACTAATATTTTTTACCCCAGCCCGGGTTTGCGCGATTTTTACCGTCTGGCTGGCGGGTGTTTATTATTGTTGATACGATCTGCACAATCGTAAAAAATATAGAACATACAACTACAAACCCTGAGGTGCCCGCACATGGCCAACACCCCCTACCCCCAGTCGTATTACGCCGCATCGGCCAACCCCGTCCCGCAGCGCCCGAGCCTGCAGGAAGAAGTACAGACCGACGTCTGCGTGATCGGTGCGGGTTACACCGGCCTGTCCAGTGCCCTGTTCCTGCTCGAGAACGGTTTCAGCGTCACCGTGCTTGAAGCCGCCAAGGTCGGCTTCGGTGCCTCTGGCCGCAACGGCGGTCAGATCGTCAACAGCTACAGCCGCGACATCGACGTGATCGAACGTACCGTCGGCCCCAAACAGGCACAGCTGCTCGGCCAGATGGCCTTCGAGGGCGGGCGCATCATCCGCGAGCGCGTGGCCAAGTACAACATCCAGTGCGACCTGAAGGACGGTGGCGTGTTCGCCGCCCTGACCAAAAAGCAGATGGGCCACCTGGAATCCCAGCAACGCCTGTGGGAACGCTACGGCCACACCCAGCTGGAACTGATGGACCAGCGCCGCATCCGTGAAGTGGTCGCCTGCGACAGCTACATCGGCGGCATGCTGGACATGAGCGGCGGCCATATCCACCCGCTCAACCTGGCCCTGGGCGAAGCCGCCGCAGTGGAATCGCTGGGTGGCAAGATTTACGAACAGTCCCCGGCCATCCGCATCGAGCGCGGTGCCAACCCGGTCGTGCATACCCCGCAGGGCAAGGTGCGCGCCAAGTTCATCATCGTGGCGGGCAACGCCTACCTGGGCAACCTGGTACCGGAACTGGCCGCCAAGTCGATGCCATGCGGCACTCAGGTGATCACCACCGAGCCGCTGAGCGAAGAGCTGGCACGTACCCTGCTGCCGCAGAACTACTGCGTGGAAGACTGCAACTACCTGCTCGACTACTACCGCCTGACCGGCGACAACCGCCTGATCTTCGGCGGTGGCGTGGTATACGGCGCGCGTGACCCGGCCAACATCGAGGCGATCATCCGCCCGAAAATGCTCAAGGCCTTCCCGCAGCTCAAGGACGTGAAGATCGACTACGCCTGGACCGGCAACTTCCTGCTGACCCTGTCGCGCCTGCCGCAGGTAGGTCGTCTGGGCGACAACATCTACTACTCCCAGGGCTGCAGCGGCCACGGCGTCACCTACACCCACCTGGCCGGCAAGGTGCTGGCCGAGGCCCTGCGCGGCCAGGCCGAGCGTTTCGACGCCTTCGCCGAACTGCCGCACTACCCGTTCCCGGGTGGCCAGATGCTGCGCGTACCGTTCAGTGCCCTGGGCGCGTGGTACTACAGCCTGCGCGACCGCCTGGGCGTGTAAGCCGGCAACCCCGGGCCGTCACTGCCCCACGGCATTGACGGCCTGGCGGGCCGCCTGCTCCTGGCCTGCCTGGGCCAGTTCATTGGCGGCCTTGAGCCAGCGCTGGCGGTCCACCTGGGCCGGCAGTTGGCCGGGCGGCTGCACCAGCACCGCCCAGCTCCCCTCCTTCTTCCAGGCTGCGGCGAAATCGTCGAAGTCCATCAGCAAGCGCCGATTGTTGCCCGCACGCAGCAGCACCCGCGACTTGTAGCGGTCATAACCCACCAGCAGGGCATAGCGCGGCTCGCTCCAGAACGCCGAACCTTCCTGATAGCGCAACAGCACCGGATTGCCCGCGGCCACCTGGGTCAGCAACGCCGGCAGGGTGCCTTCGAGCGGGTACACCACCATGCCGTACTGGCGTGCCACAGTCGCTACCGAGGCCTGCAGCCTGTCGACACCTTGTGGCAGTTGCAAGGGCCCTTCGAGCAGGCCGGGGGTGATGCGCACCCCCTGCTGCGAGAGGATCGCGGCCAGCGCCATCGGCGCGCTCTGGTTGGCGTTACCACGGTAGAACGGCACCGCGCCCAGTTCCACGCGCTGGGGCAGGCTGTTGAGCTGGGATGAAGGCTGGCTGGCGCAACCGGCCAGGCTGGCGGCCAGCAGGCAAGCCAGCAGCAGACGATGGGACACGCGACGTTTGGGGGCGGTGGGCAACATGGACACTCGCTTGTGCTGATGCCGGGCAGACGACGCCCGGCCCTGGCTTGCGATCATAGGCTGGCGCAGGCCTGCGGTATAGCCCGCGGCACGCTTAGAGCGAACTGAACCAAGGCGCTGGACCACTGGTCAACCGTCTGTCACAGACGATGGGCTAGACTGAGCTTGTGTCCGAATGGCGAGTGCAGCTTGCCCAGTCGAAGGAGGCACGCAATGAGTCTGACGATGGGAATCTTTCTGTTGATAGGCACGTGGCTGGTGGTAGCCGCAGCCATGCTCTGGGGGGTGTTGCGCATCGCGCGCCGCCACCATCTGCACCATCCGCAGCCGACCAGGGCTGCATCCGAGGCACAGCGGCACGCTCGCCGCCACGCCAACGCGCACTGACGCGACACTGCATAACAACCTTCGCCGACAACGCCGGCATCTGCAGGTGCGTCCTGCAGAGCCGACGTCGCTGGCGAAGCGGTCAGTCAGGTTTCGCTTGCAGCGCCTCGCGCCGCTCGCGAGCCCGGCGCGACATGATGTTGAGCACCTCGATCGCGGTGGAGAACGCCATCGCCGCATACACATAACCCTTGGGCACATGGGCACCGAAGCCTTCGGCGATCAGGGTCATGCCGATCATGATCAGGAAGCCCAGGGCCAGCATCACCACGGTAGGGTTGTCGTTGATGAACCGGGCCAGCGGGTCGGCGGCCACCAGCATCACGATCACCGCACTGATCACCGCGATGATCATGATCGGCAAGTGCTCGGTCATGCCCACGGCCGTGATGATGCTGTCGATCGAGAACACGATGTCCAGTACCAGGATCTGCCCGATCGCCGCGGCAAAGCCCAGGGTCACGGTAGACGACGCCTTGGTCTCTTCCTTGGCACGCGGGTCGACGCTGTGGTGAATCTCGGACGTCGCCTTCCACAGCAGGAACAGGCCACCGGCGATCAGGATCATGTCCTTCCACGAGAAGGCATGGCCGAACACGTCCACCACCGGCTCGGTAAGCTGCACGATCCACGCCACGGTGCTGAGCAGGCCCAGGCGCATCACCAGCGCCATGCTGATACCGATGCGCCGTGCCTTGGAGCGGAACTGCTCAGGCAGCTTGTTGGTGAGAATCGAGATGAAGATCAGGTTGTCGATGCCCAGCACGATCTCCATGGCCACCAGGGTAGCCAGGGCCACCCAGGCGGTCGGGCTTGCAGCAAGTTCCAACAGGTATTCCATGAATCAATCCTGAATCAGTGTGGGTAAAAAATCAGATTTCCCGGGCGCTGTCGTCGCGCTCGGGTTTGTCCTGGGACTCATCGGGCTTTTTCGCCAGGGGCGAACCGGTCGCGTCGCTGAGCGCCTGCTGGGCGGCATCGTTGGTCTTGTCGATCGCTTCCTTGGCCGACTGGGCAGCCTGGTTGAGCATCTGCTGGGCAGATTTTTCCGCCTGCTCGCAACCGCTCATGGCCAGCAGCGCCAGCGCCATCACCAGGGGTGTGCCAATCGATTTGAAATACAGCATGGGTTCCTCTCTGAAGGTCTTGCCTTGATAGCGACGCATTCTAAAGAGACTGAAACATCCGGAAAATTCGTATTTTCAGCAGTTATACTTCGGTTTTTACGAATCGGAGATGCACATGCTCAACTACCGACAACTGCATTACTTCTGGGTCGTGGCCAAGACCGGCAGCATCGTGCGTGCCGGCGAGCAGCTCAATCTCACCCCGCAGACCATCAGCGGGCAGATCAGCCTGCTTGAGCATAGCTACGGTATCGAATTGTTTCGCCGTGTGGGACGCCAGCTCGAACTGACCGAGACCGGGCGCCAGGCCCTGTCCTACGCCGAGCAGATGTTCCAGATTGGCGGCGAACTGGAAGCAGTGCTGCGCGCCCAGCCCGATGAGCAGCAGATTCTGTTTCGCGTGGGGGTGGCCGACGTGGTGCCCAAGTCGATCGTGTACCGGCTGCTGGCGCCGACCATGGAGCTGCCCGACCCGCTGCGCCTGACCTGCCGCGAGGACAAGCTCGAACGCCTGCTGGCAGATTTGGCAGTACAGCGCCTGGACATGGTGATCTCCGACAGCCCGATGCCCAGCCATCTCGACATCAAGGGCTACAGCCAGAAGCTCGGGGAGTGCGGCATCAGTTTCTTCGCCACCCCGGCACTGGCTGCCCTGCATCCGGCGCCCTTTCCTGTCGGTCTGCAGCATGCACCGATGCTCATTCCCGGCCAGGAGACGGTGGTGCGCAGCCGGCTGCTGCGCTGGTTCGCCGAGCAACAGTTGCAGCCGCGCATCGTCGGCGAATTCGATGACAGTGCGCTGATGCAGGCATTCGGGCAGTCGGGCAGCGGCATCTTCATCGCCCCCAGCGTGATCGCCGACGAGGTCTGCCGCCAGTACGGGGTGGAGTTGATCGGCCAGACCGATGCCGTCACCGAGTCGTTCTATGCCATTTCGGTAGAGCGCAAGGTCAAGCACCCGGGTATCGTCGCGATCACCGAAGGTGCCCGCCGCGAGCTGTTCAACTGGCCTGCGCCCTGAGAGACACACGGCACCGACATCACATCCCGGGCCTAAACATTCCACGGCCCGAACCGTCGATAGAAGGACGCGCCGACGCATCGCGACAACACGCCCCACCTACCGCCAGGCAGTGTGCTGCGGTCAGGGCCCGCGTGCTGTGCTAAAGTCCCGCCCCTTTCGCCGCAGGGCTAGCCCGCGGCATGCCTTTGCTACGCTATCCGGGCCTCCCGGACCTTGCACAAGAACGAGAAACACCTGTCATGACCCCACTTCTGAACCTGTTGAACCGTACCAGTCTGGTACTGCAGATCGTGATCGGCCTGGTGGCCGGCATTGCCGTGGCGCTGCTCTGGCCAGCCGCCGCGCTGAACCTGGCATTTATCGGCAAGGTATTTGTCAGTGCACTCAAGGCGGTGGCACCCATTCTGGTGTTCATCCTGGTGATGGCTTCCATCGCCAACCACAGGCACGGCCAGGAAACCCATATCCGCCCTATTCTGGTGCTCTATCTTTTCGGCACCTTTTCCGCAGCGGTAGTGGCGGTGGTCGCCAGCATGCTGTTCCCCTCCCAGTTGGTGCTGGCCACTCATGATGTGGCGATGAGCCCGCCTGGTGGCATCAGCGAAGTGCTGCAAGGCCTGCTGCTGAGCGTGGTGGCCAACCCGGTGACTGCGCTGATGGAGGCCAACTTCATCGGCATCCTGGCCTGGGCGATCGCCCTGGGCGTGGCTATCCGACATGCCGGTGAAACCACCCGCACCGTGGTCGACGACCTGTCCAAGGGCGTAACGCTGATCGTGCGCATGGTCATCCGTTTCGCGCCTCTGGGAATCTTCGGCCTGGTGGCGGCGACCCTGGCCGAATCCGGCCTGGGGGCCCTGCTGGGCTACCTGCACCTGCTGGCGGTGCTGATCGGCTGCATGCTGTTCGTGGCGCTGGTGATGAACCCGCTGATCGTGTACTGGAAAATCCGTCGCAACCCATTCCCGCTGACGCTGCTGTGCCTGCGCGAAAGCGGCATCACCGCGTTCTTCACCCGCAGCTCGGCCGCCAACATTCCGGTCAACCTGGCCCTGAGCGAAAAGCTCGGGCTGCATGAAGACACCTACTCGGTGTCGATCCCGCTGGGTGCGACCATCAACATGGCCGGCGCGGCCATCACCATCACCGTGCTGACCCTGGCGGCGGTGCATACCCTGGGCATCAGCGTCGACCTGCCCACGGCCATCCTGCTCAGCGTGGTCGCCGCCGTGTGCGCATGCGGCGCCTCGGGGGTGGCGGGCGGCTCGCTGCTGCTGATTCCGCTGGCGTGCGGCCTGTTCGGCATTCCCAGCGAGGTGGCCATGCAGGTGGTGGCGGTAGGCTTCATCATCGGCATCCTGCAGGACTCGGCCGAAACGGCGCTCAATTCGTCCACCGACGTGCTGTTCACGGCCGCCGCGTGCGAGGCCGAGGAACGCCAGGCGAGCTGATCCTGGCAGGCATGAAAAAGCCCGGCAAGGCGTTGACCTTGCCGGGCTTTTTTCATGCCTGGGTAATCAGAACGCGCCCATGTAGTCGCGCTTGCCGATTTCCACGCCATTGTGGCGCAGGATGGCGTAGGCCGTGGTCACGTGGAAGAAGAACTGCGGCAGGCCGTAGGTCAGCAGGTAGCTCTGGCCGGTAAAGCGTTTTTCTTTCGGCGTACCCGGACGGGTGATGATCTCGATACCTTCCTTGCCGTCGATCTGCTTCGCCTCGATCTGCTCGACAAAGGCCAGCACCTTGGCGATCAGCGCCTGCAAATCGGCAAATGTGGTTTCAGTGTCGTCGTACTTGGGCAGTTCGACCTCGGCCAGGCGGGCCGAAACCCCCTTGGCGAAGTCCACCGCAATCTGCACCTGGCGAACCAGCGGGAACATGTCGGGGTACAGGCGCGCCTGCAGGAAGACATTGGCGTCGATATTCTTCGCCTCGGCGTGCGCCTGGGCCTTGCCCAGCACATCGCTCAGGGCATTGAGCATCTGCTTGAAAACGGGAACAGAGGCGGCGTACAGGGAAATGGTCATGACAGTCTCGCTGGGTGATGGATTGAGCGTGGCCGATTATAGACACGCTTGGCGCCGCCCGGCGGCTTGTCTTTTATTCTGCAAGGATTAGGCTAGTTGCCTTCCACAGCATAGGGAACGCGCGATGAGCACTGAGTTGGACACCCCCGTTGACGAGCAACGCCTCGACAGCACGCAAATCCGTATCCTCGGCGCCTTGATCGAAAAGCAGGCCACCAGCCCCGAAACCTACCCCCTCACCCTCAACGCCGTGGTGCTGGCCTGCAACCAGAAGACCAGCCGCGAGCCGGTGATGAACCTGACCCAGGGCCAGGTCGGCCAAAGCCTGCGTGCCCTCGAAAGCCAGGGCCTGGCGCGCCTGCAGATGGGCAGCCGGGCCGACCGCTGGGAGCACCGCGTCGACAAGGCGCTGGAGCTGGTACCAGCGCAACAGGTACTGCTGGGGCTGATGTTCCTGCGCGGGCCGCAGACGGTCAGCGAGCTGCTGACGCGCAGCAACCGCATGCATGAATTCGAGGATGCCGAACAGGTGCTGCATCAGCTGGAGCGCCTGGTAGCCCGGGGCTTTGCCCTGCACCTGCCGCGCCAGCCCGGCCAGCGCGAAGACCGCTACACCCATGCCTTCGGCGACCCGGCCGACATCGAAGCGATTCTGGCGGCACGCCAGCAAGGCGCGGAACGCCCTGTCGGCGGCGTGTCGGCCGAGCGCATCGAGGCACTGGAGGCGCGTATCGCGGCGCTGGAAGAACGCCTGGCGCAGCTGGAGTAGCCAGCTCGGCACAGGGTCGAGCAATGCTTTGCGGGAGCACGTTCAGCCGCTCCCGCTCACTGCCTGGCGCGAACCTGCCTGCAGGGCTCAATCGCCCCGCGCAAACGCCACCGCTTCGGCGATCTGCCGTGAATCGGGGCGCACCCCGGTATACAGCACGAACTGCTCCAGCGCCTGCAACGCAATCACCTCCAGCCCGGTAACCACTGGTTTGCCAGCAGCCTGGGCGGCCACGATCAAGGGCGTCTGCGCCGGCATCGCCACCACGTCGAACACCGCCTGCGCCGCCTCGATCTGCTCGTGCTCGAAGGCCAGTTGCTGCGCCTCGGCCCCGCCCGCCATGCCGATCGGTGTCACGTTCACCAGCAACCGGGCCCGCACACCGTGTGGCTCGGCCTGCCAGCGATAGCCACAGGTGCGGGCCAGCCGCTCGCCGGCCTCGCGATTGCGCGCAACGATCGTGCCGTCGCTGAAACCGGCATCGCGCAGCGCGCACGCCACCGCCTTGGCCATGCCGCCGCTGCCGCGCAGCGCCACGCTCCATGCAGGGTCCAGGCGATGCTGGTGAATCAGTTGACGCACCGCCAGGTAATCGGTGTTGAAGCCCTTGAGATGCCCCTGGGTGTTGACCAGCGTGTTCACCGAATCGATGGCCGCCGCCGAGGGGTCCAGTTCATCGAGCAACGCGATGCAGGCCTCCTTGAACGGCATCGACACACCGCACCCACGCACACCCAGCGCGCGAATGCCGGCCACGGCGGCCGGCAGGTCGGTGGTGGTCATGGCCTTGTAGTAGTAATCCAGCCCCAGCTGCTGGTACAGATGGTTATGAAAGCGCACGCCGAAGGTACCGGGGCGCCCGGCCAGGGACATGCACAAAACGGTGTCTTTGCTGGGGGTCATCGATTGGCTCCTGAAAACGGCAGGGGCACCAGTATGCACTCACTGCCCACCGAACCGTTGATCGGGGCTTACACAACCTTTACTCAACGCCCGTGCCATTTTTCCGGGGGCTGCGGTCTTATGGGTATCCCCGCGCCACGTCTTGGGTGTCTCGACAGCACCAGCGCCGGGGCTGCAAACCGAGGAGTCTTCATGAACCGTCACATCCCGAGAATCGCCCTGCTGGTTGGCGCCCTGGCCGTCTGCGGGCAAGCGGCCGCCCACGGTGGTGGCGGCGGCTGGCACGGGGGTGCCGGCCCGGTGCTTGGCGCGGCCGTCGTCGGTGCCGTGGTGGGTGCGGTGGTGTCCGGCAACCACGACCGTACCGTCTACGTCGAGCGCCAGCCGGCCTACTACGGCCCCCCGCCGGTGTATGTCCAGGCCCCGCCGCCGCCGGTGTACTACCAGCCGTACCCGCCGTATCCGGTTGTGGAGCGCTACGTACCGGTGCCGCCGCCGTATTACCGCGAGCGCTACTACGGCCCGCCACCGGTGTACTACGGACCGCCCCGCTGGTAGCACCGGCCCTGCGCCCTGCCTGCGGGCAGGGCGCTGGCTGTCGGGGAAACCGCCCGCATTGGCTTGATCGCCGTTCAGGCCTAGGCTGGCATACCCTCACAGCCTGAACCCAGGAGTTCGCATGACCGCTGAAAAAGGATTTCCAGCCCCGCTCGACCCAGCCCAACACCCCCTTGCCGCCGCGCAGCAGATGACCCTGGCGATCATCCTCAGCGGCCAGTACAAGCTGCCACAGACGCCCGCCAAGGCGGCCGAGGCAGGTCACGAGCTGCTCAAGGCCGTCACCGCCGGCTACCTCAAGTCCCGCTAAGGTCCCGCTCGGCTGGTTCGGCACGCCGATCCAGCCGCTGCAAACGAAGCCCAGGGTTAAATAAATTTCATAGTTCGCCCAATGTTTACGGGGCAATCGACACAGACTCGACCATACTCCTAGAATGTAACGGCTTGTAATAAAAAACCCGTGCACAGCCAACGACATACCTACATTTAGTGAGCACCAACGTGAAAACCTCCCTGTCTATTCTCAGCCTGCTGCTGATGCTCACTGGCACTGCCAGCGTCACGTCGAACGCTGTTGCCCAACCGGCCCCCCAGGTCCAGCGCGACCCTGCCAAGCTGCACCTGGCCTCGGGCAGTGCACTGCTGATCGACCTGCAGACCAACAAGGTGCTCTATGCGAGCAACCCGGACCGTGTGGTGCCGATCGCCTCGGTCACCAAACTGATGACCGCGATGGTGGTGCTCGATGCCAAGCAGGCCATGGACGAACCCCTGACCATCACCATCGCCCAGACCAAGGAAATGAAGGGCGTGTACTCGCGGGTTCGTCTGGGTAGCGAGCTGAACCGTCGCGACACCCTGCTGATTACCCTGATGTCCTCGGAAAACCGGGCCGCCGCGACCCTTGCGCACCACTACCCCGGTGGCTACACCGCCTTCATCAAGGCCATGAACGCCAAGGCCAAGGCCCTGGGCATGAGTCATACCCGCTATGTGGAACCCACCGGCCTGTCGACCAGCAACGTGTCCACCGCTCGCGACCTGAGCAAGCTGCTGCTGGCCGCGCGCAGCTACCCGCTGCTGAGCGAGCTGAGCACCACCCGCGAAAAGACCGTGGCCTTCAAGAAACCCAACTACACCCTGGGCTTTCGCAACACCGACCACCTGGTCAACAAGAGCAACTGGGACATCAAGCTGACCAAGACCGGCTTCACCAACGAGGCCGGCCATTGCCTGGTGCTGCTGACGCGGATGGACAATCGCCCGGTGGCCATGGTGATACTCGATGCCTTCGGCAAGTACACCCATTTCGCCGATGCCAGCCGCATGCGCCAATGGCTGGAAACCGGCGACGCCAAACCCGCCCCGGCCGTCGCGATCCGCTACAAGGCCGAACGCAGCCAGAACCGCCCTGCGGTCGACTGACCCGCCGAGGCTGCCGCGCCTTGCGCGGCAGCCTTCGGGCTTTACTGCCAAGCCCCACTCCCCTGCTGCGCTTCAATGTGCGAGAACTTCAACTGGCCGACCGCCTGTGCATGCCGAAGAGGTCGAGTAAATTCTGGCTCTGACAGCTCGTTCTATCGGTGTATTTGCGCAGGATTCGGGGCGCGCGCCACACACGCCCCCCACTCGACCCTCCAAGGAATCGCACCCATGAGCCAGACTGCATCATCCGAAACAATCCACGACCTGATCGGCGTCGGCTTCGGCCCCTCCAACCTGGCCCTGGCCATCGCCCTGGAAGAACTCGCCCAGACCAACGGCCATGCCCTCGATGCGCTGTTCATCGACAAGCAGAGCGACTACCGCTGGCACGGCAACACCCTGGCCACCCAGAGTGAACTGCAGATTTCCTTCCTCAAGGACCTGGTGTCCCTGCGCAACCCCACCAGCCCCTACAGCTTCGTCAACTACCTGCACCAGAAGAAGCGCCTGGCCGACTTCATCAACCTTGGCACCTTCTACCCCTGCCGCCTGGAGTACAACGACTACCTGCGCTGGGCCGCCGAGCACTTCGCCACCCAGGCGGTGTATGGCGAGGAGATCCTGCGCGTGGAACCTGAACTGCTGGACGGGCGTATCGACCACCTGCGCGTGATCTCCCGCAGCGCCCAGGGCCATGAACGCCTGCGCCGGGCACGCTCGGTGGTGGTGGGCAGCGGCGGCACGCCGAAGATCCCGCCGGTATTCGCGCCCTTCAAGGACGATCCGCGCGTGTTCCACCACTCCCAGTACCTGAACAGCCTGGAACAACTGCCGTGCACCCAGGGCAAGCCCATGCGCATCGCGATCATCGGCTCGGGGCAAAGCGCCGCCGAGGCCCTGATCGACCTGAACGACAGCTACCCGTCGGTCAAGGCCGACATGATCCTGCGCGGCTCGGCACTCAAGCCGGCCGATGACAGCCCGTTCGTCAACGAGGTCTTCACCCCCGACTACACCGACCTGGTGTTCAACCAGCCCCAGGCCGAGCGTGCCAAGCTGATCTCCGAGTACCACAACACCAACTACTCGGTAGTGGACATCGACCTGATCGAACGCATCTACGGCATGCTCTACCGTCAGAAAGTCGCCCATCAGTACCGTCACGCCGTTCTGTGCCGACGCAACATCGAGGCCGCCGTCAGCACCGACAAGGGCATCGAGCTGACCCTGCGCGACCTGGCCACCGGCATCCAGCAGACCCACGTGTACGACGCGGTGATTCTTGCCACCGGCTATGAGCGCCGCTCCCATCGCGAGCTGCTGGCGCCGCTGCAACAGCACCTCAAGGACTTCGAAGTGGACCGCGACTATCGCGTGCTGGCCAGCCCGGAGCTCAACGCGGCGGTCTACCTGCAGGGCTTCTGCGAAGCGTCACACGGCCTGAGCGATACCCTGCTGTCGGTACTGCCGGTGCGCGCAGCCGAGATCGGCCAGTCGCTGTACCAGAGCCTGGGCCAGCGCGCCAGCAACGCCCGCGCCAGCGCGACCCTGGCCAGCGCCTGAACCTGCCCCGTGCTATCAGCGCTGCATGCAGCGCCGATAGCGCTCATCCACCCGTTTGGCAAACCATGCCGTGGTCAGCTTTCGGGTGATCTTGGGGCTCTTGAGTTCGATGCCTGGCAACTGCGCCCGCGGCAACGGCTTGCCCGCAGCCGCCTCGGCCAGTGCATACACTTGCTGATACAGCCGCGTGCGCTCGAATGCCAGGCTGTCCCCCTCCTCCAGCTGACTGCGAATGGTCGGGTTGCGCAGGCCGAGCCTGTCACCCAGGCGCCGTACCGCCTGTTCGGTGGCCCCCGGAAAAATCGCCCCTGGCGCGATCAGGTCGCCGTCCAGCGCCAGTTCCACGCCCGACGCCTGGCTGACCGCATGCTGGAACGCCGCGTTGCGGCTTGCGTACCAGCCTGCATTGAAGTCGGCAAACCGATACAGCGGCTGCTCGTAGCTGGCTGGGTAACCCAGCAGATGGGCGATGCCGAAGTACAGCCCGCCGCGCCGAGTGAACACTTCCTGGCGCAGGGTGCCGCTGTAGGCATAGGGGTAGTCCTGGGCGTGGCGTTCGGCGAACGCGATGCTGACCTGCATCGGCCCCCCGGTGCGCACCGGGTTCAGGTCGCCGAGCAAGGTACGCCCAAGCGGCAGCGAACCGATCAGGTCGTCGAACAGTGCACTCAGTTGCTTCTCGCTGCGCACCGCCGCCAGTCGCTGGCTGTAGGTTCTGCCATCGGGCGAGTGGGTTTGCAGCGCGGCCTCCACCAGCCGCTGCGGAACATGCAGACGCGCCGCACGCCGGTCGATCTCGGCGCGGGCAATGCGCCCCAGGCCGGGCACCTGCGGGTCGGCCTGGTAGGTCGACTCCTGCTCGGTCACCGCCAGCACCGCGCACAGGTTGCTGCGGCTGGGGTCGAGCTTCTGTGCGGCAAACGCCGTCTGAATGTCCGCCGCCCACCCTTCACGGTCACCAGTGGCGGCTGGCATCAGTGCAACCACCGTGGCGCGCACCTGGGCCGGCGTGGTCTGTTGCGCCCCACGCTGGCCGGCGCACCCCTGCAACAGCAGCGCCAGCGTGGCCAGCACCATCCATCCGCGTAAAGGCATACAGCCCCCGGCTATCGGTCGAGGGCCCCACAGTACACAGCCGGGGCCGGCCCGTGCAAACCGTCAGCAGCCCGGCTTGGTCAACTCGGTGCCGATGGTGACCGCATTGACCTTGACCTTGTCGAAGCTGGCCTGCGCCACTTCATCGAAGGTGCGCTCGCAGTTGAAGCGGGTGTCCACCACAAAGTCGTCACCCTTGGCCTTCTGCATGGCCTCGCTCCAGTGACCGGCCGCCGCGCTGGCCTCATCATCCACCAGCACCACCTCCAGCAGCACTTCGGTAAACCCCACTGCCCGCGGTCCTTGCCAGAGCGCGTACACCGACGGGTCGGCGGCATTGCCGCACATGCTCAGGCAACTGGCGTAGAACTCCAGCCCGCCTCCCGAAGACCCGGCCATTGCACCGAACGTCAGGGGCTGCGCGGCCGGCGGCGCAAAGTCGCCGATGAACGTGCTCAGGTCTGCCTTGCAGGTGGGCGAGAGCTCCATGCGCAGCTCGCTGACCGTGCCGCCGCCGGCCGTGGCGGTGATTTCGCAGCCTTGCACCTTGTAAGTATGGGTGTCGCCGAACGAGGTACGCGCAACACCGGCTACCGACTCGAAGAAACGCAGGTTGGTGCCCAGCATCTCGCCATTGAACACCTGGGCCACCGTGGCCTGGGCCAGGGCCAGATTCGGCAGAGCGCTGAGGGTGAGTGCGCAGCAGAAGCCAGACAGTGCACGTGAACGCATCGGAACATCCTGTAAGGGCAGAAAATGAAGCGCGTACTGTAATCCAGGCTAACGGCAAATAGCCATCAAGCTCGCCCATCAGCCCAGCACGATGTAGTCGCTGCGCTGCACCAGCGGGGCATGCTCGCCTGCAATCAGGCGCACGTATCGGCCACCGAGCTGGTCGATGGCGATGCAGTCATCCACGTCCATCACTGCATCGGTGTGCGCCTGGCTCCAGTGACGTGCCATGCGTTGCTTGCCGATGGCCTTGGCCTGGGCCTTGCTGGTGGCCACCACCAACAGGTACTGGTGCGCCTCGCCGAACGCACCGGGCTCGTAGCCGCCCAGGTTGATGAAATACAGGCGTGGCTCGCCGGCAGCCGGCTGCATGTCCGACCAGTGCAGCTTGTAGCCGTCGACCCCGTCGACCTCCAGCCAGGAATCGACGTGCACGCCCCTGGCGCTGCCGAACCATTGCTCGCGCAATTGCGGGTAGGCCGCTTCGAGGGTCGGGGCCACCACGAACACCACATCGTGCACTTCGATGCGGGCCCGGGGGTGTTTGCCCCCCAGCATCACCACGAACAACATGATCCGCCCACCCTCAAGGTTGCTCGCCGACCAGGAAGGTCTTGCTGATGTGGCGAAATTTCTCGTGGCCGGCGCTGCCCAGCAGCTCGAACAGCACCATCTCGCGAGTCACGATCTGCGCGCCGGCATCACGCATGCGCTGCAGGCCGGCGCTCTTGCTGAGCAGGCTGCGGCTGTCGCAGGCGTCCTCCACCACGAACACCTGCCTGCCCAGCGCCAGCAGGCCGAGCACTGTCTGCAGCACGCACACGTGGGTTTCCATGCCGCACACAATCACCTGGTGGCGGGCCAGCAGGCTGGCGGGCAGGCAGTCGGCAGCCACGCAGGAAAAGTGCACCTTTTCCACCACCTCGGCAGCGGGCGCCGCCTCGAGCAGTGCCCCGACGGTGTGCCCGAGGCCCTTGGGATATTGTTCGGAAATCACCGTGGGCAACCCCAGTTCGGCCGTCGCCGCCAGCAACCAGCGGGTGCGGGCCAGCGTGCCGGCAGGGTCGCTGACCGCGCCGATGAGTTTTTCCTGAACGTCGATGACCAGCAGCGTGGCCTGGGTAGGGTCGATCAGCATTGCGTGCGCTCCATGGCGGGCGCCGGGGCGATGGGTGTCACCGCCAGGCGGCTTGCGGACAGAAACCCGGGCAGCGCGATGGCTGCCCGGGCCCGGTCGGATGCTACCACGCGAGGCTCATGCGGTCAGGCGGTGCGGCTCCAGGGCCTGGCTGAGCACGCCCAGCACCTGCTCTTCATGCTCATGGATGAAGAAGTGCCCGCCGGGAAAGAGCGCCAGCGAGAAATCACCCTGGCTCTCCTGACGCCAGGCCAGCAACTGTTCCTGGGTCGCGCGATCCTCCTCGCCCCCGAGCACATGCAGCGGGCAACGCAGTGCCGGGCGCTGCCGATAGGCGTAGCGTCCGCACAACAGAAAGTCTGCGCGCAACACCGGCAGGGTCAGGCTCATCAGTTCCTCGTTGCCCAGCACTTCCTCCGAAGTACCGCCCAGGGTGCGCAACTCTTCGATCAGTTGCGGGTCGCTCTTGGGTTCGCGCCAGCTTTCGTCGTCGTAGCCTTCACGACGGGTCGGCGCCGCCGTACCGCTGGCAAACAACGCCACCGGTGGCGGGCAGCCCAGCGCCTGCAGCTCGTGCACCAGCTCGAACGCCAGCAGCGCCCCCAGGCTGTGCCCCAGCACCGCGTAGGGCTGGTGGGCGACAAGGCTCTGTTCGGCGGCCAGTTGCCGGGCCAGGGCCTGCATGTCGGTGTACAACGGCTCGCCAAGGCGTGCACCCCGCCCTGGCAGCTCCACCGGGCGCACGTTCAACCAGGCGGGCACCTTGCGCCGCCAGCGGCTGAAGACCATGGCGCTGGCACCCGAGTACGGCAGGCACAACAGGGTCAGTGACGACACGTGCCGCCCCTCACTGCGCCGCAGCGGTTTCGGCCATCTTCTGGCGCAGGCTCAGCGGGCGCATGTCAGTCCATACCTCATCGATGTACGCCAGGCACTCAGCCTTCAAACCGCTCTTGCCGACGGTGCGCCAGCCGTTGGGGATAGCCTTGTAGTCCGGCCAGATGGAGTACTGTTCCTCGTGGTTGACCACAACCTGGAACACGATATCGTCGCGATCGAATACGGAAGTCATTGCCTGTCTCCTTGGTTGAATGAGGCTCGTGGCGCGGGAGGCGTACGGGCGCTACTGGAGGAGACGAAGCGGCGTGCGGATAAATTAGCGACGCTGGGAAAATCCCGCGGCACGTGCCGGCGCTAGCAGTTGAAGGTCAGGTTGTAATGCACCGAGCGGTGGTCCGATGCCCCCGCCGCAGAGACATTCCCCGGCGCCGGCACCTGCGAGGTGCCATTGGTCACCGCATAGTCCAGCATGTTGCTCGGCGCCACGCTGGGGTGGGTGCTGCCGCCCGCCAGCTCGATACGGGCGATGTCTTCGGGCGACACCCAGTTGCCACGCGTCGGCACCGGGGGAGTGGTCGGTCGCGGATCGCGGTTGAAATCCCCCAGCAGCGCGAACGGCGTATCGGTGTGCCAGCTGATCTCCCTCAACATGCGCGCGGCGTTGACGCCCCCGCCGGAAATGGCATGCAGGTTGAAGATCGCCAGCTCCGGCGTGTTGCCCGCCAGCGCTCGTCGCCTCACACGCACCCCCATGGCCGGGCGGTAAAGGGGCGGGCCCGCCACCGGCAATTGCCCGTCCGAGATGATGGCCAGTTGGCTGACCATGAACTCGCCGGGGTCAGGCATCACGATCGCCAGGTTCACCCGCAACCGCTGCACATCGAGGAAGTAGATCAGGTAGCGCTCGGGCCGGCTGCGGGTGCCGGCCTGCCAGCTGTAGACATGGATGTCGTGGTGACTGCCGAACTGGTCGGCCACCCGTTCGGTGCGGCTGAACACCGCAGAATGCGGGGCAACGCCGACCTCCTGCAGAACCACCACATCGTTGCTGCGCAGCAGCGGCAGGACCCCGGTCAACCATTTGCTCTCGGTGCTGACCGATGCGCCCTGCAGGTTCCAGGTGGCCACCCGTATCGGCACCTCAGTGCGCGCGCTGCGACCTATTTCGATCTGTGCCGAGGGCCCTGCAGTGTTCAATCGGCTGTGGTAGTAATCACGAATGCGCCCATGCAGGCGAATGTGCGCATGCCACGGGCCGAAGATGGCCATGACCCCGTGCTGGAGCATGCGCAAGGGGTCGCCAGGATCCAGCAGGTGTGGCCCCTGTACGCTCCTTAGGCCATTCATGACCAGGGCATGGTGCACACGGTAGAGCCCGATCATCACGCCATGACGATACAGCCCTGGCGAGGCCTGAAGATGCTGCAGCACCGTGGTGTCGCTGTACCAGCGGCGCAACAGGGTGGTCATGCATGCCCCATAGCCGGCCTGTGCCTCATGGTTGCTGCTGCGTATCAGGCGTGCCGAAACGATGTAGTTCAGGTAGACCAGGGTATGCACGCAGTCCCGGGGCCTGGCGGCGGCGAGCAGCGCCACCGCGTCCATGAACACCACGTCGACCTGCTCTTCGAACGCAACGGCCGGCATGTCGGGCACCAGGTTGTTGTCGATGTACAGGCCAATGACACGGTCAACGGGCATGGGAACACCTCCACCGGGTCAGGCCTTCTGGAACAGCGCAAACAGCTCGCCATCGAGCACGCCCAGCCCCACCCGCTCGGTAGCGGCCAGGTTGCTGCTGACCGTTGCCGGGCTGAGGGCATTGCCATCATAGGCGTATTGATAGAGCGCGCGACCGTCGGCATTGGCAATGCTGCGGGTGAAGGCGAGTTTGAGCAGCCCCGCGTGAACCGTCACACCCGGCATGAACGGGTAGGCCTGCTCGATGAACACCCGTGGCTCGGTCCAGGCCTGCTTGCCGTCGTACTTCACCAACAGGGTCCGACCATCGCCATCCTTGTAGAGCAGGTGGATCAGGCCCTGGTAGACAATGGCGATCGGGTCGTCGGGGGTGGTCACCGCTACCCCCCTGGCCCTGAGCACCGGGCCATTGCCCCAGTTTTCCAGGTCTTCGCTGCTCAGGCACTCGATCTGCCTCGTGTGGCCGTGCCGATAGAAGGCGTGCAACCGCCCTTGAAACTCCACCAGCGACGGCGAGCCGTGCATGGGCTGACTCAACGTCATGGGCTCGAACCCCATGAGCGTGTCGTTGTAGGAGGCCAGGGTGTATTCACCCTGGTCATCGCTTCGAAACGCATGGACCTTGTCCTTGAACACAAACAGCGCCAGTGACCTGCTCGGGGTCACCATCAGTGGCAGCACCGCCGGCGTCGTCCATACGTCGATGCCACTCACTTTCGCGACGAATTCGGCCACGTTGCCGTCGGCGTTGTAGGCGCAATAGAGCACGCCCCGGTGTACGACTACCCGGCAACCGCCAGCCACAGGCTGCGACTCGGTAGGGAAAGCACGGTTGAAGATGCCGTGCATGTTGGCTGCGTAACAAAGTTGCATCGCCTGCTCCAGAGGTACAAAGAGCCCCCAGTAGAACAGCGCAGCCCGGCCGGATCAGCCGGGCAAAGCCCAGCGTGTACGTGAGAAACCGGAAGTTGCACGGGCCCGGGCGTGACCTGCCGGGCTGGCAGCAGGCGCACATCGCTGTGCGATTGTTCGGGCCAGATGCACAACACGGGGTTCGCACCGGCGCAGCGCAGGCGTATCGTATGCACTCGAATCCTGATAGGTAACACGGAGTTTCCCCATGCTTGGCGTAACGGACTACGGTGCCTTCGTGATTGCCTTCCTGGTGCTGCTGGCGATCCCGGGGCCGGGCAATTTCGCGCTGATCACTGCCACCGGCAAGGGCGGCATCAAAGGCGGCCTGGGCGCCACCTTCGGCATCATCCTGGGTGACCAGGTGCTGTTGTGGCTGGCCGTGGCCGGTGTGGCAGCGCTGCTCACCACCTACCCGGCAGCGTTCCATACCGTGCAATGGCTGGGTGCAGCGTACCTGGCCTACCTGGGCCTGCGCATGGCCCTGGCCAAACCCGGCAGCACGCCGGTACGGCCGATGAAGTCCAAGCACTACCTGCGCCAGACCATGATGATCACCCTGCTCAACCCCAAGGCGATCATGTTCTACATGGCGTTCTTTCCGCTGTTCGTCGACCCGGTCCGGCATCAGGGCTTCGTGACGTTCGGCTTCATGGCGGTGACCATTGCCGTGCTGACCTTCCTGTATGGCCTGGTGGCCGTGCTGCTGACCCACAACCTGGCCGCCCGCCTGCGCGCCAACCCCAAGGTCTCGAACCTGCTCGAACGCCTGGCCGGCATGTGCCTGGTGGGCTTCAGCATCAAGTTGGCGGTACTGCGCTAAACCCCTGGCGCGGGTCTACTACACTTGCCTGACCTTGAAGCGGCGCGGCAAGTGAGACGACATGAAGCGACTGACACAATTGATCGGCGGCGCCCTGCTGGCACTGGGCCTAGCCTCCCAGAGCCTGGCGGCGCCCGCTGCGGCCCCCATCCACTTTGGCGACATCACCTGGGAAAGCGGCAGCCTGACCACGCAACTGCTGCGCTTTATCGTCGAGAAAGGCTACGGCTACCCCACCGACACCCTGCCCGGCAGCACCGTGAGCATGGAGGTGGCGCTGGCGCGCAACGACATCCAGGTGATCGCCGAGGAGTGGGCTGGCCGCAGCCCGGCCTGGACCAGGGCCGAGCAGGCCGGCCAGGTGTTCAGCATCGGGGACACGGTCAAGGGCGCCGACGAAGGCTGGTACGTGCCCGCCTACGTGATCAAGGGCGATGAACAGCGCGGCCTCAAGGCACTGGCCCCGGACTTGCGTTCCGTCCAGGACCTCAAGCGCCATGCCCCACTGTTCAAGGACCCCGAGTCACCCGACAAGGGCCGCTTTCTCAACAGCCCCAGCGGCTGGACCTCCGAGACCGTCAACAGCCAGAAGCTCAAGGCCTACGGGCTGGACGGGCAGTACGTGAACTTTCGCAGCGGCTCGGGCGCGGCGCTGGACGCCGAAATCACCTCCGCCATCCGCCGTGGCAAGCCGGTGCTGTTCTACTACTGGTCGCCCACCCCGCTGATGGGCCGCTACGAGCTGGTGCGCCTTGAAGAGCCGCCATTCGACGCCCAGGCCTGGGCCACCCTCACCGACCCCAGCAACCCCGAGCCCAAAGGCACCCGCTCGCTGCCGGCCAGGCTGTCGATCGGCGTATCGGCGCCGTTTCGCGAGCAATACCCGGAGCTGGTGGCATTCTTCGCCAAGGTCGATCTGCCGATCGCCACCCTCAACAGCGCCCTGGCAACGATGAGCGAACAGCGCCAGGCGCCGGACGCTGCAGCGCAGGCCTTTCTGAAGGCGAACCCGAGCATCTGGAAGGCCTGGCTGCCCGCCGAGGTGGCGACCAGGGTCGAGTCGGCCCTGTGAGTACGGGCTTTCCCGAGGCGCTGCACGTTTCGTTCGCAGACAGCGTCAATCGCTTCGTCGACTGGCTGGTGCTGGCCTACGGCGACCAGCTTCGGGCGGTCTCGGACGGGCTGCTGCAACTGCTGGTAGGGTTGGAAAACCTGCTGCGCGCCACGCCGTGGTGGTTGCTGCTGGCGCTGGTGGCACTGCTGACCTGGCACGCCACACGCAGTGTGCGGCGGGCGCTGCTGCTGAGCGGCCTGCTGTTTCTGATCGGGGTGGTCGGCCTGTGGGACAAGCTGCTGCAGACCTGCGCGCTGGTGCTGGTGAGTACCGGCCTGTGCCTCCTGATCGGCATTCCGTTCGGCATCTTGCTGGCCAGCCGGCCACTGGCACGCCGGTTGCTGATGCCGGTGCTGGACGTGATGCAGACCCTGCCCAGTTTCGTGTACCTGATCCCGGTGCTGATGCTGTTCGGGCTGGGCAAGGTGCCGGCGATCTTCGCCACCCTGGTGTATGCCCTGCCGCCGCTGGTACGCCTCACCGAACTGGGCCTGTCGCAGGTGGACCCGTCACTGACCCAGGCCGCCCAGGGGCTGGGCGCCAACCGCTGGCAGCGCTTGCGCCGGGTGGCGTTGCCGTTGGCGCTGCCGAGCATCCTGGCCGGCCTGAACCAGTCGGTGATGATGGCGCTGTCGATGGTGGTGGTGGCCTCGATGATCGGTGCGCGCGGCCTGGGTGAGGACGTGCTGGCCGGCATCCAGACACTGAACGTGGGCAAGGGGGTCGAAGCAGGGCTGGCCATCGTTGCACTGGCGATCGTGATCGACCGCATCACCCAGGCGTATGGCAAGCCGCGTTAAACCTGCAGCAGCCAGACAAACGGTCATCGGCAGTGTCCATGCTCATCGCGAATTGCGCAGCCGCGAGCGGTGCTGAAAAGATGGCCCTCTTTACCTGCGCCAGATCCCCCCTTAGACTACAGGCCTTTTCCCGCATCCCGAGGTATTCGTCCAATGCGCCATTGATGCCACCGTCGTTTCAGACGGCCCGTCTTCAGCCCCTTCACCGGGGGAAGCACCAGGCATCCTTGGAGGTTCGCATGACGAACACGTCATCCCTGACGCTGGACAGCGTCACCTATGCACTGCCAGACGGCAGGCTGCTGTTTTCCAACCTCACCGAACGTTTCGACCAGCGCCGCACCGGCCTGGTGGGGCGCAACGGCGTGGGCAAATCCATACTCGCACGCCTGATGGCCGGTCAGCTCGAGCCCAGCGATGGCCGCTGCCTGCGCCAGGGGCGCGTGCACTACCTCGCTCAACAGCCGATCACCTCCCGCACCACGGTCGCCGACCTGGCCCAGGTACGCCAGGTGATAGAAGCGCTCCAACGCATCGAGGCTGGCAGTACCGCCGCGAGCGACTTCGAGACTGTCGGCGAACGCTGGAACATACGCGAGCAACTGCACAGCCACCTGGCCCGCGAGCAGCTCGGCATGCTGCGCTGGGATCGCCCCGCCGAAACGCTGAGCGGCGGCCAGGCCATGCGCGTGGCACTGCTGGGTGCGTTTCTCGGCGACGCCGACTACCTGATTCTCGACGAGCCCACCAACCACCTGGACGCCCCCAGCCGCGCCGCCCTGATGATCATGCTCGAACGCTGGAACAAGGGGCTGCTGGTCATCAGCCACGACCGCATGCTGCTCGCCAGCATGCAGCGCATCGTCGAGCTGTCGCCCTCGGGCCTGCACAGCTACGGGGGCGACTACAGCGCATTCACCGCTTGCAAGGCCCGCGACACCGAACTGGCCGAGCGCAATCTCGAGCGTCTGAAGCTCGAACGCCAGCGCCAGGCCCGCGACCTGCAGCGTCAACACGAGCGCCTCGAACGCCACCAGGCCAGGGCCGGCCACGAGGCCAGGCACAGCAACCAGGCGAAGATCCTGCTCGACCGTCAACAGCAACGCAGCGAGGCCACCGCAGGCAGGCAGCAGCGCAACCACCTGGCCACGCGCCAGGCCATGGACGCCCAGGTGCGTGAAGCCGCTCAACGCCTGGACCCACAGCAGCCGGTGGTACTGCACGCGCCGGCACGTCAGTTGCCGCCAGGCAGCCAGATCGCCTGGCTGCGTGACCTTGAGCTACCCCACATCGAGCATCCGCACGCGCTCGACCTGGTGCTGTACGTCGGCCAGCGCCTTGCCCTCACCGGCGCCAACGGCAGCGGCAAATCCACGTTGCTCAAGGTGCTGGCCGGGCAACTGCCGCCTAGAAAGGGTGAATGCGAGACCCGCGCCAGCGTGGCGTACCTGGACCAGCAGTGCAGCCTGCTCGACCCGAGCGTATGCGTGCTGGAGCATGTGCGCGAGGCGTGCCGTGAACTCGACCAGAGCAGCGTGCGCACCCGATTGGCGCAACTGGGCCTGGATGCAGACCGCATCACCCTGCCCAGCGGCCTGCTCAGTGGCGGCGAACGGCTCAAGGCAGCGCTGGCCGCGGTACTCTACAGCGACCAGCCAGCGCAATTGCTGTTGCTCGACGAACCCAGCAACCACCTCGACCTGCCATCGTTGCAGGCCCTGGAACAGATGCTCTGCCAGTATCAGGGGACCCTGCTGGTGGCGTCCCATGACCTGGTGTTCCTGCAACACCTGCAGTTGCAGGGGCAGCTGTTCATGCCGCAATCAGAACTGCACGGCTTCGGTGACGCACAAGGTGGCAAAACCACTGCCCAGGGTGAGGTTGTGATGGGCGACGATGGCCTCGGCGCCTAGGCCGGGGGTATCCATGCAGGTGTGCGCGTCGCTGACCAGTACCGGGCGCACGCCCAGCTCGGCAGCAACGCGGCAATTGGTATCGACGCAGTACTGGGTTTTCATGCCGACCACCACCAGCTCTTCAACGCCCGCCTGCTGCAGCCACTCACGCAGCGGCGTGTTCCAGAAGGCACTGGGCCGGAACTTGTCGAACACACGGTCGTATTGCTCGTCTACCTCCAGCGCCGGGAGCAGTTGCCAGGGTGTGCTGCCGGCCTCGATCGGCGAACCCTGCGGGCCGGTGTGGCGCGCGACGAATATCGGCGCCCGGGCCGCCCGTGCGGTGCCGATCAGGCGGTTGATGTTGGCCAGTATCCGATCGCCCTGCCAGGGCTGTTCGGGGCCATGGAACAGGCCGACCTGCATATCCAGAATCAGTAACGCGCGCCGTACGGGCATGGTGTCTCTCCTTAAGATGCCAGCCGGACGCGCCAACCAAAAGGCCCCGTCCATTACTGGCGGGGCCTTGGGTGACCTGCTGCGTTCGCTTTACACAGCCACCCATCGCCCGCCGATGGCGGTCGTGGTGGTGCGGGTCGAGGTCAACAGGTCGATATTCATGTCACGCACAATGCTCCACGAGCCCTGCGTCGGTCAAGCCCATGGCGGCGCGACCACTCACGCTCGTCACGCCGGACCTGAAGCGCTGGCGGCCGGGCACCGGCGCAATCGGCATCTGCCCGTTTCCGATCTGCACGGGATGTATTATCGTGGCTGCTTGCGCAATATGCGTGGCCTGACCATACAGGCATTTGCCAACCGATCGAGGGTGCCATGAGTAACGAGAGCATTAACTGGGACAAGCTGGGCTTTGACTACATCAAGACCGACAAGCGCTACCTTTCCTACTTCCGTGATGGCGAGTGGGACAAGGGCACCCTGACCGAAGACAACGTACTGCACATCAGCGAAGGCTCCACCGCGCTGCACTACGGCCAGCAATGCTTCGAAGGCATGAAGGCCTACCGCTGCAAGGATGGCTCGATCAACCTGTTCCGCCCCGACCAGAACGCCCTGCGCATGCAGCGCAGCTGCGATCGCCTGCTGATGCCGCGGGTGCCGACCGAACAGTTCATCGAGGCCTGCAAGCAGGTGGTCCAGGCCAACGAACGCTTCGTACCGCCGCACGGCAAGGGTGCCCTGTACCTGCGTCCGTTCGTGATCGGCGTGGGTGACAACATCGGCGTACGCACCGCGCCGGAGTTCATCTTCTCGATCTTCGCCATCCCGGTTGGCTCGTACTTCAAGGGCGGCATGACCCCGCACAAGTTCCTGATCTCCGATTTCGACCGTGCCGCGCCCCAGGGCACCGGCGCCGCCAAGGTCGGTGGCAACTACGCAGCCAGCCTGCAACCAGGCTATGAGGCCAAGAAGGCCGGCTTTGCCGACTGCATCTACCTCGACCCGCTGACCCACAGCAAGATCGAGGAAGTGGGTTCGGCCAACTTCTTCGGCATCACCGCCAACAACGAGTTCGTGACCCCGAAATCCGCCTCGGTGCTGCCGGGCATCACCCGCCTGTCGCTGATGCAACTGGCCGAATCGCGCCTGGGCCTGAAGGTGATCGAGGGCGACGTGCTGATCAACCAGCTGGACCGCTTCATCGAAGCCGGTGCCTGCGGCACCGCTGCGGTGATCACCCCGATCGGCGGCATCCAGTACAACGGCAAGCTGCACGTGTTCCACAGCGAGACCGAAGTCGGTCCGGTGACCCAGAAGCTCTACGCCGAGCTGACCGGTATCCAGAGCGGTGATGTCGAAGCGCCGGCGGGCTGGATCGTCAAGGTCGCCTGAATGCATCGCGGGTCAAGCCCGCTCCCACAGGTTCATCGCAACCTTGTGGGAGCGGGCTCGACCCGTGACTGGCTGCGCAGCAGCCCTTTTTCAAGATGAATTTTTCTTTAACCCGGGCACCGCCTATTCTTTGGCACAATCGAGTCTCCACACGCCGCCCAGGTAAGAGCATGCCCCGCGTACTGACTATCGAAGACGATGCCGTCACCGGCCAGGAAATCGTCGCCGAACTCTCCAGCCACGGCCTTGAGGTCGACTGGGCCGACAACGGTCGTGAAGGCCTGGCCAAGGCAATCGCCGGCGGCTACGACCTGATCACCCTCGACCGCATGCTGCCCGAAGTCGACGGCCTGACCATCGTCACCACCCTGCGCAACCTCAAGATCGCCACGCCGATCCTGATGATCAGCGCCCTCTCCGATGTCGACGAACGCGTGCGCGGCCTGCGCGCCGGTGGTGACGACTACCTGACCAAGCCGTTTGCCTCCGACGAGATGGCGGCGCGCGTGGAAGTGCTGCTGCGCCGCAACAGCGTGCCGATGGCCCAGACCCGCCTGCAGGTCGCCGACCTGGAGCTGGACCTGATAAGCCACGAGGCCCGGCGCGGCGAGCAGACCCTCAACCTGCTGCCCACCGAGTACAAGCTGCTGGAATTCCTGATGCGCCACGCCGGCCAGGTCATCACCCGCATGATGATCTTCGAGGAAGTCTGGGGGTACCACTTCGACCCCGGCACCAACCTGATCGACGTGCACATCGGGCGTCTGCGCAAGAAGATCGACGCCGCCGGGCAAACCCCGCTGATTCGCACCGTGCGGGGCTCCGGCTATGCCATTGCCGAACCCGTCTAAGGGCTGGAGTTCGTCCACCAGCCGCCTGCTGGCGCTGTACAGCTTTCTGTTCGTGGCCTGGAGCAGCATCCTCATGGGGGTGCTGTACTTCGAGGTGTCCGGCTACCTGAACAAGCTCACCCGCCATTCCCTGTTGCAGCGCCAGCATCTGTTCGCACACATGAGCGGCAAGCAGCTCGACGACGCCCTGATCGCCAGCCAGGCCTTCGACGAACGCAGCTTCGATGCCTACGGGCTGTTCGACGCGCAGTTCAACCCACTGGGCGGGCAGATCCGCCAGATCCCGCCCGAGCTGGGCCTGGATGGAAGGATCCACGAGCTCAGCCGCTGCCTGGACGCCGACGACCCGCGCATGCCAAAAGACAGCTGTGATGCCGTGGCGCTCAAGGTGCGCGATGGCCGCTGGCTGGTGCTGGTACGCGACAACGGTTCGCTGTTCGTGGTCACGCGGATCATTCTGCATGCGTTGCTGTGGGGGCTGTCGCTGACCATCATTCCCGGCATCGCCGGCTGGTACCTGCTGCGTCGCCGCCCGCTCAAGCGCATAAGGGCGATCCAGGCCAGTGCCGAGCTGATCGTGGCCGGCGACCTCACCCACCGTCTGCCGCTGTCGTCGCGCCGTGACGAACTGGACATGCTGGCAGCCATCGTCAACGCCATGCTCGACCGCATCGAGCGGCTGATGCATGAGGTCAAAGGCGTGTGCGACAACATTGCCCACGACCTGCGCACCCCGCTGACGCGCCTGCGGGCCCAGCTGTACCGGATCCGCCAGCAGGTCGGCGACGACTCGATCCAGGCCGACCAGATGGACCAGGCCATCAGCGAAACCGACACCCTGATGGCGCGTTTTCGCGGGTTGCTGCGCATCAGCGAACTGGAAGACCGCCAGCGCCGTGCCGGCTTCGTCGAGCTGGACCCGCGTGCCCTGCTGGTAGAGCTGCATGACTTCTACCTGCCGCTGGCCGAGGACGGCGAAATTCGCCTGACCCTGGTGCTGCCCGACCAGTTGCCGGCGCTCAAGGGCGACCGCGAGCTGCTGTTCGAGGCCCTGGCCAACCTGCTGGGCAATGCCATCAAGTTCACCCCGGCCGGTGGTCAGGTGCGGATGCGAGCCCGTGAAGACGCCCAGGGCGTGCTGATCGAGGTGGAGGACAGCGGGCCGGGGATTCCGGCGGACGAGCGCGAGGCCGTGCTCAAGCGGTTCTACCGCAGCGAGGAAGGTCATCGGCACAACGGGTTCGGGCTGGGGCTTTCGATCGTTGCAGCGATCGTCGACCTGCATGGGTTTGAGCTGGAGGTAGGAGACAGCGAATTGGGCGGGGCGCGGCTGGTGTTGCAGTGTCGGCCGAAGGTGGCCAGTTAGGGCCTCATCGCGGGTCGAGCCCGCTCCCACAGGTTGATCACTGATCTAGAGCACAGTGATCAACCTGTGGGAGCGGGCTCGACCCGCGATGAGGGCAGCGCGATCAGTCAGCCAGGCGCCAGGTCGTCGTGCCCTTGCCGTCTTCCAGCACCACGCCCATGGCGGTCAGCTGGTCGCGGATGCGGTCCGATTCGGCCCAGTTCTTGTCGGTACGTGCCTGCAGACGCGCCTGGATCAACGCCTCCACTTCAGCCGCATCGACCTTGCCTTCGGCGCCCGCCTGCAGGAAGTCGTCGGCCTCCAGCTGCAACACGCCCAGCAGTTCGGCCAGCTCGCGCAAGCGGCCCGCCAGGCCAGCGGCCACC
The DNA here is from genome assembly GCF_017848315.1 of Pseudomonas palmensis. Taxonomy (GTDB): domain Bacteria; phylum Pseudomonadota; class Gammaproteobacteria; order Pseudomonadales; family Pseudomonadaceae; genus Aquipseudomonas; species Aquipseudomonas palmensis. The sequence goes on from NZ_JAFKEC010000018.1 coordinate 34,429, forward strand.
TCAGGCTCGGCCTCGCGCACGCGGTTGATCTCGCGCACCAGGTCGAACAGCACCGCACAGGCTTCAGGCGTGCCGAAGTCGTCGTTCATGGCCGCGGCAAAACGCTCGACATACGCCTCGCCACCTTGCGCGGCCACGCGCGGCAAGCCGCGCAGCGCATGGTAGAAGCGCTCCAGCGCGCCCTTGGCTTCGCGCAGGCTGTCCTCGGAGTAGTTGATCGAGCTGCGGTAGTGGCTCGACACCAGCAGGTAGCGCACCACCTCCGGGTGATACTTGTCGAGCACGTCGCGAATGGTGAAGAAGTTGTTCAACGACTTGGACATCTTCTCGCCATTGATACGGATCATGCCGCAATGCATCCACGCCTTGGCGTACTGCTTGCCGGTGGCCGCCTCGCTCTGGGCAATCTCGTTCTCGTGGTGCGGGAACTCCAGGTCGTTGCCGCCACCATGAATGTCGAAGCTCTCGCCCAGGCAGCAGGTCGACATCACCGAGCACTCGATGTGCCAGCCCGGACGGCCCGGGCCCCATGGCGATTCCCAGCTCGGCTCGCCGGGCTTGACGCCCTTCCACAGCACGAAGTCGAGCGGGTCCTGCTTGGCCTCGTCGACCTCGATGCGGGCACCGATGCGCAGGTCTTCGATCTTCTTGCGCGACAGCTTGCCGTAGCCGACGAACTTGCCGACGCGGTAGTACACGTCGCCATTGCCCGGCGCGTAGGCGTAACCCTTGTCGATCAGGGTCTGGATCATCGCGTGCATGCCGGCGATGTGGTCGGTGGCACGCGGCTCCTGGTCCGGCGGCAGGATGTTCAGACGGCGCTCGTCCTCGTGCATCGCGTCGATCATGCGCGCGGTCAGCGCTTCGAACGATTCGCCGTTCTGGTTGGCGCGGTTGATGATCTTGTCGTCGATGTCGGTGATGTTGCGCACATAGGTCAGGTCGTAGCCGCTGTAGCGCAGCCAGCGCGTGACCAGGTCGAACGCGACCATGCTGCGCCCATGGCCCAGGTGGCAGAAGTCGTACACGGTCATGCCGCACACGTACATGCGAACCTTGTTGCCATCGAGCGGAACGAAAACTTCCTTGGTCTTGCTCAGGGTGTTGTAGATGCTTAGCACGTAGAGTTCCTTAGCTGCCCCACGAATCGCGCAGGGTCACGGTGCGGTTGAACACCGGCTTACCCGGCGTGGAGTCTTTCAGGTCGACGCAGAAGTAGCCTTCGCGCTCGAACTGGAAGCGGTCTTCGGGCTGGGCCTGGCCCAGCGAAGGTTCCGCACGACAACCGCTCAGCACCTGCAGCGAATCGGGATTGATGTTGTCAAGGAAGCTGCCGCCGTCGTCGGTCTTCTCGGGGTTGGCCGAACGGAACAGGCGGTCATACAGACGTACTTCGCACTCGACGCTGGCCGCGGCCGGCACCCAGTGGATCACACCCTTGACCTTGCGGCCCTCGGGGTTCTTGCCCAGGGTGTCGGGGTCGTACGAGCAGCGCAGCTCGACGATGTTGCCCTCGGCATCCTTGATCGCCTCGTCGGCGCGGATCACGTAGCTGCCACGCAGGCGCACTTCACCGGCCGGCTCCAGGCGCTTGTAGCCCTTGGGCGGCTCTTCCATGAAGTCGTCGCGGTCGATGTAGATCTCGCGGGCGAACGGCAGTGCACGCACGCCCATGTCTTCCTTGGGGTGACGCGGCAGTTCGAGCTGCTCGACCTGGCCTTCGGGGTAGTTGGTGATGACTACCTTCAGCGGGCGCAGTACGCACATGGCCCGTGGCGCGGTGCGGTCCAGGTCGTCACGGATGCTGAATTCGAGCATCGACATGTCGACCACGCCGTCGGAACGGTTGGTGCCGACCATCTCGCAGAAATTGCGGATAGACGCCGGGGTGTAGCCACGACGGCGGAAGCCCGACAGCGTGGACATGCGCGGGTCGTCCCAGCCCTGTACGTGCTGCTCGTCCACCAGTTGCTTGAGCTTGCGCTTGCTGGTGATGGTGTAGTTCAGGTTCAGGCGGCTGAACTCGTACTGGCGCGGCTTGCACGGCACCGGCAGGTGGTCGAGGAACCACTCGTACAACGGACGATGGCTTTCGAACTCCAGGGTGCAGATCGAGTGGGTGATGCCCTCGATGGCGTCCGACTGGCCATGGGTGAAGTCGTAGATCGGGTAGATGCACCAGGTGTCGCCGGTCTGGTGATGATGGGCATGGCGGATGCGGTACAGGATCGGGTCGCGCAGGTTCATGTTCGGCGAGGCCATGTCGATCTTGGCGCGCAGCACGCGCTCGCCATCCTGGAACTCGCCGGCCTTCATGCGCGCGAACAGGTCGAGGTTTTCCTCGACGCTGCGCTCGCGGAACGGGCTGTTCTTGCCCGGCTCGGTCAGGTTGCCGCGGTACTCGCGGGCCTGCTCCGGGGTCAGGTCGCACACATAGGCATTGCCCGACTTGATCAGGTCGACCGCCCACGCGTGCAACTGCTCGAAGTACTGGGAGGCATAGCGCACCGGGCCGGTCCACTCGAAGCCCAGCCACTTGACGTCACGCTGGATGGCGTCGATGTACTCCTGGTCCTCTTTGGCCGGGTTGGTGTCATCGAAGCGCAGGTGACAGGCACCGCCGAATTCCTGGGCCAGGCCGAAGTTCACGCAGATCGACTTGGCGTGACCAATGTGCAGGTAGCCGTTGGGCTCCGGCGGGAAACGGGTGACGATGCTGGTGTGCTTGCCCGAATCCAGGTCGGCCTGCACGATCGGACGCAGGAAGTTCACAGGGACGGCGGGCGCGCCTTTGGCAGCGGCGTTGGGAGCGTTGTCAGCGGTGGGCTTGCTCATAGGATCCTTGAAATACCGGTACACGGCCCGGGTAGGCCGACTGAATCAAAGCGCTTATCATAGCCCAAGCGCCCGAGCTGCCGACAGGGCAGCGCCGACAAACTGGCGCTATATTCGGCTGGCCGGGCAAAAAAACTGCCGTGACGTGCGTATCGTGGCCTGTAAACTGTGCGTCAGGGTTACTACGCGATCCTGCGCACCCATTTCTTGAATGCCTGAAAAGCGAGAATTTGAGCATGACCCAAGTCAAACTGACCACCAATCACGGTGACATCGTCATCGAGCTGAACGCCGAGAAAGCCCCGATCACCGTGGCCAACTTCATCGAGTACGTCAAAGCCGGTCACTACGAGAACACCGTGTTCCACCGCGTCATCGGCAACTTCATGATCCAGGGCGGCGGTTTCGAGCCGGGCATGAAAGAGAAGAAAGACAAGCGCCCGAGCATCCAGAACGAAGCCGACAACGGCCTGAGCAACGACAAGTACACCATCGCCATGGCCCGTACCATGGAGCCGCATTCGGCCTCGGCGCAGTTCTTCATCAACGTCGCCGACAACAGCTTCCTCAACCACAGCGGCAAGAACGTGCAGGGCTGGGGTTACGCAGTGTTCGGCAAAGTCACCGAAGGCACCGACGTGGTCGACAAGATCAAGGCCGTTGCCACCGGTTCCAAAGCCGGCCACCAGGACGTGCCAGCCGAAGACGTGATCATCGAGAAAGCCGAGATCATTGGGTGATACTGCTGATCTCCGATCTGCACCTGCAAGAAGAACGCCCGGACATTACCCGGGCGTTTCTTGATCTGCTGGCCACCCGTGCCCGCAGCGCGCAAGCGCTGTACATTCTCGGGGACTTTTTCGAGGCCTGGATCGGCGACGATGCCATGACGCCCTACCAGGCGTCGATCTGCCAGGCCCTGCGTGCGCTGAGCGACACGGGCACCCAGGTGTTCCTGATGCACGGCAACCGCGACTTCCTCATCGGCCAGGCGTTCTGCAAGGCCGCAGGCGCCACCCTGCTACCCGACCCCAGCGTGGTCGAGCTGGGCGGCGAGCCGGTGCTGCTGATGCATGGCGACAGCCTGTGCACCCGTGACGAAGGCTACATGAAGCTGCGCCGTTACCTGCGCAACCCCGTGAGCCTGTGGGCGCTGCGCCACCTGCCGTTGCGCACGCGGCACAAGCTTGCGCGCAAGCTGCGCAGCGAAAGCCGCGCGCAGACGCGCATGAAGGCCAATGACATTGTCGATGTGACGCCCGAGGAAGTACCGCGGGTGATGCGGCAGCATGGCGTGCGCACCCTGGTGCATGGGCACACCCATCGCCCGGCGATCCACAAGCTGATGGTGGGCGATGCGCCGGCGCGGCGTATCGTGCTGGGCGACTGGGATCGCCAGGGGTGGGCGCTGCAGGTGGATGAACAAGGGTTCCAGCTGGCCCCCTTCGACTTTGCCTGACCCCTTCGCCGGCAAGGCCGGCTCCTACAGGTTTTGCGTAACCCTGTAGGAGCCGGCCTTGCCGGCGAAGCCTTTTTCAGTGCCCCGCCGATGCCGGCCCGGCCTTGGCCGCGAACGGCGGCTTGGCCAGCCACACCAGCAGCACCAGCCCGACGAACACCCAGCCCATCAACGTGAAGTAATCCACCGTCGACATCATGTACGCCTGGCTGTTGAGCATCTGCTCCAGCTGCGCATACGACTGCCCGTTCGCCCCGCCCAGGTGGCCGAGCATGTCACGGGTGGCCGGCTCATAGGTACTGATGCTTTCGCTCAGGTACGCATGGTGCTGGTCGGCCCGGCGAATCCAGATCCAGGTGGTCAGCGACGCGGCAAAGCTGCCGCCCAGGGTCCGCAGGAAGGTCGCCAGCCCCGAGCCGTCGGCGATCTGCTGCGGCGGCAGGTCCGAAAGCAGGATGCTCAAGGTGGGCATGAAGAACAGCGCCACGCCGATACCCATGAACAGCTGCACCAGGGCGATGTGCTGGAAGTCCACCTCGTTGGTGAACCCTGCCCGCATGAAGCAGCTGGCACCGATTGCCACGAACGCCAGCCCCGCCAGCACACGCAGGTCGAACTTGTGCGCGTACTTGCCCACGAACGGCGACATCAGCACCGGCAGCAGGCCGATCGGCGCCACCGCCAGCCCCGCCCAGGTGGCGGTGTAGCCCATCTGGGTCTGCAGCCATTGCGGCAGGATCAGGTTGATGCCGAAGAACCCCGCATACCCGCCCACCAGCACGATGGTGCCGATGCGAAAGTTGCGGTGGGCGAACAGGCGCAGGTTCACCACCGGGTGCTTGTCGGTCAGTTCCCAGATGATGAACACCGCCAGGAACACCACCGAAATCAGGCTGCCGATGACGATGAAACTGGACTCGAACCAGTCCAGGTCATTGCCCTTGTCGAGCACGATCTGCAATGCCCCCACCCCGACGATCAGGCTCAACAGCCCGATGTAGTCCATCGGCTGGCGGCTGGTGCTCACCGGCCGGGTACGCATCTGCTGACGCACCACGGCGGCAGCGAACAGGCCGATCGGCACGTTGATGAAGAAGATCCACGGCCAGCTGTAGCTGTCGGTGATCCAGCCACCGAGTATCGGCCCGGCAATCGGCGCCACCACCGTGACCATCGCCAGCAGCGCCAGGGCCATACCCCGCTTGGCCGGGGGGTACACCGCAATCAGCAGGGTCTGGGTCATGGGGTACAACGGCCCGGCCACCACGCCCTGCAACACGCGAAAGCCGACCAGCTCGGGCATCGATTGCGAGATACCGCACAGAAACGACGCCAGCACGAACAGCAGCGTGGCCCAGATGAACAGCTTCACCTCGCCGAAGCGCCGGCTCAGCCAGCCGGTCAGCGGCAAGGCTATCGCGTTGCTCACCGCGAACGAGGTGATGACCCAGGTGCCCTGCTCCGAACTCACCCCCAGGTTGCCGGAGATGGTAGGCAGGGCGACGTTGGCGATGGTGGTGTCGAGCACCTGCATGAACGTCGCCAGCGACAGGCCGATGGTGGTCAGCAGCAGGCTTGGCGGGGTGAACGAAGCCTGCCCGCTCATCGCTGCGCAGTCTTGCCGCTGGCGGCGCTGTTGTCATGGATCAGGCGCGCGATCAGGGTATCGGCCTCCACCAGCTGGCGGTCGTACACCTGGGTGGCGAACGAGGCTTTCTGCGGCGGCTGTTGCGCCAGCACCGGGCCGCTCTGGTCGTGCAGGTCGACGTCGACCTGGGTCGACAGGCCGATCCGCAGCGGGTGTTCGGCCAGTTGCTCGGGGTTGATGTGGATCCGCACCGGCACGCGCTGGACGATCTTGATCCAGTTGCCGGTGGCGTTCTGCGCCGGCAGCAGGGCGAAGGCGCTGCCGGTACCGGCGCCCAGGCTGTCGATGGTGCCGCTGTACTTCACGTCGCTGCCGTACAGGTCGGCAACGATGTCCACCGGCTGACCGATACGCATGTTGCGCAGCTGGGTTTCCTTGAAGTTGGCGTCGATCCACAGCTGGTCCAGCGGAATCACCGCCATGGTCGCGGTGCCCGGCTGCAGGCGCTGGCCCAGTTGCACCGTACGCTTGGCCACATAGCCGGTGACCGGCGCCACCAGGGTGGTGCGGGCATTGTCCAGGTAGGCCTGGCGCAGGTCGGCGGCGGCAGCCTGCACTTCGGGGTGCGAGGAGACCACGGTGTCGTCGACCAGCGCGGTGGTGGTGTTGAGCTGCTGCTGGGCATTGCTCAGCGCGCTTTGTGCCGATGCCAGGTCGTCACGGGCGTGGGACAACTCCTCCTGCGAGATCGCCCCGCCGGCGGCCAGGGTCTTGCGTCGGTTGTAGTTTTCCTGGGCCTTCTGCAGTTCGGCCTTGCGCGCCGCCACCTGGGCCTTCTGCCCATCGACGTTGCTGTAAAGCCCACGCACCTGGCGCACGGCGCGGGCCAGCTTGGCCTCGGCGCTCTGCAGGCCGACCTCGGTGTCGCTCGGGTCGAACTGGATCAGCACCTGGCCGGCGTGCACCAGGTCGCCATCGTCGGCGCCGATGCTGGTGACGGTGCCGGTGACCAGCGGGGTGATTTCCACCACGTTGCCGTTCACATAGGCGTCGTCGGTGTTTTCGCTCCAGCGCCCGTAGAGCTCGTGCCAGGCCCACACACCGGCGCCAAGCACGAGTACGAGCACCAGCAGCCCGAGCAGCAGCGTCTTGCGCTTGCGCTGATTGTTGAGGTCCTGCTCGGTAGGGGCAGTGTCCGGGGAGGATGCAGTGGCCATGAGAAATACCTTGGCGTTTTATTGATTGCGGGAAGTCGAGGGCAATGCGGCGGCCTGGGTGTCGGCCTGGTAGCCGCCCCCCAGCGCCTGCATCAACTGGATCGACAGGTCGATCTGTTCGGCGTTCAGTTCGGCCAGCTGACGCTGCGACTGCAGCAGCTGCTGTTCGATGCTCAGCACATCCAGGTAGTTGCCGATGCCGGAGCCATAGCGCTGCATCACGGTGTCGTAGGACTGCTGGGCGATGTCGGTGGCACGTTGCTTGGCTGCAATCTGCTGGCCCAGTGCATGCAGCTGGTCGATGCTGTCGCTGACCTCGCCCAGTGCACGCACCAGGCTCTTGTTGTATTGCGCCACGGCCAGGTCGTAGTCGGCATCACGGGCATCGAGGTCAGCGCGCAGGCGCCCGCCGTCGAAAATCGGCAGCGACACGGTCGGGGCGATGTTGAAGAAGCGGCTCGGCGCGCCGAAAATCGCATCACCCAGCAGTGCCTGGGTGCCGGCGGCGGCGCTCAGGTTGAGGTTGGGGTAGAAGCGTGTCTTGCTCGCATCGATCGACTTGCTCGCCGCCTCGACCCGCCAGCGCGCGGCCACCAGGTCCGGACGCCGGCCCAGCAACTCGGCCGGCAGCACCGAGGGCAGCGCCACCGCAGCAGGCTTGAGCACATTGGGGCGGGCGATCTGCTGGCCACGGTCGGGGCCCTTGCCCAGCAGCACCGCCAGCGCGATCTGCGCGCTGCGTAGCTGCTTCTGGGCATTGATGGCCTGCTCCTGGGAGCTGGCCTCCAGGCTTTCGGTCTGCTGCAGCTGGTACTGGCTGTCGATACCCGAGGCCAGCCGGCGCTGGCTGAGTTCGAGCATCTGGCGGGTACGCTTGAGGTCTTCCTGGGTCAGGTCGTTGACGATGTGCGCCTGGCCCAGCTGGCTGTAGGCACGGGCAACGTCGGCGGCCAGGGTCAGTTGTGCAGCCTGGCGGTCCACCTCGGCGGCACGGGCCTGGCCCAGGGCGGCTTCCCAGGCATCGCGTTGCCCACCCCAGAGATCGAAGGTGTAGTTGAAGGTCGCGCTCAGGCTGCGCAGGGTGGAGTAGCTGCCGCCCTGCCCCGTCGGGTCCTGGTCACGGGCCAGGCGCGAGCGGCTGACCCCGGCGCTGGCATCCAGCGTGGGCATGCGCTCGGCGTCGGCAGCGTAGGCTGCGGCGCTGGCCTGATGGGCACGGGCGCTGGCAACCTGCATGTCGGGGCTGTCGCGCAAGGCCTCGCCGATCAGGCTGTCCAGTTGCGGGTCGCCAAGGCGGGTCCACCAGTCGCCCTTGGGCCAGGCCGCAGGCGACAGGGCAACGCCGCCGAGGGTCTTGCCAGCCTGCAGGTCGGCGGCGCCGAGGCGCCGGCCCTGGGTATCGAGGCCACTGTAGTTGGCGCAACCGGCCAGGCTCAGGGCAAGCACCAGCAGGCTTGCACCGGCACGCAGGGCTCGTGGTTTCATTGGGCCTCCACGCGCAGAGCGGTGACGGCATCGCCGGCCGCCAGCAGCACCTTGGTCAGGATCTTTTCCAGGGTCTTGAGCTCGTCCGGGGCCAGCACGCCAACCAGCTCGTTCATCGCCGAGGCACCGATCTGGGGCAACTGGCCGGCCAGCACATCGCCATCGGCGGTGAGCTCCAGGCGTACCTGGCGGCGGTCCTGCGGGCAGCGGCTGCGGGCGATCAGGCCCTTCTGCTCCAGGCGATCGAGCATGCGCGTCATCGACCCGCTGTCCAGGCTGAGGAAACGGCACAGTTCGGCGGGGGTATCGACCCCGTACTGGGACACGATGATCAGCACCTTGAACTGCGCGGCGGTGACGCCGAAGTCCTGCAGGTGGCTGTCCAGAATGCGGTCCTTCACCAGTGCGGCGCGCCCCAGGAGCATGCCGATGGTGCAGGACTGGAAGTTTTCGGGGGTGAAGTGCTGCATGAAGGGAGATACCTGCTTAGGCAGTGGATGCCGCAGATATTACTGCTCAGGCAGCGAATGGCCAAGCATTAATTAGCTTGCTTTCTATTTGGTCGACAAAAGGAGGTATTGCGGCGCCCGTATCGCGGGTCGAGCCCGCTCCCACAGGATGGGTCCATTAGCCGTGGGAGCGGGCTTGGCCCGCGATGCTTCAGGCCGGCACGCCGCTATGGAAGCGAAACTCCACGTCCGGCGTGGTGATCAGTTCGGCTTCCACCTCGCGCACCCGCTCCACGGTGCGCTCCACATCCGCCGCCTCGCCATACTGATACGCCAGCTTCAGGTACCCCTGGTAATGGCGCGCCTCGCTCTTGAGCAGCCCGTGGTAGAACTTGCCCAGTTCCTCGTCCAGGTGCGGCACCACCGCAGCAAAGCGCTCGCAGCTGCGCGCCTCGATGAACGCGCCGACCACCAGCGTGTCCACCAGCTTCACCGGCTCGTGCGCGCGCACCACCTTTCGCAGCCCCGAGGCATAGCGCCCTGCCGACAATGGGCGCAAGGCCACCTTGCGCTTCTTCATCAGGCGCAGCACCTGCTCGTGATGCACCAGCTCCTCGCGGGCCAGGCGCGACATCATGTTGATCAGGTCGACATGCGTGTTGTACTTGGCAATCAGGCTCAGCGCCGTGCTGGCGGCCTTGAACTCGCAGTTCTTGTGGTCGATCAGCATCGTCTCCTGGTCGGCCAGGGCGGCATCGACCCAGGCATCCGGGGTGCGGCAGGCGAGGAAGGCTTCGATTTCGGGAATAAGGGACATAGGCTCACAAACGGGCATGGGGTGTCGACAAGACCGGCGATTATACCGGCGGCAGTGGCGATCACCAGTGACTATGCTTGATGCATATCAACATCCACCGCATCCGGGGCGCCGACTATAGTCAGGCATCGCATGCCATTGTCGAAGGAGTTCTCCCTCATGCTTTTAGAAGTTCGCAGCATTCTGGTGGTGCTCGACCCCGACCACGCCCACAGCAAGGCCCTGACCCGCGCCAAGCTGATCGCCGGCGTCACCAAGGCACGCCTGCACCTGCTGATGTGCGACAAGAAGCAGGACCACAGTGCCCTGCTCAGCCTGCTCGCCAGCCAGTTGCACGACGATGGCTACGACAATGTCACCTATGAGCAGGCCTGGCACGACACCCTGCACGAGTCGATCATCGACGTGCAGAAAGCCGAAGGCTGTGAGCTGGTGATCAAGGAACACCGGCCGGAAAACGCGCTGAAGAAGTTCCTGCTGACGCCTTCGGACTGGAAACTGCTGCGCCAGTGCCCGTGCGCGGTGCTGATGGTCAAGACCGAGCGCCCCTGGACCGGTGGCGTGATTCTGGCGGCGGTGGACGTGGGCAACGACGATCAGGAGCATCGCAAGCTGCACGCCAGCATCATCGACCACGGCTATGCCATTGCCAGCGTGGCCAAGGGCAACCTGCACGTGATCAGCGCCCACCCCTCGCCCATGCTCTCGGCGGCGGACCCGGTGTACCAGCTCAAGGACACCATCGAGAAGAAGTACCGCGACGAATGCGCTGCGTTCCAGGCCGAATTCGATATCGCCGACGATCGCCTGCATGTGGCCGAAGGCCCGGCGGACGTGCTGATTCCGCACACGGCTAAAAAGTACGAAGCCGTGGTGACGGTGATGGGTACGGTGGGGCGTAGCGGGATTACCGGTGCGCTGATCGGCAACACCGCCGAGGTGGTGCTCGATTCGCTGGAATGCGATGTGCTGGTGCTCAAGACCGAGGACCAGGTGAAGCACCTGGACGAGCTGGCCAGAGGCTGAAGACCCCATCGCGGGTCAAGCCCGCGCCCACAGGGTAAGCGGTGATCCAGTGGGCGCGGGCGTGACCCGCGATGGGAACACCGCTTAACCCAGCGCATCCTTGAGAAAGCCCGGCGCGATGTAGCGCTGATAATGCGCCTCGGACAACAGAAAGAATTCCCGATCGATGGCATCGCGCAGCTCGGGCAGCTCCCAGTCGCGAAACTCCGGCAGCAGCACCATCCCGTACGCTTCCAGCTCGCGAATCACCCGCGCGCCCCGCGCAATCAGCTGATAAGCCCAGCAATACTCGGACTGATGCGGCACGAATCGAATCTTGCGCAGCTCCAGCTGGCCGCGCAGCTTGTCGGCGTCGAACACCTCCAGCTTGGCCGCCATCACCTGCACCAGCAGGTGTTCCAGGCGCAGCCACACCGCACGCTTTTCATCGTCGTTGTAGCCGTTCCAGTGGATCACCTCATGGTGAAAACGCTTGCACCCGCGACACACCAGGTCCCCGTAAACCGTGGAACACAGGCCGACACAAGGCGTTTTTATTGACTGATTGGACATGAAAGATTCAACGGCATGGCGATGGAACAGACGGCCATGTTAGCCCTTTGTCTAACGGGGGTCACGCCGTAAAGTCGTTGCAATCGCCTTACCTTTGGCGCGTTTTTACCGTAGAATCATCCGGCCTTTTTAAGGCAGCAATGTCCGTTAGAAGCTGTTTTCAAAGCGTCACGAGCACAGTTGATCCGGTAGAACGGCGTTGGCTCGGGGTATTCGAACATCGAATGCACCGCGCCAGCCCTCATCAGCCTCCGTTCTACAGGCGTAAAACTTTGAAAGCAGCTTCTGTAAGGATGTCCTGCAACCCTGGCTACGCGGCTCAAAAAGCCGTATTGCGCATGGGTGCCGGCCATTCTGGATGAGCGTCCCGGACACCCATTTGGGACCACTGATGAGGGTAATAACTGTGCTTGAAGCCTACCGCAAACACATCGAAGAGCGTGCCGCCCAGGGTATCGTGCCCCAGCCGCTTAACGCCGAACAAACCGCAGGCCTGGTCGAGCTGCTGAAGAATCCCCCCGCTGGCGAAGAAGCCGTCCTCGTCGACCTGATCACCAACCGCGTACCACCAGGAGTGGACGAAGCCGCCTACGTCAAGGCCGGTTTCCTGTCGGCGGTCGCCAAGGGCGAAGCCACCTCCCCGCTGATCAGCAAGCAGCGCGCCGTTGAACTGCTGGGCACCATGCAGGGCGGCTACAACATCGCCACCCTGGTCGAGCTGCTGGACGACGCCGAACTGGCCGCCGTTGCCGCCGAACAGCTCAAGCACACCCTGCTGATGTTCGACGCCTTCCACGACGTGGCCGAAAAAGCCAAGAACGGCAACGTTCACGCCAAGGCGGTACTGCAGTCCTGGGCTGACGGCGAGTGGTTCAAGAAGCGTCCGACCCTGGCCGACAAGATCAGCCTGCGCGTCTTCAAGGTCACCGGCGAAACCAACACCGACGACCTGTCCCCTGCCCCGGACGCCTGGTCGCGCCCTGATATCCCGCTGCACGCCCTGGCCATGCTGAAAATGGCCCGCGACGGCATCGTGCCGGACGTGCAAGGCGCCATCGGCCCGATGAAGCAGATCGAGCAGATGCGCAACGAAGGCTTCCCGATCGCCTACGTCGGTGACGTGGTCGGTACCGGTTCCTCGCGTAAATCGGCGACCAACTCGGTGCTGTGGTTCTTCGGCGACGACATCCCTTACGTGCCGAACAAGCGCGCTGGCGGTTTCTGCTTCGGCTCCAAGATCGCCCCGATCTTCTACAACACCATGGAAGACGCCGGCGCCCTGCCGATCGAATTCGACGTGTCGAACATCCACATGGGCGACGTGATCGACCTGTACCCGCACGCCGGCAAGGTGTGCAAGCACGGTACCGACGAAGTCATCACCACCTTCGAGATGAAAACCCCCGTGCTGCTGGACGAAGTCCGCGCCGGTGGTCGTATCCCGCTGATCGTCGGCCGTGGCCTGACCGAGAAGGCGCGCGCCGAGCTGGGCCTGGGCCCGACCGACCTGTTCAAGCTGCCTGAAGCACCTGTCGACACCGGCAAGGGCTACACCCTGGCCCAGAAGATGGTCGGCAAGGCCTGCGGCCTGCCAGTGGGCAAGGGCGTTCGTCCTGGCACCTACTGCGAACCGAAGATGACCACCGTCGGCTCCCAGGACACCACCGGTCCGATGACCCGTGACGAACTGAAAGACCTGGCGTGCCTGGGCTTCTCGGCCGACCTGGTCATGCAGTCGTTCTGCCACACCGCGGCCTATCCGAAGCCGATCGACGTGACCACCCACCACACCCTGCCGGATTTCATCCGCACCCGTGGCGGCGTGTCCCTGCGTCCAGGCGACGGCATCATCCACAGCTGGCTGAACCGCATGCTGCTGCCGGACACCGTCGGTACCGGTGGTGACTCGCACACCCGCTTCCCGATCGGCATCTCGTTCCCGGCCGGTTCCGGCCTGGTCGCCTTCGCCGCTGCCACTGGCGTGATGCCACTGGACATGCCGGAGTCGGTACTGGTGCGCTTCAAGGGCAAGCTGAACCCAGGCATCACCCTGCGTGACCTGGTTCACGCCATCCCTTACTACGGCATCCAGAAAGGCCTGCTGACCGTCGAGAAGAAAGGCAAGATCAACGCCTTCTCCGGCCGCATCCTGGAAATCGAAGGCCTGGACGACCTGACCGTGGAACAGGCATTCGAACTGTCCGACGCCTCGGCCGAACGTTCGGCTGCCGGTTGCACCATCAAGCTGCCTGAAAAAGCCATTGCCGAGTACCTGAAGTCGAACATCACCCTGCTGCGCTGGATGATCAGCGAAGGCTACGGCGATGCGCGCACCATGGAGCGCCGTGCACAGGCGATGGAAGCCTGGCTGGCCAAGCCCGAGCTGCTGTCGGCCGACGCCGATGCCGAGTACGCCGAAGTCATCGAGATCGACCTGGCCGATATCAAGGAGCCGGTTCTCTGCGCTCCTAACGACCCGGACGACGCTCGCCTGCTGTCCAGCGTCCAGGGCCAGAAGATCGACGAAGTGTTCATCGGTTCGTGCATGACCAACATCGGTCACTTCCGCGCTGCCGGCAAGCTGCTGGACAAGGTCAAGGGTCAGCTGCCAACCCGTCTGTGGCTGTCGCCGCCGACCAAGATGGACGCTCACCAGCTGACCGAGGAAGGCTACTACGGCATCTACGGCAAGGCTGGCGCGCGCATGGAAATGCCGGGCTGCTCGCTGTGCATGGGTAACCAGGCACGCGTAGAGCCGAACTCGACCGTTGTGTCGACGTCGACCCGTAACTTCCCTAACCGTCTGGGCGATGGTGCCAACGTGTTCCTGGCCTCCGCCGAACTGGCTGCCGTTGCCTCGATCCTGGGCAAGCTGCCAACCGTCGAGGAGTACATGGAGTACGCGGCGAATATCGACAGCATGGCTGCCGACATCTACCGCTACCTGAGCTTCGACCAGATCGCCGAGTTCCGTGAAGCCGCTGCGAACGCCAATATCCCGGTCGTTCAAGCGTAAGCTGACTTAGCGTGAAAAGAAGCCCCGCCAATTGGCGGGGCTTTTTGTTGTCTTCCGAAAAGCTTCGCCGGCAAGGCCGGCTCCTGCAGGTTAGCGACGCGTGTAGGAGCCGGCCTTGCCGGCGAAGCGCCCCTCAGATCACGAACAGATCCATGAACCGATGCACCGCCGTCGCCTCAAGCCTCGCCTGATCCTTGCACAGCGCAAGGATCTCGGCCGAACGCTGCGCAGTAAACCGCGTCGCCAGGTTGGCCTTGAACTTGTCCTCCAGCAGCGGGATGCCCTGGGCGCGCCGGCGCCGGTGCCCGATGGGGTACTCCACCACCACCTGTTCGGTGCTCGAGCCGTCGGTGAAGAACACCTGCACCGCGTTGGCGATCGAGCGCTTGTCGGCCTCCAGGTACTCGCGACTGAAACGCGGGTCTTCGACGATCACCATCTTCTCGCGCAAGCGGTCGATGGTCGGGTGCGCCGCATGGAAATCATCTTCGTAATGCTCGGCCACCAGGTTGCCGAAGATCAGCGGCACCGCCGTCATGTACTGCAGGCAGTGGTCCCGGTCCGCCGCGTTGGCCAGCGTGCCGACCTTGGAAATGATGCGAATCGCCGACTCATGGGTGGTGATCACGATGCGCTCGATTTCATGCAGGCGATTGCGCACCTGCGGATGCAGGGTCACCGCCGCCTCGCAGGCGGTCTGCGCATGGAACTCGGCCGGAAAGCTGATCTTGAACAGTATGTTCTCCATCACGTAGCTGCCGAACGGCTGCGACAGGCTGAACTCGCGCTTGCCCTCGGGCTTGAGCGCCAGGTCCTTGTTGGTATGGCTGAACAGCACGTCATAGAAGCCCCACTGCGGCGCGGTGAGCACGCCGGGGATGCCCATCTCGCCGCGCAGGGCGATGTCCGCCAGGCGCACCCCGCGACTCGACGCATCACCGGCCGCCCACGACTTGCGCGAGCCGGCATTGGGGGCATGGCGGTAGGTGCGCAGCGCCTGGCCATCGACAAAGGCCTGGGACAGGGCCGCCAGCAACTGCTCGCGATTGGCGCCCATGAGCCGGGCGCACACCGCCGTGGATGCGACCTTGACCAGCAGCACGTGGTCCAGGCCCACCCGGTTGAAAGCGTTTTCCAGCGCGAGCACGCCCTGGATCTCGTGAGCCATGATCATGGCCTCGAGCACCGTGTGCAGGGTCAGCGGCGCGTCGACGTTGGCCACGCGCTTTTGCGAGAGGTGGTCGGCCACCGCGAGGATGCCGCCGAGGTTGTCGGAGGGGTGACCCCATTCTGCGGCCAGCCAGGTATCGTTGTAGTCCAGCCAGCGCACGATGCAGCCGATGTCCCAGGCCGCCTTGACCGGGTCGAGGCGGTACGCGGTGCCGGGCACCCGCGCGCCATGGGGCACCACGGTACCCTCCACCAGCGGCCCCAGGTGCTTGGTGCACTCGGGAAAGCGCAGCGCCAGCAGGCCGCAACCCAGGGTGTCCATCAGGCAGTTGCGCGCCGTGTCCAGCGCCTCCCCCGGCTCGGCCCTGAAGTGCAGGACATAGTCGGCAATGTCCTGCAGGACCCGGTCGTAGTCGGGGCGGTCGTTCAGGTCAACATTGGCACTCATTGTCGTCTCTCTGTTCACATGGGGTGAAAGGAGAGCCGAGCACCGCTGCCTCTAGAAGGTATCGCCAGGTACGCGTACCCAACCCTCCATCAGCACGCGAGCGCTGCGGCTCATGATTGCTTTGGTAACGGTCCAGTCGCCATTCACCTGGCGCGCCTCGGCGCCCACGCGCAAGGTGCCCGAGGGGTGACCGAAGCGCACGGCGCTGCGCTCGCCGCCACCGGCAGCAAGGTTGACCAGGGTGCCGGGGATGGCCGCCGCGGTGCCGATGGCCACCGCTGCCGTACCCATCATGGCGTGGTGCAGCTTGCCCATCGACAACGCACGCACCAGCAGGTCGATATCGCTCGCTGCCACGGTCTTGCCGCTGGACGACTGGTAGTCGGCCGGCGCTGCCACGAACGCCACCTTGGGCGTGTGCTGGCGCTGCGCGGCCTGCTCGACGTGCTCGATCAGGCCCATGTGCACGGCGCCGTGGGCACGGATGGTTTCGAAACGCGCCAGGGCCTCGGGGTCGCCGTTGATTGCGTCCTGCAGCTCGGTGCCGGTGTAGCCCAGGGCCTGGGCGTCGATGAAGATGGTCGGGATGCCGGCGTTGATCAGGGTTGCCTTGAAGGTGCCGACACCGGGCACCACCAGGTCGTCGACCAGGTTGCCGGTGGGGAACATCGAGCCGCCCGCGCCGTCTTCGTCGGCGGCCGGGTCGAGGAATTCGAGCTGCACCTCGGCGGCCGGAAAGGTCACGCCGTCGAGTTCGAAGTCGCCGGTTTCCTGCACTTCGCCTTCGGTGATCGGTACGTGGGCGATGATGGTCTTGCCGATGTTGGCCTGCCAGATGCGCACCACAGCCACACCATTGCGCGGGATGCGACTGGCGTCGACCAGGCCGGCGCTGATGGCGAACGAGCCGACTGCCGCCGAGAGGTTGCCGCAGTTGCCGCTCCAGTCGACGAAGGCCTTGTCGATGGCGACCTGGCCGAACAGGTAGTCGACGTCGTGCCCGGGCTTGATGCTGCGCGACAGGATGACCGTCTTGCTGGTGCTGGAGGTGGCCCCGCCCATGCCGTCGATCTGCTTGCCGTAGGGGTCGGGGCTGCCGATAACCCGCAGCAGCAGCGCATCGCGCGCGGCGCCGGGGAGCTGGGCGGCTTCGGGCAGGTCTTCGAGGTTGAAGAACACGCCTTTGCTGGTGCCGCCACGGATGTAGGTGGCGGGGATTCTGATCTGGGGTACGTGTGGCATGGAAACATGTGTCCTCTGGAATACAACACAATCCTGTGTAGGAGCCGGCCTTGCCGGCGAAGGGGCTGGTACATCAATGCACCCTGCGTCGCTCCCTTCGCCGGCAAAGCCGGCTCCTACAGGTCAGGTGTACGTCAAGCCACCGACGACTCGAGGAAGTCCTGGGCAAAGCGCTGCAGTACACCGCCCGCCTCGTAGATCGACACCTCTTCCGCCGTGTCCAGACGGCAGGTCACCGGCACCTCCAGGCGCTCGCCGTCACGCCGCGTGATCACCAGGGTCAAGGTGGCCCGCGGTGTCCGCTGCCCCACCACGTCATAGGTCTCGCTGCCATCGATACCCAGGGTCTTGCGGTCGGTGCCCGGCTTGAACTCCAGCGGCAACACGCCCATGCCCACCAGGTTGGTACGGTGGATACGCTCGAAGCCCTCGGCCACGATGGCCTCGACACCGGCCAGGCGCACGCCCTTGGCCGCCCAGTCGCGTGACGAGCCCTGGCCATAGTCGGCACCGGCCACGATGATCAGCGGCTGCTTGCGCTGCATGTAGGTCTCGATGGCCTCCCACATGCGCGTCACCTTGCCCTCCGGCTCGATACGCGCCAGCGAACCCTGCTTGACCTTGCCGTTCTCCTGCACCATCTCGTTGAACAGCTTGGGGTTGGCGAAGGTCGCGCGCTGCGCGGTCAGGTGGTCGCCACGGTGGGTGGCGTAGGAGTTGAAGTCCTCTTCGGGCAGGCCCATCTTCGCCAGGTACTCGCCTGCGGCGCTGTCGAGCATGATCGCGTTGGACGGCGACAGGTGGTCGGTGGTGATGTTGTCCGGCAGCACCGCCAGCGGGCGCATGCCCTTGAGCGAGCGCTCGCCTGCCAGCGCGCCTTCCCAGTACGGCGGGCGACGGATGTAGGTGCTCATGGCGCGCCAGTCGTACAGCGGGTCGACCTTGGGTCCGGTGTCTTCGTGCACGGCGAACATCGGGATGTACACCTGGCGGAACTGCTCCGGCTTGACCGCAGCCTTGACCACTGCATCGATCTCTTCGTCGCTGGGCCAGATGTCCTTGAGGCGGATTTCCTTGCCGTCCACCACGGCCAGCACGTCCTTCTCGATATCGAAACGGATGGTGCCGGCAATGGCGTAGGCCACCACCAGCGGCGGCGAGGCCAGGAAGGCCTGCTTGGCATACGGATGGATACGCCCGTCGAAGTTGCGGTTGCCCGACAGCACGGCGGTGGCGTACAGGTCGCGGTCGATGATTTCCTGCTGGATCACCGGGTCCAGAGCGCCGGACATGCCGTTGCAGGTGGTGCAGGCAAACGCCACGATGCCGAAGCCCAGCTGCTCCAGCTCATCCTCCAGGCCCGCTTCTTTGAGGTACAGGGCCACGGTCTTGGAGCCTGGCGCCAGCGACGACTTGACCCACGGCTTGCGCGTCAGCCCCAGCCTGTTGGCATTGCGCGCCAGCAGCCCGGCAGCGATCACGTTGCGCGGGTTGCTGGTGTTGGTGCAACTGGTGATGGCAGCGATGATCACCGCGCCGTCAGGCATCTGCCCCGGCACCTCTTCCCATTGCCCGGCAATGCCCCTGGCAGCCAGCTCGCTGGTGGCCACCCGCGCATGCGGGTTGGACGGGCCGGCCATGTTGCGTACCACGCTCGACAGGTCGAACTGCAGGCCACGCTCGTATTCGGCATTGACCAGGCTGTCGGACCACAAGCCGGCGACCTTGGCGTAGGTTTCCACCAGCTTGACCTGGGCGTCTTCACGACCGGTGAGCTTGAGGTAATCGATGGTCTGCTGGTCGATGGAGAACATCGCCGCCGTCGCGCCGTATTCGGGGGCCATGTTGGAGATGGTCGCGCGATCGCCCAGGGTCAACGCACGAGCGCCCTCGCCGTAGAACTCGAGGTAGGCGCCGACCACCTTGGCCTTGCGCAGGAACTCGGTGAGCGCCAGCACCACGTCGGTGGCGGTGATGCCTGGCTGCGGCTTGCCGGTGAGCTGCACGCCGACGATTTCCGGCAGGCGCATCCAGGACGCACGACCCAGCATCACGTTCTCGGCCTCCAGGCCGCCGACGCCGATGGCGATCACGCCCAGGGCATCCACGTGGGGGGTGTGGCTGTCGGTACCGACGCAGGTATCGGGATAGGCCACGCCCTGCTCGGCGTGGATCACCGGCGACATCTTCTCCAGGTTGATCTGGTGCATGATGCCGTTGCCGGGCTGGATCACATCGACGTTCTTGAACGCCTTCTTGGTCCAGTTGATGAAGTGGAAGCGGTCTTCGTTGCGACGGTCTTCGATGGCGCGGTTCTTCTCGAACGCCTGCGGGTCGAAGCCGCCGCACTCCACGGCCAGCGAGTGGTCGACGATCAGTTGCACCGGCACCACCGGGTTGACCTGGGCCGGGTCGCCGCCCTTGTCGGCGATGGCGTCACGCAGGCCGGCAAGGTCAACCAGTGCGGTCTGGCCAAGGATGTCATGGCACACCACGCGGGCCGGGTACCAGGGGAAGTCGAGGTCGCGCTTGCGCTCGATCAGTTGGCCGAGCGAGGCATCGAGGGTTGCCGGGTCGCAGCGGCGCACCAGGTTTTCGGCCAGTACGCGGGAGGTATAGGGCAGCTTGTCGTAGGCGCCGGGGCTGATGGCGTCGATGGCGGCGCGGGCGTCGAAGTAGTCGAGCGTGGTGCCCGGCAGGTGCTTGCGAAATTCAGTATTCATGGACGCGGGACTCAATCACGGATAAGTCGGCGGTGCGCAGCAACGATGGGAAACCTGTAGGAGCCGGCCTTGCCGGCGAAACGGTAGAAGAGACACCGCAGTGCTTCCTTCGCCGGCAAGGCCGGCTCCTACAACAGCAACGCCGGCCTCTCCAAAGGCAAGGCCAGCGCCTTCATCGGTACTGCACGCCAGTCTCAGCGTTGTTCGATTGGCACGAACTTGCGCTGTTCGACGCCGGTGTATTCGGCGCTCGGGCGGATGATGCGGTTGTTGGCACGCTGCTCGAACACATGCGCCGCCCAGCCGGTCAGGCGCGAGCAGACGAAGATCGGGGTGAACAGCTTGGTCGGGATACCCATGAAGTGGTAGGCCGAGGCATGGTAGAAGTCGGCATTGGGGAACAGTTTCTTCTGTTCCCACATGGTCTTGTCGATGGCTTCGGACACCGGGTACAGCACGGTGTCGCCCACCTCGTCGGCGAGCTTCTTCGCCCAGCCCTTGATCACTTCGTTGCGCGGGTCGGACTCCTTGTAGATGGCATGCCCGAAGCCCATGATCTTGTCCTTGCGCTCGAGCATGCCGAGGGTGCCGGCAACGGCTTCCTGCGGGGTCTTGAAGCGCTCTATCATTTCCATCGCGGCCTCGTTGGCACCACCGTGCAGCGGCCCGCGCAGCGAGCCGATGGCCGCCGTCACGCACGAGTACAGGTCCGACAGGGTCGAGGCACACACCCGGGCAGTGAAGGTCGAGGCGTTGAATTCGTGCTCGGCGTACAGGATCAGCGAAACGTTCATCACCTTGACGTGCAGCTCGCTCGGCTTCTTGCCGTGCAACAGGTGCAGGAAGTGCCCGCCCAGGGTGTCTTCGTCGCTGGTGCAGTCGATGCGCACGCCATGGTGGCTGAAGCGGTACCAGTAGCACATGGCCGCCGGGAACAGCGCCAGCAGGCGGTCGGTCTTCTCGTGCTGCAGGCCGAAGTTGAGCTCCGGCTCCAGGGTGCCGAGCACCGAGGAGGCGGTACGCATCACGTCCATCGGGTGGGCGGTGACCGGAATGCGCTCAAGCACTTCCTTGAGCGCCTGGGGCAGGTCGCGCAGCGCCTTGAGCTGGTGCTGGTACTCGCTCAGCTCGGCCTGGGTCGGCAACTCCCCGTACAGCAGCAGGTAGGCGACCTCTTCGAACAGCGCGTGCTCGGCCAGGTCGCGAACGTCATAGCCACGGTAGGTCAGGCCGGCGCCGGCCTGGCCCACGGTCGACAGTGCGGTTTGCCCGGCCACCTGACCACGCAGGCCGGCACCACTGAGTACTTTTGCTTCGGCCATTGGTTTTCTCCACTTTTGAATTTGTTATGGGAATCGGCTAATTGCGGTGTGCTGCGGTTCAGCTCTTCTTCTGAGCGAACAGTGCGTCGAGCTTCTGCTCGAACACGTGGTAGTCGATGGCATCGTAAAGCTCCATGCGAGTCTGCATGGTGTCGATGACGTTTTTCTGCGTGCCGTCGCGGCGCAGCGCGGTGTAGACGTTCTCGGCCGCCTTGTTCATGGCGCGGAACGCCGACAGCGGATACAGCGCCAGCGACACGTCGGCCGAGGCCAGCTCTTCGGTGGTGTACAGCGGCGTGGCGCCGAATTCGGTGATGTTGGCCAGGATCGGCGCCTTCACGCGGTTGGCGAAGGTCTTGTACATCGACAGCTCGGTGATGGCCTCGGGGAAGATCATGTCGGCACCGGCCTCGATGCACGCCGCAGCGCGATCCAGCGCGGCCTCCAGGCCTTCTACCGCCAGGGCGTCGGTACGCGCCATGATCACGAAGCTGTCGTCGGTACGCGCATCCACGGCCGCCTTGATGCGGTCGACCATCTCCTGTTGCGAGACGATTTCCTTGTTCGGACGATGGCCGCAGCGCTTGGCGCCCACCTGGTCCTCGATATGAATGGCGGCGGCGCCGAACTTGATCATCGAGCGGACCGTGCGCGCCACGTTGAACGCCGACGAACCGAACCCGGTGTCCACGTCCACCAGCAGCGGCAGGTCGCACACGTCGGTGATGCGGCGCACGTCGGTCAGCACGTCATCCAGACCGGTGATGCCCAGGTCGGGCAGGCCCAGCGAGCCTGCCGCCACACCGCCACCGGAGAGGTAGATGGCCTTGAACCCGGCGCGCTTGGCCAGCAGCGCATGGTTGGCATTGATGGCGCCGACGACCTGCAGCGGGTGCTCGGCGGCGACTGCATCGCGAAAACGCTGGCCGGGACTGCTTTTCTGACTCATGACTCACCTCGTGGGCTAGGGGCGGTGGCGTCTTTGTAATGACGCTCGATATTGCGCTTGGATGCGCCGATGTGGCGGCGCATCAGTAATTCGGCCAGCTCGCCGTCACGGTCGGCGATGGCATCGAGAATCCGGTGGTGTTCGGCGAACGCCTGGTGCGGGCGGTTGGGCGTGGCGGAGAACTGGATGCGGTACATGCGCACCAGCTGGTACAGCTCGCCGCACAGCATCTGCACCAGGGTGCGGTTGCCGCTGCCCTGGATGATGCGGTAGTGGAAGTCGAAGTCGCCCTCCTGTTGGTAGTAGCCCACCCCGGCCTGGAACGCGGCATCACGCTCATGGGTGTCGAGCACCCGGCGCAACTCGTCGATCTCGGCTACGCTCATGCGTTGGGCGGCCAGGCGGCAGGCCATGCCCTCGAGGGACTCGCGAATCTCGTACAGTTCGATCAGCTCGGCATGGCTCAGCGACACCACCCGCGCCCCTACGTGCGGCACCCGCACCAGCAGGCGCTGGCCTTCCAGGCGATGGATGGCCTCGCGCAGCGGGCCGCGGCTGATGCCGTAGGTACGCGCCAGCTCCGGCTCGGAGATCTTGCTGCCGGGGGCGATCTCGCCCTTGACGATCGCGGCCTGGATGCGCCGGAAGACGTTTTCGGAAAGCGTCTCCGAATCTTCCTGAAGGGGGGCGGAGGCTTGGGCTGCATCCAGCATATTGTCGACACCTTGAAAATCTGTAGGGCCAAAACTAGCTAATTAAGCCACCCCAGTCAAAGACAAATTCAATATTGTCGACAATCGTCTAAGAACGAACTTCGTGTCTGTCGGTGTTGTCTGACTCCAGCCGCTGGCATCGACACACCAGCGTGGTAGAATGCCGCCGCCTCTGAGGGGGCAAACCCCCACAGCATCGCGTCAGGATTTATGAGACTCACACCCTTTCTACTGTTACTCAGCCTCTGTGGGCTGCCTGCCCTGAGCCAGGCGGCAGACAAGACTGTCTATGGCCTCAATGAATATGCCCGCCTTGTCGATATCGACCTCGAGGTTGCGGCCAAGCTCGACACCGGGGCCAAGACCGCCTCGCTGAGCGCGCGCGATATCAAGCGCTTCAAGCGCAACGGCGAATCGTGGGTGCGCTTCTATCTGGCAATTGACGCAGCCCATTCGCATCCGATAGAACGACCACTGGCTCGTGTCAGCAAGATCAAGCGACGCGCCGGTGACTACAACCCGGACGAAGGCAAGGCCTATACCTCCCGCCCGGTGATCGCGCTGAATATCTGCATGGGTACGGCCCTGCGCAGCATCGAAGTGAACCTGACCGACCGCAGTGCCTTCCAGTACCCGCTACTGATCGGCTCCGAGGCGCTCAAGCACTTCGACGCGCTGGTCGACCCAAGCCTTAAATACGCTGCCGGCAAACCTGCCTGCGCCACTGACGCTCATACCGCAGAGTAATTTCGATGCGCTCTCTTACCCTTCATCTGAAAGTCCTGATCACCCTCCTGGTGTTGCTGGGTGTGTCGATCACGGCGTACCAGATCTTCATGCTCGGCATCCCGGTGACCGAAGACGAAACCGACGACCTGTGGAACATCGATGCCAAGGTCGAGTTCGTCGCCAGCCCCAAGGACCCGATCAAGATCCAGATGTTCGTGCCGCCATTGAGCAACGACTATGTCAGCCTCAATGAGAGCTTCATCTCCAACAACTACGGCGTGAGCGTCAACCGTGTCGATGGCAACCGCAAGGTGACCTGGTCGGCGCGGCGCGCCAAGGGCAACCAGACCCTCTACTACCGCCTGGTACTGACCAAGCGCTACAGCAGCGAAAAGGTCAAGATCAAGGGCCCGACCTTCCGTGACAGCCAGCCGGTCGAAGGGCCGGAGAAGATCGCCGCCGAAGCGTTGATGGCACCTATCCGCCAGCACTCGGCCGACGTCGAGACCTTCGTCAGCGAGACCATCAAGCGGGTCAACAACCCCAACGACGACAACGTCAAGCTGCTGCTGGCCGGCGATGCCTCTTCGCTGAACAAGGCCAAGGTCATCGACCTGCTGCTGTCGATCGCCCACGTACCGGTGGAGAAGGTGCACACCATCCGCCTGCTGGCCGACCAGCCGCAGAGCCCGGAACTGTGGCTGCGCAGCTTCAACGGCAACGACTGGCTGTACTTCAACCCGGACACCGGCGAGCAGGGCCTGCCGGCCGACCGCCTGCTGTGGTGGACCGGCGATGACCCGCTGATCACCGTCGATGGCGGCAAGAAGGTCAACGTCAGCTTCAGCCTGAACAACAGCGAGATGAACGCCATCCGCCTGGCCAAGCTGACCGACGAGAACACCGACGCCGACTTCCTCGAATACTCGCTGTACGGCCTGCC
Source organism: Pseudomonas palmensis (assembly GCF_017848315.1). GTDB lineage: Bacteria > Pseudomonadota > Gammaproteobacteria > Pseudomonadales > Pseudomonadaceae > Aquipseudomonas > Aquipseudomonas palmensis. The sequence continues at coordinate 59,112 of NZ_JAFKEC010000018.1, forward strand.
GCTGCAGACCCAGCAGACCTTCATGATCATGGTGATGATCCCGATCGGCGTGCTGGTGATCCTGGTGCTGCGCAACCTGATCGGCCTGCAGACCCTGGGTACCTTCACCCCGGTGCTGATCGCCCTGGCCTTCCGTGAGACCCAGCTGGGCTTCGGTATCGCCCTGTTCACGGTGATCACCGCGCTGGGCCTGACCCTGCGCTCCTACCTCGAACACCTGAAGCTGCAGATGCTGCCGCGCCTGTCGGTGGTACTCACCTTCGTGGTGGTGCTGATCGCGGCCATCAGCCTGTTCAGCCACAAGCTGGGCCTGGAGCGCGGGCTGTCGGTGGCACTGTTCCCGATGGTGATTCTGACCATGACCATCGAACGCCTGTCGATCACCTGGGAGGAACGCGGCGGCGGCCACGCCATGAAAGTCGCCATCGGCACCCTGTTCGCCGCCTCGGTCGCGCACCTGCTGATGAGCGTGCCCGAACTGGTGTACTTCGTGTTCACCTTCCCGGCGGTGCTGCTGATTCTGGTGGGCTTCATGCTGGCGATGGGTCGCTACCGCGGCTACCGCCTGACGGAGCTGGTGCGCTTCAAGGCCTTCGTGAAGGCTGACGCCTGATGTTCGGCCTATGGAAAACCTGGAAGGCCCTGGAAGCCCGGGGCATCATGGGTATCAACCGGCGCAACGCGGACTACGTGCTCAAGTACAACAAGCGCAACCTGTACCCGATCGTCGACGACAAGATCATCACCAAGGAGCGGGCGATCAAGGCCGGCATCCACGTGCCGGAAATGTACGGGGTGATCTCCACCGAAAAGGACATCGACAAGCTCGACGAGATCATCGGCGGGCGCAGCGACTTCGTCATCAAGCCGGCGCAGGGCGCCGGTGGTGACGGCATCCTGGTGATCGCCGACCGCTTCGAGAACCGCTACCGCACGGTGTCCGGCAAGATCATCACCCACGAGGAAATCGAGCACCAGGTATCAAGCATCCTCACCGGGCTGTATTCGCTGGGTGGCCATCGCGACCGCGCGCTGATCGAGTACCGGGTAACCCCGGACCAGATCTTCAAGAGCATCAGCTACGAAGGCGTGCCGGACATCCGCATCATCGTGCTCATGGGCTACCCGGTCATGGCCATGCTGCGCCTGCCCACGCGCCAGTCCGGCGGCAAGGCCAACCTGCACCAGGGCGCCATCGGCGTGGGTGTGGACCTGGCGACCGGCCTGACCCTGCGCGGTACCTGGCTGAACAACATCATCAGCAAGCACCCCGACACCACCAATGCGGTGGACGGCGTGCAACTGCCCAACTGGGACGGCTTCATGAAGCTAGCCGCCGGCTGCTATGAACTGTGCGGCCTGGGCTACATCGGCGTGGACATGGTGCTGGACCAGGACAAGGGCCCGCTGATCCTGGAACTCAACGCCCGCCCCGGCCTGAACATCCAGATCGCCAACGATTGCGGCCTGACCCTGCGCACCCACGCCGTCGAGGCGCACCTTGAGGAACTGGCCAGCGATGGCATCAAGGAAAGCGTCGAAGAGCGCGTGCGCTTCGCCCAGGAACTGTTCGGCCACATCCCGGCGCAGTAATCTGCCACCGCCCTGGCGCAGCAGCGCACAGGGCGGTCGCCGATCCGCTAGGAGCATCGCCTGCACAGGGCTACAATGCTCGCCCCGCCTCGACAGCTGTTCACCCGAATGCCGACCTGCACACTTCACCCCCTGCCCTACCAGGCCGACCCGGCCGCCTACTTTGCCCGTATCCGCCAGGCACCTGGCGCCGTGCTGCTCGACAGCGCGCGGCCTGGCGCCGTGCGTGGGCGCTTCGACCTGCTCAGCGCCTGGCCACTGTGCACGCTGACCCCGGGCGCCGAAGAAGACGGCCAGCACTACCTGCAGCGCCTGCGCGAGCAACTGGCCGGGCTTGGGCGCGCGCACTTGCCGGCAGGTGTCGAGCTGCCGTTCGCCGGCGGCCTGATCGGCTACCTGAGCTACGACTTCGGCCGGCGCCTGGAGCGCCTGCCCGCCATTGCCTGCGACGACCTGGGGCTGGGTGACGCAAGCCTGGGGCTGTATGCCTGGGCACTGATCAGCGACCATCAGCTGCAGCGCAGCCAGCTGGTGTTTCATCCGGCGCTGCCCGCCACCGAACGCGAGCGCCTGGTGGCACTGTTCGAGCACGACGCCGCGACGGCAACCGGCGCATTCAGGCTTGCGGCGCCAATGCGCGGCGACCTCGCAGCCGAGGATTACCGTCAGGCGTTCGAGCGGGTGCAGCAGTACATCCATGCCGGCGACTGCTACCAGATCAACCTTACCCAACGCTTTCGCGCACCCTGCCAGGGCGACCCGTGGACGGCCTACCAGGCGCTGCGGGCTGCCTGCCCTACGCCCTTCTCCGGCTATCAGGTACTGGCCGATGGCAGCGCGCTGCTGAGCTTCTCGCCCGAGCGCTTCATCAGGGTCAGCCAGGGCGAGGTCGAAACCCGCCCGATCAAGGGCACCCGTGCGCGCAGCGCCGACCCCGTGCAGGATGCCGCCAATGCTGCCGAGCTGCTGGCCAGCACCAAGGACCGCGCCGAGAACCTGATGATCGTGGACCTGCTGCGCAACGACCTGGGGCGCAGCTGCGCTACCGGCTCGGTGCAGGTGCCGGAGCTGTTCAGCCTGGAGAGCTACCCCAACGTGCACCACATGGTCAGCAGCGTGACCGGACGCCTGGCACCGGGCAAGGATGCGCTGGACCTGATAGCCGGCAGCTTCCCTGGCGGCTCGATCACCGGGGCGCCGAAGATTCGGGCGATGCAGATCATCGACGAACTGGAGCCGAGCCGACGTGCACTGTATTGCGGCTCGCTGCTGTATGTGGACGTGCGCGGGGAGATGGACAGCTCGATCGCCATCCGCAGCCTGCTGGTGAAGGACGGCCAGGTGTGCTGCTGGGGAGGCGGTGCGGTGGTGGCGGACTCGCAATGGGAGGCGGAGTACGAGGAGTCGATCACCAAGGTCAGGGTGTTGCTCCAGACCCTGCAGGGCCTCTAGAACGCTTCGCCGGCAAGGCCGGCTCCTACAGCGTGCAGGAGCCGGCCTTGCCGGCGAAGGCGGTATTACAGGCTCAACGACCTGTTCGAGGCCTTGATGAACTCTTTCTTCAGCGCCTCGAAATCATGCACCGCCGGGAACTGCGGGAACTCGCGAATCACGTTTTCCGGCGCATGGAACAGGATGCCTGCATCCGCCTCGCCCAGCATGGTGGTGTCGTTGTACGAGTCACCCGCCGCGATCACCCGGTAGTACAGGCTCTTGAATGCCAGCACCGACTGGCGCTTGGGGTCTTTCTGGCGCAGTTGGTAGCCGGTCACACGATCGCTCTGGTCGGTGATCAGGCGGTGGCACAGCAAGGTCGGGAAACCCAGCTGGCGCATCAGCGGCTGCGAGAATTCGTAGAAGGTGTCGGACAGGATCACCACCTGGAAACGCTCGCGCAACCAGTCCACGAACTCGATGGCGCCGTCCAGCGGCTTGAGCGTGGCAATCACTGCCTGGATGTCGGAGAGCTTGAGGCCATGCTCATCCAGGATGCGCAGGCGCTGCTTCATCAGCACGTCGTAATCGGGAATGTCGCGGGTGGTGGCCCGCAACGATTCGATTCCGGTTTTTTCCGCAAAGGCGATCCAGATCTCCGGGACCAGTACACCTTCCAGGTCGAGACAGGCAATTTCCACAGCTCACTCCTCGAACAACGCTAAAAATGGAAGGCGCACTCTACAGGCGCGCCGTCTAACCCGGCAATTTTTGTTAACATTCGCCCATTACGAGCGCCAAGCGCCATTCAATGACCGGAAGCCGCCTGATGAGCCAACCCTTCGACGTCGCCGCCCTCGCCGCGACCTATGCCAACAAGTCCCCGCAGGACATCCTCAAGCTCGCCTTCGAACACTTCGGCGACGACCTGTGGATCTCCTTCAGTGGCGCAGAAGACGTGGTGCTGGTGGACATGGCCTGGAAGCTGAACAAGAACGTCAAGGTGTTCAGCCTCGACACCGGCCGCCTGCATCCGGAAACCTACCGGTTCATCGACCAGGTGCGCGAGCAGTACAAGCTGCCGATCGAGATACTTTCCCCCGATCGCAGTGCACTCGACCCCTTCGTGAAGGAAAAGGGCCTGTTCAGCTTCTACAAGGACGGCCACGGCGAATGCTGCGGCATCCGCAAGATCGAGCCGCTGCGCCGCAAGCTGAGCACCGTCAGCGCCTGGGCCACCGGCCAGCGCCGCGACCAGAGCCCGGGCACCCGCAGCCAGGTGGCCGCGCTGGAAATCGACAGCGCCTTCTCCACCCCCGAGCGCACCCTGTACAAGTTCAACCCGTTGGCGCAGATGAGCAGCGAAGAGGTGTGGGGCTATATCCGCATGCTCGAGCTGCCCTACAACAGCCTGCATGAACGCGGCTTCATCAGCATCGGCTGCGAACCCTGCACGCGCCCGGTACTGCCCAACCAGCACGAGCGCGAAGGCCGCTGGTGGTGGGAGGAGTCGACTCAGAAGGAATGCGGGCTGCACGCCGGCAACCTGATTACCAAGGGCTGAACATGCACACCCTGAGCGCAGCACCTGGCCCCACCTGCCAGACATTGCGTCAGCAGTAAGGGCATCGTGGCCAGTGGCTGGGCTACCTGCTCGCGGGGCTATCTGCAGGAGCGCCTTCAGGCCACCGTGCTGGCGGCCTGAAGGCACTGCAAGGGCTTAATGCACTGGCAGTTCGACGCCAGCGAACAGCTCTTCGAGTTCCTGCTTGTTGTGGCACTGGATGGCCTTGGCCATCACTTCACGGGTCAGGTGGGGCGCGAACTTCTCGATGAAGTCGCACATGAAACCACGCAGGAAGGTGCCACGACGGAAACCGATCTTGGTGATGCTGGACTCGAACAGCTCACTGGCATCGAGCACCACCAGGTCGTTGTCGAGCTTGGTGTCCACCGCCATCTTGGCCACGATGCCCACGCCCAGGCCCAGGCGCACGTAAGTCTTGATCACGTCGGCATCGGCCGCGGTGAACACCACCTTGGGGGTCAGGCCGCGATGGCTGAAGGCTTCGTCGAGCTTGGAGCGGCCAGTGAAGCCGAACACATAGGTCACGATCGGGTATTCGGCCAACGCCTCCAGGGTGAGCTTGGGCAGCTTGGTCAGGGGGTGACCCTGCGGCACCACCACGCAACGATTCCAACGGTAGCACGGCATCATCACCAGATCACCGAACAGCTCCAGGGCCTCGGTGGCGATGGCGAAGTCGACGGTACCGTCAGCCGCCATCTCGGCGATCTGCATCGGCGAGCCCTGGTGCATGTGCAGCGCCACTTCAGGGTATTGCTTGATGAACGAACTGATCACCGGCGGCAGGGCGTAGCGTGCCTGGGTGTGGGTGGTGGCGATCGACAGGGTGCCCTTTTTCTCGTTGGAGAATTCCTGGGCGATCTGCTTGATGCTCTCGACCTTGCGCAGAATCTCGCCGGCGGTGGTGATGATGCGCTCACCTGCCGGGGTCACGCGGGTCAGGTGCTTGCCGCTGCGGGCGAACACTTCCACACCCAGCTCGTCTTCCAACAGGCGAATCTGCTTGCTGATCCCCGGCTGGGAGGTATACAGGCTCTGCGCTGTCGCGGAGACGTTGAGGTCGTGGTGCGCCACTTCCCAGATGTAGCGCAATTGTTGAAGCTTCATAGGTATCCCTCAAATCAACTGGGCGTCACCGGCAGCAGCGACGAGTTATAACTATATTAGTGGTTTGAAGAATAAATCTAGAACTATTTCTTCAGCTTTCTTACAACGTCCTACACCGCCTCCCCTATGACTTGCGCCGCCCCAGGTACTGCGCCAGGGGCACCATGTACACAGGCACCGGCGACAGCTGAAGGACGCGTACCGCCGTGCGCCCCAAGGGGATCTCGCTACCGGCGCCCTGGCTGTGGCTGCCGACGATCAGCAGGTCGACGCTCAGGCGCTGGGCCTGCTCCAGGATCACGTCGGCCGGGTCGCCCTGGCGTACCCGCACCGCGCGGATCAGCGCCAGGTCTTCCTTCTCGCCCAGTTCATCCTGAAAGTTCTCCAGCACCCGCTGTTCGATGTTCGCCATCACGGTATTGAGCGCCCGACCGCGCATATGGGACAGGGTATGTTCATCAAGGTAGCTTTCCAGCAGCGATTCGGCGAACTGGCCCATCGGTTCCACGGCATGGACCACGTACAGTTCGGCGCTGAAGCTGCGTGCCAGCGCCAGCGCGTGTTGCATGACATAAGGGGAGTAACAACCGAGGTCGGTGGCACACAGCATCGAACGGATCATTTGACCTCCTAGCTGCCGATACGGCAGGGCAAGGTTCAGCTTAGCAGCGCCAAAACGACGCGCAGAGCCGTCCGGCGCCCTGCCAGGCGGCCTAGCCGGGGGTACGTTCGTTGCTGATGCCGTGGGGCACATGGCCGGTGGCGACCACTGCACTGGCGCGTTCGCAGTGCCCTGCCTGGTCGTCGAAGAACACATCGGCCGCGAACGCCTCGAGAAACGCCGACTTGTCCAGGCCGCCGAGAAACAGCGACTCGTCCAGGCGAATGTCCCATTCGCGCAAGGTGCGGATGACCCGCTCGTGGGCCGGCGCCGAGCGCGCCGTCACCAGTGCGGTGCGAATCGGACAGGCGCCACTGGGGAACTCTTTCTGCAGCACGTTGAGCGCCGCCAGGAAGGCCTTGAACGGCCCGCCGCGCAGCGGCTCGCGGGCCGACTCGCGCTCGCTGGCCTGGAACGCCTCCAGGCCGCCGAGCTGATAGACGCGCTCGGACTCGTCGGAAAACACCACTGCATCGCCATCGAAGGCGATACGCAGCTCCGCGCTGGCCGCACGCCGTGCCCCGCCGGAAAGGATGGTGGCAGCGGCAAAGCCGGCGTCCAGTGCGCGGCGCACATCTTCTGCATCGGTGGACAGAAACAGGTGACAACCAAAGGCGGCCAGGTACGGATACGGACTGCGCCCGCCAACGAAGGCTGCCCGCGAGATACCCAGGCCATAATGCTCGATGGAATTGAACACCCGCAGCCCGGTGTCGGCGCTGTTGCGTGACACCAGCACCACCTCGACCCGGGCCTGGCCGAGGCTGGCATTGAGGCCCAGCAGCTTTTCCACCAACGGGAACGCATCACCCGGTTGCAGGTATTCGTCTTCGTGCTCGATCTGGTACTGGCGGTAGGCTTCGACACCCTCGGCCAGGAACAGTCGATGGCTCTCGCTGAGGTCGAACAGTGCCCGTGATGAAATGGCTACCACCAGTTTGTCGCCAAGGCCTTTGCTCATCGCCGCTCTGCTCCGCACTGCCCTGCATCGGGCGCCATAAGGTCAAACAATCGACACACTATCAGCCCGGGCGCTGCCGCCCGCAACCTGCGAGCGTGTCGGGTGACGGCACTTTTGATCAGAAAAGCCCATACCAATGGGCCAAAGCGGCAGGAAAGCGGGCCCTGCCCATTGTCGAATCACGGTGTAACGCGCTAAGGTTCGGCACCCCGCCGCGTTCAATCATGCTGCTCCGCCGCGCGGGTAGCTGGCGGCCGGCACCCGTGACCTGACGAGTAACACGATGGCTGATTTACCGATCGACGACCTTAACGTTGCCTCCAACGAGACCTTGATCACCCCCGATCAGCTCAAGAAGGACATTCCACTCAGCGCCACCGCCCTGCAGACCGTGACCGCGGGCCGCGAAGTGGTACGCAATATCCTCGACGGCAAGGACCACCGCCTGTTCGTGGTGATCGGCCCCTGCTCGATCCATGACCTCAAGGCCGCACACGAATACGCCGAGCGCCTGAAGGTGCTGGCCGCCGAAGTCGCCGACACCCTGTACCTGGTGATGCGTGTGTATTTCGAGAAGCCGCGCACCACGGTGGGCTGGAAGGGCCTGATCAACGACCCGTACCTGGATGACTCGTTCAAGATCCAGGACGGCCTGCACATCGGTCGCCAGCTGCTGCTGGACCTGGCGGAAATGGGCCTGCCCACCGCCACCGAAGCCCTCGACCCGATCTCCCCGCAGTACCTGCAGGACCTGATCAGCTGGTCGGCGATCGGCGCGCGCACCACCGAATCCCAGACCCACCGCGAGATGGCCTCGGGCCTGTCTTCGGCCGTCGGCTTCAAGAACGGTACGGACGGCGGCCTGACCGTGGCGATCAACGCACTGCAATCGGTTTCCAGCCCGCACCGTTTCCTGGGCATCAACCAGGAAGGTGGCGTATCCATCGTCACCACCAAGGGCAACGCCTACGGTCACGTGGTGCTGCGCGGCGGCAACGGCAAGCCCAACTATGATTCGGTCAGCGTCGCCCTGTGCGAGCAGGCCCTGGCCAAGGCCAGGATCAAGCCGAACATCATGGTCGACTGCAGCCACGCCAATTCCAACAAGGACCCGGCCCTGCAACCGCTGGTGATGGACAACGTGGCCAACCAGATCCTCGAAGGCAACGAGTCGATCATCGGCCTGATGGTCGAAAGCCACCTCAACTGGGGCTGCCAGGCCATCCCCAAGGACCTTGCCGAACTGCAGTACGGCGTGTCGATCACCGATGCCTGCATCGACTGGGAAGCCACCGAGAAGTCCGTGCGCAGCATGCGCGCCAAGCTCAAGGACGTGTTGCCCAAGCGCAACCGCGGCTGAAAGCCATCAACGAAAACGCCGGGCAATGCCCGGCGTTTTCGTTTTCAACAGGGTGTCAGCAGGCTCAGGCCTTGTTGGAATGCTTTTGATGACGTTCCATGTAGCGCTCGACATAGGAGCACGAGGGGATCACGGTGTAGCCCATGTCCTCGGCATAGGCGAGGGCCTTTTCGGTCAGCGCCGCAGCGATGCCTCGCCCACGCAGCGCATTGGGCACGAACGTGCGGTAGATATCCAATGTCTGCTTACCCAGGTCCATGTAGGTCAGGTAGGCACGATGACCGTCCACATTGGTCTCGAACTGATGACCAGCCTGGTCATGGTGGATGGACAACGCCTCGCTCATCACTACTCCTCGCGGGTCTTCTCGTCAGACCCTTACCTTACCGATGTTTGTCCGGCGAAGGAACCTCTACGCCACCCCGTGCCCGTTTGGACAGCGAGAACAGCCTGGTTGTTCTCTGGCAACTGAGCACCCACAAATAGTAGGCGCCCAGTGCACAGATGCTCAAGGTACTTGATCGTAAAAAACCTGCACTTGCAGCATGCGAACACGGCAGCGAGCCACACTGCCAACAGTAGCCGGATGATGTAGTGGTAAGACGAACAATGACACTTGGAGTCACTTTTAGTTCACTACAAAGACGCATTTACAGCGGTGTTTCAGCGCCGCTACAAAAGCGCCTGCATTCTTTTCACACCCCCGCCGGGGCGGCCTGCGCAACCGCGCAATTTTTTTCCGGTTCTTGCGCTCGGTCAGTTTACTTACTACAAGTAATGGGTACTATGTACGCCGGCCAGTTTCTCTTTGTTGAGAGATGGCTCTTTAATAGAAAGTCCTTGAAGGGGAACACGATGAACAACGTTCTGAAATTCTCTGCTCTGGCTCTGGCCGCAGTACTGGCCACCGGTTGCAGCAGCGTCTCCAAAGAAACCGAAGCCCGTCTGACTGCAACCGAAGACGCAGCAGCCCGTGCACAAGCTCGTGCCGATGAAGCCTACCGCAAGGCTGATGACGCTCTGGCCGCCGCTCAGAAAGCTCAGCAAACTGCTGACGAAGCTAACGAGCGCGCTCTGCGTATGCTGGAAAAAGCCAGCCGCAAGTAATAATCCCTCGGGATTGTTAAAAAGCCGACCCACCTGTGGGTCGGCTTTTTTATTGCCTGCAGAACCGTCCTGCGCAAACGACGAGGCCCGCATGAAGCGGGCCTCGTGCAAACACAGGCGGGTTACTGCATTTCGAGCGGAACGCTCGATACCATCGGCGCACCGGCGTCACCCGGCACCGCGATCTCTACCGGGATACCATCTTCGGCCGCCACCACGTCACGCACCATGTCCCAGTTCATGCGCAGGTTGTTGGCCAGGTCTTCGCGCTTGAGCAGGGCATTGATCACTGCCGTGTGCTTGTCGACCACCGACGGGTCGCCCTTGTCATCCAGCGGGGTATGCGCCTCGAGGTAGACCTTGCCACCACTGAGGCCGAACTTGTACGGCTCGTTGATGATGCGCACCGAAGTCCCCACCGGGGCCATGCTCGCCAGTTGCAGCACGTTGTTGTTGAGCATGCGGAAACAGCCATGGCTGGTACGCATGCCGATGCCGAACTTCTTGTTGGAACCGTGGATCAGGTAGCCCGGTACGCCCAGGGTGAACTTGAACGGGCCCAGCGGGTTGTCCGGGCCGGCCGGCACCACGTTGGGCAACGGATCACCGTCGGCGGCGTGCTCGGCCTTGATCGAGGCCGGTGGGGTCCAGGTCGGGTTCGGCGTCTTGGCCGTGACCTTGGTGTTGGCAATAGGCGAACCCCAGCCTTCGCGGCCGATGCCCAGCGGGAAGGTGTGCACCACGTTCTCGCCTTTGGGGTAGTAGTACAGGCGGTACTCGGCAAGGTTGATCACGATGCCTTCGCGCGGGCCCGGCGGCAGGATGAAACGGGTCGGCAGCACGATCTCGGTGCCGGCGCCTGGCAACCAGGGGTCCACGCCCGGGTTGGCCGCGACCATTTCCAGGTAGCCCAAGTCGTTGGCGGTACCGATGTCGGCGAAGGTGTCCTCATACTTGGCCTTGATCACCTGGACCTGGCCGATGACATCCTCGCCCGGCGGCGGCAGGGGGAACTCCAGAGCGGCAACAGGGCCCGCCGCCAGCAGGGCGGCCAGGGACAGGCAACGGGTGACGGCGGGAAAGCGCGGCAACATCCGGGAAATCCTTCGCTAATTCAGGTGGGTCAAGCGGGCAATTGTACACCGCCCCCTGCGGGATCGGGAGGCATCCGGGCACAGAACCCTTGCCAAACGTAAAAGATCCGACGTCAGGCCTGCAGCTCGGGCCATACCGGACGCGTGCCGCGCCGCTGCGCCTCGAGGATCGCCCGGCACAGGCGGCACAGGCGCTGGTCACGGTAGATGCTGCGTTCCACACCCGACCAGCGCGGTTGCGCCGGCAACAGGGTGCCACACAGGGTACGGTCGACGGAGCCGCCCAGTTCGAGTTGGCGGGCGATCAGGTGGACGCGACTCTCCTGGCAGGCGAACAGGTCAAGCTGTTCGTCAGGCTCGATCAATTGATAGGCATACAGGGACCAGGCGGGACGCGGCATCGGGGGCTCCAAATCGGGGGCGCAACATTAGCCGAAAGCCGATCAGTATAAAAGCGTCAAAGCAGCGGTTTTATTGATGGCCAGGCATTTTCCAGCAACTGCGCCTGGGCGCCCTGCCCCGGATGGATGCCATCGGCCTGCATCAACTCGGGCACGCCACCTACCCCTTCGAGAAAGAACGGCACCAGCGGCACGTCCTTTTCCTTGCCAAGATCGGCATACACCTGTGCGAACGCATCGGTGTAGCGCTTGCCATAGTTGGGTGGCAGGCGCATGCCCAGCAGCAGCACCCTGGCACCGGCATCACGGGAGCGGTCGATCATCGAGGCAAGATTTTGTTGCAATTGCGCCGGTGCCTGCCCGCGCAGCCCGTCATTGCCGCCCAGCTCCACCACCACCAGGCTGGGCTTGTGCTCTGCAAGCAGCGCAGGCAGCCGCGCCTGGCCCCCGGCACTGGTGTCGCCACTGATCGAGGCATTGACCACCTTGTCATCGAAACCCTCGGCCTTGAGCCGCTGTTCGAGCAGGGCAACCCACCCCTGACGGGTATCCAGGCCAAAAGCGGCACTGATACTATCCCCAACGATCAACACCGTTCCTGCCGATGCGCCCTGGGCCATGCACAGCAAGGCCAGGCCTGCACTCAATAACCACACTCGCATTGGATTCTCCATGGGCCCCAGCATCTTGACTGCGCGCAACCTTAGCAAAGTGGTCCCCAGCGCGGAAGGCGACCTGACCATCCTGCACGAACTGAGCCTGGAATTGAAACAGGGCGACAGCCTGGCCATTGTCGGCGCCTCCGGCTCGGGCAAGTCCACCCTGCTCGGCCTGCTGGCCGGCCTCGACCTGCCCAGTGCAGGCTCGGTGACACTGGCCGGGCACGACCTGGGCCCGCTCGACGAAGACCAGCGCGCCCAGGTCCGCGCCGAGCATGTCGGCTTCGTGTTCCAGTCGTTCCAGCTGCTCGACAGCCTCAATGCCCTTGAGAACGTGATGCTGCCGCTGGAGCTGGACGGACGCCGCGATGCCCGCGAACACGCCCGCAGCCTGCTCGAACGGGTCGGCCTGGGCCAGCGCCTGAGCCATTCGCCACGCCAGTTGTCCGGCGGCGAGCAGCAGCGGGTGGCAATTGCCCGCGCCTTTGCCGCCGAGCCTGCGGTGCTGTTCGCCGACGAGCCCACCGGCAACCTCGACAGCCACACCGGTGAACGCATCAGCGACCTGCTGTTCGAACTGAACAAGGAACGCGGCACCACCCTCGTCCTGGTCACCCACGATGAACGCCTGGCGCACCGCTGCGGCCGGCTGATTCGCCTGGAAGCCGGCCACCTGGTCACCCCGCTGGAGCCCTAGATGGCACACCTGTCGTTTCTGCGCCTGCCGCGCCTGGCGTTGCGTCAACTGATGCGCGATGCACGCGCCGGCGAACTGCGCGTGCTGTTCTTCGCCCTGCTGGTGGCCGTGGCCGCCAGCACCGCCATCGGCTACTTCGGCGCCCGCCTGAACGGCGCCATGCTGCTGCGTGCCACCGAGTTCCTTGGCGCCGACCTGGTGCTGCAGGGCAGCGCCCCGGCCACCCCGGAACAGATCCGCAACGGCGAACAGCTGGGCCTGGCCCATGCGAAAGTGGTCGAGTTCTCCAGCGTGATCGCCACCGACAACGGTATCCAGCTCTCCAGTGTCAAGGCTGCCGGCACGGGTTACCCGCTGCGCGGGGAGCTGCGCAGTGCCGCCGAGGCCTACGGGCCGGAGGTGGCCGGCGGTGGTCCGGCGCCGGGCGAAGCCTGGGTCGAGTCGCGCCTGCTGGCGGCGCTGAACCTCAAGATCGGTGACAGCGTCGACGTGGGCATGAAGACCCTGCGCCTGAGCCGCGTGCTGACCTATGAGCCGGACCGCGCCGGCAACTTCTACAGCCTCACCCCGCGGGTGCTGATGAACCTCGCCGACCTGGATGCCACCGGCGTGGTGCAGCCCGGCAGCCGGGTCACCTACCGCGACCTGTGGCGCGGCGAGCCCCAGGCCCTGGCAAGCTACACCCAGGCTACCAAGGCGGGGCTTGCCGCCCACCAGCAACTGCGCGACTCGCGTGACGGCAACCAGCAGATCGGCGGTGCACTGGGCAAGGCCGAACGCTACCTGAACATGGCCAGCCTGGTGGCGGTGCTGCTGGCCGGCGTGGCCGTGGCGCTGTCGGCCAGCCGTTTTGCCATGCGCCGCTTCGATGCCAGCGCCCTGCTGCGCTGCCTGGGCCTGTCCCGGCGCCAGGCGCTGAGCCTGTTCTGCCTGCAACTGGCGATTTTGGGCAGCGTGGCAGCCCTGGGGGGCGCACTGCTCGGCTGGCTGGCGCAACTGGGTCTGTTCGCCCTGCTACAGGGCCTGCTGCCTTCGCAGGTGCCGCCAGGCGGCATCGCCCCGGCCCTGGCCGGGATCGCCACCGGGCTGGTGGCGCTGGCCGGCTTCGCCCTGCCGCCATTGGCAGCGCTGGGCCGGGTGCCGCCGCTGCGTGTACTGCGCCGCGACCTGCTGCCGGTGCCGGCAAGCAGCTGGCTGGTGTATGGCGCAGCGCTGTTGGCCCTGGGCCTCATCATGTGGCGCCTGAGCCTGGACCTGCTGCTGACCTTCGCCCTGCTCGGCGGCGGTCTGGTGGCCGCGCTGGTGCTGGGCGGTCTGCTGCTGCTCGGCCTGCGCAGCCTGCGCCGGCTACTGGCCGGCGCCCCGCTGGCCTGGCGCCTGGGCCTGGGGCAACTGCTCAAGCATCCGCTGGCGGCGGCAGGCCAGTCGCTGGCCTTCGGCATGATCCTGCTGGCCATGGCCCTGATCGCCCTGCTGCGCACCGAGCTGCTCGACACCTGGCAGAACCAGCTGCCCAAGGATGCTCCCAACTATTTCGTGCTCAACATCCTGCCGGACGACAAGGACACCTTCGCCCAGCGCCTGAACGAATTCTCGGTCCATGCCGCGCCGTTGTTCCCGGTGATTCCCGGGCGCCTGACGCTCATCAATGGCGAGCCGGTGCGCGAGATCGTCAGCAAGGAATCCACCGGTGACCGCGCCGTCCAGCGCGACCTGAGCCTGACCTGGGCCGCCGACCTGCCCCAGGGCAACACCTTGAGCGCCGGTCAGTGGTGGCAGGCGCAGCCAACGGCCGATGCCTTGCCCGGCGTGTCGGTGGAGGCGCAGCTGGCCGAGAGCCTCAAGCTCAAGCTGGGCGACACCCTGACCTTCAGCATCGGTGGCCTGGAGCGCCAGGTACAGGTCAGCAGCCTGCGCACGGTCAACTGGGACAGCTTCCAGCCCAACTTCTACATGATCTTCCAGCCCGGCACCCTGCAGGACCTGCCGACCACCTATCTCACCAGCTTCTACCTGGCCCCAGGCCACGACCAGCAGGTAGTGGCCCTGTCGCGAGCGTTCCCGGCAGCCACCATCCTGCAGGTCGATGCGCTGCTGGAGCAGTTGCGCAGCATCCTGGCCCAGGTGACCCTGGCGGTACAGTACGTGCTGCTGTTCGTGCTGGCGGCGGGCCTGGCCGTGTTGTTCGCCGGGCTGCAGGCCACCCTGGACGAGCGCATCCACCAGGGTGCGCTGCTGCGGGCACTGGGCGCCAGCCGCAGCCTGCTGGTCAAGGCCCGGCGCATCGAGTTCGGCCTGCTGGGCGCTGCCAGCGGCCTGCTCGCGGCGCTGGGCACCGAACTGATCAGCCTGCTGCTGTACCGCTACGCATTCGACCTGCACTGGAGCCCGCACCCGTGGCTGCTGCTGTTGCCGGTGATCGGTGCGTTGCTGGTGGGGGGTGCGGGGGTATTCGGCACGCGCCGGGCGCTCAATGCCAGCCCGCTGACAGTGCTTCGCGAGGGCTGATAGACTCGGCGGCTACCTACCCGAGCCTGGAAGCCCATGAGCCGATACCGCCCGCCCCGCACTGCCGGCACCGCACTGATCACCCCACAGGGCGAGGCGCGCATGCGCGCCGAGCTGCATGAACTGTGGCATGTGCGCAGGCCCCAGGTGACCCAGTCGGTCAGTGAGGCAGCAGCGCAAGGTGACCGTTCGGAAAACGCCGAATACACCTACGGCAAGAAGATGCTGCGCGAAATCGACAGCCGCGTGCGCTTCCTGACCAAGCGCCTGGAAAACCTGAAAGTGGTGAGCGAACGGCCCAGCGACCCGAACAAGGTGTACTTCGGGGCCTGGGTCACGGTCGAGAACGAAGACGGCGAACAATCGCGCTACCGCATTGTCGGGCCCGACGAGCTGGACTTGAAACTGGGCCTGATCAGCATCGATTCGCCCCTGGCCCGCGCCCTGATCGGCAAGGCGCTGGACGCTGAAGTGCGGGTGCAGACACCGACTGGCGAACAGACGGTGTACATCGTCGAGATCGAGTACCCCTGAGCGATCAGGCGCGGGTGATCAAGCCCTGGCGGGCGACGCGGGTCAGGTGGTGGATCACTTCGGCGGCATCGGCCCTCGAGGGCGCCTGCACCACGGCCAGGTCGAAACGGTCGTTGCCGAACCGGGCGAGGGTTTCGCAGGAGTCGGCGAACTGGATCAGGAACGCCGTGGCACGGCCTTTGGGGCGGGGCCAGCCATCGAGGTAGCGCAGCAGCGTCGGCTGGTGTTTGCCGCTCAGCAGAATGCGCGGCGTGCGAGCCGCCTGGCTGGTAGGGAGAGGGGTGAGGCAAACGCTGGTACGTGGGCAACTCATGGTGTACTTCTCTGTGCCTCGCAGATCCCGCTGGGCTGCGGTGCGAGGCGTCACCGAACCAGCGCTTTAGCGGTATTCGGACGACCTGCTGGTGGTCTTCCTGCGCCCCGCAAGTAGCTGTTTAAATCGGCGCAAGCCAGCATCCTAGAGAAGCGCCGGCCCGGCTGTCAACAATGCCATCGTCTGATAAACGACCCGGACGCCGGAAAAACAAGCGAGTTTCTCGCATTCGACGGCGACGCCGGTTCCTGCACTTGCCGGCGCCCCTGAAGGCGCCTGCGTTGCCGCAGAAGCAAGCAGCCGGGTCGGGCACAAAAAAGGGCCTGCAATGCAGGCCCTTTTTGTGCCACAACGCCAAGGCTCACTTGGCGATCATGCGGTCCACCGACGCCCTGCCCGCCCCTTCCACCAGTACCGCAATCGCGCCACCCAGCAGCGCCAGGGCGAACTCATAGCCGTTGTTGGCCATGAACAGACCGTTGCCGATGTGCACCGAGAAAATCGCCACCAGCAGCAACCCCACCAGCGCCAGGGCCGCCGGGCGTGCCAGCAGGCCGATGACCAGTGCCAGCCCGCCGAAGAACTCGGCACCACCGGACAGCGCCGCCATCAGTGTCGGCGGGGTCAGCCCCAGGCTTTCCATGTACTGCGCGGTGCCTGCCAGCCCGCCGCCACCAAACAGGCCGAACAGCTTCTGCGAGCCATGGGCCATGAAGATGATGCCGATGAAGATGCGCAGTACGGTAATGCCCCAGCCGGCGCGGGTGAACAATACGGAGTTGATGGCGTTCATGCTGTCTTCCTTAAGCGATGCAGGTGTGTGGTAGAGGTCGCCATCTTAATCATATTTTCAAATGTTAAAATCGCGATTATCTGCACATACCAATCGTAATTTTCGATTACTTTCGTGAGGCCACTTTTCGTCCCCGGGCTTCCAGCGCGTCGCGTTCGCGGTCGAATGCCAGAAAGTACTTGTTGACGCTATTAACATAGCTGACCGGCCCCATTCCCACCTGCTCGAGCGCCACACGCTCTACCTGAAAGAACCACTGGTTGGGGTTCAGGCCGCGTCGCCGCGCCTCGGCCCGCATGGCCTGAACCCGCTCCGGTCCCAGGTTGTAGCCGGCCAGCACGAACGCCATGCGCTCGCGTTCGTTGAGCTGGTTGCTGGAAAAGAACTTGCGCCGGATCAGTGCCAGGTAGCGCGCGCTGGCCTGTACATTGCCATCGACATTGGCGATATCGCTGATCCCCACCCGCTGCGCCGCACCGGGGGTGATCTGCATCAGCCCATGGGCGCCACCTGCGCCCCTGGCCGCCGGGTCAAGGGCCGACTCCTTGAACGCCAGTGCCGCCAGGTTCAGCCAGTCCAGGTTCTGGGCCTGGGCGTGACGCTGCAGCACCGGCCGCAGTTTTTCCAGGCGCTGGCGGTTGGCCTGGGCCAGCGGGTAATGCACCTTGTACAGGCGCCGGTAGATACGCTCGAACGCCACATCCTGATCGGCCGGGGCGTGATACCCCTTGAGGAAGCGATCGACACTGGCGTGCAGCATCGCCGCGTCGCGGCGCACGTACCAATGCATCGCCTCGGGCTGGGCCAGCTGCACCTTGCGCTGCACCAGCAGCTTGGGCATCACCTGCGCCCAGCGCCGGGCAATCGGCTGTTCGACCACGGTCAGGTGGAAGATGCCGGCCTGCACCATTTCCAGCACATCCTCCACCGCAAGGCTGGGGTCCGCCCATTCCACCTTGAGCGGCGCCAGCTTGCGCAGGGCCAGGCGCTGGTTGATTTCGTGGAGGGTATCGCCTGCCGCACTCGAACTGGTCAGGGTCACGGTGCGGCCGGCAAGCTGCTCGACGCGCTGGTAGGTCCGTTCGCCCTTGCGCCCCACCAGCACCAGCGGCACATTCTCCAGCACCGGGTCGCTGGCCATCACCCCGCGGGTGGAACTCAAATCGATCAGCTCGCCGGGCGCCACCAGATCGCCCTCGCCACGCTGCAATGCGCCGATCAACTGGTCCTTGGCCTTGGGGATGATCTTCAGGCGGATCTGCTGACCGTCACGGGCACGCCCGTTGAGATAGTGCTCGAAGGCGATCAACCGATGGTATTCGATGCCCACCGGCTGGCCCTTGACCTCGCCGGAGCTGTTGCGGCTCTGGTTGACCAGCACGCGCAACACCCGGCTTTCACGGATCTGCGCCAGGTCGCGCACCTTGGCCGCAGGCACCGCCTGCTGCGGGCCGGGCAGGCGTGCGTGGGCCGGGCCGGCGCACAGCAGGCCCACACACAGCAAAAAAAGCCAAAGTGATCGCGTCATCCGGTCTCCGGCAAAGGGCCGCGATTGAGTATTTGACGCCATAATGAGCGGTCGGTCCGTGACAATTGACCGCAAAAGACCGCGACAACTTCTTGAAGTTCTTGGCGTTATTGGTATTTTTCGGCGCTGCCAAGCGCTTTTGCCGCACAACCTGAGGTAGCACCATGCAACTCATCGACATCGGCGTCAATCTGACCAACCCAAGTTTCGACGGCAAGCACGAGGCCATCTTGCAGCGTGCCGAGGCCGCCGGGGTGCATCAGATGCTGGTGACCGGTACAAGCCTGGCCGGCAGCGAAGCCGCGCTACACCTGTGCGAGCAACTCGACCCGCAGGCCCGGCGACTGTTCAGCACGGCCGGTGTACACCCCCACGATGCCAGCAGCTGGAACAGCGACACCGCGCGCCATCTGCGCGCGCTGCTCGAACAGCCACGGGTGCACGCGGTGGGTGAATGCGGGCTGGACTTCAACCGCGACTTCTCGCCGCGCCCGCAACAGGAAAAGGCCCTGGAAGAACAACTGGCGCTGGCGGTGCAGCTGCAGATGCCGGTGTTTCTGCACGAGCGTGATGCCAACGAACGCCTGTTGCAGATTCTCAAGGACTACCGCGACCACCTGCCCGCCGCCGTGGTGCACTGCTTTACCGGCGAGCGCAGCGCCCTGTTCAGCTACCTGGACCTGGACCTGCACATCGGCATCACCGGCTGGATCTGCGACGAACGTCGCGGTACCCACCTGCACCCGCTGGTTGCCAGCATCCCCACTGGCCGCCTGATGCTGGAGAGCGACGCCCCCTACCTGCTGCCCCGGACCCTGCGCCCCAAACCCAAAAGCGGTCGCAACGAACCGGCCTACCTGCCCGAAGTGCTGCGCGAAGTGGCCCTGCACCGGGGCGAGACACCCGAGCAGGTGGCTGCGCACACCAGCGACTGCGCCCGGCGCTTCTTCGGGCTCCCCGACATAGTTTGACGCATATCAAGATTTGTCTTTGAATTGGCTGGCACACTGATGGCACCTTGCCAAATTGTTTCCGCTCAATCAGAGAAGACCTATCCATGGGTGCCTGGCTCAGCAATATCTCACTGAAGTACAAGTTCTGGGCGGTGAACGCAGTCGCCTTCGTCACAACCCTGTTCGTGGTGCTGTATGCGGTGCACCTGGAAACCCGCGCCAGGGCCGAGACGGCCCAGGCCCGGGTGCAATCCGAAGCCCGCCTGCTGGCCGCCTGGCCCGCCGGCCAGGCCTTGCCGCAGAACGCCACCTGGGTCAGCTTCACACCCGGGCAGGCGCCCACCTTCGATGGCCAGGCGTTGCCGGCCCTGGCCACTGCCCAGGGCTGGGTCGAGCTGAACGGCATGCCGCTGCTGGGCAGCGACCCGCTGATCGGTGCGCAGGTCATCCAGCGCGATGGCCAGCAGATCGCGGTACTGGCCCAGGCCCCGAGCATGGCGCAGGTGTTCACCGACCGCTTCGTCAACTATGCGGTGTGCGTACTGATCCTGATGCTGGCCATGCTGTGCGCTTCGCAGTTGCTGATCCGCTTCCTGCTCAGCCAGCTCAACATCCTCAAGGACGTGATGCTGCACGTCGAGAAGACCGGTGACCTGTCGGCACGGGTGCCGCTGTCCTGCGGCGACGAGATCGGCCAGATGGCCAGCGCCTTCAACGCCATGCAGACCACCTACCACCGCGTGGTCAACACCGTGGCGCGAACCGCCGCGCAGCTGGATGCCGGCGCCGCGCGCCTGGCCGCCAGCATGAACGAGGTGCGCCACGGCATGCTCGGCCAGCAGAGCGAAACCGACCAGGCCGCCACCGCCATCAACGAAATGACCGCCACCGTCTACCACATCGCCCAGCATGCCGGCGCCACACGCGACCTGTCGCAAAGCGCCGACACCCTGGCCGGCAGCGGCAAGGACGTGGTCAGCCGCGTGCAGTCGTCGATCTCGGGGCTCTCCACCGGCGTGCAGCAGACAGCCGAGATGATTCGTCAACTGGCCGAGGACAGCCAGAAGATCAACAGCGTGGTCGGGGTGATTCACAGCATCGCCGAACAGACCAACCTGCTGGCCCTCAACGCGGCGATCGAGGCGGCCCGTGCCGGCGACCTGGGCCGCGGTTTCGCGGTGGTCGCGGACGAGGTGCGCAACCTGGCCAAGCGCGTGCAAAGCTCCACCGACGAAATCACCACCATGGTCTCTGCCCTGCAGGCCGGCACCCGCGATGCGGTGGAGTTCATGACCGAGAGCTCGTTCAAGGCCGACGACTGCGTCAAGCAGGCCCAGGAAGCCGGCGAGGCCCTGGCGGAGATCACCGGCGCGGTGGCGCAGATGCGCGAGAGCAATACCCAGATCGCCGTGGCGGCCGAACAGCAGAGCCAGGTGGCCGAAGAGATGAACCGCGCAGTGGTGAGCATCCGCGACGTGACCGAAGAGACCGTGCAGCAGACCGTCGACTCGGCCACCACCAGCAGCGAACTGGCCACCCTGGCCGGCGAGCTGAACAAGGCCATCGGTCAACTCAAGCTATAAACGCGATAGCCGCGCGCAATTGGCCCCCTGGCGGGGGCCAAACTACGCTTGGGTTATCCGTTTTGCACCTTGAGGAGAACCGTGATGAACAAGCACCTGTTTCACCTGCCCCACTGGCATCACGCCCCTCGTACCCCCACCAACATCGCGCTGCAGCTGATTGCACTGCCGCTGCTGGCCATCGGCGCGCTGCTGGTCTTGAGCGGCGCGCTCGACGCCGACCTGGGCACCCTGGCCGTCGGCGTCATCGGCCTGCTGGCCGGTGTGGCGGTGGAGCGCCAGCGCCAGTGATTCAGGCGAACACGGTCACCGTCTGGCGGCTGATGGCAAGCAAATCACCGGCCCCGTTCCACAAGGCGGCCGCCACATGGCCGTAGCCGTCACGCGCGTAGTCGATCTGGGCGCAGTACTGGCACCAGTCCAGGGTGGTCAGGCTGGCCACCGGCTGCACGAACTCGATGGTCCAGGTCAGGGTGCTGCCGGCAGCGGGCTTGCTCAGGTGCGGCATCAACGCCGGTGGCCAGGCATCGACCAGCGCCAGCAGGTGGGCTTCGGTCACCGGCTCCTCGACCACATCCTCACCGCGCAGGCGCACCCAGCCGCCCATTTCGCGTGACCGGCTACCGCTGAACGGCAAGCCGCCAATGCCCCAGCGCATGGCCAGGTGGCGAATGAACTCGGGGGTCACGCCCTTGATGAAGGGCAACTCGGGGCTGGACTCGGCAAGGCTTTTCATCGGCACCGGCGCCAGCCCTGACACCTGCACCACCGAATCGCGCCCGGCACCGAAACTGCCCTGTACCAGGGTCACCACCTGGCCATTCTGTACCGCGCGCCCCAGCAGCGAGCTGACCGCCTTGCCGTCACGCAACAGCTCCACCTCGAAACTGATCGGCACCCCAGGCTCGGCCGGCCCTACGAAGGTGATGGCCAGCGAGCGCACCGGACGGTCCGGGGCGACCTTGGCGTGCATGGCCTCGTACACCAGCGCCGCCATCAGCCCGCCGAAACAGGCACGCCCCTGGGCCCATTCGGCCGGGATGGTCACCGCCTGGGGCTGCAGGCGCACGGCGGTGAGCAGTTGGGAAAAATTCATCGGGACCTCGACCAGTGGGCAAATGTGGCGATGTTAACCAGCCGCCGCGCCGCGCACAGGCCGCATTTGCGCCAAACACGCGACTTATCGACGTTGGATTTCGCTCAGCAGTGTCTCCAGCGTGCGGTCGGCACGTTGCTCGGCCGCCGCCTGTTGCGCCTGCCAGTGCGCCACGCAGGGCGCCAGGCCAGGCTGCTGCTCGGCCTGCAACAGCCACTGCAACAGGTCGTGCCAGTCGCCCAGATCGCCCTGGGCGCGCTTGAGCCCGCGGCGCAGGGCCGGGCGCAGGCGTTCGAGCTGTGGGTAGGCCTCGGCGCCATAGCGCACCCGCTTGATCAGCAGGCGCAGGCGGTGGCGGTCGTGCGCCGGGTCGTTCATGGCAGCCTGCAGGTTGCGCCACTGCTTGTGCAGGCGCTTGCCCACCCGCGCCTCCAGGCGGCGTACCAGGCCCTGGCGCTGGGCCGCGCGCAGGAACATCGGGAAGGCATCGATGATCGCCAGCAGCCGCGCAAGCTCGGCGCTGGCCGCCACCCGGGCAAAGGTGCGGGCCGGGTCGCCAAGCTGCTGGCGGGCCACCTCGGGCAGCCCGCGTTCGAGCAACTGCGCGGCCAGCACCTCGCGATCGCGCAGCGGCGTGGTCAGGCGCCCCAACTCGGCGGCAGCATCCTCCAGCTTGTCCACCCCCGGCAGCCCGCGCAGGGGCCGCAGCAGGCTGCGCAGGCGACGCACGCTGGTACGCAGGTCATGCAGCGCCTCACTGTCGGTATGGGCCGCCAGGCGCGCCTGGCAGGCCAGCAGGCGCACGTGCAGGGTCAGCACCTGGGCGATCACATGGTCGAGCATTGCCGACATGGCCTGGTCCTCCCTCAGCGCCCGGCGCGCGATTCACGGATGTAGAAGCGTGCCTTCTCGGCCTTGTTGCTGCAGCCTTCGAAGGCTTCGAACTGCTGCTGGGTCTTGGCGCCGGTCAGCAGCGACAGGGCCTTGGAATAGCTGACCGTGCCGGCGAAGCCCTCGGCCTTGGCCAGGTCCAGCTCCTTCCAGGCCGAATCCAGCTGATTGGCGCAGCTGTCCCGGTACGCCGTCTTGCCGGCGCAGCCGCTCAGTACCAGGGCAATCAGGGGCAGGCAGATCCAGGCTTTCATCGGTGTTACCTCAAAAGGAAAATGTTCGGGGTGGCACTTCGACGGCACGCACGCTGAAAAGTGCCCTGCTCAGCGTAGCCCAGCGCTTGTCACGATTGAAGCACAGCCCTGAATGGGTGCATTGTTAGGCCCACGAGCAGAACAGCCGCAAGGAACGACCATGAGCAAACGCGTAGCACTGGTGCTGGGGTCGGGGGGCGCCCGAGGGTATGCACACATCGGCGTGATCGAGGAGCTGGAGCGGCGCGGCTACGACATCGCCTGCATTGCCGGCTGTTCGATGGGCGCAGTGATCGGCGGCATCTACGCCGCCGGCAAGCTCGACGACTACCGACGCTGGATCGAGAGCCTGGATTACCTGGATGTGCTGCGCCTGGTGGACGTGAGTTTCAGGCTGGGCGCGATTCGCGGCGAGAAGGTGTTCGGGCAGATCCGCAAGATCGTCGGCGAGGTCAACATAGAGAACCTGCGCATCCCCTACACCGCAGTGGCGGCCGACCTCACCAACCAGCAGGAGATCTGGTTCCAGGAAGGCTGCCTGCACCAGGCCATGCGCGCCTCGGCGGCGATCCCCAGCCTGTTCACCCCGGTGGTGCAGGGCAACCGCATGCTGGTCGATGGCGGCATCCTCAACCCGTTGCCGATCATCCCGGTGGTGTCCAGCCACTGCGACCTGATCGTGGCGGTGAACCTCAACTCCACCAACCAGAAGCATTACCAGTTGCCGGTGATCGAGCGGCCGGCGGCGTTCAAGTTGCGCTTCGACAACCTGATCAACTCGCTGGGCTCGCACCTGCCGTTCCGGCGCAAGGCCGCCGAAGGGCTGATCCGCATCGAGCAGGCGGCGCCCAACCCGTGGCTCAGCGATGCGGCCGAGCCCGAGGCGCAGCAGCCCTCGGCGGCGCCCGAGACTGACGGCGCGCCGAAATCGGCGGCCGGCTCGTTCATTGTCGACAACGTGGGCCCGGCTTCGCTGCTGGACCTGATCAACCAGAGCTTCGAGGTGATGCAGACGTCGCTGGCGCAGTACAAGATCGCCGGCTACCCGCCGGATGTACTGATCAACGTGCCCAAGCGGGTGTGCCGGTTCTTCGAGTTCTACAAGGCGCCGGAGCTGATCGCGCTGGGGCGCGAGATTGCACGCGATACGCTGGACAACTATGAGGCCGAGAGGCGCTAGGCCGGCGAAGAGGCCCTCAAGCCTGCTCCGGCCCGATCAACCGATACCCCACACCCGGCTCGGTCACGATGAACCGCGGCGCCGTCGGGTCGTCCCCCAGTTTCTGCCGCACATGCGCCACCACGATGCGCAGGTAGTGGCTGTCCTCCACATGGGTGGGGCCCCAGATATCCTTGAGCAACTGCTGCTGGGTGATCACCCGCCCCGGGTGACGCGCCAGTTGCGCCAGCAACGCATACTCCTTGCGGGTCAGCGCCACCTCCTCGCCCGCCAGGGTCACGCGCCGGTAGGCAAGGTCCACGGTCAACGGGCCGAAGCGCGGCGCCGACTCTTCGGCCACCGCCTGGGGCACCTGGCGCAGCAACGCGCGCACCCGCGCCAGAAACTCCTGGATGCCGAACGGCTTGGTCACGTAGTCATTGGCCCCGCCGTCCAGCGCCTCGACCTTCTGCACTTCGCTGGCCCGCACCGACAACACCAGCACCGGCACCTGGCTCCATTCGCGCAGTTCGCGCAGCACCTGCTGCCCGTCCATGTCGGGCAACCCCAGATCGAGCACCACCAGCTCCGGCCGACCCAGCGCCGCCTGGCTCAGGCCCTCGGCACCGGTGCCCGCCTCCAGCACCTTGTAGCCCTGCGAGCCAAGGCTGATGCGCAGGAACTTGCGGATCTGCGGTTCGTCGTCGATGACCAGCACGGTCGCGGTCTGGCTCATGGGGTCTCGCTGTCCAGTTCAGGTTGGGCCGGAAGCGGCAAGCATAGTGTGATGCAGGTGCCACGGCCATCGATGCCGTCCTCTACACGGATCTGCCCGCCATGGGCGCCGATCATGCCCTGGCAGATCGCCAGCCCCAGCCCCGTGC
>NZ_JAFKEC010000019.1 GCF_017848315.1 Pseudomonas palmensis
GATCTGCCAGTCGAAATCGGCATAGGTCTGGGTTGCAGCCCAGATGCTGAACATCAGGTGGTGCGGGTCGACCGGGGCGATCAGGCCGCGCTCGATCCAGCCCTGGATGCATTCGATGTTGTGCCGTGCCTGCACGTTGAGCTGCTCGACCTGGCTTGCGCTCAGGTGCGGCGCGCCGTGCATGATCTCGCTGGCGAACACCTTGGACGCGAAGGGCAGGTCGCGGGAGATGCGCACCTTGGAGCGGATATAGGCACTGAGCACCTCTTGCGGCTCACCGTCGGCATTGAACGGGGTGGAGGCCTGCATGATCGGCTCGATGATGCTTTCGAGCACCTCGCGGTAGAGGTTTTCCTTGGATTTGAAGTAGTAGTAGACGTTGGGCTTGGGCAGGCCGGCCTTGGCCGCGATGTCGCTGGTCTTGGTGGCGGCGAAGCCCTTGTCGGCGAACTCCTCGCTGGCGGCCCGCAGGATCAGTTCTTTGTTGCGCTCGCGAATGGTGCTCATGGTGGCGCTGTTCCTTGTATCTGGCCGCGTGCGGCAACAGGCCTGGGCAGGCGGTTGCGCATGGTAGCACCGCGTTCGCGAAGCGCTCAAGGTCGCCCCTTTTGCCCATCGACAGGCTAAGCTTGGCGCCATCTCACCTCAATGGAACATGAATCATGGCTGCAAGCAGTTTGCTGGTACTGATCGACGATATCGCCACGGTACTCGACGATGTCTCGGTCATGACCAAGGTCGCGGCCAAGAAGACCGCCGGCGTACTGGGTGATGATCTGGCCCTCAATGCCCAGCAGGTCACGGGTGTGCGCGCCGAGCGGGAACTGCCGGTGGTGTGGGCGGTGGCCAAGGGCTCGTTCCTGAACAAGCTGATCCTGGTGCCGGCTGCGTTGCTGATCAGCGCATTCATCCCGTGGGCGGTAACCCCGCTGCTGATGCTCGGCGGCGCCTACCTGTGCTTCGAGGGGTTCGAAAAGCTCGCGCACAGGTTTCTGCACAGCGCCGAGGAGGCCAAGGCCGGGCATGCGGCATTGACCGAAGCAGTGGCCAACCCGGCGGTCGACCTGGTGACGTTCGAGAAAGACAAGATCAAGGGCGCGGTGCGTACCGACTTCATTCTCTCGGCCGAGATCATCGCCATCACGCTGGGCACCGTGGCCGATGCGCCCCTGCCCCAGCAGATCATCGTGCTGTCGGGCATCGCGATCGTGATGACGATTGGCGTGTACGGGCTGGTGGCGGGGATCGTCAAGCTGGATGACCTGGGCCTGTGGCTGACGCAAAAGGCCTCGCGTGCAGCCAAGGCCATCGGCAACGGCATTTTGAGTGCGGCGCCCTACATGATGAAAAGCCTGTCGGTGATCGGCACCGCGGCGATGTTCCTGGTAGGTGGCGGGATTCTGGTGCATGGCATCGCGCCGCTGCATCATGCCATCGAGGCCTTCGGCGAAGGGCGTGGCGGGGCGCTGACGACTGCCTTGCTCAATGCCGGCGAAGAACGCAACCCGGTCAGAAGTGCACTTTCACCAGCAGGCTCGCGGTGTTCTGGTCGGTATCGAAGGCGTCGCTGTCCTTGATGCCGTACTTGTCTTTCCAGTAGTCGTATTCGAAACCGACGTACAGCTGTTTTTCGCCCAGGTTCAGGGCCTTGCCCAGGTCATACTTGATCTGCGGGTTGAAGTGCAGGTTGGAATGATAGGTGCCGCGACGCCGGGTCTCGTCATTGTCCACCACCCAGTCCATGTAGCCGTCGATCAGGATGTCCGACTTGCCCACGGGAATGGTGTACGACCATACCGGGGTGATCTGCCATACGTTGTCACCGGCGCGGCTGCCCTCGGTGTGGCGCTGGTAGAAGTTGAGCTGGAAGTAGTCGAAGCCGGGGATGGCCAGGTCGAAGCCTGGGCCGATCAGGTACGACTCGTTGTCTCCCTCGCCAAACTCGTAGGTCATGGCCAGCAGCACATCCTTGACCGGGCCGAACTCCAGTTTCTGGTCGAAGATCTTGCCGAACGACAGGCGCGGGGTGAACTCGCCGTAGTAGGTGTTCGGGCCGACGTTGCCGTCCTTCTTGCCGTTGTAGAAGATCTTGTCGATGAACAGGAAGTTGTCGCCGTACTTCCAGGCATCGGCGTGCTCGAAAGTGAAGGTCTGCTGGATCTGCGGGTTGACCGTAAAGTCCTTGCCGTAGAGGTAGGTCAGGCTGTTGTTCTGCCACTGCAGCAGGTCACCGGCGGTGGCGGTACTTGCCGCCAGCAGGCCGCCTGCAAGCATCAGGCTGTTGGTAATGCGCATTGCGTGCTCCCTTGATTGATTCGGCACTCTGTGTCGGCGCCGTTCTGGTTCAGCGTGTTGTCTTTTTGGTCAGCTTTTTTCGATCGGCCACAGCGCGTTCGCAAGAGCTGAGCCAACCTTGGCGGGTTGGCGCAACGGGCCTGCTCGACGTCTTTCTGAACAGTTGAACAAGGGGCGTGAGGCTGGCAATACGCTTACCAACCGCCCGAATTCATTGACTGAGCGGTCAGTAAACGCAGGTAGGAGGGGTCCTACCCTGAGCGAGGGGGCGCGCAGATTACTGGCTTGCGCGCCGTCCCTCAAGTGCTCCGTTATGGAGCGTGTGCGACAAAAACTGTGCGTTCGATCAGGTTTTAGAAGTGAACCTTGATCAGCGCACTGGTCACGCTCTGGTTGGTCTTGAGGCGATCGCTGTCCTCGATGCCGTATTTGTCCTTCCAGTAGCTGTATTCGATACCCACGTACAGCTGCTTGGCGCCGATGTTCAGCGCCTTGCCCAGGTCGTACTTGACCTGCGGGTTGAAGTGCAGGTTGGCGTGGTAGGTGCCGCGACGGCTTTCGTCGTTGTCCACCACCCAGTCCATGTAGCCATCGATCAGCAGGTCGGACCTGCCCATGGGGATGGTGTAGGAGAACGCCGGGGTGATCTGCCACACGCGATCACCCGGGCGGCTGCCTTCGGTGTTGCGCTGGTAGAAGTTGAGGGTGAAGTAGTTGAAGCCGGGGATGGCCAGGTCGAAGCCCGGGCCGATCAGGTAGGCCTCGTTGTCGCCTTCACCGGTTTCGTAGGTCATGGCCAGCAGCACGTCCTTGATCGGGCCGAACTCCAGCTTCTGGTCGAAGATCTTGCCGAACGACAGGCGCGGGCTGATCTCGCTGTAGTAGGTGTTCTTGCCCTTGTTACGGTCTTGGCCGCCGTTGTAGAAGATCTTGTCGACGAACAGGAAGTTGTCGCCGTACTTCCATTTGTTGGCGTGCTCGAAAGTCACCGTCTGCTGGATCCGCGGGTTGACCTGAAAGTCCTTGCCGTACAGATACGTCAGGCTGTTGGTGTGCCAGAGCAGCAGGTCCTCCGCTACCGCAGGAAGCGTGGCCAGCAAGCTGCTGCCCAGCAAGAGGGAAGAGGTGATGCGTTTCATGTGGTTATTCCCGGCTATTGTTATTGTTGGATTGCGGTTTTTTCGGCGCAAACGCGCCCCGAGCGGCCCACTCCCAGGGGCCGACGGTACTGCGTGGTGCTCGGGTTGAGCGGGGCGGCAGGCGCCGCCCCGTGTATCAGTGCTGGTGCACGGCGTCGTTGTGCGCGGCGCGTTCGGCGCCGCCCAATACGTTGAACAGCAGGTTCAGTACCAGGGCACTGACGGTGGCCATGGCGATGCCGCTGTGGGTGATCGGCTCCATCCACTGCGGCATCTGCGCGAAGAACTCCGGACGTACCACCGGGATCAGCCCCATGCCGACGCTGACGGCCACCAGCAACTGGTTGCGCCGGTCGCCGATGTCGGCCTCCTGCAGGATCTTGATGCCGGTGGCCGCGACCATGCCGAACATGGCGATGGAGGCGCCGCCCAGTACCGCCGGCGGGATCGAGGCAATCAGGAATGCCGCCTTGGGCAGCAGGCTGAGCACGATCAGGAACAGCCCGGCCACCACGGTCACGTAGCGGCAGCGCACGCCGGTCATCTGGACCAGGCCGATGTTCTGTGCGAACGAGGAGTGGGTGAAGGTGTTGAAAAAGCCTGCCACGAACGAGGCGCCGGCGTCCCAGAACAGGCCGCGACGCAGCATGCCCGGGGTCACTTCACGCTCGGTGACCTTGCCCAGCGCCAGGAACATGCCGGTGGACTCGACGAAGATGATCACCACCACCAGGCACATCGACAGGATCGGCGCCAGGCTGAAGGTGGGCATGCCGAAGTGCAGCGGGGTGACCACCTGTACCCAGGGGGCCTGGGCCAGGCCGCTGAGGTCGACCATGCCGATGGCGCCGGCAATGATGTAGCCCAGGCCCATGCCGATCAGTACCGACACGTTCACCCAGAAGCCACGCATGAAGCGATTGATCAGCAGGATGGTGGTCAGCACCAGGCCGGCCACGGCCAGGTAGATCGGCGAGCCGAACGGCGCGGCCGCCGCGCCGCCGCCGGCCCAGTTGACGGCGACCGGGAACAGCGACAGACCGATGGAGGTAATCACCGTGCCGGTGACCAGTGGCGGGAAAAACCTCACCACCTTGGACATGAACGGGGCGATCAGCATGCCGAAGAAGCCGGCGGCGATGGTCGCGCCGAAAATCCCCTGCAGGCCCACGCCGGGCATGCCGGCCATGGCCACCATGCTGCCGACGGCGGCGAAGCTGGCGCCCATCATCACCGGCATGCGGATGCCCAGTGCGCCAATGCCGAGCGACTGGACCACGGTGGCGACACCGGCGACCAGCAGATCGGCATTGATCAGGAATGCGATTTCTTCACGAGAGAGCCCGGCGGCCTGCCCGATGATCAGCGGCACCGCAATGGCACCTCCGTACATCAGCAGAACATGTTGCAAACCCACCAGGATCAGTTGCAGCAGGGGCAGTGGCTGTCGTGGCGGCGCAACGGGGATGTACGCCTTGCGTGACTCGGACATGCAGCACCTCAGGTTTTGTTTTTATTCTGGGTAGCTGCAGGCTCAGGCGCCCTGCTTGCGAAGAAGCAGGAGGCCGCGCCTGGCTTGCAGCTTGTAGCTTGCCGCTTGAAGCTTGTATCAGTTGGTTGGAGCACCCTTGGCGATCCATGCACCAATCAGTTCACGTTCCTGCTGGGTCATCTGGGTGATGTTGCCCAGGGGCATGATCTGGCTGGCGACGGCCTGTGCCTGGATGCGTGGGGCCAGTTGCTGGATCTGTTGCGGGGTATCGAGCATCACGCCGGCCGGGGCGGCACTGAACAGCGGGCTGGTCGGCTTGGCCGAATGGCACACGGTGCAGCGTTCCTGGATGACGCTGTGGATCTTGTCGAAGTTGCCGCTGTCCGCCGCAGCGGTGGCAGTGGCGGGCGCTTCGGCCGGGGTGGCGGCAGGTGCCGGGTTGGCGGCCTGTTCGGCGGCTTTCTCGGCAGCGGTCTTGCCACCCAGTGCGGTTTCCGGCAGCGGCTGGTACTGGACCTTGGCAGCGGCCTGCTCAGGGGCGGTCGGCATCGGCTTGGGGCCGGTGACGTAGGCCAGGCAGATCATCGCCAGGGCGCCGACGGGCAGGGTCCAGGCGTACTTGGCGCTGTCGTGGCGGGTGTTGAAGTAGTGACGCACCAGCACCGCTGCAATCGCGATCCCGGCCAGGATCAGCCAGTTGTACTGGCTGCCGTAGGTGCTCGGGAAGTGGTTGCTGATCATGATGAACAGCACCGGCAGGGTGAAGTAGTTGTTGTGGCGCGAACGCAGCAGGCCCTTGGCCGGCAGGGTCGGGTCGGGGGTTTCGTTCTTCTCGATGGCGGCGACCAGTGCACGCTGGGCCGGCATGATGATGCGGAACACGTTGCCGACCATGATGGTGCCGATGATCGCGCCGGTGTGCAGGTACGCACCACGGCCGCTGAACACCTGGCTGAAGCCGTAGCAGGCCGCAATGATCAGCACGAACAGCACCAGGCCGAGCAGGCCGGGGCGCTTGCCCAGGGGCGAGTCGCACAGCACGTCGTAGATGAACCAGCCGGCGATCAGCGAACCGACGCCGATGGCGATGCCTTCACCACCGCTCAGGGTGCTGCCGGGGGCCAGCAGGTAGACGCTGGGGTTCCAGTAGAACACCAGGCACAGCAGGGCAATACCCGACATCCAGGTGAAGTAGGCTTCCCATTTGAACCAGTGCAGGTTCTCCGGCATTTTCGGCGGGGCCAGCTTGTACTTTTCCAGGTGGTAGATACCGCCACCGTGAATCGCCCAGAGGTCGCCCGACAGACCGTCGCGCGGGTTGGCCCGGTTGAGGTTGTTCTCCAGCCATACGAAATAGAACGACGCGCCGATCCAGGCCACGCCAGTGATCATGTGAACCCAGCGCACGCTCAGGTTCAGCCATTCCAACAGATGTGCTTCCACAGTCTTTACCTCTTGCCGGTCACCGCAGGCCAGTGACCGACCTTCTCTTATTGGTGGGGTGCGAGGATCAGTTGCTCATCCTCATTGAAGAAATGTTCGTCGCAGTTGTTGCCGGAACCGCTGCGATCAACCACCAGGAAGTCATCCCGCTTTTCGATCGTCAGCACCGGGTGGTGCCAGACGCCGCGATGGTAATTGATGCCCTGCCTGCCATTACTGACAAAGGCGCGGACAAGACCCGATACAGGTACATCGCCAACGGGCGCGACCACGATCAGAAAGGGATTGCCGAGCAGCGGGATGAAGGCCTGGCTGCCCAGCGGATGGCGCTCCAGCATGCGCACGGTCAGCGGCATGTCCTGCGCGTCGGCGCGGAAGATGCTGATGATGGCGGAGTCCTCGGGCTGGGCGGTTTCTACCGTGGCCAGCTTGTGGAAGCGCATGGTCGAACCGTTGTTGATCATGAAGTGGTCGCTGCCGTCGGTTTCGATCACGTCACCGAAAGGGGCGAAGGCTTCTTTGGTCAGGGGCTCAATCACTAAAGTGCGCATGCGGGTGTTCTCTAATTATGTGTTGTCGGGGCTTTGGCGAATGCCGGCAGGCCAGTGCCTGCCAAGGCGCGCCGGTTACAGCTGCTGCAGGCGGAACAGGGCGATCAGGTTGATCTGCGCCAGGGCTTCCTTGAACTCGGCTTCGACCGAGTTGTGGATGCGTTTCTCGAACGAGGCGAGGATCTGGTGCCGGTTGCTGCCTTTAACCGCCATGATGAACGGGAACTGGAACCTGGCCTTGTAGGCGTCGTTGAGTTCGGTGAAACGGGCGAACTCTTCGGCGGTGCACTGGTGGATGCCGGCGCCAGCCTGTTCGTTGGTGCTCGATTCGGTCAGTTCGCCCTGGACGGCGGCTTTGCCGGCCAGGTCCGGGTGAGCATTGATCAGGGCCAGCTGGCTGGCGTGATCGGCGCTGAGCAGGATGTCGCTCATGCGCTGGTGCAGGGCTTCGATCTGGTCCAGCTCGTGCAGTTGGCCCAGGTCGTAGGCTTTTTCGGCGACCCACGGCGAGTGCTCGTAGATGTCGGCGAAGGCGGCGACGAACGCGGCACGGTCCAGGGTCGAAGGCTTGAGGGTCTTGAAGTCGGTCATTTGGCGCTCTCGGCTTGGAAAGGGTGGGTGGCATGCCAGTGGCGGGCGATGTCCACGCGCCGGGCGAACCACACCTGCTCATGGCTCTTGGCGTACTCCACGAAGCGCTTGAGCGCGGCGATGCGTGCCGGGCGGCCGATCAGGCGGCAGTGCAGGCCGATCGAGAGCATCTTCGGCGCCTCGGCACCTTCGGCGTAGAGCACGTCGAAGGCGTCCTTGAGGTACTGGAAGAACTGCTCGCCACAATTGAAGCCCTGCACCTGGGTGAAGCGCATGTCGTTGGTGTCCAGGGTGTAGGGGATCACCAGGTGCGGCTTGCCGGTGGGGTTGTTGGGCTCCCAGTAGGGCAGGTCGTCGTCGTAGGTGTCGCTGTCGTAGAGGAAGCCGCCTTCCTCCATCACCAGGCGGCGGGTGTTGGGCCCGGTACGGCCGGTGTACCAGCCCAGCGGGCGCTCGCCGGTGAGGTCGGTGAGAATGCGGATGGCCTCGAGCATGTGCTCGCGCTCCTGGTTCTCGTCCATGTACTGGTAGTCGATCCAGCGGTAGCCGTGGCTGCAGATCTCGTGGCCGGCGGCGACCATGGCGCGGATCACGTCGGGGTGGCGCTGGGCGGCCATGGCCACGGCAAACACGGTGAGCGGCACGCCGGTGTCTTCGAACAGCTTGAGCAGGCGCCACACACCGGCGCGGCTGCCATACTCGTAAAGCGATTCCATGCTCATGTTGCGGGCGCCCTGCAGGGGCTGCGCCGAGACCATCTCGGAAAGGAAGGCTTCGGATTCCTTATCCCCGTGAAGAATGTTGCGTTCGCCACCTTCTTCATAGTTGAGCACGAAAGACAAAGCGATGCGGGCATTCCCCGGCCAGCGCGGATGGGGTGGGTTGTTGCCGTAACCGATCAGGTCGCGAGGATAATCAGCGCTCACTGCAGCCTTCCTTCTTGTACGTGAAAACGGGGGTGTGGTGTCTGAGTCAGGTCATCGGCCACAACGATGGAGTGATTGTATACAACTTTATTGACGATTTGTAAGCCTGTTTTTTCGCATTTCTTCCGCCATTTGGCCTTGAAAAAGTTTGCAAGAAACCTGCCTGATTGGTCAGTAAATGACGATAGCGTCCGCCAGGCGCGCGGCTTTGCGACTGATGGCGTATTTACAGGGCACGCTCGGCAGGCTAACAAAATCGTCGAATTTATTGTGTACAATTTTAGCTGAAAATGTCTTAATAATCCGACAGCCGCACGCTGCCCTGCTTCATCCCGGTGCCGTGCGGGTATTTTTTGCCCATAGATTGAAACGAGGCGCACGCAATGGGACGTTTGACCACGCATGTACTGGATGCCGCACATGGCTGCCCTGGCAGCTCGATCAAGGTCGAGCTGTACCGGGTCGAAGGCCAGCAGCTTGAGCTGGTGAACACGGCGCTGACCAACAGCGATGGCCGTTGCGATGCGCCACTGCTGCAGGGTGAGGATTACCGCAGCGGTGTGTACCAGCTGCAGTTCAGTGCCGGTGACTATTATCGTGCCCGTGGTGTGCAGTTGCCGGAGCCGGCGTTCCTGGATGTGGTGGTGCTGCGTTTCGGCATCAGCGCCGAGCAGGATCACTACCACGTGCCGTTGCTGATCTCGCCGTACAGTTACTCGACCTATCGCGGAAGCTAGTTGGTCGCTAGATGAATCTTCGTAGGTCCTTGCCCGCTCTCACTGGCGGGCTTTTTTTTGCCTCGGATTCGAGGGCGTGCCTGCAGGGCTGTTCGCTGGCAGAGCGGCACAGGCAACAAAAAGCCCCGCCCGAAGGCGAGGCTCCTTGAACCGACGCAGTGCTTACAGGAACACGAACTTGGCCACAAAGATCGCACACAGCACCCACAGGCTCGCCGAGATCTCCCTGTAGCGCCCGGTGCCGGCCTTGAGCACCACATAGGTGATGAAGCCCAGCGCAATGCCGTCCGCCACCGAGAATGTCAGCGGCATCATGATCGCCGTGACGATCGCCGGAATGCTGTCGGTGGCTTCATCCCAGTTGATGTGCGCCATGCTGCCCATCATCAGCATCGCCACATAGATCAGTGCGCCGGCGGTGGCATACGCCGGGATCATGCCCGCCAGCGGCGCAAAGAACATCGCCGCGACGAACAGCAGGCCGACCACCACGGCCGTGAGCCCCGTGCGCCCGCCGGCCGCCACACCTGCAGCACTTTCCACGTAGCTGGTGACCGGCGGCACACCCACCACGGCACCGAACACGCTCGATGCACTGTCGGCCTTGAGCGCCCGCGACAGGTTTTCGATGCGCCCCTCGGCGTTCACCAGGTTGGCGCGCTGGGCCACGCCCATCAAAGTGCCGGCGGTGTCGAACATGTGCACGAACAGAAACGCCAGTACCACGCTGATCATGCTGACGTTGAACACGCCCGCCACGTCCATGGCCATCCAGGTGGGCGCCAGGCTCGGCGGCAGCGAGAACACGCCGCCATATTCCACCAGGCCCAGGGCCCAGCCGGCCAGTGTCACGGCGATGATGCTGATCAGGATCGCGCCGAACACCCGGCGGTAGCTGAGCACGGCAATCATCAGGAAGCACGCCGCCGCCAGCAGCGGGCCAGGCTCGTGCAGCGAACCGAGCTTGATCAGGGTGGCTGGGCTGGCGACGATGATGCCGGCCGTCTTCAGCCCGATCACCCCGAGAAACAGCCCCACACCCGCGCCCATGGCGTGGCGCAGGCTCAGCGGGATGCTGTTGAGCAGCCATTCGCGCACCCGCGACAGCGTCAGCAGCATGAACAGCACACCCGATACGAACACCGCACCCAGCGCGGCCTCCCAGGTGTAGCCCATGGTGCCGACCACGGTGTAGGTGAAAAAGGCATTCAGCCCCATGCCGGGTGCCAGGCCCACCGGCCAGTTGGCATACAGGCCCATCAGCAGGCAGCCGAGCGCCGCCGCGATGCAGGTGGCCACGAACGCGGCACCGTGGTCGATGCCGGCGTCGGCCATGATGTTGGGGTTGACGAAAATGATGTAGGCCATGGTGATGAAGGTGGTTACACCCGCGATCAGTTCGGTCCTGACAGTGGTGCCGTGCAGCTTGAGTTTGAAAATCCGCTCCAGCCAGCTCGTTTCGAGCGGTGGGGCAAGATCCAGCGTAGGGGCTTGGGGTTTGCGGCTTTCCACAGCGTGTACTCCTCACGTCTTTTCTTGTTGTTCAGAGCTTGTCCTGCGCGTTGACTGGGGGCTCTGCGAGGGGGAGGGCATGGCGACCGGACCTGTTGTTGACCTGCGGGTCAGGAAGTTGCACGGCTGGATTATGCGTTTGTATACAAATAATGCAAATAATGTTTTTGTCGGTGTGTGCAGGTAAATTGTCGCCACGGCTATAACGTGATGGCACTCTGCAGAAATCGCCAAGCCTGTGTACAATGCGTCAATACCATGAACGTCTAATTTTCTATCCAGGACTTGCCATCGCCCTACTGGCTGGTATTACAGTCAGGGTCCGATAGGTGGATCTCCGTGCTCGAGCGCCCATGAACGAACAGCTGCAACCCCTCAAGAAACCCACGCGCACCGGCAAGGCCGGTCGTAGCGGCACCCAGGACGATATCGTTTACGCGCACATATTCGAGGCAATCCTCGAACAACGCCTGGCGCCGGGTACCAAGTTGAGTGAGGAAGCCCTGGGCGAGATCTTCGGCGTCAGCCGCACCATCATCCGGCGTGCGCTGTCGCGCCTGGCCCACGAAAGCGTGGTGCTGCTGCGCCCCAATCGCGGTGCGGTAGTGGCCAGCCCGACCGTCGAAGAGGCGCGCCAGGTGTTCTTTTCGCGGCGCATGGTCGAGCGTGCCATCACCGAACTTGCAGTGGAGCACGCCACCGCCGAGCAGTTGAATGAACTGCGCCAGATGGTGCGCGACGAGCGCGACAGCTTCTCGCGCGGCGACCGGGGTGCCGGCATTCGCCTGTCTGGCGAGTTTCACCTCAAGCTGGCGGAAGCGGCGGGCAATGCACCGCTGATCAGCTTCCAGCGCAGCCTGGTATCGCAGACTTCGCTGATCATTGCCCAGTATGAAAGCGGCAACCGCTCGCACTGCTCGTATGACGAGCACATGCAACTGATCGACGCCATCGAGGCGCGTGATGCGGCCCAGGCGGTGAGCCTGATGATGCACCACATGGACCACATCGACAGCAAGCTCAACCTCGACGAGGAGAGTGCGTCGGATGACCTGCACGCGGTGTTCTCGCACCTGCTGCAAACCAAGAAGCGCGGCAGTTCGGTACCGGCCAAGGGCTGATACCGGGTTGCACCATTCGCCGGCAAGGCCGGCTCCTACCGGGGCAATCAACCTGTAGGAGCCGGCCTTGCCGGCGAAGCTGTTTCTGCCCCTGGCACTTGAGCCAACCTCTGCTAGATTTCTATCTGTTGCACTCCCGCAAACCTTCATCAAGCAGTTGGGCTTGCGCTTCAGGCGTACCACTTCTTGAGGACTGACTGATGTCGATGCCCATGAGCAAACGCATGGGAGCTGAATTGATAGGGACGTTCTGGTTGGTGTTGGGGGGGTGTGGCAGCGCGGTACTGGCTGCGTCTTTTCCGATCGGCATTGGCCTGGTCGGTGTCTCCATGGCCTTCGGGCTGACTGTGCTGACCATGGCATTCGCCATCGGTCATATCTCCGGTTGTCACCTCAACCCTGCGGTATCGCTGGGCTTGGTCGTGGGCGGGCGGTTTCCGCTCAAGGACCTGGTGCCGTACGTGGTCGCCCAGGTGGTGGGCGCCATCCTGGCTGCCGGTGTGATCTACCTCATCGCCAGCGGCAAGGCCGGCTTCGAGCTGTCGAACGGGCTTGCCTCGAACGGCTATGGCGAGCATTCGCCGGGGCAGTACTCGCTGGGGGCAGGTTTTGTCAGCGAGGTGGTGATGACCGCGATGTTCATTCTGATCATCATGGGCGCCACCGATTCGCGGGCGCCGGCCGGCTTTGCGCCGATCGCCATCGGGCTGGCGCTGACGCTGATCCACCTGGTGTCGATACCGGTTACCAACACCTCGGTTAACCCGGCACGCAGCACCGGGCCGGCGCTGTTCGTCGGTGGCTGGGCGCTGCATCAGCTGTGGCTGTTCTGGGTGGCGCCGCTGATCGGGGCGGTGATCGGCGGCGCGTTGTACCGCGGCCTGTTTCGAACGCCTTAGCGCTGGTGCACGCTGCGCCCGGCGGCAAAGGTTTCGCGAATGGTACGGTCGTCGCCCAGGGTGGTCAGCACGAACAGGGTCTCCTCGATGCTGCCGGACTGCTGGAGACGGTAGTCCAGCAGCGGGGTGGCCTTGTAATCGAGCACGATGAAGTCGGCATCGCTGCCCGGTTGCAGGGTGCCGATGCGCTCCTCCAGGTTCAATGCCCGCGCACCGCCCAGGGTGGCCAGGTACAGCGACTTGAACGGGCTCAGGCGCGCGCCCTGCAACTGCATGACCTTGTAGGCTTCGTTCAGGGTGTACAGCAGCGAGAAGCTGGTGCCGGCGCCCACGTCGGTGCCCAGGCCGACCTTGACCTTGTGCTGCTCGGCCTGGGGCAGGTTGAACAGGCCGCTGCCCAGGAACAGGTTGGAGGTCGGGCAGAACGCCACGGCCGAACCGGTGTCGGCCAGGCGCTGGCATTCGGCATCGCACAGGTGAACGGCGTGGGCGAACACCGAGCGCTCGCCCAGCAGTTCGAAATGGTCGTACACATCCAGGTAGCCGCTGCGCTCGGGGAACAGCGCCTTGACCCACTCGATCTCCTTGAGGTTTTCGCTCAGGTGGGTGTGCAGGTACAGGTCCGGGAACTCCTTGAGCAACTGGCCGGCCAGGGCCAGCTGTTGCGGGGTGCTGGTGGGCGCAAAGCGCGGGGTCACCGCGTAGTGCAGGCGGCCCTTGCCGTGCCAGCGCTGGATCAGCGCCTTGCTGTCGGCGTAGCCCGACTCGGCGGTGTCGGTCAGGTAGTCGGGGGCGTTGCGGTCCATCATCACCTTGCCGGCGATCAGGCGCAGGTCCAGGCGCTCGGCTTCCTCGAACAGGGCGTTGACCGAGGCAGGGTGCACGCTGCCGAACACCAGCGCCGAGGTGGTGCCGTTGCGCAGCAGCTCCTTGAGAAACAGCTTGGCCACCTTGTCGGCGTGAGCCTTGTCTTCGAACTGGCGCTCGCACGGGAAGGTGTAGGTGTTCAGCCAGTCCAGCAACTGCTCGCCGTAGGAGCCGATCATGCCGGTCTGCGGGAAGTGGATATGGGTATCGATGAACCCCGGGGTGATCAAGGCGTCCTGGTAGTGCACCACTTCGATGTCGGCGTCCAGGCCTGGCAGCAGTTCGCTGGCGTGGCCGATGGCGCTGATCTTGCCCTGGTCGATGACCAGCAGGCCGTCTTCGAAATATTCATACGATGCTTCGACGCCCACCTCGGCAGGGTCGGCGAGGCTGTGCAGCAGGGCGGCACGGTAG
Source organism: Pseudomonas palmensis (assembly GCF_017848315.1). Classification (GTDB taxonomy): domain Bacteria; phylum Pseudomonadota; class Gammaproteobacteria; order Pseudomonadales; family Pseudomonadaceae; genus Aquipseudomonas; species Aquipseudomonas palmensis. The sequence continues at coordinate 13,988 of NZ_JAFKEC010000019.1, forward strand.
GCTTTGCGGGTTGCGCTCATGTGGCTCTCGTCAAATGGCTTGGCTGCGCCGTGACGGCGGCAGCAGTTTGGCAATGGGTTGGGTGGTGGCCGAGCCGGTATGCTGGCCGAAGTTCGCGTTGTAGGTAGCGATGATTTCAGCGGCGATGGACACGGCGATTTCGATCGGCAGCTTGCCCTTGACCTCGGCCAGGCCCATCGGGCAGCGCATGCGTGCCAGGCTGTCGGCGGCAAAGCCGCGCTCGCGCAGGCGGTGCTCGAACTTCACGCGCTTGGTCCTGGAGCCGATCAGGCCGAACCAGGTGAAATCGTTGCGCTTGAGGATCGCGGCGGTCAGTTCCAGGTCCAGTTGATGGTTGTGGGTCATGACGATGCAATAGCTGCCGGCGGGCAGTTCATCGACCTCGTCGACCGGTTCCTCGCTGACGACCTTGCTCACCCCCGTGGGGATGATGTCGGGGAATTCCTGCTCGCGCGAATCGATCCAGCGTACCCGGCAGGGCAGCGCGGCGAGCAAGGGTACCAGAGCGCGGCCGACATGGCCTGCGCCGAATACCGCGATCTGCGCCTGCACGCCGCCCATGGGCTCGAACAGCAGCACGGTGGCGCCGCCGCAGCACTGGCCAAGGCTGGCGCCGAGGCTGAAGCGCTCCAGGTGGGTGGTTTCGCGGCCTTCGGCAAGCATCTGCCGGGCGATGTGCATGGCCTTGTATTCCAGGTGCCCGCCGCCGATGGTGTCGAACAGCTGGGTCGCGCTGACGACCATCTTCGAGCCGGCATTGCGTGGGGTGGAGCCCAGCTCTTCGATGATGGTCACCAGCACGCAGGGTTCGCCCCGGGTGTGCAGGTCGGACAGGGCGTTGATCCAGGTGTGCATAGTCGGTTGCCTCTTCAGTGCCTGATCGGGCCTCTTCGCCGGCAAGGCCGGCTCCTACAGCAATCACGCCCTGTAGGAGCCGGCCTTGCCGGCGAAGGGCGCACTACGGTGTAACGGTTTCCACCTCGGCAGCTGCCTGCCGGCCCGCCACCACCTTGCGCATCTGCTCGCAGCCCCACAGCACCCGCTCGGGGGTGGCCGGGGCATCGATCTGCGGTTGCTCGCGATAATCCGCCAGGCTGGCCACTGCATCCTTGATCGCGCACCACGGCGCGATCCCCAGCATGAACGGCGGCTCGCCCACCGCCTTGGAATGGAACACCGTGTCCTCGGGGTTCTTGCGGTTCTCCACCAGCTTCACCCGCAGGTCCACCGGCATGTCCGCCACCGCCGGGATCTTGTAGCTGGCCGGGCCGCTGGTCATCAGCTTGCCCTTGGCGTTCCACACCAGTTCCTCGGTGGTCAGCCACCCCATGCCCTGGATGAACCCGCCCTCCACCTGGCCAATGTCGATGGCCGGGTTCAGCGAGGCGCCCACGTCATGCAGGATGTCGGTGCGCAGCATCTTGTACTCGCCGGTCAGGGTGTCGACGATCACCTCGGCGCACGCCGCGCCGAAGGCGAAGTAGTAGAACGGGCGCCCGCGCGCCTGGCTGCGGTCGTAGTAGATCTTCGGGGTCTTGTAGAAGCCGGTGCTCGACAGCGACACCTGGGCAAAGTAGGCCTGCTGCACCAGGCTCTCGAAGGTGAGGATTTCATCGCGCACGCGCACGTGCCCGTTGCGAAACTCGACGTCTTCTTCACTGACCTTGTACTGGCGCGCGGCAAACTCCACCAGGCGCTGCTTGAGGATTTCGGCCGCGTTCTGCGCCGCCTTGCCGTTCAGGTCGGCGCCGCTGGACGCCGCCGTGGGCGAGGTGTTGGGCACCTTGTCGGTGTTGGTGGCGGTGATCTGTATGCGGCTGAAGTCCACCTGGAACACTTCGGCCACCACCTGGGCCACCTTGGTGTTCAGGCCCTGGCCCATCTCGGTGCCGCCGTGGTTGAGGTGGATGCTGCCATCGGTGTAGATGTGCACCAGCGCACCGGCCTGGTTGAGAAAGCTGGCGGTGAACGAGATGCCGAACTTCACCGGGGTCAGTGCCAGGCCCTTTTTCAGCACCGGGCTGTTGGCGTTGAAGCGGCGGATCGACTCGCGGCGCTGCTGGTAGTCGCTGCTGGCTTCGAGCTCGGCGGTGATTTCCTCGAGCATGTTGTGCTCGACCGTCTGGTAGTAGTGGGTGACGTTGCGCTCGGTCTTGCCGTAGTAGTTGGCCTTGCGTACCTCCAGCGGGTCCAGTGCCAGGTGGCGGGCGATGCGGTCCATCACCTCTTCGATGGCAACCATGCCCTGCGGGCCGCCAAAGCCGCGGTAGGCGGTATTGGAGGCGGTGTTGGTCTTGCAGCGGTGGCCGTTGATGGTGGCGTCGCCCAGGTAGTAGGCATTGTCGGAGTGGAACATCGCACGGTCGACGATCGAGGCCGACAGGTCCGGCGAGCAGCCGCAGTTGCCGGCCAGTTCCAGGTTGATGCCATGCAGGCGGCCGCTGTCATCGAACCCCACGTCGTATTCGATATAGAAGGGGTGGCGCTTGCCGGTCATCAGCATGTCCTCGACCCGTGGCAGGCGCATCTTGGTCGGCTGCCCGGTCAGGCGTGCGATCACCGCGCACAGGCAGGCGGGGCTGGCGGCCTGGGTTTCCTTGCCGCCGAAGCCGCCGCCCATGCGGCGCATGTCCACCACGACCTTGTTCATCGGCACGTCCAGCACTTCGGCCACCAGCTTCTGCACCTCGGTGGGGTTCTGCGTGGAGCAGTACACGATCATGCCGCCATCCTCGGTGGGCATCACCGAGGAGATCTGGGTTTCGAGGTAGAAGTGCTCCTGGCCGCCGATATGCAGGGTGCCCTGCACCCGATGCGGGGCGCTGGCCAGCGCGGTGACCGAATCGCCGCGCTGGTGGGTGTGGCTGTCGAGCACGAAATGCTTCTTGCGCAGGGCCTGAACCACATCCAGCACCGGCTCCAGGTCTTCGTATTCGATGATCGCGGCCATCGCTGCGCGGCGGGCGGTGTCCAGGTCGCAGGCGGCCACGGCCAGCACCGGCTGACCGACGAACTCGACGGTGTCGATGGCCAGCAGCGGGTCGCCCGGCAGCAGCGGGCCGATGTCCTTCAGGCCCGGGATGTCTTCGTGGGTGATGGCGATGCGCACGCCTTCGATGGCGTAGCACGGGCGGGTGTCGATGCTCAGCACCCGTGCATGAGCGCGGTCCGACAAGCGAGCGTACACATGCAACTGGTTGGGGAATTCGAGGCGGTCATCGATATACACCGCCTCGCCGGACACATGCTTGTCGGCGCTGTCGTGCTTGATGCTGCGCCCGACGCCACTGGTCAGGCCCTGGGCGAACAGCTCGGCCAGTTCGGCCTGGCTCCTGGCCACGTGAGGATGGTTAGACATAGGCGGTCACCCGGGTTTCGATGTGCGGCGTGTGCAGTTCGATGAAGTACTTGCGCAGCAGGTTCTGCGCGCCGAGCAGGCGGTATTCCTTGCTGGCCCTGAAGTCCGACAGCGGGGTGAAGTCTTCGCCCAGCGCCTGGCAGGCGCGCTCGATACCGGCCTGGTTGAACGGCTTGCCGAGCAGGGCGGCTTCACAGGCGCGGGCGCGCTTGGGGATGGCGGCCATGCCGCCGAAGGCGATACGGGCCTCGGCCACCACGCCGTTGTCGATGCGCAGGTTGAAGGCGGCGCACACCGCCGAAATGTCGTCGTCCAGTCGCTTGGACACCTTGTAGGCCCGGAACGCCCAGGCCAGGTTGGCCCGCGGCACGATGATCTTCTCGATGAACTCGCTTTCCTGGCGTGCGGTGATGCGGTAGTCGATGAAATAGTCTTCCAGCGCCAGGGTGCGTGTGTCCTGACCCCGGCGCAGCACGATCTGCGCACCCAGGGCGATCAGCAGGGGCGGCGAATCGCCGATCGGCGAGGCGTTGCCGATGTTGCCGCCCAGGGTGCCCTGATTGCGGATCTGCAGCGAGGCGAAGCGGTGCAGCAGTTCGCCGAAGTCGGGGTATTCACGGCTCAGCGCGTCATAGCAGTCGGTGAGCGGTGTGGCGGCGCCGATTTCCAGGCGATCGTCAAAGGCCTCGACCCGCTTCATCTCGGCGACGTTGCCCACGTAGATCATCACCGGCAGGGTCTTGTGGAACTGCGTGACCTCCAGCGCCAGGTCGGTGCCGCCGGCCAGCAGGCGGGCTTCGGGGTGCGAGCCGTACAGCTCGGCCAGGTCGGCCACGGTCAGCGGCACCAGGCAGCGCTTGTCGCCGCTGTTGAGTTCGCCGGTTTCCTTGGGCGCAATCGCCTGGAGCCGGGCGATGGTCTGTGCCTGGGCGCTGTCGAACTGGTCGGGGGCGGCCTGGCAGCAGGCCTGCTCGGCGGCTGCCAGGATCGGCCGGTAGCCGGTGCAGCGGCACAGGTTGCCGGCCAGGGCCTCCTGGGCGCGGTGCAGGTCGGGGGCGTCGCTGTTCTTCTGCAGGGCGAACAGCGACATCACGAAGCCCGGGGTACAGAAGCCGCATTGCGAGCCATGGCAGTCGACCATGGCCTGCTGCACGCTGTGCAGCTTGCCCTGGTGCTTGAGCCCTTCGACGCTGATCAGCTGCTTGCCATGCAGCGACGAGACGAACGTCAGGCACGAATTGAGGCTGCGATAACGCAGGTGCTGCCGGCCGTGTTCATCTGCAGCCAGTTCACCGACCACGACGGTGCAGGCGCCGCAATCGCCGCTCGCGCAGCCTTCCTTGGTACCGGGTTTGCCCAGGTGCTCGCGCAGGTACTCGAGCACCGTCAGGTTGGGGTCCAGGGCATGCTCACTGCGCAGCTCCTGGTTGAGTAGAAACTGGATCACGGAAGGCCTCACAAGCGAATTATTGTTGTTGAGTGGACGGGGTCGACTGTAGGCAGACTTGACTTGCCGGTCAACTGTTTTCTGACTTCAAGGTCAGCTTTTTGTGCGTGCTGATCCTGTCATCCTCGATAGCCTCTGTATTCAGCATAGAACCGGGGCCGGGTTGACGATTGTTTTGCTTCAATCGTGCCAACTGCGTGCCTGTGCCGCTGCGCGAGGTGCAGGCAAGTGCGCTACAATCGGCGCTTGTGCACAGTTCAATGATTTTGAAGGAAAACCATGACGTTCAAGGCGCCGGACAGCCTCTCCGAGCAAATTGCCCATTACCTGGCCGAGCGGATCATCCGCGGTGAGCTCAAACCTGCCGAGCGCATCCAGGAACAGAAGGTCACCCAGGCGCTCAATGTCAGCCGTGGCTCGGTGCGCGAGGCACTGCTGATACTCGAGCGCCGGCACCTGGTGACCATCCTGCCGCGCCGTGGCGCGCAGGTTACGGCGCTCAACGAACACAACGTGCGCAGCCTCTGCACCCTGATGAGCGAGCTGTACATCCTGCTGGGCAATGCCGTGGCCAGTGCGCCGCGCAGCGAAGCCGAACTTGCACCGTTTCTGGTCATCCAGCAGCGTCTGCACGCCGCCAGTGCGCGCCAGGACATCAAGGCCTTCGTCGAAGAGAGCTTCGCGGTGATGCGCGCCGCGTACCCGTTCGCCAACAACCCCTACCTGCAGGAAACCGTCGAGAACCTGCAGCCGGCCATGAGCCGCACCTATTACCTGGCGCTGGACCAGCGCAAGGCCAACATGAACGACTTCCTGGTGCTGTTCGCCCAACTGCTCGAAGCGGTGGTGGGTGGCGACCTGCCGCGTATCCGCGAGGTGCTTACGCAGTACTGCGAGCGCAGTTGCACGCTGGTGCTGTCCTCGCTGGTTGCTGGCTGAGCATGCGCCTCAAGTGCATTCGCCTGGCGGGGTTCAAGTCGTTCGTCGACCCGACTACCGTCAACTTCCCCAGCAACATGGCGGCCGTGGTCGGCCCCAATGGCTGCGGCAAGTCCAACATCATCGATGCGGTGCGCTGGGTGATGGGCGAAAGCTCGGCGAAAAACCTGCGTGGCGAGTCGATGACCGACGTCATCTTCAACGGCTCCACCAGCCGCAAGCCGGTCAGCCAGGCCAGTATCGAACTGGTGTTCGACAACAGTGACAACACCCTGGTGGGTGAGTATGCCGCCTATGCCGAGATCTCGATCCGGCGCAAGGTGACCCGCGACGCGCAGAACACCTATTACCTCAACGGCACCAAGTGCCGTCGGCGCGACATCACCGATATCTTCCTGGGTACCGGCCTGGGCCCGCGCAGCTACTCGATCATCGAGCAGGGCATGATCTCCAAGCTGATCGAGGCCAAGCCCGAAGAGTTGCGCAACTTCATCGAAGAGGCCGCCGGCATCTCCAAGTACAAGGAGCGCCGCCGCGAAACCGAAAACCGCATCCGCCGCACCCACGAGAACCTGGAGCGCCTGACCGACCTGCGCGAAGAGCTGGAACGTCAGCTCGAACGCCTGCACCGCCAGGCCCAGGCAGCGGAGAAGTACAAGGAATACAAGGCCGAGGAGCGTCAGCTCAAGGCCCAGCTGGCGGCCCTGCGTTGGCGTGCGCTGAACGATCAGGTGGGCCAGCGCGAGGCGATCATCGGCGACCAGGAAGTGGCCTTCGAGGCCCTGGTGGCCGAGCAGCGCAATGCCGATGCGAGCATCGAGCGCCTGCGCGACGGTCACCACGACCTGTCGGAGCGTTTCAACCTGGTCCAGGGGCGCTTCTATTCGGTAGGCGGCGACATCGCCCGGGTCGAGCAGAACATCCAGCACGGCCAGCAGCGCTTGCGCCAGTTGCAGGATGACTTCAAGGAAGCCGAACGCGCGCGTCTGGAAACCGAATCGCACCTGGGCCACGACCGTACCTTGCTGGCGACCCTGGGCGAAGAGCTGGAGATGATCGAGCCCGAGCAGGAACTGTCGCTGGCGGCAGCCGAGGAGGCCGCCGCGACCCTTGAGGAAGCCGAGACCACCATGCATGGCTGGCAGGAGCAGTGGGACAGCTTCAACACCCGCTCCGCCGAGCCGCGCCGCCAGGCCGAGGTGCAGCAGTCGCGCATCCAGCAGCTGGAGCAGAGCCTGGAGCGCGTCTCGGAGCGCCAGCGCAAGCTGGGCGAAGAACGCGACCAGTTGAGCGCCGACCCTGAAGATGCGGCCATCCTGGAACTGAACGAACAACTGGCCAGCAGCGAATTGCTGCTCGAAGACCTGCACCTGGAAGAACAGCAGGTGATCGAGCGCCTCGACGCGCTGCGCGAGCAATTGCAGCAGGCCGCCCAGGCGCAGCAGCAGGCCCAGGGTGAACTGCAGCGCCTGGGTGGCCGGCTGGCATCGCTCGAAGCCTTGCAGCAGGCCGCGCTGGACCCAGGCAGCGGTACCCTCGACTGGTTGCGCGCGCAGGGCCTGGAGCAACGCCCACGCCTGGCTGAAGGCCTGCGCGTGGAGCCGGGTTGGGAGCTGGCGGTGGAAACCGTGCTGGGCGCCGACCTGCACGCGGTACTGGTGGACGACCTGGCCGGGCTCGACCTGACGGGCTTCGATCAGGGCGAGTTGCGTCTGCTGGAGGCCGCCGGCACCGGCAAGCGCCTTGCCGGCAGCCTGCTGGACAAAGTACAGGGCGGCGTTGACCTGGCCCCCTGGCTGGGCCAGGTCAAGCCGGTCGAGAGCCTCGAGCAGGCATTGAGCCTGCGCGGCCAGCTGGCCGACGGCCAAAGCCTGATCAGCCGCGACGGCTACTGGGTGGGGCGCCACTTTCTGCGGGTCAGCCGAGGCAACGATGCCCAGGGCGGCGTGCTGGCCCGTGGGCAGGAGCTTGAGCTGCTGGGCCTGGAGCGTCTGGAGCAGGAAGCTGCCCTGGAGCAGCTCGAAGCGCAGTTGCTGGCCCTGCGTGAACAGCAGCGCGTGATGGAAGACAGCCGTGAACAACTGCGTCGTCGCACCCAGGAAGAAGCCCGCCAGCAAGGTGAGCTCAAGGCCCGTCTGTCGGCCGGCAAGGCCCGCGCCGAGCAGCTGACGTTGCGCCGCCGGCGCCTTGAAGAAGAGCTGGCCGAGCTGCTGGAACAGCGCGCCATCGAACACGAAAGCCTGGGTGAGTCGCGCCTGCACCTGCAGGAAGCCCTCGACCTGATGGCCCACGACACCGAACAGCGCGAGGCCTTGCTGGCCCAGCGCGACAACCTGCGCGAACGCCTCGACCGCGTGCGCCAGGAAGCCCGCCAGCACAAGGACCACGCCCATCAGTTGGCGGTGCGCCTGGGCTCGCTGCGTGCCCAGCACGACTCCACGCGCCAGGCCCTCGAGCGCCTGGAGCTGCAGTCGGAGCGCCTGAACGAAAAACGTGAACAACTGAGCCTGAACCTGGAGGAGGGCGAGGCGCCCCTCGAAGAGCTGCGCATGATGCTTGAGGCGCTGCTGGAAAAGCGCATGAGTGTCGACGAGGAAATGCGTCAGGCGCGCCTGCACATGGACGAGGCCGACCGCGAACTGCGCGAGGCCGAAAAGCGTCGTACCCAGGCCGAACAGCAATCCCAGCTGCTGCGCGGTCAGCTCGAACAGCACCGCATGGAATGGCAGGGGCTGAGTGTGCGGCGCAAGGCCCTGCAGGAACAGTTGCAGGCTGACGGCTATGATCTGGAAGGCGTGTTGGCGACCTTGCTGGCCGAGGCCAGCGAGCAGGAGGCTGAACTTGAGCTGGAGCGCATCGATGCGCGCATCCAGCGCCTGGGCGCGATCAACCTGGCGGCCATCGACGAGTACCAGCAGCAGTCCGAGCGCAAGCGCTACCTCGACGCCCAGGATGCCGACCTGGTCGAGGCCCTCGATACCCTGGAAAACGTGATTCGCAAGATCGACAAGGAAACACGCAACCGCTTCAAGGATACCTTTGATCAGATAAATGCCGGATTACAGGCACTTTTCCCAAAAGTTTTCGGTGGTGGCAGCGCTTATCTGGAACTGACGGGCGAAGATCTACTCGATACAGGGGTAACGATCATGGCGCGCCCGCCGGGCAAGAAGAACAGCACCATCCATCTGCTCTCGGGCGGCGAGAAGGCGCTGACGGCCCTGGCCCTGGTGTTTGCCATCTTCAAGTTGAACCCGGCACCGTTCTGCATGCTCGACGAAGTCGATGCGCCGCTGGACGATGCCAACGTCGGACGCTATGCGCGCCTGGTCAAGGAGATGAGCCAGACCGTGCAGTTCATCTATATCACCCACAACAAGATCGCCATGGAAATGGCCGATCAACTGATGGGGGTGACCATGCACGAGCCCGGTTGCTCACGGCTGGTGGCGGTGGACGTGGAGGAGGCGATGGCCATGGTCGACGCCTGAAAAACGGATATAACGCACGAACTTGCAGCAAATGCCCCTGTCAGTTGCGACAGACGGTGTAAAGTTATCTTTGGTCGTGCTAGCTTAATGTAAATTTTTCTATGCGTGGGTAAAACGCCTGTCAGAACATAGAGTTGGCGCCACGTTTTAAAGGGGTTTAAACCCTTTATTTTTCAGCATTTTTCACAGAGGCACGGGATTACATGGAAATCGGTCTGCGCGAGTGGCTGATCGTCATCGGCATCATAGTCATTGCCGGTATTCTTTTTGACGGCTGGCGTCGCATGCGCGGCGGCAAGGGCAAGTTGAAATTCCGTCTGGACCGCAGCTTCTCCAACCTGCCGGACGAAGAGACCAGCGCCGAAGTGCTGGGCCCGCCGCGGGTGCTTGACGACCACAAGGAGCCCCAGCTCGACGAGCACGACCTGCCGTCGATGACGGCTGCGCGCGAGCAGCGCGAGCCGAAGGTGGGCAAGGGGTCCAAGCGCGCCAAACGTACCAGCGAGCCGCAGCAGGGCGACCTGAACCTGGCGGCCGAGCCACGCGAGCCTGACCTGTTCGGCAATGCCGACGACGACTTCCCGGACGAAAGCCCCAAGAGCACCGGCTTCGGTGCCAGCGAAGGCAAGGACCTGCCGCCGGTCGAGGAAGTGCTGGTGATCAGCGTGATTGCCCGCGACGAGAGCGGCTTCAAGGGCCCTGCGCTGCTGCAGAACATCCTGGAAAGCGGCCTGCGCTTTGGCGAGATGGACATCTTCCACCGTCACGAAAGCATGGCCGGCAATGGCGAAGTGCTGTTCTCCATGGCCAACGCGGTCAAGCCTGGGGTGTTCGACCTGGACGACATCGACCATTTCAGCACCCGTGCGGTCAGCTTCTTCCTTGGCCTGCCGGGCCCGCGCCATCCCAAGCAGGCGTTCGACGTGATGGTGGCGGCGGCGCGCAAGCTGGCCCATGAACTGAACGGCGAGCTCAAGGATGACCAGCGCAGCGTGATGACCGCGCAGACCATCGAACACTACCGCCAGCGCATCGTCGAATTCGAGCGCCGCGCCCTGACCCAGAAACGCTGACAGGTATGGCCGCTCCCTGCAGGAGCTGGCCTTGCCGGCGAAAGCTGCCCCGCCGATCCACCGATTTGAACGCCAAGAGCAGCCCCGAGCTGCTCTTTTGCTTTGCAAGAGACGACACATGACCGCCCAAACCCGCATCCTCGAACTGCGCGCCGAACTCGACCAGCACAACTACCGCTACTACGTGCTCGACGAGCCAAGCGTCCCGGACGCCGAATACGATCGCCTGTTCCGCGAGCTGCAGGCCCTTGAGGCCGAACACCCCGAGCTGGTCACCCCCGATTCCCCCACCCAGCGGGTGGGCGGCGCGGCGCTCTCGGCCTTCACCCAGGTGCGTCACGAGGTGCCGATGCTGAGCCTGGGCAACGCCTTCGAGGAAAATGACCTGCGCGAGTTCGACCGGCGCGTGGTCGAAGGCCTCGACCTGCCGACCGGCGACCTGTTCGGCGCAGGGGCGGCGGTGGACTACAGCTGCGAACCCAAGCTCGACGGCCTGGCGGTCAGCCTGCTGTACCGTGACGGCCTGCTGGTGCAGGGCGCCACCCGTGGCGACGGCACCACCGGCGAAGACATCAGCGTCAACGTGCGCACCATCCGCAACGTGCCGCTCAAGCTGCAGGGCAAGGGCTGGCCGGCGGTGCTGGAGGTGCGCGGCGAAGTGTTCATGAGCAAGGAGGGCTTCGAACGGCTGAACGCAGCCCAGGCCCAGATCGGCGGCAAGACCTTCGCCAACCCGCGCAACGCGGCCGCCGGCAGCCTGCGCCAGCTCGATTCGAAGATCACCGCCAGCCGCCCCCTGGAGTTCTGCTGCTATGGCGTGGGCCAGGTGTCCGAGGCCATCGCCGACACCCACATCGGCACCCTCGAAAAGCTAAAGGGCTGGGGCATGCCCATCAGCCGCGAACTGCGGCATGCCGCCGGCATCAAGGAATGCCTGGACTACTACCGTGACATCGGCGAGCGGCGCAACGCGCTGCCCTACGAGATCGACGGGGTGGTGTTCAAGGTCAACAGCCTGGCCTCGCAACGTGAACTGGGCTTTCGTGCCCGTGAGCCGCGCTGGGCGATAGCGCACAAGTTCCCGGCCATGGAAGAGCTGACCGAGGTGCTCGACGTCGAGTTCCAGGTTGGTCGCACCGGTGCGGTAACGCCCGTCGCACGGCTCAAGCCGGTCAAGGTGGCCGGCGTGACCGTGGCCAATGCCACCTTGCACAACATGGACGAAGTGGCGCGCCTGGGGGTGATGATCGGCGATACGGTGATCATCCGCCGTGCCGGTGATGTCATCCCGCAGGTGATGCAGGTGGTCACCGAGCGTCGCCCGGCCGATGCGCGTACGGTGCACATCCCTACCCAGTGCCCGGTGTGTGGCTCGCAGGTCGAGCGCACCCAGCTGGTCAAGCGCAGCAAGGGCAAGGAAACCGTCAGCGAAGGCGCGGTGTACCGCTGCGTCGGCCGCCTGGCCTGCCGCGCGCAGCTCAAGCAGGCGATCATCCACTACGTGTCGCGCCGCGCCATGGACATCGAGGGCCTGGGCGAGAAGAGCGTCGAGCAGTTGGTGGATGAAGGGCTGATTGCCTCGCCGGCAGACCTGTACCGCTTGAAATTCGAAGACATCGTCGACCTCGAAGGCTTTGCCGAGGTGTCCAGCAACAAGCTGCTGGCTGCCATTGCCGACAGCAAGCGCCCGAGCCTGGCACGCTTCATCTACGCCCTTGGCATCCCGGATGTGGGCGAGGAGACCGCCAAGGTGCTGGCGCGCTCGCTGGGCTCGTTGCAGCGCGTGATGGTGGCGTTGCCGCAGGTGCTGACCTACCTGCCGGATATCGGCCTGGAAGTGGCGCACGAGATCCACAACTTCTTCGAGGACGAACATAACCGCAGCGTCATCGCGCAACTGCTCGAGAACGGCCTGCAGTTGCAGGAGGAGGGCGAGCTGGCCGCCGAGTTCGCGGCCAGTACGACTCTGGCCGGGTTGATCGCCAAGCTCGACATCCCTTCTGTCGGCCCGACGGGTGCCGAGAAGCTGGTGGCCAAGCTGCAAAGCCTTGAGCGCATCATTGCCGCCGACGGCATCGACCTGCGCCAGGCGCTGGCAGCCAAGCAGGCTGATGCGGTGCGCGAATTCTTCCTGGTCGAGGCCAACCAGGCGCTGGCGCGCAGCGTCGAGGCGCAACTGCGCGAGTTCGGCATGCACTGGGAGAGCGAGAAGAAGGTTGCCCAGGGCTTGCCGCTGGCGGGGCAGACCTGGGTGCTGACCGGTTCGCTGGAGCGCATGAGCCGGGATGTCGCCAAGGACAAGCTGGAGAGCCTGGGGGCCAAGGTGGCGGGGTCTGTTTCGGCCAAGACCCACTGCGTGGTGGCGGGCCCGGGGGCAGGCTCCAAGTTGGCCAAGGCCACTGAGCTGGGGCTCAGGGTGTTGGATGAGGATGCGTTCGTGGCGTTTCTGTCGGAGCAGGGCATAGCGGTGTAGCGGTCACGCGGCCCGCTTCTGCCCGAAGGGCGTGGGAGCGGGCTTGACCCGCGATCGAGCGCGAAGCGCTCGCAACACCTGAGCGCACGGTGCGTCAGGCACACCGCAAGCGCTGTCACGCACATGGTGTAGGCTAGGCTCCAGCCAGGAGGTGGCCCCATGTACCCATTCTTCGAACAGCTCGTCGCCCGTATCGCCGCACCCTTCGTCAGCCAGGCACGCCGCAGCACGCGCGTGTGGCAATGCGAGTGCGGACAGTCCGTGTTCTTTCGCAACAGCCAATGCCTGGCCTGCCAGGCGTCGCTGGGCTACTGGCCCGATACCCACCATGTCGGTACCTTGCTGCCGGCCGCTGTGGACGGCCAGTGGTACCTGGACGGCCAGCCAGAACTCGGCCCGCTCAAGCGTTGCGCCAACCTCGACACCCCGGCTTGCTGCAACTGGCTGCTGGCTGTCGACGACCCCGAAGCGTTCTGCCTGGCCTGTCGCCTCAACCGCACCATCCCCGACCTGTCGTTCACCGAAAACCACCTGCGCTGGCGCAAGCTGGAAACCGCCAAGCGCCGCCTGATTGCGCAACTGCTGCACCTGGGGTTGCCGGTCACGCCCAAGCAAGGCGCAGCCGGCGAGGGCATCGCCTTCGACTTCATCGGCATCGACATTGCCGGCAATCCCCCCACCACCGGCCACGCTGGCGGCCTGATCACCCTGGATATCCGCGAAGCCGACGACGACTGGCGCGAGCAGGTGCGCGTGCAGCTTCAGGAGCCCTACCGGACCGTGCTGGGCCACCTGCGCCACGAGATCGGGCATTACTACTGGGACCGTCTGGTGGCCAGCAGCGCCTGGCTGCAGGACTTCCGCCGCCTGTTCGGCGACGAGCGCGCCAGCTACGCCCAGGCCATGGAGCGCCACTACCAGCAAGGTGCTCCGCTGGACTGGGCCGTCGCCCACGTCAGCGCCTATGCCACCATGCACCCCTGGGAGGACTGGGCCGAAACCTGGGCGCACTACCTGCACATGACCGATGCGGTGGACACCGCCCTTGCGCTGGGCATGGACGCCTCGGTGATGGACCTGGACTATCCGCCGTTCGATGCCCGCAGCCTGTACCAGCCCGAGCACCCTGGGGCGCCTGCGTTCCTGGCGTTCATCAATGCCTGGGTGGAGCTGTCGGCGATGCTCAACGAGCTGTCACGCAGCATGGGCCAGACCGACTTCTACCCGTTCGTGCTGAGTGCGCCGGTGGTGGCCAAGCTGCACTTCATTCACTGCGTGATCCAGGGCGATGCCCCGGCGGCAGTCACAAGTCCTTGAGCCAGAGTGGTTTTTTCACGGTACAGAGGTTGTAACTTCGCGTCAGACCGGTACAATGGCCCCGCTCGCTGCCAGGCGAGCATCGTTATGGTGACCCCATCGGTCCCCCCGCAACGATTACCCGTAAACCTGGTCAGGCCCGGAAGGGAGCAGCCACAGCGGGAACATCGTGTGCCGGGGTGTGGCTGGTGGGGTTGCCTCCATAACGCAAGCCCTTGTCTGCCAGGGGCCGCCTCTATCCAGTTCCCTTTCCCCCGAATACGCATGCAGTGCACTGCTTTCCCTTCGCGCGCACGAAAAATGCCTGCGACCGGATCACTGTCGCAGACACTTCACTCTCTTCAGCGCTATCAGCAGGGCTCGTAAATGAACGCCTTGTAATCGCCACCCTCCCGGTAGATATAGCGCCCGATACATTCAATGTTGGCTATCTGTGCAACGTAGGTAATACGGTCCGGTTTGAATTCCCGTGCCGCGGTGAGCAGAACTTTGGACAGGTCTCTTTTGACGTTTGTCACATGTTGCTCGTTGGTCTGGCTGAAATCATCATACTCGATGGCCCAGACGGTATTCACACCAGCCAACTTCTTCCATTGTTGTTCTGCCAGGAAGTTGTTGAAGTTGTCTCGTTCCGATTCCTTGTTGGTGAGGTCCAGCGAAAGCAATACCCTGATCATTGAGTCATTCCTTTGTGCGGTGCGCTAAGGGACGACGCTGCCCGCTGGCAGCGCCCGGCGGGCATGATTGCAGAAGCGCAGCGCTCGCTTCAAGACGCTGTAATTGCGCCGAAACGGCACGCCTTTGAATGTTTCTGTTTATTTTAAAGTGCCTGAAAGCCCTTTGTTCCATAAAAAGACTTTATAGCTCGTGTTTCTTTGCGTAGTAACTTTCCTACATGGCCTTGGCTAAGTTGTTTAGTTTCTGTTTTTTGGTAAATTCTTGAATTATTTTAACTCTCAGGTGATGGCCATTTAGCATTGATGGATGAAAAGTGAGTGACTAGGTTGCAAGGGAATTTCACTGCTTATGGGAGCCCACCATGACCCTCTGCCTGTTGTCCCTCGACCTGTCCAATACCGGCGAAGTTCAGCGCGTGGCCTTTTGCAAGGTGCTCAAGGACGATAACTGGAAGCGATTTCGCAATGCCGACGCCACCTGGGAGAAATCATACGAACTGGCCTACGACGCCCTTGTCGAAAAGCGCGTCAAGACCCTGCTCGAAGCTGCCGCCAACATGGCGGGTATCGAAGAACTGAGGTTCGTGGTGCAAGCCGGCGAGCAGGAGGGCTGGTGTTGCCAGCTGGAGAAGATCCACGGCATCTACCACTTCACCACGTTCGATTCAGCGGCAGATCTGAAAAAGCTTGCCTGAGCATTCGCCAGCGCCCGCCGCGCCGTGCCAACGCGCGCAGCGGGCGTGGTGCGTCATGGCTTGGGGGGCAGCTGCACGTCACCCGCATAGGGCGTCTGCAGGTCGCGCTCGGGTATCTCCCAGATCACCAGCTGTGGCGGCGTCTGCCTGAACGCCGGGCTGTCGAAGTAGGCCTTGGCGGCTCCGGAGAATTCGCCGCCGTCCTTGGCGAAGTTGCCCACAGGCGCCGACAGCGCACGTTGCAGAAAGCCGACAAAGCTCGAGTTGCGCGAAAACGAGGTGCCGATCAGCGCGACGTTCGGCAGGTTGTCGTCGCCGAACAGGTCATCGAGATTGTCGCCCGCATCGCTGACGGCCTCGGCCCGCTCGGTGATGACCGTTGGCGCCACCTGTTCCTGCGGCGGCTGCAAGGCCACTGGCAGCCAATCGATGCCGGCCAGCCGTACCAGGTCCCCGGGGCGCGGTGCCAGAGGCTCCTGGCGGGTGTCGAAGGTCTTGCTGGGGGTGGCGCTCAAGCCCATGCCCTTGACCTGCTCGGCAATGGCCTGGGCAGCGGCCTGGGCGCCGGCTTCGCTCCAGTGGGTATCGGTACGCAGGAACGCACTGGCGCCCAGCGGCTGCAGGCTGGCAGTCAGGTCCAGGGTGGTCACGCCGGCCGCCTGGAGTTTCTGCGCCCACTGCTGGATGCGCGCCTGCGAGGCCGTGGGGCGAGTCAACCCGCACAGCTCGCTGGCGGCGATTCGGCTCTTGTCCGGCACCACGCTCACCAGCAGGCGGATACCCCGTTGCTGCAAGCTGCGTTGCAGGGCGATCACCGCATCGGCCTTGGCCTGGGCGTTGTCGGCCGCGTGCCGGTCGAGCTTGAGTTCATCGCTCAGAAACAGCCACTGCGTGCAGCCCGGCCGCACCCGCGGCCCGGTGTCGCCCAGCAACAGCCAACTGCTGGCCCGTTCCAGGTCGGCGGCCTCGCTCGGCAGCGGCGCCTTGGCCAGCTCCTTGGCAATGCGGTGGGTGATTTCGCCGTGCAGCACCTGGCCATTGGACAGGTGCTTGTCGGGCATCAGCTCGAGCTTGCCGCTGGCCACCAGCCAGCCACACGACAGCAGGCCGGCACCCAGGAACAGCGCCAGGGTGACGCCGGCGATCGGGCTGGTGCGCAGGGCCAGTGCACTGGGGGGCGTGGGCGCTGTACTGGGAGGAGGTGTCTTCATCGTCATCAGAACTGGAAGTACAGGAAGGGGACCGAATCACGGCTGGCGATCAACGCGAACGACAGCACGAAGCCGGCCACGGGCCACAGGGCAGCGGCATGCACGAACCACGCGCGGCTGGCGAAGCGGTGCTCGGCGCGTGTCTGCCAGATCGGCAGGATGATGCACGCCACGCCCAGCAACGCCGCCAGGCCGTGCACCGGGCGTACGGTGGCTGCCAGTGCCTCGCCCAGGGCAAAGCCGTGCAGGCCGAACTGGCCGGCGTACATCGACAGCGCCGTATGAAAGTCCGGGGCGCGGAACAGCGTCCAGGCCAGGCACACGAACAGCAGCGTCAGGGTGTGCGACAGCACCTTGGGGATCGCCGGCAGGCTGGAACGGCTCCAGGCCCGGTCGACGCACAGCGCGATACCGTGGGCCGAGCCCCACAGCAGGTAGTTCCAGCTGTCCCCGCCATGCCACAGGCCGGCAATGGCCATGGTCAGGAACAGGTTGCGGTAGGTGTTCCAGGTGCCGTGGCGGTTGCCGCCCAGGGCGATGTACAGGTAGTCGCGCAGCCAGCTCGACAGCGACAGGTGCCAGCGCCGCCAGAAGTCCTGGATGCTGCTGGCCAGGTACGGCCGGTTGAAGTTCTCGGGAAAGTGGAAGCCCAGCATCAGGCCCAGGCCGATGGCCATGCAGCTGTAGCCGGCAAAGTCGAAGAACAGTTGCAGCGAATACGCCAGGCAGCCCAGCCACGCGTCCAGGAACGACGGGTTGTCCAGGTGGAAGGCCACGTCCACCAGCGGCGACAGGGTATCGGCCACCAGCACCTTCATGCACATGCCGATCATGAAGCGGCGCGCGCCCAGCGAGAAGTTCTGCCAGTTGAAGTAGCGCTGGTTGAGCTCGCGGCGTACCCAGTCGTAGCGGATGATCGGGCCGGCGATCGAGTGGCCGAACATCGAGATGTAGGTGGCGAAGTTCACGAAACTGCGCTCTACCGGCACGGTATGGCGGTGCACATCCACCAGGTAGGAAATCGCCTGCAGCACGATGAACGACAGCCCCGCCGGCAACGCCACCCGCTGCCACTCCATCGGCAATGCACCGTAATAGGTGATCAGCTCGTTGTAGTTGGCGGCCAGGATGTTGGCGTACTTGTACCAGCACAGCACCAGCGTATTGAACACGATCAGCGCGGCCAGCAGGCGTATGCGCCCGCGCGAGTCCTCATGGCTGCGGTTCACCAGCAGCCCGCCAACCCACGCGACCACGGTCAGCGCCATGTGCAGCAGCAGGAACAGCGGGCTCAGCCAGCCATAGAACAGCCAGCTGCCGATCAGCAGTACGCCGTTGCGCCAGGCCGGACGGCTCAGCGCGTACACCAGCATGAAGATCGGCAAAAACAGCGTCAGGAACTCGAGTGAGGCGAATACCATGGTGGTGAAGACGTCCGATCAGTTGGAGAGCGTGTCCGTGACTGGCACAAGCTGCGGGCCGCTCGCCGTGGGCAGCAGCAATACGCTGTAGCGCTCGCCGGCCTTGAGTTCGCCCAGGTCCACCGGGCCGCCGACGTTGGCATTGGCGCACACCAGTTGCACCGACAGCTTCACCGGGTTGATCGATCTACGCTGCACGCTGGCCTCTGGCGCGTCCTTGAACAGGTCCGCCGTGCGCCCGGCAGGGCGCAGGCTTGCGCCCTGGCAGGAAGGGTCGAGGTTGACGAAGGCCAGCGAAGCCTTCAGCGCATTGAAGTCGTCGGGTTGCTCGCGTACCACGCGTTGCCGGATGCCGCTGGCGTCCTGCAGGGCGACTACCGTGGCGAATTCGCCAGGAGCAACGCTCAGCTGCAGGGCCGAGCGCTGGCCGTCACGGCTCAGGGTGCCCTTGATGGCCTTGTTGGCCGGTACCGGCAGGTACGCCGACACCGGTTTGGCCGCGTCCAGCTGCAGGCTGGCCCTGGAGCCGTCCGCCACCAGTTGCAGGGTGCCGGGGGCCGCGTTGACGAAGCGCAAGAACGCCGAGTCTTCGCTGGGGCCGGTGGGGTACAGCGCGATCTCGGCCTGGGCCAGGCCCGCGCCGAGGGCGGCGGGCAGGGCCAGCAGTACAGCGTGCAGGGCGCGCTTCATTTCTTGATGCTCGTCACGACCGGCGCCTTGACGATCTCTTCGCTGATCTTCTTGCTCCAGGCCAGGTAGCCCGGGGCGGTCAAATGCTGACCGTCGACCGTGGCCCACTCGCCTTGCTTGGAGAATTTGAGCGAGTCGACGTAGTCGCACGGCGCCACGTTGGCGGCGAGGAACTTGGAGGTCAGTTCGACGCGGGCGTAGGTCTTGCCGTACTTGCCGCCTTCGGTCCCCCAGTTGGGGCCGACCCATACGCACTTGGCCCCGGTGTTGGCGATTTCCTTGGCAAAGCTGGTGGTCTGCTGCCACAGCCAGGCCTTGGGGAAGGCCGGTTTGGTGTAGCTGGCCATGGTGTCGCCCATCACCACGACCACCAGGTCCGGCTTGTCGGCCTTGATCAGGTCGCCGATCGGCCGGGTGGCCGCCTTGCTGCCCAGTACCACGGGCTTTTCGGTGCCACGGCGCTCGGCACCGCCGCAGGTGCCAGGGGTGGCTTTGAGCCAGTCGCCAGCATTGGCGCCGCAGATACCCAGCGAGTGCACCTGGGCACCTTGCTGCACGAGGTTGTCGTGCAGGCTCTTGATCAGGTAATCGGGGGTCGCCAGGTGGCTGTCGCCGATCATCAGAATGGTCAGGCCTGCGAGAAGTGAACTAGCCATGGTTGATACTCCTGCAAATCAATTCGAATAAGGGGAACGGTACGGGTTGACGGGCAACGGCATGGCGCCGCGGCCGTCGTCGAACAGGTAGCGCAGGTACAGGCCACCGGTCCATTGCTGGTAGTCGCGGGCGTTGTCCACACCCAGGGTGCCGCCGAAGAAGAACCCATCGCCCAGCCGGTATTCGCCACTGGCGCCCAGCGAGTAGCCGATGCCGGTCTTGCTTTGAGATGAGTAACGGGTGCGAAAGTCGACGTCGTTTTCAGCCAGAAGCTGCGACGCCTGATCGAATGCCGATTGCAGACGCGGGTCTCGCGGGAAGTAAGGTGCGCCGTCCTGCTCGATATGTTGCATGCCGACTGAGCCGTTGACCTGGTAGCTCCAGTCCGGCCCGCGATGGGCCCAGTTCACCGGAATGGCGATGGAGAAGAAGTTCTGTGGGCTGAAGTAGCCGCCGTGACCATAGGTGAAGAAGCTCTGGTTCTCGGCGTAGTGGGTACCCGAAACGCTCAAGCCCGCAGTCAGGCGCTGGTCCTGGTTGTTCAGCAGGTACCAGTAGATACCGCTGCCCAGTTCGGTGCGGGTATTGTCGTCGACGTTATGACCGATCAGCTTGTGCCAGGATCCGTAGCCGTAGACGCCGTAGCGCTGATTGTCGTAGCCCACTTGCAGGCGACCCCCGTTGGCAGTCACACCGCCCCATTCCAGACCACTGCGCGCGTCGCGGGCACCGGCAAAGGATGTCAGGCTGTCGGTCACGGAACGCCTTGACAGGTTGAGCCCGTAACGCCAGTTACTGCCTTCGCTGAACGGGCGATCCAGATTGATGCCGCCGACAACGGTGTTGTAGAGGAACCCGACCGGGCTTACGCCAAGGTCACTCTTGAGCCCTAGCGACGGGTTCTCATAGGCTACCGCGAAGCCGACGCCCGAATCCTTCTGTTTGCCGGTGCTGCCGAAGAACAGGTCGGAGGCTGCCTGCTCGATCTGTGCTTCGGTGCCAGCATTGGCCAGGTTGGCAATTTGCTCGGCGGTAAAGCCGCCAAAGCGGAAGCGATTCGCCGGGTCGCTGCTCACGCCTCCGGCGTTGAGCGATACCGGGGTAACGCGCAAGGCCATGCGATCGTCGCCGACGGGGAAACTGATCTCCAGCGGCGCCTCTACATCGGTGATCTTGCCCAGCCCCGATTCGCTGTCGTTACTGCGAAAGGTGACGCCCTG
This sequence comes from Pseudomonas palmensis, assembly GCF_017848315.1. GTDB lineage: Bacteria > Pseudomonadota > Gammaproteobacteria > Pseudomonadales > Pseudomonadaceae > Aquipseudomonas > Aquipseudomonas palmensis. The sequence goes on from NZ_JAFKEC010000019.1 coordinate 34,678, forward strand.
CTTGATCTGCGGGCTGCGCGCCTCGCGAATCGTATCCAGCTCGGTCTGCAGCGCGGCGCGCGGGTCGACCGGTGCCGGCGTGGCGAGCTGCGGCGTGGCCTGGCTGGCCGTGCGCAGGCCAGGTTCGTTGTCGCGACTGGCCAGCAGCACCGGTGCGTCGAACGCTTCGCTGGCGCGGCTGCTGACCTGGGTCTGTGCCGGCTCGGGAATTTCGGCCAGCACCGTTTCGCTCAGGCGCGACTGCTTGCGCTGGCCCGGCTGGCCGACGAAGGGGTTGACGGCAATCGCCTGGCCGAAGGGGTTGAGCACGTTCTGCTCCGGCGGCGCCTGCAAGGCCAGGGCCTGGGCATACAGCTGCTCGGCCTTGGCCAGCTTGCCGCGGCCACGGTAATAGCCGGCAGCACTGGTGAGAATCTGCGGGTTCTGCGGGGCCAGTTGCAGGGCCTTTTCAACGGCGCGCTCGGCCTTGTCGGCATCGCCGGCCTGTACGAAGGCCTGGGCGGCGCCCATCTGCACGTCGGCATTGTCCGGGTACTGGCGCAGCAGCGGGGTGAACAGCTCCACCGCCTTGGCCGGGTTGCGGTTGTCCAGGTACATGCGCGCCAGCGACGACACTGCCTGCGGGTCTTGCGGGCGTTGCGCCAGGGCCGGGGCGAGGGTGTCGTAGGCGGCCACCAGGTCGCCCTTTTCACGCAGCAGGTCGGCCTGGCGCACGGTGTACTGGAACACCAGGTCGTCGTAGCTGCGCTGGTCGCCGGCCTGCAGTGGCTGGCTGCGCAGCTCGCGCAGAATCTGGTTCACCTGCACGTCGTCGCCGGCCTTGAGCAGTGCGCCGGCATAGGCCAGGCGCAGGGACGGGGAGGGCGTGCTGCTCTGGGCAATAGCGGTGCGCAGCATGCCCAGCGCATGTTCGGTCTGGCCGATATCGATATAGGTCGCGGCCAGCGCCGAGAGCATGCCGGGGTTGTTGGCCGCTGCCGGTTCGGCGCGTTGCAGCAGCTTCATGGCCTGTTGGCGCTGGCCCTGTTTGGCCAGGTCTGCCGCCTGGCGGGTCAGCAGGTGCAGTTCGATCTCTTCGGCCAGGGTGTGCATGGCGGCGCTGCGCTGGGCCGCGGGCACCTGCGCCAGGCTGCGCTGGGCCGACTGCCACTCGCCCAGGCGGCTGGAGAACAGCGCGCTGGCATACAGCGCCTCGGCCCGCTGCGGGTTGGCCTTGAGCATCTCGTCGATGGTCTGGCGCGCCTTGCCGGAGGCATCGCTCTTGAGGTAGACCTGCGCCAGGTCGTAACGCGCCCACACGTTCTGCGGGTCGTTGCGCACGGCCTCTTCCAGCGCCTTGCGAGCGCCGGCCAGGTCGCCACTGCGCTCGGCGTCGCGGGCCTGGCCTACGGCGATGGCCGCGCGCAGCACGCGCAGGTCGCCCAGGCGTTCGCGCTGGGCATCGCTGAGCCCGTCGATCAGGCGCTGGCTTTCGCCCAGCTTGCCGTTCTGCGCCAGCACGCTGACCAGCCCGCGCAGCGCATCGGGGTTGCCGGCATCCAGGCTCAGGGCCTGGCGATAGGTGGTTTCGGCGCTGTCGAACTGACCCTGGGCGGCCTGCAGGTCGGCCAGGCTGATAGGCCCCTGCACCTGGCGCGGGTTCATCGCGATGGCGCGTTGCAGCAGCTCGCGGGCGTCTTGCGGATTGCCGGCGTCGCGGGCGGCATTGGCCTGGTCCAGCAGCACCCAGTAGCGGTTGCCTTGCAGGGCGCTCTGCCAGCGGCTGCTGTTGCCACGGCTGATGGCCTGCTTGAACAGTGCATCGGCGTCGCCCAGGCGGCCCTGGCGCTGGCGCACGATGCCCAGCCCGCCGAGGGCGTCGGCATCCTGCGCCTGCTCGCGCAAACGGGCCTGGAACGACTGCTCGGCCTGGGGCAGGTCGTTGGCGTCCAGCGCCTTGAAGCCACGCACCAGGTGGCTGTTCTGGCGTTGGACGGCGCTGGCCTGGCTGGCACGGGCACCGCTCTTGAGCTGGTTGCGGATCTCTTCGTCGTCCGGGTAGGCCTTGAGGTAGGCATCGAACAACGGCACCTCGGCGGGGCGCGGCGCACCCAGCCAGGACAGGCCCTGGCGCCAGCCCTCGATCGATTCACTGCCGATCACCGGGTCGTTGGCATAGGACGCCAGCCGGCGAATGCCCTCCACCCGGGTGCTTTCGTTGCGCAGCAGCAGCTTGGCCAGGTTGAGCTTGATCTTGGGGTTGTCCGGCGACTGGCCCTGCAGGCGCTCCAGGCCCTGGCGCGCTTCCTGCCAGCCGGTGGCGGTGTAGCCCAGGTAGCTGTAGAACTCCAGGCCCAGTTCGCCCTGGGGTGCACTGCCACTGAACAGCGTGCGGTATGCCGCCACAGCCTGATCCAGCTCGCCCGATTCGGCGAGTTGGCGGGCCTGCTCCAGTTGCGCGGTGTTATCGGCGCTGTGCAGGGCGATCTCCTGTTGCAGCAACAGGGTCTGACGCTCGCCGGGGTGCGCCTGCCTGAGCTGGTCGAGGTAGCGCTTGGCGCCCTGCGGGCGATTGCCATCAAGCTCCAGCAGGCCAAGGCCGTACAACGCGTCGGCCTGCTGCGGATCGATCAGCAGCAGCTTGCGCCATGCCTCGGTGGCGCGGGTGGTGTCTTTGCGGGCCTGCCAGTATTGACCCTGTTCCAGCAGGACCTTGCCGTTCTCGCTGAGCTCGGCAAAGCTGCTGTTGTGGATCAGGGCGGCAAGCACCCCAATGGCTAGGGTTTGGCGGCGCGAGGGCATGAAGTCTCCCAGAGTGGTTGCAGCTTCCCGTCGTCGAGGAAGTGGTAACGATCATCCATGAAGCCGAGGGCGAACAGGCTCAGCACGAAGTCGTAGTAAGGGGGTTGTCTGGCCTGCAGCGCTTCGGGGCTCAGGCTTTTGCTCATCAGCTGGTCGACACGGGCACGCTGCTGTTCCTGCAGCCAGGGTTGCTGGCGCGCCTTGAAATACGGCAGCAGGGCGGCAGAAAAGCCGAACGGGCCATCGCCGCTGCTGGTGTTGGCCTGCACCTGCACTTTCTCTGGCGGTACGCCGTGGGTCGCGACACTGCGCGCCATGCCGTCGAGGCTGTCGAGGATCGGCTTGGCCAGTGGGTCCTTGGCCGGGGTCATGCCGGCCCACAGGTAGGTGCGGATGGCGTCGTAGCTGCCGGTTTCGCCCTTGACCGGGTCGATCACGAACAGGCCCTTGTCCGGGCCGGTGGCACGGTAGCCCACCCAGTCGGCCACATAGCCGTTGTGGCTCACGCCCTTGATCAGGCTGGCGGTGCTGCGGGCGATCTGGCTCCACGGCCCCTTGGGGTCGACCACCGCCAGGCGTCGCAGCACCGGCACCGGCAGGTAGCTGGGGTTGAGCTGCCAGAAGTGATCGGGCTTGGCAAAGCCCTCCACGCCGGGCAGCAGCATCATGCCCAGGCCCGGCAGCTCGGCCACTTCGCGGGCCTTGATATTGGCCAGCAGCTGGGCAGCCTGGGCGTTGTAGGCCGGGGTGTTCCACAGCCGCGCGGCCTCGCTCAGCGCGTAGGCGAACCACAGGTCGGCGTCCGAGGCCGAGTTGTGGTCCAGCAGGCGCCACTGGCCCTTGTCGTCCAGGCCCCAGATCCACCCCGGCAGGTTCTGCTTGATGTCGCCACCGGCAAGGTTGTTGCTGGCCCACAGCCAGAGCTTGTCGAAGCTGGCCTGGTCGTTGGCCACCAGGGCAAAGAACATCGCGTAGGACTGGCCTTCGGACGAGCTGTGCTGCTGCGGCGTGCTGGCATCGAGCACGCGCCCGTCGGGCTGCACGAAGTGCTGGCGAAACACCTGCCACAACGGCCAGGGGTCGGCCTGGCAGCTGTTGGCCTGGCTCACGCCGGGCAGCAGCAGGGTAAGGGCGCTGGCGCCCAGCAGGCGGCGCAGCAGCGAGCGCGAACGCCTGGCGGGCAACGGTGCGGTGTGTCCGGTTGGCAGAGGCATGCGATTACTCGATGTTGAGGCGACGTTTGGCCTGGGCGCGCAGCGAGAAGAACGCCACCAGGCTGACCAGGGCAACCCCCAGCAGGGTCAACAGCAGCAGCGCCGGTACATGCTGGGACAGCAGCCACTGGATGTAACGGAACGGCCCCAGGTGCCCCACGTAGTAAGCCTGCTCGGCCACCAGCGATTCGACATTCCTGCCGTTGATCACCACAAGGCTGCCTTGCAGTGCCTGGGTGTACTGTTCGCCGCCGATCAGGGCGTCGGTGACCTCCACCAGGTTCTGCGGCTGCGGGCTGGACAGCACCACCACGCTGCGCCCGCTCTTGAGCGGCGACTCGAACCCGGTGACGTACGAGCTGCGGTTCTCGCCGGTGAAGGTGAGCGCACCGCGCGCGGCGCGCAGGCTGGCCTTGGGATCGGGGCTGATCCATTCGCGCAGGCGCATCGGCAGGTCGGAGAACTCCACGTAATGCCTGGCGTCCTGGGTCCTGCTGGGCAGGTAGTCGGCCCAGGTCTTGAGCAGTGGCTGGTTGTCGCCGGAAGCCAGCACCAGCAGGTCCTTGTCGGCCAGGGCATCGACCTGGCCGGCCTGGGCCACGGTGACGGCGGTGGCCGGGTAGCCGGTGGAGTCGCCAAAGCGTCCGAGCACGGTGAGGTAGGCGCTCCAGTCGGCGCTGCCGGCGTTGTCCGGCAGGATCACCGCCGAGTCGGACAGGTCGGCCAGGCGCGTGAACGGGAAGCCGCTGTCCTTGAACACGCCCAGGTTGGGCATGGCGATGAAGTGGTCGTAGCCGCTCAGGTCCAGGGTGGAGTCCGGGTCGATGGCGCCGCGCATGTTGTCGATGATGATGTCGCGGCATTCACCCTGCTTGATGTAGTCGTACATGAAGCGGAACTGCAGGCGCGACTGCAGGGCGACCGAGTCCAGCGGCAGCAGCATGCTCGCCTCGCGGGCGATGCTGTCGTCTTTCTTCAGGGCTGCCAGCAGGCTGTCGCCGCCGCCCAGGCGCTCGATCGAGGGCAGGTTCATCGACTTGATGAAAGTATCGTTGAAGCTCACCAGCAGCGAAGAGTTGGACGAGGTCTGCTGTGGGGTGTAGCGGTACTTGAGGTCCAGCCGGGCGCCCTGTTCGCGCCAGTTGAACAGGTCGGGTGGCAGGCGCACCGGCACGGTGATCATGCCGGGGTTGTAGCCCGACACATTGAGCTGGCGCGGGTCGATCAGCTCGCCAAGGCGCACCGGGCGATCGGTCGGCAGCCAGTTGGGCGCGTCATACGGCTGGCGTGGCTGCAGCGCATTGACGGTGTCGATCTGCACGCTGGGGCCGGAGAAGCTGCGGTAGCCGATCACCAGGGCGGTGGCGGCGCGCTTGAGTTCGGCGCTGTCGCGTCCGGCGATGACCAGCAGCTTGCCGTGCGGGTCGTTGGGGTTGCTCACCAGCGACAGGGTCGGGCCCTTGAGGTCGGGCAGCGTCAGGCCCTCGACCTGGTTGGCCTCGGCGGTGTTGACCAGCACCACCGCGTTGCCGCTGGCGGGCAGGCTGTGCAGGTTGGTGGGGAAGTTTGCGCCACGGTAGCTGGCCAGTGCACCGATCCACGACGACACCGCGCCCGCCGCTTCGAGGGTGGTGTTGTCGGGGGCCACGGCAAACACGAACGGCAGGCTCAGGGCGCGTGGGTCGCGACGATCGAACAGCGGCAGCGGCAGCAGGGCCAGGTCGTTGGGCAGCACCACCGGCTTGACCTGCAGGCTCAACTGGCTTTCGTTGCTGATCTTGGCCCACAGGCTCGAATGCAGCGGGTCTTCGCACTGCATGGTGTAGTGGCCGATCAACTGCACGCCGAGCCGGTTGAACTCGGTGATCAGGTACGGCGGAATGTCGATCACCTGCTTTTGCAGGACGCCGGCGTTTTCCTTGGGCAACGGCAGGCTGGCGGCCACTTCGTCGTTGACCATGATGTTGATCTGCGAGAGGTCGCTGAGCAGCGCTGGCGAATAGGTGTATTGCAGGGTCAGTTGCGCGCCGGTCACCACCTCGTCGGCCCGCACGTCGAAGTTGACCGTGTCGGTCGACTCCACGCCACGCAGGCTCATGGTGTAGTTCTTGCCCAGCTGCTTGAGGCTGAGCTGGTACTTTTCGCCGGCCGCATCCGGTGCCGCCGGCGCCGTTTCGCTGGCGGCGGGCTCCGTGGCGGGCGCCGCTGCGCTGGCCGCGACCTCATCGGCCTGGGCAGGTTGCAGCAGGCTGCCCAGGCACAGCAGCGAGCCGGCGAGCAGACGGCGAGAACGGCGCGACAGGTTCACTTGTTGGTCGGTATGAAGCATGACGGTCATTGCGAGTCCAACGAAGGTTCGAGGTGGGTGGGGGCTTGCTTGCGCTTGTAGCGACGATGGCGCAAGGCGCTGAGGGTCGCCTGGGCCAGGTCCATGATGCCGCGCACGCCGATGCGGCTCACATCGTGCAGGGCGCTCAACGGGGTGTCGGGCTTGCTGCCACCCCAGGTTGCGGCCCAGGTGTCGGCCCGCGAGAAGGTCAGGCGCACGAAGTCGCTCTGCTGGCGCAAGGTCAGCGGCTTGAACTGCACCCCGACCATGGCGCCACGGCTGAACACCACGGTGGCCGGCAGTACGCAGGCCTGCTGCTTGCGCATCAGGATCACCTGGATGTCCTGGCCCTTGTGCAGGCTCTGGCCCTCGGGAAGCTTGAAGCCCACGCCCTTTTGCGAGAAGTCCACGGTGGTGCAGTCGATGGTGGTGCCGTCGGCGGTCTGCACCTGAATCGGCAGCTCGGCGCGCACGCGCGGCTCGGAACGCACCTGGCGGGTTTCACTGGCAACCGCAACGGCAGCGCTGGTGATGATCACGTTGTAGATCGTCCAGGCCAGGTTGATGATGATGGTGATGGCTGCGGCCGGGTCGCCCCAGATCAGTTGCACCACACCGAACACCATGCCGATCAGGTTCAGGGTCAGCAGGATGATGTAGGGGCGCGCCAGCTCCCAGTCGAAGTATTCCTTGTCGATGATGCCGCCCTTGTCGGTCACGTTGAAGCCGCCAAGCTTGGGGTTGATCAGCGCCACCAGTACCGGGCGCATGATGTACCAGGCCAGCACCGACTCGTAGACCTCGTTCCAGAACGAATGGCGAAAGCGCCCCTGGATACGCGAGTTGGTCAGGCTGGCGTGGAAGATGTGCGGCAGTACGTAGGCGGTGATCATCAGCGCCGAGGCGTGGAAGATCTGCGCGCCGAAGATCAGGTACGCCAGCGGCGCGGTCAGGAAGACCAGGCGCGGCAGGCCGTAGAAGAAGTGCAGCATGGCGTTCACGTAGCACACGCGTTGGCCGAAGCTCAGGCCCTTGCCGATGAACGGGTTGTCGGTACGGAAGATCTGCGCCATGCCGCGTGCCCAGCGGATGCGCTGGCTGATGTGCCGCGACAGGCTCTCGGTGGCCAGGCCCGCAGCCTGGGGGATCGCCAGGTACGCGGTGTTGTAGCCCTTGCGGTTGAGCTTGAGCGCGGTGTGCGCATCTTCGGTCACCGTCTCGATGGCCACGCCGCCCACTTCCAGCAGGTGGCTGCGGCGGATCACTGCACACGAGCCGCAGAAAAAGGTGGCGTTCCACAGGTCGTTGCCGTCCTGCACCAGGCCGTAGAACAGCTCGCCCTCGTTGGGCACCGAGCGGAACGTGTCGAGGTTCTTCTCGAACGGGTCGGGCGAAAAGAAGAAGTGCGGGGTCTGCAGCAGGGCCAGTTTCGGGTCCTTGAGGAACCAGCCCATCGCCACCTGCAGGAAGGAGCGCGTGGGCACGTGGTCGGCGTCGAAAATGGCGATGTACTCGCCGTCGGTGACCTTCAGGGCCTCGTTGAGGTTGCCGGCCTTGGCGTGGACGTTGTCGGCGCGCACGATGTAGTTGACCCCGATCTGCCGGCAGAACTCGCGAAAATCGTCGCGGCGGCCATCATCCAGCACGTGCACGCGCAGCTTGTCGCGCGGCCAGTCGATGGCCTGGGCGGCGAAGATCGTCAGCTTCACGATGCTCAGCGCTTCGTTGTAGGTGGGGATGAACACATCCACCGTGGGCCAGTCCTTGGGGTCCTGGGTAAGAATCTTGGGCTTGCGCTGCAAGGGCCAGGCGGTCTGCATGTAGCCGAACGCCAGCACCACCAGGGCATAGAACTCTGCTGCCACCAGGCCGTAGCCGAACACGATGTCCAGCCAGCTGTCGAAGCCCAGCGTGTCGGTGACGCGCCAGTACACATAACGCAGGGTGGCCACCAGCGACAACACCACCATGGCCAGCACCGGCAGGCGCCCGGGCAGCTTGCGCAGTATCAGCAGGCCGGCGAAGCACAGGGCGGCGAAGGCGAACTGGCGCTCCAGCTCCAGGGGGGCGGTGACCACGGCCACCAGCAGCAGGGCGCCGATCAGGCCGGCACCGATCTTCAGCGCGCGCAGCACCGGGGCGGGCCATTGCCCGAAGCGTTCGAGCCAGACATTCAAGCGCGCAACCGTGTTGGGCGCCTGCACTGCAGACGCCTGGTCTAAGGGGGCGGTCATGGGGTACCGGACTGTTGGTGGTGATGGGCGAGGTGGGCGCCAAGGGCATGCGCCACGTCGCGCAGGTCCTGGCAGGCAGGGCTGTCGGGCACCTTGACGAACGGATCGAATTCGAAGGCCTGGGCTTCGTCCAGGCTGTGGTCGAGACGGACCATGCCCAGCAGCTCGCGACCGATGCGCTGGCGCAGTACCTGGCACATGTCCAGGTCCAGCGCGCGGGTGGGGTCGACCTTGTTGATCAGGTAGCCGCAGCGCGGCGCGGGGCTGCGCTGGTGCAGGGGCGCAAGCCAGGCCTGCAGTTCATCCAGCACGCGGTAGGCGGCTGGAGTCGGCAGGGTCAGGGCCACCACCTGGTCGGCCATCTCCAGCACTGGCGCAAGCCATGGGGTGGCGCCGGTGGGCAGGTCGATGATCAGTACGTCAGCGGGTGTCAGTGCCAGCGTTGCCAATTGCTGCAGCAGCCAGCCAGGCTGGTTGGCCAGGCGCTGCTCCAGGCTGCGCAACTGGGTGGCGTCGGCGTGCCCGAATGGCAGGCATTCGGCGGTCGAGTCGGGCACTGGGTGGCAGTGGATGCTCCAGGGTTCGTCGCTGTCGGTGGCCTGGCTCAGACCGGGGGCGGTACGCGGCAGCATCAGTTGGCTGGCGAGGCTGTTCTGCGGGTCCAGGTCCAGTGCCACCACGCGACCGTGCGGGCGCTCCAGCAGCTTGGCCAGCGCGGCGGCAAAGGTGGTCTTGCCCACACCACCCTTGGCCGAAACCACAGCGATGATGCTGGCCTGGGGGCGTGTCGGTGCCGGTTTGTGCATGGCATGCTCCAGTGCACCCTGATTCAGCCCCTGGGCCGTGGCATGGCGCAGGCGAGCCGCCGCTTCGAGTTGTTCACGCAGCGACAGGGGGGCGCCGGCGGGCTGTGCAGCCGGTTCGGGAGCGGGCGGTATACGCTTCACGGGCGCGGGCACCGCAACGACTGCCGGCGCAGGAGCTGGTGCCTGTACCGGCGCAGGCACCGATGCCAGGGTCGGCGGCAGCTTCAGGGCCGCCAGGGTCGCGGCCACCGGGGCAACCGGCTCGGGCGCGGCAGCAGGTGTGATCGGTTCAGCCACCGTCAGCGCGGGTTCGAGGTATTCGAACTCGGTGTCGATTTCTTTATAGCTGTCCGCACTTGCCCCAAACCTGGTGAACAGATTTCCAATGTCGTCTGCATGACTCATATGTGTAATCCCGGCCTACGGCTATCTGATCAACTGCTGGGGCAGATAAGGTCTGTCACACTGCTAGGATGCTAATGTGTGATATCAAACTGATAGTGTCAATATTTTGTTTATTTCTGGGCTGGTTTTTCGCATTTTCGCCGAGTTAAAAAAATACCGCCATAAGTTTGACTGTTTTGTCGCTGCCTGTGCAGCGCATCTGCACGATGGATGCCGTTCTTGAACAAGGTCGGCACGAACGGCATAAAGCTTAGCCTAGCTTGTAGGAAATGACTGATAAGTCGTGCTGACATATATCAGTTTGTTTCACGATTGGCACATAGGTTACCAAGCTTTGCCTGGCGCGTGTTCAGCCAGAGGACAGGCAACCGGCCAGCCCGGGCCGTTGTCCGATCAACGGTGACTGGCCGGCGTGCCCATGCACGGCGGATGCATTTTTGCCCCTGCTCCGCTAGGATTAGCGGTCTTTGGTCTATCTATCCGACGGTTTTCGATGAGTTATCAGGTTCTTGCACGTAAATGGCGTCCGCGCTCGTTCCGCGAAATGGTCGGCCAGACCCATGTGCTCAAGGCCCTGATCAACGCGCTGGACAACCAGCGGCTGCACCACGCCTACCTGTTCACCGGCACCCGCGGGGTGGGCAAGACCACCATCGCGCGCATCATCGCCAAATGCGTCAACTGTGAAACCGGCATTACCTCGACACCGTGCGGCACCTGTTCGGTGTGCCGCGAGATCGACGAGGGGCGCTTCGTCGACCTGATCGAGATCGACGCCGCCAGCCGCACCAAGGTCGAGGATACCCGCGAGCTGCTCGACAACGTGCAGTACGCGCCAAGCCGCGGGCGCTTCAAGGTCTACCTGATCGACGAAGTGCACATGCTCTCCAGCCACTCGTTCAACGCCTTGCTCAAGACGCTTGAAGAGCCGCCGCCCTACGTCAAGTTCATTCTTGCCACCACCGACCCGCAGAAGCTGCCCGCCACCATCCTGTCGCGCTGCCTGCAGTTCTCGCTCAAGAACATGACCCCCGAGCGGGTGGTCGAGCACCTGAGCCATGTGCTCGGGGTCGAGAACGTGCCGTTCGAAGACGACGCCCTGTGGTTGCTGGGCCGCGCCGCCGACGGTTCGATGCGCGATGCCATGAGCCTCACCGACCAGGCCATCGCCTTTGGCGAAGGCAAGGTGCTGGCGGCGGATGTGCGCGCCATGCTCGGCACCCTCGATCACGGCCAGGTCTATGGCGTGCTCCAGGCCCTGCTCGAAGGGGACGCACGAGCCCTGCTCGAAGCCGTGCGGCACCTGGCCGAGCAGGGGCCGGACTGGAACGGCGTGCTGTCTGAAATGCTCAATGTGCTGCACCGCGTGGCGGTGGCCCAGGCGCTGCCCGAGGCGGTGGACAACGGCCAGGGTGATCGTGACCGCGTGCTGGCGCTGGCCGGCGCTCTGCCGGCCGAAGATGTGCAGTTCTATTACCAGATGGGCCTGATCGGCCGGCGCGATCTGCCGCTGGCCCCCGACCCGCGTGGCGGCTTCGAGATGGTGCTGTTGCGCATGTTGGCGTTCCGCCCGGCCGACACCGTCGATGCGCCGACACCGACGCTAAAGTCGACGGGGATCAGCCAGGCCACAGCTGACTCCCCACCCGCGGTGGCAGCGGTCGCCGCGCCGGTGGTGGCTGCACCGGTCGTGCCCACGCCCGTTGCCGAACCTGTTGCCCGCCCGCAGCCCGAACCCGAGCCGCCGGTGCAGGCTGCGCCAGTGCTGCAAGCGCAGGTTGCCGAGCCGCCCGTGCCCGAGGTCGACCTGCCCTGGAACGAGCCGGCCGCGCCTGCGCCCGAGCTCGCTGCGGCGCCTGAACCCGAGCCGGAACCCGAGCCGCAGCCCGAACCTGAACCCGAGGCGATTGCTGCGCCCGTGCCAGCCGCGCCCGCGCCGGCCATCGCGCATCACGACGAGCCACCGATCGCCGACCACGCCAGCTATAGCCCGGCGGGCATGGAGCGCGACGACGAGCCACCGCTGGACGAAGATTACTACGACGCCGAGATCGACCCGGTGGGCTACAGCTACCTGGACGAGCTGGCCAGCGAGACCGCGCCGGAGCCTGCACCGGAGCCCGAGCCAGAGCCTGCCGCGCAACCGGCCACCGGCCTGGCGTTGCAATGGCTGGAGATGTTCCCGCTGCTGCCGATTTCGGGCATGACCGGCAGCATCGCCGCCAACTGCACGCTGATCGCGATGGACGGCGACAACTGGCTGCTGCACCTGGACCCGGCGCACAGCGCCCTGTTCAACGCCACCCAGCAGCGGCGCCTGAACGATGCGCTCAACCAGCACCTTGGGCGTACCCTGAACCTGAGCATCGAACTGATCCGCCCCGAGCAGGAAACCCCGGCCCAGGCCGCGTCGCGCAAGCGTGCCGACCGTCAGCGCGAGGCCGAGGCGTCGATCGAGAACGATCCGTTCATCCAGCAGATGATCCAGCAGTTCGGCGCCACCGTGCGTCACGATACTATTGAACCTGTCGACGCCCTGGTGGCCCAGGGCGACTAATCCGTTTACCCCAGCACCGCGGTCTGCCGCGGTGTGCCAAGTAACTTGATACCGAGGTGATTCCCATGATGAAAGGTGGCATGGCCGGCCTGATGAAGCAGGCACAGCAGATGCAGGAAAAAATGGCCAAGATGCAGGAAGAGCTGGCCAACGCCGAAGTGACCGGCCAATCGGGCGCCGGCCTGGTCAGCGTGGTGATGACCGGTCGCCATGACGTCAAGCGCATCAGCCTGGACGACAGCCTGATGCAGGAAGACAAGGAAGTGCTGGAAGACCTGATCGCAGCGGCCGTGAACGATGCGGTGCGCAAGGTCGAGGCCAACAGCCAGGAAAAGATGGGCGGCATGACCGCCGGCATGCAACTGCCGCCGGGCTTCAAGATGCCGTTCTGAGGCATTGCCTGCGTGACCCTCGGTGGGAGCACAGCCATTCGGTTGTCGCTCCCATCGTCGTTTTTCCGTTCAACCGATGATCTGCCAGGCCTTTTACCATGAGCTTCAGCCCCTTGATTCGCCAACTGATCGACGCCTTGCGCACGCTGCCGGGTGTGGGTCAGAAAACCGCCCAGCGCATGGCCCTGCAACTGCTGGAGCGTGACCGCAGCGGCGGCGTACGCCTGGCCCAGGCGTTGAGCCAGGCCATGGAGGGGGTGGGGCATTGCCGTCAGTGCCGCACCCTGACCGAGCAGGAGCTGTGCCCGCAGTGCGCCGACCCACGGCGTGACGACACCCTGCTGTGCGTGGTGGAGGGGCCGATGGACGTGTACGCGGTGGAGCAGACCGGTTATCGCGGCCGCTACTTCGTGCTCAAGGGGCATCTGTCGCCACTGGACGGCCTGGGGCCGGAGGCCATCGGGATTCCGCAGTTGCTGGCGCGTATTGCGGAGCAGGGCAGCTTCACCGAGGTGATCCTGGCCACCAACCCCACGGTGGAAGGGGAGGCCACGGCGCATTACATCGCTCAGCTGCTGGCGGACAAGGGGCTGGTGGCTTCACGCATCGCCCATGGTGTGCCGCTGGGCGGGGAGCTGGAACTGGTGGATGGCGGAACGCTGGCGCATTCGTTCGCGGGGCGTAAACCAATCGCGCTGTGAGCGTGCGGGGCCCCTTCGCCAGCAAGGCTGGCTCCTACAAGAGCATGCGGCCTTTGTAGGAGCCAGCCTTGCTGGCGAAGGGGTCAGTGCGCGCTCAATATTCGCTAAGCGAAAACTCGGTCAGGCAGAACGTCTGCACCCCTGCCGCCTGCAGCTTCTGCGAGCCGCCCAGCTCCGGCAGGTCGATGATCGCCGCCGCCTCGAACACGGCCGCCCCCATGCGCCGTATCAGCTTGGCCGCTGCCAGCAGGGTGCCGCCGGTGGCGATCAGGTCATCCATGATCAGCACCGCATCGCCCTCGCACAGGCTGTCGGCATGCACTTCCAGAAACGCCTCGCCATATTCGGTCTGGTAACCCTCGGCCAGCACATCGGCCGGCAGCTTGCCCTGCTTGCGAAACAGGATCAGCGGCTTGTTGAGCTGGTGGGCAATGATCGAGCCGATCAGGAAGCCGCGCGCATCCAGCGCCCCGACATGGCTGAAGTCAGCCTCGACATAGCGTTCGATGAATTGGTCGGCAACGTGGCGCAGGCCCCGAGGGGACTGGAACAGCGGGGTAATGTCGCGAAAGATCACCCCCGGCTTGGGAAAGTCCGTTACCGGGCGGATCAGGGATTTGAGGTCGAACGCATCGGTCGGCATGGGGCAGGTATCCTGAAGGGCAAACGCCAGCCAGTATACCTGCTGCGCCAGGTGTCAGCTGTCCAGCGAGCCGCCGGCCAGGGCGCACAGCTGAATCGGGTCGATGATGCGTACTTCCTTGCCTTCGGCTTCGATCAGGCCGTTCTGCTGGAAGCGCGTGAACACCCGTGACACGGTTTCCACCGCCAGGCCCAGGTAGTTGCCGATCTCGTTGCGCGACATGCTCAGGCGGAACTGGTTGGCCGAGTAGCCGCGTGCGCGAAAGCGCGCCGACAGGTTGACCAGGAAGGTGGCGATGCGCTCGTCCGCAGTCTTCTTGGACAGCAGCAGCATCATCTGCTGGTCGTCGCGAATCTCGCGGCTCATCACCCGCATCAGTTGGCGACGCAATTGCGGCAGTTGCACCGACAGCTCGTCCAGGCGCTCGAAGGGGATCTCGCACACCGAAGTGGTTTCCTGGGCCTGCGCCGATACCGGGTAGGCCTCGGTGTCCATGCCCGACAGCCCGACCAGCTCGCTGGGCAGGTGGAAGCCGGTGATCTGCTCCTCGCCCGCGTCGCTCAGGCTGAAGGTCTTCAGGGCGCCGGAGCGCACGGCGTAAACCGAGCCGAAGTTGTCGCCCTGGCGGAACAGAAACTCGCCTTTTTTCAACGGACGCCCGCGCTTGACGATTTCGTCCAGTGCGTCCATGTCTTCCAGATTCAGCGAAAGAGGCAGGCACAAGGGCGCCAGGCTGCAATCCTTGCAATGGGCCTGGTTGTGAGGGCGCAGTTTAACTGGCTCGGACATTTTCATTCGATCCTTCTGGGGAAAGCACACATAAGCCGTAAGGGTAACTCAGACGGCCGGGTTCAGGCCAGCGTGCGCGCTTTTGGTGCGTGCTGGGCTCAAGATCGGCGATGTTTGGCCGATGACCTGGAATAGTGTCCTTAACAGGAAAGACTGTCCATGCTCTCTATCGATTCAAATCCTCTGAATAGCGCTGCAACCCAACTCAAACCCCCTGTCGCCAAGACCAATGTCGACGGTGCCCAGAGCGCCCAACCGGCCGAGGCTCCTGCCAAGGAGGGGGTCAGGGTCAACCTGTCCCTGGCGGGCCTGCAAGCGTCCAAAAGCAGCGGCGGCAACAAGGACATCGAGGAAAGCGGTCTGCCCCAGACCATCCAGCAGACCCTCAAGACCATCCGCAAGCTGCAGCAGCAACTGGCTGAAAAGATGCAGCAGATGCAGGCCGTCATGCGAGACAACTCCCTGACCCCCGAGCAGATGCGGCAAAAGGTCTCATCGCTGCAGGGTGAGATCGCCACGCTGACGGGGGCAATCACCACCGCCACCGCCAACCTGAACAAGGCCATGAAGCAGGAGAACCTGAGCCTTGATCAGGTCGCGAAGGTGTTCGAGTTGATGGGCTGATTCAAATCACCCGCGAAAACCGCTGGCGGTTGTGCAGGTCCAGGTAGGCATCGAACACCATGCATACCGAGCGTACCAGCAGGCGCCCCGCCGGCAACACCTTGATCCCGTTGGCATCCAGGCTGATCAGGCCGTCCTTGGCCATGCCCAGCAGGGCAGGCCACTGCGCGTTGAAGTAACCGCGAAAATCGAGGGTGAAGGCGCGCTCGATGGTCTCGAACTCCAGTTCGAAATGGCAGATCAGCTGCTGGATCACCGCGCGGCGGATGCGGTCGTCCTCGTTGCAGATCAGGCCGCGACTGGTGGGCAACTGCGAGGCGCCGAGGGTGTTCTGGTATTCGTTCAGATCACTGCTGTTCTGGCAGTACAGGTCGCCGATCTGGCTGATGGCCGACACGCCAAGGCCGATCAGGTCGCAGTGGCCGTGGGTGGTGTAGCCCTGGAAGTTGCGCTGCAGGGTCGACTCTTCCTGGGCAATGGCCAGTTCGTCGTCGGGCAGGGCGAAATGGTCCATACCGATGTAGCGATAGCCTGCCTCGGTCAGCTGCTCGATGGTGTTGTGCAGCATTTCCAGTTTCAGCGCAGGCGCCGGCAGGTCGCTGCTGTCGATGCGCCGCTGGGGCATGAAACGCTCGGGCAGGTGCGCATAGTTGAACACCGAGAGGCGGTCGGGCTGCAGCTTGATCACTTCCTCGACGGTGCGTGCAAAGCCTTCGGTACTCTGCTTGGGCAGGCCGTAGATCAGGTCGAGGTTGATCGAGCGAAACTGCAGGGTGCGCGCCGCCTCGATGATCGCGCGGGTCTGCTCCAGGCTTTGCGGGCGGTTGATGGCCCGTTGCACCACCGGGTCGAGGTCTTGCACGCCCAGGCTGACACGGTTGAAGCCCAGTTCGCGCAGCAGCCCCATGGTCGACCAGTCGGCCTCGCGCGGGTCGATCTCGATGCCGTAGTCGCCCGAATCATCATCCAGCAGGTTGAAGTGCTGACGCAGGTGCGTCATCAGCTGGCGCAGTTCGGCGTGGCTGAGAAAAGTCGGTGTACCGCCGCCCAGGTGCAGTTGCTCCACGGTCTGGCGCGGGTCCAGGTGGCAGGCGATCAGCTGGATTTCCTGCTCCAGGCGCTGCAGGTAGGGCTGGGCGCGACCGCGGTCCTTGGTGATCACCTTGTTGCAGGCGCAGTAGTAGCAGATGTTGGCGCAGAACGGCACGTGCACGTACAGCGACAGCGGGCGCGCGGCGCGGCGGCTATCACGCAGGGCGTGCAACAGGTCGAACGAGCCGACCTGGCTGTGCAGTTGCACGGCGGTCGGGTAGGAGGTGTAGCGCGGGCCCGCCAGATCGTAACGGCGAATAAGGTCGGGGTCCCAGTGGAGGGCGTCGAGCATGGTGGCAGTCCCTGGAATGGCGGCAGTGTCCGGAGTCTAGGGAGCGTTGTGTCAGGGCGTGTTGATTTGTATCAACGGGTGTTCAGTGCCCCATGAGCCAGTGCTGGTGCGGCCCCGGCAGGGTCCACAGGCCGAACAGGATCACCAGCAGGCCCCCCGTCACGCGTACCCCGCGCTTGCGCAGCAGGGCACTGGTGCGCTCGGCAGCCAGCCCCGTGGCCAGCAGCACCGGCCAGGTGCCCAGGCCGAAGGCCAGCATCAGCAGGGCGCTGTGGGTGGCGTTGCCCTGGCTGGCGGCCCACAGCAGGGTGCTGTAGACCAGCCCGCACGGCAACCAGCCCCACAGCGCGCCCAGCAGCAGCGCGCGCGGCAGGCTCGACACCGGCAGCAGGCGATTGGCCACCGGCTGTATGTGCCGCCACAGGCCGCGCCCCAGGCTTTCGATGCGGGTCAGGCCGCTCCACCAGCCGGCCAGGTACAGGCCCATGCTGATCAGCAGCAGCGCCGCGAGCACGCGCATGCCGGTGGCCAGCGGGCCGCCCGCCACCGCCCAGCCGGCCAGGCCCAGCAGCAGGCCGGCAGCGGCATAGCTGAGGATGCGCCCCAGGTTGTACGCCAGCAGCAGCTGAAAGCGCCGGCTGCGCTGCGCCTTGGGGATGGCCAGGGTGAGTGCGCCCATCAGGCCGCCGCACATGCCCAGGCAGTGGCCGCCCCCCAGCAGGCCGAGGATCAGCGCCGAACTCAGCAGCGGCAACAGGTCAAGCATGGGGCGGGGCGCCGCTGTCGTCGGGCTTGCGCGGCTCGGCCTGGTCCAGGGCGGCCTGGTGCTTGGGGTCCTGGTCGTCGAACAGGATGCTGTGGGCCGGGCCTTCGAGGTCGTCGTACTGGCCGCTGTCCACGGCCCAGAAGAAGATGTACACGGCGATCGCGACGATCAGCAGCGCGGCGGGAATCATGACGTAGAGCGCGGGCATGGGGTCTCCGGGTCAGGCCGTCGCGGGGTGTGCGGCGTCGACGATAGGGGCGGTGGCAGGCAGCTCGCGGATGCGCGTAAGGCGCAGGGCGTTGAGCACCACGATCAGCGAACTGACCGACATGCCGACCGCCGCCCAGATCGGAGTGATCCAGCCCAGTGCGGCGAACGGCAGCATGAGGCCATTGTACAGGCCAGCCCACAGCAGGTTCTCGATGATTATCCGGCGCGTGCGGCGCGCCAGGCCGAAAGCCTGCACCAGCGCCTCCAGGCGGTTGGACAACAGCACCGCATCGGCGCTGGTCTTGGCCAGGTCGGTGGCCGAGCCCATGGCAATGCTGATGTCGGCCGCGGCCAGCACCGGCACGTCGTTGACCCCGTCACCCAGCATCAGCACCTTGTGTCCTTTGGCCTGCAGGGCCTTGAGCCGTTGCAGCTTGTCGTCCGGGCGCAGGCCGCCGACGGCCTGGTCGATGCGCAGCTCGGCGGCGACGCTGGCCACCATCGGCGAGCTGTCGCCCGACAGCAGCAGGGTCTGCCAACCGCGGGCACGGCAGGCTGCCAGCAGGTCGGCGGCGTCGTGGCGCAGGCGGTCGTCGAGCACGAACCAGGCCAGCGGCCCGTGGCTGTCGCCCAGCAGCAGCCACTGCCCGGGTTCATCGGGCATCGCCGGCGCTGCGCTGTGGCTCAGGGCGCACACGAAGTCGGCCTGGCCGATGCGCAGGCGGCGGTTCTCCACCTGCCCCTCAAGACCCAGCCCCGGCGTGCTCTGCACGTCGTCGGCGACCGTGATGGTGCGCCCGAAGGCGCGGGCGATCGGGTGCTCGGAGCGGCTTTCGAGGGCGGCGGCGAGGGTCAGGCACTGGTCGGCGTCCAGCGTCCCCAGCGGGCGGATGGCGCGCAATGTCAGGCGCCCCTCGGTGAGGGTGCCGGTCTTGTCGAAAATCACCGTGTCGATCTGGTTCAGGCCCTCCAGCACATGGCCGCGGGTGAGCAGCAGGCCGAGCTTGTGCAGCGTGCCGGTGGCCGCGGTGAGCGCGGTGGGGGTGGCCAGCGAGAGTGCGCAGGGGCAGGTGGCGACCAGCATGGCCAGCACGATCCAGAACGCCCGCGAGGGGTCCAGTTCCCACCACAGCAGGCCGATGGCCGCGGCGGCCACCAGCGAGAACAGCAGGAACCACTGTGAGGCACGGTCGGCGATCTCGGCCAAGCGAGGTTTTTCCGACTGGGCGCGTTCGAGCAGGCGCACGATGGCCGACAGTCGGGTGTCCTGGCCCAGGGCCTGCACCTGCACGGTCAGTACGCTCTCGATGTTCAGCGTGCCGGCCGTCACCGCATCGCCGCACTGGCGCGGTTGCGGCAGGTACTCGCCGGTCAGCAGCGATTCGTCGACGCTCGACTGGCCGTCGATGATGCGCCCGTCGGCGGGCAGCACCGCGCCCGGGTGTACCAGGACCCGGTCGCCGGTCTGCAGCTCGCGCAGCAGGATGCGCTGGCTGTTGCCGTCGGCATCCAGGCGCAGGCACGAGGCCGGCAGCAGGTTGACCAGTTGCGCGGTGGCTGCGGCGGTGCGCTCGCGGGCACGGCGTTCCAGGTAGCGCCCGGCCAGCAAGAACAGCGCGAACATGCCCACTGCATCGAAATACAGCTCGCCGCTGCCGGTGATGGCGGTCCAGATCCCGGCGAAGTAGGCCAGGCCGATGGCCAGCGACACCGAGACGTCCATGGTCAGGTGGCGGGTGCGCAGGTCGCGGGCGGCGCCCTTGAAGAACGGCGCGCAGCTGTAGAACACGATAGGCGTGGTGAGAAACAGTGCCACCCAGCGCAGGATGGTGTGCAGCTCCGGGCTCAGGTCGATGTTGAACTCGGGCCAGGTGGCCATGGTTGCCATCATGGCCTGGAACCACAGCAGGCCGGCCACGCCGAGCTGGCGCAGGGCGGTGCGGTTCTCGCTGGCCAGCTGCTCGGCGGCGCGGTCGGCCTGGTAGGGGTGGGCGGCGTAGCCGATATGGCGCAGTTCACCCAACAGTTGCGAGAGCGGCAGCTGGCTGTCGGCCCATTGCACCTGCAGGCGATGGTTGGACAGGTTCAGTCGCGCCTCGGCCACCGCCGGCAGGTTGCGCAGGTGCTTTTCGATCAGCCAGCCGCAGGCGGCGCAACTGATGCCTTCGATCATCAGGGTGGTTTCAGCGAGTTCGCCGGTGTGGCGCACAAAAGGCTTCTGCACGTCGCTGCGATCGTACAGGGCCAGTTCGTCGACCAGTTGCACGGGCAGCGCGTCGGGGTTGGCGCTGGCTTCGCTGCGGTGCTGGTAGTAGCTTTCCAGGTTGCCGGCGACGATGGCTTCGGCCACGGCCTGGCAGCCGGGGCAGCAGAATGCACGGGGTTCGCCGAGTACCACGGCGGTGAAGTGGCTGCCGGCCGGGACGGGCAGGGCGCAGTGGTAGCAAGGCGTGGGGCTGGTCATTGTTATCTATCGCAGATGGGTGGTGACCTTGTCGCGGGTCAAGCCCGCTCCCACAGGGTGTCTGAGCACCGAAAACCTGTGGGAGCGGGCTTGACCCGCGATTGCAGTCGACTCATTTCTCGAGGTGTTCAGCCCCTTGCAGCGCCTCGTCACCCAGCATCAGCGTGGTGTCGTGCGCCACTTGCTCTTCTTCGAACAGGCGCCATACCTGGCCCTTTTCGGTACCCAGCAGCTCGACGAAACGCCGGCCCTCGACCTTGTCGCTCAACTGCCCCAGGTAACGCCCGGGCTCGCTTTCGCTGCGGGTCAGCATGATCTTGCGGTCCTTCTCCGGCTGGGTCGGCGAGATCAGGTTCAGCTCCAGGGTCTGCGGCTGGCTGTCACCGCTCAGGCGCAGGTCCACTTCGCCGGTCAGCTCGTCCAGGTGCACGCTGGCCTTGAGCTTCAGGCTCTGCCCCAGCAGCTCGCGGTCCAGCGAGCGGTTGATGCCCTTGCCAGCCTCGTAGTAGTTGTCGTTGACCAGGTTGTCCGGGTTGTTCACCGCGATGGTCACCATGGTCAGGCTCAAGGTCACCGACGTGGCCAGCACGCCGATGATGATCCACGGCCAGAGGTGGTGGTGCCAGGGGCTGGAGGCGTTTGCAGGCATGTCTCTACTCTCTTAGCGAATGTTGGGGCCGATGAAACGGCTCTTGGCTTCGACCTGGGTGCCGTTGTCGTCGGCGTCCTTGAGGGTGAAGGTGACTTCGTTGGCAGTCGAAGGCAGATCTTCCGGTGCCATCGACAGTTGTACCGGCAGGCTGACGATATCGCCGGCCGCCACGCGGATCTCCCGCGCGCCTTCGAGCTTGAGGTCCGGCAGGCCGGAGGCATCGAGCACGTACACGTGGTCGCGCTGGTCCTTGTTCATCACCTTGAGGCTGTACACGTTCTCGATGCGGCCCTGGGCGTTCTCGCGGTACAGCACGCGGTCCTTGCTCACGTCGAAGCCCACCAGCGGGCGCATGAGGAAGGCGGTGGCCAGTAGGCCGATCATCACCAGCAGCACCACGAAGTAGCCGATCAGGCGCGGGCGCAGCATGTGCGTCTTCTGCCCCGACAGGTTGTGCTCGGTGGTGTAGCTGATCAGCCCGCGCGGGTACTCCATCTTGTCCATGATGGTGTCGCAGGCATCGATGCAGGCGGCGCAGCCGATGCACTCGATCTGCAGGCCGTCGCGGATGTCGATGCCGGTCGGGCACACCTGCACGCACATGGTGCAGTCGATGCAGTCGCCCAGGCCCTTGGCCTTGTAGTCCATGTCCTTCTTGCGCGGGCCGCGGGTTTCGCCGCGACGCGGGTCGTACGACACGATCAGCGTGTCCTTGTCGAACATCACGCTCTGGAAGCGCGCATACGGGCACATGTAGATGCACACCTGCTCACGCAGCCAGCCGGCGTTGCCGTAAGTGGCCAGGGTGAAGAAGCCGACCCAGAAGTAGGCCCAGCCGTCGGCCTGGCCGGTGAAGAATTCGATGCTCAGTTCGCGAATGGGGCTGAAGTAGCCGACGAAGGTCATGCCGGTGACGAAGCCGATGCTCAGCCACAGGCTGTGCTTGGCCAGCTTGCGCACCAGCTTGTTGGCACTCATGGGCGCCTTGTCGAGCTTGATGCGCTGGTTGCGGTCGCCTTCGGTGACCTTCTCACACCACATGAAGATCCATGTCCACACGCTTTGCGGGCAGGTATAGCCGCACCACACGCGCCCGGCGAACACGGTGATGAAGAACAGGCCGAAGGCCGCGACGATCAGGATGCCCGAGAGCAGGATGAAGTCCTGGGGCCAGATGGTGGTGCCGAAGATGTAGAACTTGCGCTCGGGCAGGTTCCACCACACGGCCTGGTGCCCGCCCCAGTTCAGCCAGACGGTACCGAAGTACAGCAGGAACAGGAGGGCCCCGCCGGCCATGCGCAGGTTGCGGAACAGGCCGGTGAAGGCGCGGGTGTAGATCTTTTCCCGTGCGGCATAGAGGTCGACGCCGCCGGCATCTTTCTTGGCAGGTGGGGTGACGTCATGTACTGGAATCTGTTTGCTCATCATTGAGTCCCACGGCAGTGGAAAAGTGCCGCGGCCAGTACATGCCGACCGCAGTCAGAAGTTGTTGCTGCTCTAGGGCGCATGATACGCCTGTCATTGCGGTACAGGGTGCAGTGCGACCTTTGGTCGCGTTGGTTAGTGGCGGGCGATAGTGTAGTGGAGCTTGTCAATTGACCTGAGTCACGTGGGTGGCAGATCCGGCCCCTTGGCCGGCTAGCCGGCAGAAGGGGCCTGCGCCAATAAAAAGGCCCCGCCAGCAACACTGGCGGGGCCTTTTCACAGCCGGGGCATGTTCACTGCGCTTCGGCGGTTTTCTCTGGCTGGTGCGAAAGGCTGTAGACATAGGCCGCCAGCAGGTGGACCTTGTCGTTGCCCTGAATGTCCTGCTGCGCCGGCATCTGGCCCTGGCGGCCGTAACGGATGGTCTGCTGCAGCTGGGCGTAGCTCGAGCCGTAGATGAACGCCTGCGGATGGGTCAGGTTGGGCGCGCCCATCGCCGGGGTGCCTTTGCCTTCCGGTCCGTGGCAGGCCACGCAGTTGGCGGCGAACAGCTTCTTGCCGTTTTCCACGTCGGCCTTGGCGTCCTTGGGCAGGGTGCGGCCATCGAGGTTGGTCAGCACGAACCCGGCCACATCGGCCACGCCCTGCTCGCCGATCACTTCGGCCCACGCCGGCATCACGCCGTGACGACCGCCCATGATGGTGGCCTTGATGGTCTCGGGCTCGCCGCCCCAGCGCCAGTCGTCGTCGGTCAGGTTGGGGAAGCCGTAGGAGCCCTTGGCGTCGGAGCCGTGGCATACCGAGCAGTTGGAGGCGAACAGGCGGCCACCCATCTTCAGGGCTTGCGGATCCTTGGCCACTTCTTCAATTGGCATCGCTGCAAATTTGGCGAAGATCGGCCCGAACTTGGCATCCGAACGCGCCATTTCCTTTTCCCACTCATGCACGCCGGTCCAGCCCGACTCGCCGTTGGCAAAGGCCACCTTGTTTTCGTTGTCCAGGTACTGGTAGCCCGGCAGCAGGCCTTTCCAGTTGCCCAGGCCCGGGTACAGCACCAGGTAGCCCAGGGCGAACACGATGGTGCCCACGAACAGCATGAACCACCACTTGGGCAGCGGGTTGTCGTATTCCTCGATGCCGTCGTAGGCGTGGCCCACGGTTTCTTCGGTGGTTTCGCTGCGCTGGCCCTTGCGGGTGGACAGCAGCAGCCAGGTCAGGGCAAAGATGGTACCCAGACTCAGAACGGTGACGTACAGACTCCAGAAGGTAGTCATTCTTTGTTACTCCTAGAAGCGCTCGCTTGCGCTTGCTCGACGTGCTTGCTGGCTTCGGGATCATCCGCGAAGGGCAGCATGGTCGCTTCGTCGAACTCGGACTTGCGCCGAGAACTGAATACCCACAACGCCAGGCCGATGAAGGCCACCATCACCACGACGGTGCCCAGGCCACGAATCATCCCGATATCCATCAAGGTCACCGTTTGCTTTTGATGATG
This sequence comes from Pseudomonas palmensis, assembly GCF_017848315.1. Classification (GTDB taxonomy): domain Bacteria; phylum Pseudomonadota; class Gammaproteobacteria; order Pseudomonadales; family Pseudomonadaceae; genus Aquipseudomonas; species Aquipseudomonas palmensis. The sequence goes on from NZ_JAFKEC010000019.1 coordinate 58,549, forward strand.
GTGCCCAGCCCTTGCAGGTAGGCAACCAGAGCGTCCATTTCAGTCTTGCCCTTGACCGCGTCGCGGGCACCGGCGATGTCCTCGTCGGTGTAGGGCGTGCCGAGGGTACGCAACACTTCCATTTTCCTGGCGGTCAGCTTGCCGTCGAGGGTGTTCTCCACCAGCCACGGGTAGGCCGGCATCTTCGACTCCGGCACCACGTTGCGCGGGTTGTACAGGTGCGCGCGGTGCCAGTCGTCGGAGTAGCGGCCGCCGACGCGGGCCAGGTCAGGCCCGGTACGCTTGGAACCCCACAGGAACGGGTGGTCCCACACGCTTTCACCGGCTACCGAGTAGTGGCCGTAGCGCTCGGTTTCGGCGCGGAACGGACGGATCATCTGCGAGTGACACTGCACGCAGCCTTCACGGATGTAGATGTCGCGGCCTTCCAGCTCCAGCGCGACGCGGGGCTTCATGCCCTCGACCGGCTTGTTGGTGACGTCCTGGAAGAACAGCGGGACGATCTGGGTCAGGCCGCCGATGCTCACGGCGATGACCATGAAGAAGGCCAGCAGGCCGATATTCTTCTCGACTACTTCGTGCTTCATCAGTGAGCTCCAACGACAGCGATCTGAGCGGCGGCTTCAGCTTCGGCCGGCTGCGAGGCGCGGACGGTGCGCCAAACGTTGTAGGCCATCAGCAGCATGCCGGAGGCGAAGAACGCACCGCCCAGTGCACGCACGATAAAGCCCGGGTGGCTGGCCTGCAGCGCTTCGACGAAGGAGTAGGTGAGGGTGCCGTCGTCGTTGATGGCGCGCCACATCAGGCCCTGGGTGATGCCGTTGACCCACATCGAGGCGATGTACAGCACGGTGCCGATGGTCGCCAGCCAGAAGTGCGCGTTGATCAGGCCCACGCTGTGCATCTGCACGCGGCCATAGATTTTCGGAATCATGTGGTACAGCGCGCCGATCGAGATCATCGCTACCCAGCCCAGGGCGCCGGCGTGTACGTGGCCGATGGTCCAGTCGGTGTAGTGCGACAGCGAGTTGACGGTCTTGATCGCCATCATCGGGCCTTCGAAGGTCGACATGCCGTAGAACGCCAGCGATACCACCAGAAAGCGCAGGATCGGGTCGGTGCGCAGCTTATGCCAGGCGCCCGACAGGGTCATCATGCCGTTGATCATGCCGCCCCAGCTCGGGGCCAGCAGGATGATCGACATCGCCATGCCCAGCGACTGCGCCCAGTCGGGCAGCGCGGTGTAGTGCAGGTGGTGCGGGCCTGCCCAGATGTACAGGGTGATCAGCGCCCAGAAGTGCACGATCGACAGGCGATACGAGTAGATCGGGCGTTCGGCCTGCTTGGGTACGAAGTAGTACATCATGCCCAGGAAGCCGGTGGTCAGGAAGAAGCCCACGGCGTTGTGGCCGTACCACCACTGGATCATCGCGTCGGTCGCGCCCGAGTAGGCCGAGTACGACTTGAACAGGCTGACCGGCAGGGAAGCGTGGTTGACGATGTGCAGCATCGCGGTCACCACGATGAAGGCACCGTAGAACCAGTTGCCCACATAGATGTGCTTGGTCTTGCGCTTGACGATGGTGCCGAAGAACACCGCACCGTAGGTAACCCACACGATGGCCAGCAAAATGGCGATAGGCCATTCCAGTTCTGCGTATTCCTTGGTCGTGGTGTAGCCCAGCGGCAGGGTGACCAGCGCGCCGACGATCACCGCTTGCCAGCCCCAGAAGGTGAAGGCCGCGAGGCTGTCGGAAATCAGTCGCGTCTGGCAGGTTCGCTGCACGACATAGTAGGAAGTGGCAAACAGTGCGCACCCACCGAAGGCGAAGATCACCAGGTTGGTGTGCAGGGGGCGCAGGCGTCCAAAGCTCGTCCACGGCAGGTCCAGGTTCAGCTGAGGCCAGACCAGTTGCGAGGCGATGAAGACACCGAGGCCCATGCCAAGGATCCCCCAGACCACCGTCATGATGGCGAACTGGCGGACGACCTTATAGTTATAAGCAGTCGGACTGATTGCTGTGCTCATTCTAAGGTTCCACGGTTTGGGTGTTTTTGTTGGTTAAAAAATCGGCGCAAGTATGTATAAACCGTGTGGTTATTGCAACGCGATGGAAATCGCGCCGCACCTTGCGAAGGCCGATTTTACGGCGTTTCCAGCCGATTGGCGGTGGGAAGTGTACACAATCGCAAGGCGATAATGTGCACCATTATTCCGCTTTCGTTGTGCACGCATTAAGCTGCCTTGGCACTATCGTCCTGCGTGGTCAGGGCAGGCAATTCGCACTTGGGCCGGGATCCATCAGCCTTTGGTGGTGGCTCGCGAACAGAAAGTGCGCCAAAAAGGTGCATTCAGGTGCAAGACTTCAAGCCACTGTGGCAACAAGCTTAGTCTCGATCAGGGGGGGTGCAAGGCGGGTGTGCGGCGGGGTGCGACACTTGGTCGCAAGGGGCGGTGGGAACCGCCGCACCGTTGTCGATGCGGCGGTTTGAGTCAAGGCTCAGTTACATCATCGTTTCACTTGGCAGTTACGTTCTCTGCCGGTTGCGACAGGCTGTAGACATAGGCCGCCAGCAGGTGGACCTTGTCGTTGCCCTGAATGTCCTGCTGCGCCGGCATCTGGCCCTGACGGCCGTAACGGATGGTCTGCTGCAGCTGGGCATAGCTCGAACCGTAGATGAATGCCTGCGGGTGGGTCAGGTCAGGTGCGCCCATCGCCGGGGTGCCTTTGCCTTCCGGTCCGTGGCAGGCCACGCAGTTGGTGGCGAACAGCTGCTTGCCGTTTTCCACGTCGGCCTTGGCGTCCTTGGGCAGGCTGCGGCCATCGAGGTTGGTCAGCACGAACCCGGCCACATCGGCCACGCCCTGCTCGCCGATCACTTCGGCCCAGGCCGGCATCACGCCGTGACGACCGCCCATGATCGAAGCCTTGATGGTTTCCGGGTCACCGCCCCAGCGCCAGTCATTGTCGGTGAGGTTGGGGAAGCCGTAGGCACCCTTGGCGTCCGAGCCGTGGCACACCGAGCAGTTGGAGGCGAACAGGCGACCGCCCATTTTCAGCGCCTGCGGGTCCTTGGCCACTTCTTCCACCGGCATGGCGGCGAACTTGGCGAAGATCGGCCCGAACTTGGCGTCGGCGCGGTCCATTTCCTTTTGCCACTCGTTGGCGCCGGTCCAGCCGTTCTCGTAGCCGGGCAGGATGCCTTTCCAGTTGCCCAGGCCCGGGTACAGGATCAGGTAGCCCACCGAGAACACCAGGGTGCCGACGAACAGCCAGAACCACCACTTGGGCAGCGGGTTGTCGTACTCCTCGATGCCGTCGAAGCTGTGGCCCATGGTCTGGTCGGTGGTGCCCTTGCTCTGGCCCTTGCGGGTGCTGAGCAGCAGCCAGGTCAGGCCGATCAGGCTACCGATGGTCAGTACGCAGATGTACGTACTCCAGAAGGTGGTCATTGCCCGTTACTCCTCGATTCGGATTCTTTGGCGGCAGGTACAAGGCGATCGTCGGCGAACGGCAGCAGGCTCGCTTCGGCGAACTCGCGGTCACGCCGGCCGCTGAACACCCACAGCGCCAGGCCGATGAAGGCGATGGCTACCAGCAGGGTGCCCAGGCCGCGCAACTGGCCGATATCCAGTGTGAAGTCCATGGCGCTTACCTCTTGTTCTTGATCGCGGTGCCGAGCACCTGCAGGTAGGCGACCAGCGCGTCCATCTCGGACTTGCCCTTGAGCGAGGCCACGGCGCCGGTGATATCGTCGTCGCTGTAGGGCACGCCCAGGGTGCGCATCACGCGCAGCTTGGTCTCGGTATGGCTGCTGTCGACCGGGTTGGCCACCAGCCACGGGTAGGCCGGCATCTTCGACTCGGGTACCACGTTGCGCGGGTTGTACAGGTGCGCACGGTGCCAGTCGTCGGAGTAGCGGCCGCCGACGCGGGCCAGGTCAGGGCCGGTACGCTTGGAGCCCCACAGGAACGGGTGGTCCCACACGCTTTCACCGGCTACCGAGTAGTGGCCGTAGCGTTCGGTTTCGGCGCGGAACGGACGGATCATCTGCGAGTGGCACTGTACGCAGCCTTCACGGATGTAGATGTCGCGGCCTTCCAGCTGCAGCGCGGTGTAGGGCTTCATGCCTTCGACCGGCTTGTTGGTGACGTCCTGGAAGAACAGCGGGACGATCTGGGTCAGGCCGCCGATGCTGACGGCAAACACCATCAACAGCACCAGCAGGAAGACGTTCTTCTCGATTACTTCGTGTTTCATCAGGTTCTCCTCAGGCCAGCTGCGCAGTGGCGTTGGCGGTCTCGCCCGCTGGGGCACGCACGGTGCGCCAGGTGTTCCAGGCCATCAGGAACATGCCGGTGAGGAAGATCGCACCGCCCACGAACCGCACGATGAAGCCAGGGTGGCTGGCCACCAGGGTTTCGACGAAGGAGTAGGTCAGGGTGCCGTCGGCGTTGACTGCACGCCACATCAGGCCCTGGGCGATGCCGTTGACCCACATCGAGGCGATGTACAGCACGGTGCCGATGGTCGCCAGCCAGAAGTGCGCGTTGATCAGGCCCAGGCTGTACATCTGCTCGCGGCCGAACACTTTCGGGATCATGTGGTACAGCGCGCCGATCGAGATCATCGCTACCCAGCCAAGGGCGCCGGCGTGTACGTGGCCGATGGTCCAGTCGGTGTAGTGCGACAGGGCGTTGACGGTCTTGATCGCCATCATCGGGCCTTCGAAGGTCGACATGCCGTAGAACGCCAGCGATACCACCAGAAAGCGCAGGATCGGGTCGCTGCGCAGCTTATGCCAGGCGCCCGAGAGGGTCATCATGCCGTTGATCATGCCGCCCCAGCTGGGCGCCAGCAGGATCAGCGACATCACCATGCCCAGCGACTGCGCCCAGTCGGGCAGGGCGGTGTAGTGCAGGTGGTGCGGGCCGGCCCAGATGTACAGGGTGATCAGGGCCCAGAAGTGCACGATCGACAGGCGATACGAGTACACCGGGCGCTCGGCCTGCTTGGGCACGAAGTAGTACATCATGCCCAGGAAGCCTGCGGTCAGGAAGAAGCCTACGGCGTTGTGGCCGTACCACCATTGCACCATCGCGTCGGTGGCGCCGCCGTACAGCGAGTACGACTTGGTCAGGCTGACCGGGATTTCCAGGTTGTTGACGATATGCAGGATCGCCACGGTGATGATGAACGCACCGAAGAACCAGTTGCCCACGTAGATGTGCTTGGTGGTGCGCTTCATCAGGGTGCCGAAGAACACCACGGCGTAGGCCACCCAGACGATGGTGATCAGGATGTCGATCGGCCATTCCAGTTCGGCGTATTCCTTGGAGCTGGTATAACCCAGCGGCAGGCTGACGGCCGCGAGCACGATCACCAGTTGCCAGCCCCAGAAGGTAAAGGCGGCAAGGCGTGGCGAGAACAGCACGGTCTGGCAGGTACGCTGTACCGAGTAGTAGGAGGCGGCGAACAGTGCACAGCCCCCGAAGGCGAAGATCACCGCGTTGGTGTGCAAGGGGCGCAGGCGCCCGAAGCTGGTCCACGGGAGGTCGAAGTTGAGTGAAGGCCAGACGAGCTGCGCGGCGAGAAAAACGCCGAGCCCCATCCCGACGATTCCCCACACCACCGTCATAATGGCGAATTGGCGGACCACCTGGTAGTTGTAGGCGGTACTGCTGGTTGTGTTCATGTATGGGTTCCCATCCACGGTTATAGGCAGGCTAAACAGCGAGGCAAGCATGAGTAATGGGCAAGTGGCCGGTATTGACGGGGATCAATGGGCGCAGTGGGTCGAACAACGCGGCTGGTTGTACGATGCCCCGCAAAATCAGGCAGATGCGTCGCCCCTGGGGTGCCTGATCCTGGCCCACGGCGCGGGCGCACCCATGGACAGCGCGTTCATGACCGACATGGCGCAGAGGCTTGCCGCGCAAGGGCTGGCGGTACTGCGCTTCGAGTTTCCCTACATGGCCCAGCGCCGGCTCGATGGTGGCAGAAGGCCGCCAAACCCCCAGGCCCGCCTGCTCGACTGCTGGCGCGAAGTGGTGGCCCAGGTGCGACCATTGGTCGCTGGGCCGCTGGTGATCGGCGGCAAGTCCATGGGCGGGCGCATGGCCAGCCTGGTGGCGGACGAACTGGGGGTGGATGCGCTGGTGTGCCTGGGGTACCCGTTCTATGCCGCGGGCAAGCCCGAGAAGCCGCGGGTGGCGCACCTGGCCGAACTGAAGACGCCAACCCTGATCGTGCAGGGCGAGCGTGATGCGCTGGGCAATCGCGAGACGGTGGAGGGGTATGCACTGTCGTCAGCCATCGAGCTGTGCTGGCTGGTGGCAGGGGATCATGACTTGAAGCCGCTGAAGGCCTCGGGGTTCAGCCATGCGCACCACCTGGGGGCGGCGGCGGACAGCATCGTGGCGTTTTTACGCTGATGGCCGCTTCGCCGGCAAGGCCGGCTCCTGCAACGACCGCAGTCCCCTGCAGGAGCCGGCCTTGCCGGCGAAGCCTTTGAATCAGTCGCGGTATTCGCACAGGTAGGCGGTATCGACCTTCACCTGCAGCTGGAACTTGCTGTCGGCCGGCACATTGAACTGGCTGCCGGCGGTAAAGGTTTCCCAGTTGTCGCTGCCCGGCAGCTTGACGATCAGGGCGCCGGACACCACGTGCATGATCTCGCGCTTGGCCGTACCGAACTCGTACTCGCCCGGGGCCATCACGCCGACAGTGGCCGGGCCTTCGGCGCCGGTGAAGGCGATCGACTTGACCGTGCCATCAAAGTACTCGTTGACCTTAAACATGGGCGACTCCTGAAAGGGGCAAAAAAGGGCTGGCCAGTATGCCCAAGCCTCCCGGTGGCGTCATCCGCTTTCAGGCGCCCTGGGCCGGCAGGCTCAGCGGCAGCAGGCGTGCGGTATTGCGCGCATCTTCCAGGGCGCGGTGCTGCTGCCCGACAAACTGCAGCCCGGCCAGGGCCAGCGCGCCCTTGAGCCCGGGCGGGCGTTTCAGGTGGCGGGCCTTGGCGAAGCGCTGCTTGAGGTTGAGGTGGCAGGTGTCGGCCAGCAGGCTGTGTACCTGGTGCACCTGCCATTCCTGCAGCAGCTGGCGGCGATCGTAGTCGCCCCAGCTGACCCAGCCCTGCAGGTGCGCCTGCTGATGCTGCAGCCAGTGCTCGAACCCGTCCCACACCTTGGCAAAGGAGGCGGCGGCGTCGATGTCCGCCTGGGCGATATGCGTCAGCTCACGGCAAAAGGGCGTCAGCAGCGGGCGCCGCCGGGGTTTGACGAAGCGCTGGAAGTGGTCCACCTCGCGGCCTTCGCGGTTGACCAGGCTGGCGCCGATCTCGATGATTTCCATGTCTTCGATCGGCCAGCCACCCTCGTCGGTGGTAGCTTCCAGGTCGATCACCAACCAGTGGCCCATGGCAGGCTCCTTGACAGATACTCGCCTGAGCGTAGCCAATCTGTGGCCTGTGCGGTATCCCGTGGCCATTTGCCTGATGGTTCTGCCAGTTGTGCAAGCGTAGGAAAACGCCTAGTTTAGGCGCGAACCCGTAAAGAGTGTGTTGCCTTGAGTTCAGCGTCACTGCCACAGGTCGTGCTCTCCCTGTCGATGCTCGCGGTGGCGTGGCTGACCACACCGGCGTGTGCCCAGGAGCAGATCAGGATCGGCGCAGCGCACTTTCCGCCGTACACCGTCAATCCCGAACGCGATACCGGCAGCGGCCTGCTGGCGCAGTTGATCCAGGCCTTGAACGCGCTTCAGGACACCTACCATTTCACGCTGGTGCCCACCTCCATACCGCGACGCTTTCGCGACTTCAACGAGGGTCGCATCGACATGGCGATCTTCGAAAACCCTGACTGGGGCTGGAAAGGCATCGACTTCGTCAAGGTCGATCTCGGCCTCGAAGATGCCGAAGTCTTCGTCACGCACAATATCGAAGGCCGCGGCCAGGGTTACTTCGACAGCCTGCAGGGCAAGCGCCTGGCGTTGTACAGCGGCTATCACTACGCCTTCGCCGGTTTCAATGCCGACGCCAGGTACCTGCAGCAAACATTCGGCGCCACCCTGACCTATTCCCACGACAGCAACCTGATGATGGTGCAGCGCGACCGCGCCGACGTGGCCTTGGTGACCCGTTCGTACCTGTACGACTTTCTGGCGCGCCACGAGGATTACCGAGGCCAGTTCCTGGCCTCCGAGCGTACCGACCAGACCTATCACCATTACGCACTGCTGCGTCCCCAGGCACCGATCAGTGGCGAGGCCTTTGCCCGTCTGTTGCAGCAACTGCACGAGAACGGTCAGTTGCAGGACATCTTCGGGCCTTACCAGATCGGTGTCAGCGCGGCCCATTCGCCCTAAATTCGCCCACGGTTTTCACGTCAACAGCAGTGAGATTGTCTCTTCCACTTCGTGAGCCCAAGACCATGCCTTCCGATACCGCAACCTGCGCGTTGTCCCTGCCGCGCTGGCGCAGCCTCAGCGCCGATGAAACCGACTGCCACCTGAGCCTGGTGCTCGAAGACACGCCATTGGTGCGCCTGCGTCTGGAGCGCGGTGACGACCTCAACGTGCACCTGCAATACACCTGCCCCGAGCGCCCACAGCAGGCGTTGTGGGCCGCGTGCTATTGGCTGTTTTCCCGCGATCCGGGGTGTCAGCGCCTGTGCTGGCATCTGGCGCAGGTGCCCGAGGCGGCACTGGCCAGCGGCCTGCTGGTGGCCGACGAACAGGCGGGGCGCTACCGCTGCGAACGCACGCTGTTCTGGCAGTTGCCGCAACCGTGGCTGGGCGAATCGCTGTCGGGCGTGTACCCGCAGCAGATGCAGATCAGTGCCGGCAAGCGTCATCCGCGCCGTGCGCCCAAGCCGCGGGGGGAAGTGTATAGGCGCTTCGATGCGCGGCTGGGGGCCTGGATCTCGTTGCGGACCCTGGAAATCGACCACGACCTGGAGCGCTTCAACCGTTGGCAGAACAACCCGCGGGTGCTGAGCTTCTGGCAGGAGGGCGGCAGCCTCGAACAGCACCGCGACTACCTGAGCAAGCTTGAGGCCGACCCGCACACACTGACCCTGATCGGCTGCTTCGACGACCAGCCGTTTGCCTACTTCGAAGCCTACTGGGCCAAGGAGGACCGGATTGCACCGTTCTATGCGGCCGACGACTACGACCGTGGCATTCACATGCTGGTAGGGGAGCAGGCGCACCGCGGGCCGCACAAGGTGGCCAGCTGGCTGTCGGCGCTGGTGCACTACCTGTTCCTGGACGACCCGCGCACCCAGCGCGTGGTGGCCGAGCCTCGGGCCGACAATGCCAAGATGATCGGGTACATGCATGACCAGTGCTTTCACTGCGAGAAGGAATTCGACTTCCCGCACAAGCGTGCGGCGCTGATGATCCTGGGACGCGAGCGCTTCTTCGAGCGCTGCAGGCTGGTATAGGCCGGCAACCGATCCTGTAGGCGCCGGCGTTGCCGGCGAACCAGCACAAGGCGCTCGTGCTGCCGGACACCCGGCATCTGGCCTGGAGGGAGGATCGCCGGCAACGCCGGCTCCTACAGGGCAGCAGCGGCGCCGGGTGGCCCCTTCAGGCCACCTCACCCCGCGCCAGCGACACCTTGCGGCAATGCACCAGCGCATCGCGAATCATGAAGTTCACCAGGGTCGGCGACACGCCCAGCTCCTTGGCGATGTCCTTCTGCGGCACGCCATGCAGGCGGTACATCTCGAACGCATAGCGGGTGCGCTGCGGCAGCTCGCTCAGCGCATCGGCAATGTGCTCAAGCGTCGCGAAATTGATGTGCGTGGCTTCGGGCGAGGCACCATGGATGACCACATTCAGACCTTCCTCTTCGCTGCCGGAATACTTCAGCTCCATCGCCTGCTTGCGGTAATGGTCGATGGCCAGGTTGCGCACGATCTGGAACAGGTAGCTCAACTGCGCCTTGAACGACGAGGTGATCTGCGGGGCTGCACTGAGCCGGAAGAAAGCGTCCTGCACGACATCCTCGGCGCGTGAGCGACACCCGGTGATCCGGGCGGCAATTTTCACCAGAATGCTGCGATTGTCGACGAACGCTTGGAGTAACGGTGAATCGCACTTACTTGTGGACAGTTGTTCCGCCATGGAAATTTCACCTTGTTCTCGAAGAGGGAAGCGAAGCACTCCGCGAGGAGATGCTTCCTACGACGTGCGACAAGCTATTCTTAATGATAATTATTGTCAAATGCGAAAAGTAATACTTCAAACTGTTTTTTGGTTCTAAGCACCACCCCGTGATCCGCTTCGAAAATCACCTGTCGCCGCGCCACAGTGGCGCCTAATTATTTCACCCGTTCATCCGTTCCCCTGTGTACATCCTCGGCCCCTGAAGGGCGTGTGCCGGTGCCCGAACACCCGGCTCCCTGCGCCCCGCGATGCCGATTTTCACGTACAGACACTGGCAGGAACTTTCCATGACGGACGCCTTCGAACTCCCGGTTACGCTGGTCCAGGCCCTCAACCAGCGTGCTGCGCTGACCCCTGAGCGGGTGGCCTTGCGCTTTCTCGCCGAAGACGCCCGCGACCAGGCCGTGCTCAGCTACCGTGACCTGCACCTGCGTGCATGCAGCATCGCCGCCGCATTGCAGACGCGTGCGGTGCCGGGCGACCGCGCGATTCTGCTGTTCCCCAGTGGCCCGGACTACGTCGCCGCGTTCTTCGGCTGCCTGTATGCCGGGGTGATCGCCGTGCCGGCCTATCCGCCGGAATCCTCGCGCACCCACCACCAGGCCCGCCTGCTGTCGATCATCGAGGACGCCCAGCCGCGCCTGCTGCTGACCGTCGACAACCTGCACAACAGCCTGCTGGCCCTGGATGCACTCAAGGGCGAGGATGCGCCGCAGCTGCTCAGCGTCGATCACCTCGACGCCGGCCTGGGCGAGCAGTGGCAGGCCCCGTCGCTCAAGCCGGACGACATCGCCTTTCTGCAGTACACCTCCGGCTCCACCGCGCTGCCCAAGGGCGTGCAGGTCAGCCACGGCAACCTGGTGGCCAACGAAGTGCTGATCCGCCACGGCTTCGGCATCGACGTGAACCCCGACGACGTGATCGTCAGCTGGCTGCCGCTGTACCACGACATGGGCCTGATCGGCGGCCTGCTGCAACCGATCTTCAGCGGCGTGCCCTGCGTGCTGATGGCCCCGGCCTACTTCCTGGCGCGGCCGCAGCGCTGGCTGCAGGCGATCAGCGATTACCGCGGCACCATCAGCGGCGGGCCGGACTTCGCCTACCGCCTGTGCAACGAGCGCGTCAGCAGTGCGGCGCTGGCCAGCCTCGACCTGAGCTGCTGGCGCGTGGCCTATTCGGGCTCCGAGCCGATCCGCCAGGACAGCCTCGACAGCTTTGCCGACAAATTCGCCGCGTGCGGTTTCGTGCCCTCGAGTTTCTTCGCCAGCTACGGCCTGGCCGAAGCCACCCTGTTCGTCAGTGGCAGCGTGCGCGGCGGCGGTATCCCCGCGCTGGCGCTGGACAGCGCGGCACTGGCGCACAACCGCGCCGAAGCAGGCGAGGGCAGCGTGCAGATGAGCTGCGGCTTCAGCCAGCCGCTGCACGCGGTGCAGGTCGTCGAACCGCACACCCTGGCTGTGCTGGGCGACAACCAGGTGGGCGAGATCTGGGCCGCCGGCCCGAGCATCGCCCACGGTTACTGGCGCAACCCCGAGGCCAGCGCAAAGACCTTCGTCGAGCACGGCGGGCGCACCTGGCTGCGCACCGGCGACCTGGGCTTCATGCGTGACGGCGAACTGTTCGTCACCGGGCGCCTGAAGGACATGCTCATCGTACGCGGGCACAACCTCTACCCGCAGGACCTGGAAAAGACCCTGGAGCGCGAGGTCGACGTGCTGCGCAAGGGCCGCGTGGCAGTGTTCGCCGTCGACGACCAGGGCGAGGAGGGTATCGGCATCGCGGTGGAGATCAGCCGCAACGTGCAGAAGGTCATCGAGCCGGCGAACCTGATCCGCACCCTGCGCCAGGTCATCGCCGATGCCTGCCAGCAGGCACCGGCGGTGGTGCTGCTGCTCAACCCCGGTGCGTTGCCCAAGACCTCCAGCGGCAAGTTGCAGCGTTCGGCCTGCCGCCTGCGCCTGCACGATGGCAGCCTGGACTGCTACGCCCGCTTCCCGGAGGCCCAGGCGCCTGCCGCACGCCACGCGGCGCCGAGCGGCGACGGGTTGCAGGCGCTGATCGCGCGGCTGTGGTGCGAGCAACTGAACGTGGCCGAGGTGGGCGACGACGATCACTTCTTCCTGCTCGGCGGCAACTCCATCGCCGCCACCCAGCTCACGGCGCGCCTGCGTGACGAACTGGGGCTGGAACTGAGCCTGAGCCTGCTGTTCGAAGCGCCGACCCTGGCAGGCTTCACTGCCCAGGTGGCCCGCCTGCACATCGACGGCGGGGTGGCCCAGGGCGCCATCGCGCAATTGCCCCGCGAACAGGCGCTGCCGCAATCGCTGGCTCAGGCCCGGCTGTGGCTGCTGTGGCAACTGGAGCCTGGCAGTGCGGCCTACAACATCCCGGGGGGCCTGCGCCTGCGCGGCGAACTGGACGAGGCTGCGCTGCGCAGCAGCTTCCAGGCGCTGGTGGCCCGCCATGAAGCGCTGCGCACGGTGTTTGCCGACCACCACGGGCAACCGGTGCAGCGCGTGCTGGCGAACCTGGCGTTGCAGGTGCAAAGCCTGGACCTGGGGCACGAAACCCCGGCCCGCGTTCAGCAGTTGCGCGAAGACGAGGCGCGCCAACCCTTCGACCTGGAGCGCGGGCCGCTGCTGCGGGTCACCCTGGTACGCCAGGACAACGAAACCCATCAGCTGTGGGTGACCCTGCACCACATCATCGCCGACGGTTGGTCGATGAACATTCTGCTGGACGAATTCGCGCGCCTGTATGCCGCCGCCTGCCAGGGCCAGCAGGCGCGACTGAATACGTTGCCGGTGCATTACGCCGACTATGCCAGCTGGCAGCGCCAGTGGCTGGCCCAGGGGGAAAGTACCCGCCAGCTCGCCTACTGGAAGGCCTTGCTCGGCGATGCGCAGCCAGTGCTCGACCTGCCCACCGATCACCCGCGCTCGGTGCAGCAGCGCAACAGCGCCACGCGCCTGAGCCTGCGTCTTGAGCCGGCGCTGGGCACTGCACTGCGCCAGGTGGCCCAGGCCCACGATGCCAGCCTGTTCATGCTGTTGCTGGCGGCCTGGCAAACCCTGCTGCACCGCTACAGCGGCCAGCGCGACATCCGCGTCGGCGTGCCCAATGCCAACCGCCCGCGCCTGGAAACCCAGGGCCTGGTCGGCTTCTTCATCAACCCCCAGGTGCTGCGTGCCGAGCTTGACCCGCGCCAGCCCTTCAGTGCCTTGCTGGCCCAGGTGCGCCAGCGCACCCTTGAAGCCCAGGCCAACCAGGACCTGCCGTTCGAGCAGTTGGTCGAAGCCTTCCCCGAGGCCCGCGAGCAGGGCCTGTTCCAGGTCATGTTCAACCACCAGCAGCGCGACCTCGGCGCCTTGCGCCGCCTGCCGGGGCTGTTGGCCGACGAACTGGCGTGGCACAGCCGCGAGGCCAAGTTCGACCTGCAACTGCACAGCGAAGAAGACCACCAGGGCCGCATCAGCCTTTCCTTCGACTATGCCGACGAGCTGTTCGACGCTGCCAGCATCGAGCGCCTGGCCGCGCAACTGGTCAGCCTGCTGCAGCAGGTGAGCAGCGCGCCGCAGCTGCCGCTGGCCGAGCTGAACCTGCTCGACGCCCCGGGCCGCGCCCAACTGCTCGACTGGGGCCAGGCCCCGGCAGCGGCCCCCGGCCAGTGGCTGGTGGAGCAACTCAACGAACAGGCGCGCAGCACCCCGCAGCGCACCGCGCTGGTATGGGCCGGCGGCAGCCTGGACTACGCGAGCCTGCACACCCAGGCCAACCGCCTGGCCCATTACCTGCGCGACAAGGGCGTGGGCCCGGACGTGTGCGTGGCGATTGCCGCCGAGCGTTCGCCGCAGCTGCTGGTGGGCCTGCTGGCGATTCTCAAGGCCGGTGGTGCCTACGTGCCGCTGGACGTCGACTACCCGGCCGAGCGCCTGGCCTACATGCTCGCCGACTGCGGCGCAAGCCTGCTGCTCAGCCACAGCGAGGTGCTCGAACGCCTGCCCCAGGTCGAGGGCGTGAGTACCATCGCCATGGACACCCTGCACCTGGACAACTGGCCCAGCCAGGCGCCGGGCCTGCACCTGCACGGTGACAACCTGGCCTACGTGATCTACACCTCCGGCTCCACCGGCCAGCCCAAGGGCGTGGGCAACACCCATGCGGCCCTGGCCGAGCGCCTGCACTGGATGCAGGCCACCTATGCGCTGGACGAACACGACGTGCTGCTGCAAAAAGCCCCGATCAGCTTCGACGTGTCGGTGTGGGAATGCTTCTGGCCGCTGGCCCAGGGCTGCACGCTGGTGCTGGCCGGCCCCGGCGAGCACCGCGACCCGCAGCGCATCGCCGAACTGGTGCAGCAGCATGGCGTGACCACGCTGCACTTCGTGCCGCCGCTGTTGCAGGTGTTCGTGCAGGAGCCCCTGGCGGCCGCCTGTACCAGCCTGCGCCGGGTGTTCTCCGGCGGCGAGGCGTTGCCGGCGGCGCTGCGCGACCGTGTGCTGCAGGTACTGCCGCACGTGGCACTGCACAACCGCTATGGCCCGACCGAAACCGCGATCAACGTCACCCACTGGCACTGCCGCCGTGAAGACGGCCTGCGCTCGCCCATCGGCCGGCCCCTGGCCAACGTGCAGTGCCAGGTGCTCGATGAGGAGCTGGCGCTTTCGCCTGTGGGGGTGCCCGGTGAGCTGTGCCTGGGCGGTGCGGGCCTGGCCCGTGGCTACCTGGGCCGGCCGGGCCTCACCGCCGAACGCTTCGTGCCCGGCGCCGACGGCCAGCGCCTGTACCGCAGCGGCGACCGTGCGCGCTGGCTGGCCGACCTGGGGGCACTGGAATACCTGGGCCGCATCGACCAGCAGGTCAAACTGCGCGGTTTTCGTGTAGAGCCCGAAGAGGTGCAGGCCTGCCTGCTGGCCCAGCCGGGCGTGGAGCAGGCCGTGGTGCTGGTACGCGACACGGCGGCCGGCCCGCAACTGGTCGGCTACTACACCCACGCGCACGACTGCGGCGAAGCATTGCTGAGCGCACTGGCGGCGCAATTGCCGCCCTACATGGTGCCCGCGCAACTGGTGCACCTGGCGCAGATGCCGCTGGGCCCCAGCGGCAAGCTCGACCGCAAGGCGCTGCCCGAGCCGAGCTGGCAGCAGCGCGTGCATGTTGCCCCGGTCACACCGCTGCAACAGCAGATCGCCGCCATCTGGTGCGATGTGCTGGGCCTGGCGCGGGTCGGCCTGGACGATGACTTCTTCGCCCTCGGCGGGCACTCGCTGCTGGCCACCCAGATCATCGCCCGCACGCGCCAGGCCTGCGACGTCGAACTCCCGCTGCGCACCCTGTTCGAAGCCAGCGCGCTGGGCGCCTTCGCCGCACGCATCGAGGTCCTGCAACTGGCCGGGCAGCACAACCTGCAAGGCGAAATAACGCGCATCGACCGCAGCCAGCCGGTGCCGCTGTCGTACTCGCAGCAGCGCATGTGGTTCCTCTGGCAGATGGAGCCGGACAGCCCGGCCTACAACGTCGGCGGCATGGCACGCCTGCGCGGGGTGCTGGACGTCAGCCGCTTCGAACAGGCCCTGCAGGCGCTGATCGTGCGCCACGAGACCTTGCGCACCACCTTCCCGAGCATCGATGGCGTACCGTACCAGGCCGTTTCGCCCGACACCGGGCTGGTGATGAACTGGCTGGATTTTTCGGCCCACGACCAGGTGCAGCGCCAGCAGCGCCTGCAGGCCCTGGCCGACGAGCAGGCGCACCAGCCGTTCGACCTGGAGACCGGGCCGCTGCTGCGTGCCTGCCTGGTCAAGGCCGGCGAGCAGGAGCACTACTTCGTGCTCACCCTGCACCACATCGTCATCGAAGGCTGGGCCATGGACATCTTTGCCCGCGAGCTGGGCGAGCTGTACGAAGCGTTTCTCGACGACCGCGATTCGCCGCTCGAACCGCTGCCGGTGCAGTACCTGGACTACAGCGTGTGGCAGCGCCAGTGGCTGGAGGCCGGCGAGCGCCAGCGCCAGCTGGACTACTGGCGCGCACAGCTGGGCGATGAACACCCGGTGCTGGAATTGCCCGCCGATCGTCCGCGCCCGGCGGTGCAGAGCCACCGCGGCGAGCTGTACCGCTTCGACCTGAGCGATGAGCTGGCCGCCAGGGTGCGCGCCTTCAATGCCGAGCATGGCCTGACCCTGTTCATGACCATGACCGCCACCCTGGCGCTGCTGCTGTACCGCTACAGCGGGCAGACCGACCTGCGCATCGGCGCACCGGTGGCCAACCGCATCCGCCCGGAAAGCGAGGGGTTGATCGGCGCCTTCCTCAACACCCAGGTGCTGCGTTGCCAGCTGGACGGGCAGATGCGCGTGGCCGACCTGATCGAGCAGGTGCGCCAGACCGTGATCGACGGCCAGTCGCACCAGGACCTGCCGTTCGACCACCTGGTCGAAGCCTTGCAGCCACCGCGCAGCGCCGCCTACAACCCGCTGTTCCAGGTGATGTGCAACGTGCAGCGCTGGGAATTCCAGCAGAGCCGCCAACTGGCCGGCATGCAGGTGGAGTACCTGGTCAACGACGCCCGGGCGACCAAGTTCGACCTCAACCTGGAAGTCACCGACCTCGACCGTCGCCTGGGCTGCTGCCTGACCTACAGTTGCGACCTGTTCGACGCGCCGCGCATCGCGCGCATGGCGGCGCACTGGCAGCGGTTGCTCGACGCCTTGCTGGCCGACCCGCAGCAACGCCTGTGCGAACTGCCGCTGCTGGGCCAGGGCGAGCGCCAGGCCCTGTTCGACAACCTGGCCGGCGACCCCGCAGCGCCGGGCCTGAACCGCACCGTGCATGACCTGTTCAGTGCACAGGCCCAGCGCACCCCGGATGCACTGGCACTGACCTTTGCCGGCGAACACCTGAGCTACGCCCAGCTCGATGCCCGGGCCAACCGCCTGGCGCGGGTGCTGCGCGAACGTGGCGTGGGCCCGCAGGTGCGGGTGGGCCTGGCGCTGGAGCGTTCGGCGCAGCTGGTGATCGGCCTGCTGGCGATCCTCAAGGCCGGCGGCGCCTACGTGCCGCTGGACCCGGAATACCCCCTCGAACGCCTGCAGTACATGATCCAGGACAGCGGCATCGGCCTGCTGCTGGGCCAGCGCGCGCTGTTCGACAGGCTGGGCGAGCTGCCGCCCGGCGTGGCCCGCTGGTGCCTGGACGACGACGCGGCGGCGCTGCACGGCTACAGCGCCGAGGCCTTGCCGTCACTCAGCCTGCCGGGTCACCAGGCCTACCTGATCTACACCTCCGGCTCCACCGGCAAGCCCAAGGGCGTGGTGGTCAGCCATGGCGAGATCGCCATGCACTGCCTGGCGGTGATCGAGGCGTTCGGCATGCGCAGCGACGACTGCGAGCTGCACTTCTATTCGATCAACTTCGACGCGGCCACCGAGCGCCTGCTGGTGCCATTGCTCAGCGGCGCACGGGTGGTGCTGCGCGCCCAGGGGCAGTGGGGCGCCGAGGAAATCTGCACGCTGATCCGCCAGCAGCAGGTCAGCGTGCTGGGCTTCACGCCGAGCTACGGCAGCCAGCTGGCGCAATGGCTGGCCAGCCGCGACGAACAGCTGCCGGTGCGCCTGTGCATCACCGGCGGCGAAGCACTGACCGGCGAGCACCTGCAACGCATTCGCGAGGCGTTCAAGCCGGCGCAGTTCTTCAATGCCTACGGTCCCACCGAAACCGTGGTGATGCCGCTGGCCTGCCTGGCACCGCCGGCCCTTGAAGCGGGCGTCGGCAGCGTACCGATCGGCCGGGTGATCGGCGCCCGCGTGGCGTACATCCTCGATGCCGACCTGGCGCTGCTGCCGCAGGGCGCCATCGGCGAGCTGTACATCGGTGGCGCAGGCCTGGCCCAGGGCTACCATGATCGACCTGGGCTGAGCGCCGAACGCTTCGTCGCCGACCCGTTCAGCCAGCGGGGCGGGCGCCTGTACCGCACCGGCGACCTGGTGCGCCAGCGCGCCGACGGGCTGGTGGAGTACATGGGGCGTATCGACCATCAGGTGAAGATCCGCGGCTTCCGTATCGAACTGGGTGAGATCGAAAGCCGCCTGCTGGAACATGCCGACGTGCGCGAGGCCGTGGTGCTGGCGCTGGACATGCCCGGCGGCAAGCAACTGGCTGCCTACCTGGTGTGCGAGCAGGCACAGGCCGGCGCCGAACAGCAGGCGGCGCTGCGCGACAGCCTCAAGGCGCAACTGCGGGTGAACCTGCCCGACTACATGGTGCCCGCCCACCTGGTGCTGCTGGATCAGATGCCGCTGACCGGCAACGGCAAGCTCGACCGCCACGCACTGCCGCTGCCGGACAGGGAGCAGGGCCGCGAGCACTACGAGGCGCCACGCAGCGAGGTGGAGCAGCAACTGGCCGCGATCTGGCGCGATGTGCTCAACGTCGAGCGCGTGGGCCTGCAGGACAACTTCTTCGAACTGGGCGGCGACTCGATCCTGTCGATCCAGGTGGTCAGCCGCGCCCGCCAGCTGGGCCTGCACTTCAGCGCCCGCGAGCTGTTCCAGCAGCAGACCGTGCAGACCCTGGCCACGGTGGTCAGCCGCAGCCAGGCCACGTTGATCGAACAGGGCCCGCTCAGCGGCGCCGCAGCGCTCACGCCGATCCAGCACTGGTTCTTCGACAGCGACGTGGTGCAACCGCAGCACTGGAACCAGGCCGTGCTGCTGGCGCCTGCCGAACGCCTGGCCGGCGAAGCGCTGGAACAGGCTCTGCAGGCGCTGGTGGCGCATCACGATGCACTGCGCCTGCGCTTTTGCGAGGGCCGCGCCAGCTACGCCCCGGCCGATACGCGCGCACTGCTGTGGCAGGCTTCGGTGGCCGATCTGCAGGATTGCCAGGCCCTGTACAGCGATGTGCAGCGCAGCCTCGACCTCGCCGACGGCCCGCTGCTGCGTGCGCTGCTGGTGGAGGACGGGCAGGGCGCCCAGCGCCTGCTGCTGGCGATCCATCACCTGGTGGTGGATGGCGTGTCGTGGCGCGTGCTGCTCGAAGACCTGCAGGCGCTGTACCGTGGCCAGCCGCTGGCAGCCAAGACCAGCGCGATGAGCCACTGGGCCGCACGCCTGGCCACCTATGCCGGCAGCGACTCGCTGCGTGACGAGCAGCACTGGTGGCAGGCGCAGCTCAGTGCCGCCACCCGCGAGCTGCCGTGCGACCACCCCCAGGGTGCCAATCTGCACCGCCAGGCGCACACCGTCAGCGTGCAACTGAGCCAGGGGCAGACGCGCCAGTTGCTGCAGCAGGCCCCCGCGGCCTACCGCACCCAGGTCAACGACCTGTTGCTGACCGCGCTGGCCCGGGTGCTGTGCCGCTGGAGCGGCGATACCTCGGTGCTGGTGCAGCTCGAAGGGCATGGCCGCGAGACCCTGTTCGACGAGATCGACCTGAGCCGCAGCGTCGGCTGGTTCACCAGCGCCTACCCGCTGCGCCTGAGCCCGCTGAACATCGAGGAGGCCGCCGGGCAGGCGGCCTCGATCAAGGCGATCAAGGAGCAACTGCGCAGCGTGCCGCACAAGGGCCTGGGGTATGGGGTACTGCGCTACCTGGCCGATGACGCCACCCGCGAAGCCATGGCCGCGCTGCCCCAGGCGCGCATCACCTTCAACTACCTGGGCCAGTTCGACCAGCAGTTCGGCAGTGCGGCGCTGTATCAGCCGGTGGACGAACCCGCGGGCCTGGCCCACGACCTCGACGCACCGCTGCCCAACTGGCTGAGCGTCGACGGCCAGGTGTACGGCGGCCAGTTGCAGCTGCGCTGGACCTTCAGCCGCGAGCGCTTCGACACCCAGACCATCGAAGAGCTGGCCCGCGCCTACCTCGGCGAGCTGGCGAGCCTGATCGTCCATTGCCTGGATGACGCCAACGGCAGCTTCACGCCGTCGGACTTCCCGCTGGCGCGCCTGACCCAGGCACAGATCGACAGCCTGCCGGTGCCCGCCGCGCAGATCGAGGACGTGTACCCGCTGACCCCGATGCAGGAGGGCATGCTGCTGCACACCCTGCTCGAACCGGGCACCGGCATCTACTACATGCAGGACCGCTACCGCATCAACAGCGAGATCGACCCGCAGCGCTTCGCCCAGGCCTGGCAGGCGGTGGTGGCGCGGCACGAAGCCCTGCGCGCCTCGTTCTGCTGGAATGCCGGCGAAGGCATGCTGCAGATCATTCACAAGCCCGGCACCACGCCCATCGACTATCAGGACTGGAGCGCCGACCCGCAGGCCGATCACGAAGCACGCCTGCAGGCCCTGCACAAGCAGGAGCGCGAGGCCGGTTTCGAGCTGTTGCAGCAGGCGCCGTTCCACCTGCGCCTGATCCGCGTGGGCCAGGCGCAGTACTGGTTCATGATGAGCAACCACCACATCCTCATCGATGCCTGGTGCCGCTCGCTGCTGATGAACGACTTCTTCGAGCTCTACCTGGCCCTGGGCGAGGGCCGTGAGGCGCAGCTGGCGACGCCGCCGCGCTACCGCGACTACATCGGCTGGCTGCAGCACCAGAGCCTGGACGAGGCGCGCCAGTGGTGGCGGCAGAACCTGCAGGGCTTCGAGCGCACCACCTACCTTCCAAGCGACCGCCCGCTGCTGCGCGAGCACGCGGGCGATCACGGCGGCATGCAGGTGGGCGACTGCTACACGCGCCTGGCGGTGGAGGACGGGGTACGCCTGCGCGAGCTGGCCCAGGCCCATCAGCTGACCGTCAACACCTTCGCCCAGGCGGCCTGGGCGCTGGTGCTCAGCCGCTTCAGCGGCGAGCGTGACGTGGTGTTCGGCGTGACCGTGGCCGGGCGCCCGGTCAGCCTGCCGCAGATGCAGCACACCGTGGGCCTGTTCATCAACAGCATCGCACTGCGTGTCACCCTGCCGGCCCCCGGCCAGCGGTGTTCGGTGCGCCAGTGGCTGCAGGGCCTGCTGGAACGCAACATGGAGGTGCGCGAGTACGAGTACCTGCCGCTGGTCAACATCCAGGAATGCAGCGAACTGCCCAAGGGCCAGCCGCTGTTCGACAGCCTGTTCGTGTTCGAGAACGCCCCGGTCGAAGTGGCGGTGCTGGACCGCGCCCAGAGCCTGAATGCAACCTCCGACTCGGGCCGCACCCACACCAACTTCCCGCTCACGGCGGTGTGCTACCCCGGCGACGACCTGGGCCTGCACCTGTCGTTCGACCAGCGCTACTTCGACCGCGCCACCGTCGAACGCCTGCTGGGAGAATTCAAGCGCCTGCTGCTGGCGCTGATGGAGGGCTTGCACGGCGATGTGGCGCAGCTGGCACTGCTGGGCGAGCAGGAACAGCGCTTCCTGCTGCAGGACTGCAACCGCAGCGAGCATGCCTATCCGCTGCAGCAGAGCTACGCGGCGTTGTTCGAGGCGAGGGTGGCGGCGCATCCCGATCGGGTGGTCGCACGCTGCCTCGAACAGCAGTGCAGCTACGCCGAGCTGAACTGCCAGGCCAACCGCCTCGGGCATGCCCTGGTGGCGGCCGGGGTGCAGGTCGACCAGCCGGTGGCACTGCTGGCCGAGCGCGGGCTGGCGCTGCTGGGCATGATCGTCGGCAGCTTCAAGGCCGGCGCCGGCTACCTGCCGCTGGACCCGGGCCTGCCCGGCGCGCGTCTGCAACGCATCGTCGAGCTCAGCCGCACCCCGGTGATCGTCTGCACCCGGGCCTGCCTGGCCCAGGCACAGGCCCTGCTCGACGAACTGGGGTGTGCAGGGCGGCCGCGCCTGCTGGTGTGGGAGGACATTCAGGCCGGCGACGGCAGCGAAGCCAACCCGGGCATCTACAGCGCGCCGGAGAACCTCGCCTACGTGATCTACACCTCCGGCTCCACCGGCCTGCCCAAGGGCGTGATGGTCGAGCAGCGCGGCATGCTCAACAACCAGCTGAGCAAGGTGCCGTACCTGCAACTGGGCGAGGCGGACGTGATCGCGCAGACCGCCTCGCAGAGCTTCGATATCTCGGTGTGGCAGTTCCTTGCCGCGCCGCTGTTCGGCGCGCAGGTGGCGATCGTGCCCAATGCCATCGCGCACGATCCGCAAGGGCTGCTGGAGCATGTGCAGGCCGCCGGCATCACGGTGCTCGAAAGCGTGCCGTCGCTGATCCAGGGCATGCTGGCCAACGAGCGCCAGCACCTGAGCGGCCTGCGCTGGATGCTGCCCACCGGCGAGGCGATGCCGCCGGAGCTGGCCTGGCAGTGGCTGGAGCGCTACCCGCAGATCGGCCTGGTGAATGCCTACGGCCCGGCCGAGTGCTCCGATGACGTGGCGTTCTTCCGCGTCGATGCGGCCTCCACCCAGGGCAGCTACCTGCCGATCGGCACGCCGACCGACAACAACCGCCTGTACCTGTTCGGTGAAGATCACGAGCTGGTGCCGCTGGGCGCGGTGGGCGAGCTGTGCGTGGCCGGCACCGGGGTAGGGCGCGGCTACGTGGGCGACCCGCTGCGCACGGCCCAGGCGTTCATCCCGCACCCGTTCGGCGCCCCGGGCGAGCGCCTGTACCGCACCGGCGACCTGGCACGCCGGCGTGCCGACGGGGTGCTGGAGTACGTGGGGCGCATCGATCACCAGGTGAAGATTCGCGGCTACCGCATCGAACTGGGCGAAATCGAGGCACGCCTGCATGAACAGGTCCAGGTGCGTGACGCGGCGGTGGGCGTGCAGGAGGGTGCAAACGGCAAGCACCTGGTCGGCTACCTGGTGGCGGCCGACAGCCGTGCCGACACGGCGCCATTGCTGGAACAGGTTCGCCAGCGCCTGCGCGCCGAACTGCCGGAGTACATGGTGCCGCTGCACTGGGCGTGGCTGGCCGAGTTGCCGCGCAACGCCAACGGCAAGCTCGACCGCAAGGCGCTGCCGGCCATCGAGTTCGGCCAGCAGCACAGCCAGGCCTACCTGGCGCCGCGCAGCGAACTGGAGCAGCAACTGGCTGACATCTGGGCCGATGTGCTCAAGGTCGAGCGGGTGGGGGTGCGCGACAACTTCTTCGAGTTGGGCGGGCATTCGCTGCTGGCCACCCAGATTGCTTCGCGGGTGCAGAAGGTGCTGCAACTGAACGTGCCGCTGCGGGCCATGTTCGAATGCAGCAGCGTGGAGGAACTGGCGATCTATGTGGAGGGCCTCGAGGCCACCGTGCTGAGCGACGACAAGGTCGACCGGCTGAGTGACCTGATGGCTTCGCTGGAGGCGTTGTAGGCAGCCGAGCGGGGCATTTTGGTTTAGCATCCATGCTTCGCTCATGCGCGCCAGCCTTCGGGCTGGCGCGCTGCTGTTCATCTGCACACGGTCGGTATCGATGCGCCTTTTCCCTGCTTTGTTTCGTGGTTGTTCCTGTCTGTCGCTGCTGGCGGCCCTCTTGTTGCTGTGCCTGCCGGGCATCGCCAGCGCCGCCGAGGTCGATGGCGCGCGCATGGGCCTGCTGTGGGGCGTGCCGTTTGCCGGCATCCTGCTGAGCATCGCCTTGCTGCCCATCGTGGCCGCACCGCTGTGGCATCACCATTTCGGCAAGATCACCCTGGGCTGGACGCTGCTGTTCGCGCTGCCGTTCTGCTTTGCCTTCGGCTGGCACGCCAGCCTGGGGCTGGGCGTGCACGTACTGCTGGCCGAGTACCTGCCGTTCATCATCCTGCTGTTTGCGCTGTTCACCATTTCGGGCGGGATCGTGGTGGAGGGCAACCTGCATGGCTCGCCGTGGCTCAACACGCGGTTGCTGGCGCTGGGGGCGGTGCTGGCCTCGGTGATGGGCACCACGGGGGCGGCGATGCTGCTGATCCGCCCGCTGCTGCGTGCCAACGACAACCGCAAGCACACCGCGCACGTGGTGGTGTTCTTCATCTTTCTGGTGGCCAACGTCGGCGGCGGCCTGACCCCGTTGGGCGACCCGCCGTTGTTCCTGGGTTTTCTCAAGGGTGTGAGCTTTGCCTGGACCCTGCAGCACATGGCCTTGCCGGTGGTGCTGCTGGCGGTGCCGTTGCTGGGCGTGTTCTACCTGATCGACCGCTACTACTATCGCCGCGAAAACGAGATGCTGGCCGAAGACCCGACGCCGGATGCGCCGTTGCGCCTGCTGGGCAAGCGCAACTTCCTGCTGTTGGCGGGCGTGGTGCTGGCGGTGTTGATGTCGGGCCTCTGGAAGCCGGGGATTGGCGTCGAGCTGATGGGCACTCGGGTCGAGGTGCAGAACCTGTTGCGTGACGGCCTGCTGGTGGTACTGGCCTTGCTGTCGTTGTGGTTCACCCCGCGCGGCCTGCGGGTTGCCAACGAGTTCGACTGGGGGCCGATCGTCGAGGTGGCCAAGTTGTTTGCGGGCATCTTTCTCACCATTGCCCCGGTGATTGCGATATTGCGGGCCGGCAGTGACGGCCAGTTGGCGTGGTTGGTGGCGAGCGTGAGTGGTGCGCAGGGCGAGCCGATCGACAGCATGTACTTCTGGTTGAGCGGGACCTTGTCGAGCTTCCTGGACAATGCGCCGACCTATTTGTTGTTCTTCAACATGGCGGCTGGGGATGCGCAGGTGTTGATGGAGCGCATGCCGCAGACCTTGCTGGCGATCTCCATGGGTTCGGTGTTCATGGGGGCGATGACCTACATTGGCAACGCGCCGAACTTCATGGTCAAGGCGATAGCCGAGCAGCGCGGGGTGAAGATGCCGAGCTTCTTCGGGTACATGGCGTGGTCGTGTGCGGTGCTGTTGCCGTTGCTGGTGGTGTTGACGCTGGTGATGCTGTAGCGCCACCCCAACCCCCAAAGGCCATGGTGCGTTGCAACCGTTGTAGGAGCCGGCCTTGCCGGCGAAGTGCCGCGCGGGCGGCGCTCGATCCTGAGGGCGCTGCAAGGGTGTCGACTGGCCCATGATGGCCCCACTGCGATCTTCGGCCGAACAAACAAGGCTGACAACACCGATCCCACAGGCCATGGCACGTTGCAGCAAATGTAGGAGCCGGCCTTGCCGGCGAAGCGCCGCGCGGGCGGCGCTCGATCCTGAGGGCGCTGCAAGGGTGTCGACTGGCCCATGATGGCCCCACTGCGATCTTCGGCCGAACAAACAAGGCTGACAACACCGATCCCACAGGCCATGGCACGTTG